>SUXH01000040.1 GCA_015061055.1 Bacteroidales bacterium
GAGAGTATTGCTACCGCAAACCGCAGAAATTCGCACGATTCCCAAATCGTTACCACGCTCTTTTCAAGATAACTTCAAGTGTTTATTCTTCAAACGATTATATCAAATCGATGGAATATTAAAATAATTTTAAGAAAATACATAAGAGATATGAGAAACAAGAGCTTATTATTAGTAGCGTTGATGTGTTCGCTTGCATTTATCGGTTGTAAAAGCGAGGGTGATAAATTTCGGAATTTGGTGCATAATGCAATGGCAGGTTTTAAATTGCCTACGGCAACTCCACTCGGAAATATTGTAGCCACCGGAACTGAAGGTGATGGTGTGTATATCGACATAAAGTTGAAGGATGAATATGCACAGATAGTAAAGGAGTCGGACTATGCTTTAAGTCCTAAGTTTGGCGCAATGGGTTTCCTGAGTGAAACAGTTAAGACACTGTCGGTAACGGAGAAGGCTATTGAAGAATCGAGAGTGTGGATAAGATACACATATTTTACAAATGATGGTGATACGGTAAAAACGATGCTTGTAGAGAACTCTCATTTGGTGGAGGCTCTAAGACGATTGAATGCTGTTGATGGCGAGCCTTTGTATGAAAAAGATTTCTATATTCAATATACGGTGGATAATACCAAGCCTGCGTTGCCTATCGATTTCGGGAATGGTGTAGTATATTCCGATATATTTGCCACAGATGATACCATAGTGTATGAATACACCGTAAATGGCGCAGAAAAAGAGGCTGTTACAAGTGAAATGAAATCGATGTGTCGCAATATGCTCAGAGATGAGTTGGTGGAATCATATTCGTATTCGCGATATATGATAGAAGACTTTGCCAAATTAGGTGTGTCGTTCAAGTATATTTATAAGAATGATGCCGGAGAGCTATTGTTCGATATCGAATTTGCCGCGCAAGAAATTGCCGATAAGGTTAACAGAATTCCATAATTTTAGGCGAATAGTGATAGAATTTAGTGTCGGCAATCTTCTATAATGAAAGGTTGCCGATATTTTTTGTTCTTTATAATGGTAAAATCGGTGATGTGTGTAAAAAGTACGCAGAATATTTTGCGGATAAAGAATAAATATATATCTTTGTGTTGAAATAACACAAAATGCACGCAAATGGGGAAAATAAAGTGTGAATAGGAGAGTGCCTTAGGGAAAGATTTAGTATGAACAGGAAAACAATGAAAAATGAGTTTAAAATTTTGGATAAAGAAAAAAATGTAGTACTTTTGAGTGATAAATACACAAAAACAGATGTTGAATGGAAGAAAAACTATATTCATATAAATATCCGCATCCGGCAGTTACGACCGATTGCGTAATATTCGGATATGATGGAATGGAATTGAAGGTGCTGCTTGTGGAGCGTGGAATAGAACCATATAAGGGTACGTGGGCGTTGCCGGGCGGGTTTCTTAGAATGAATGAAACTGCCGAGGAGGGTGCAATGCGAGAACTTAAGGAGGAAACGGGGTTGACGTGTCGCCGACTTGAGCAGTTGCGCACATTTACCGAGGTGAGGCGTGACCCACGCGAGCGAGTGATTACAATAGCCTTTTTTGCATTGGTAAAAATTGCCGAAGTGAAAGGTGGCGATGATGCTTCAAATGCACAATGGTATGGATTGGGCGAAATCCCAAAGTTGGCATTCGACCACGATAAGATATTGCGTGAGGCATTGATACGCTTGCGCGAACGAATCCATTTCGAACCTATCGGGTTCGATTTGCTACCGGAGGAATTTACTATGCCACAGTTGCAAAATTTGTATGAATCGATATTACAAGTGAAATTTGACCGAAGAAATTTTCATCGCAAGATTCAAAAACTTAATATAGTGAAAGCAGTGGAAGAACGTGCAGAAGATACCCCGACACGCATACCAAGCAAATTCCGATTTAATGCAGAAGAATATGCACGAATGAAGAAGAAGGGATTCAGACTTGAGTTCTGAAGCAGATAATTAACATAAAAACAACAGGGAAAAGTATGGAAAAGAAATGTGGACAAGAAAAATGCGCTGTAAAGAAGGGCGTAATAGGAGCTGTTATCGGTGATATTGTAGGCTCAGGATTTGAATGGAATAACTACCGGTCGACCGATTTTGAATTGGTGGATAAAGACAGTTTTTTTACCGACGACACTGTGATGACAATAGCTATAGCCGATTGGTTGATAGCAAGGAATATGAAATATACTAATAAATACATCTATGACCTTGCAGGTGATGACTTATCGGAGATAATGAGTGAATGGGGAAATAAATATCCCGATGCCGGATATGGTGGAATGTTCTTTCGTTGGCTTAACACTCCACGTGAAGAACAGAAACCATATAACAGCTTTGGAAACGGTGCAGGAATGCGTGTGAGTCCTGTGGGGTTCTATGCCAAATCGCTTGAAGAGGCGTTGCAACTCGCAAAAGAGTCGGCCGAAGTAACTCATAACCACCCCGAAGGGATAAAAGGAGCGCAAGCGATAGCATCGGCAATATATCTTGCTCGTGAGGGTGAGTCGAAAGCAGAAATAAAGAAATATATTGAGAACACTTTTGATTATGACTTGAGTCGCACTTGTGATGAGATTCGCCCATATTACCAATTTGACGAAACATGCCAAGGCTCGTGTCCTGAAGCAATAACAGCGTTTCTTGAGAGTGAAGACTATGTGTCGGCATTGAAATTGGCAGTGTCGCTTGGAGGCGATAGCGACACGATAGCATGTATGGCCGGTGGGATTGCTGCTGCATACTATGGAGTGCCTGAGGAGTTGGTGAATGTGTATTTACCTTATTTGACTTATGAAATCAAGGATGTATTGAGGCGCTTTGATGCAATGGTAGAAGAAAGATTAAATTCAAAGGTATAGACAAGAAGAGAATTATGCTTGTAATACATCCGAAAGATAAGACTACAGATATGCTTCGTGCGCTTTATAATGGACTTGATGCGAGAGTGCTCGATCAAAGTAGTAGCAATCGAGAGGTGAAAGATGCTCTAAATCACGCATCCTGCCAAGAACGAATTTTGCTTTTAGGGCATGGAAGTGATAAAGGGTTGTTTTCTCGTGAGGATGAAGATTCGGAAGACTTTGACCGCTTGATAGTAAATCATTCCCATACTTATTATCTGCGAAAGCACAGAGGTAGTATAGTGGGTATATGGTGCCATGCCGATATATTTGCTCGTAAAGAAGGATTGCATGGGTTGTTCTCCGGGATGATTATAACCGATAAAAAGGAGGCTGAAGAATATGGAGTGGAGACTACTCAAGAAGAACTTGACAGAGAGAATGAGAAATTGGCTTGTCGCCTTAGAGAACTATTAGATACTTGTGAATCACTTCATATGGTGCCACAACGTATTCGAGAACTTGATGATGTGGATTCACCTCTAACGAGATTTAATTATTCACATTTTTATTCTTTGTAAGAAAGAAAACAATAAACTGTATAAGCAGGAGAAATATTATGGGATTTGATTATTTGAATGATTTGTTTGGACGTTTTCGTAAGCGTAAGTCTAAATATACAAATGTGGAGAATGAAGCTATTGCTTTGTTGAAATTGACGATTGAAGGCTCATTATCATATAATGAAATTGATGAGAGATTTATCGAATTACACAAAAAGTATAATGAATTAATTGACAATGGTGATGAATATGTTGTAGATGAAGATACACCTTTATGGCTTAATCAGTTTTTAGCATTCCGGTTCAGACGATGGCATCAGTGGCATCTTTTACGTAGAATGCATCAAGAACATCCCGAAAAATTCTCTGCATCGGAAAGTGAAAAGCAATACCAAGAAATATTATCGATGCGGTATGATAGAGCTTTTCTCGAAAAATGCAATCTTTGTCTTGAGGAGTTGAAAGAGGCCGGGAAGGTTTAATTCTTAAGATGCAATATGTAAAGTTGAGATTTAAACAATATTTTTGGAATAATCTCATAATCCGCTAAGAATAAAATGTTTATGCGGAAAGTTCAATAACGAGGTAATGAGTTGGCAACTGTTCTGATTTCTACATACTTGCGTGATTTGCATTGATGTACAACTCATCTTAGAACAAAGGTACAACTTTTTTATGAACGAGCAAAAAGGACGGTGCATTTTTCATTGTTCAGGGTAATATTTGAATTTGGTCAATCATCAATCTGCGATATTATGAGTTTCCCGATTCCGTCATTCGCCCATTTCCTTTGCTCGTCTGCGAAGGTAGTACATCAGCCCTTGAAAGTTGAAAGGTCGGGGCGGCAAGCCGTTTCGGACTGAATCTTCCTCCTACGGAGAGTATTCAGCCCGAAAACCTTTCCCCTTTCAATGTCTGTACTAAAAAATGCAGACGGCAACGGAAATGAACGACTGACGAAAATGTAGATAAAGATAAACAGACAGCATACAAAAGGGTCTTACATTGATAACCCATTTGTATGCTGTTCTTGTTTCTATCCATAGGGGCGCTATTATTTTGCAATAGATGAATATAGGGCAAGCGGTAAATTTCACTCCCTCCAAAAATATAGATAGGTTTATCCGCTACCATTCATCAAGTGCTTGCCGTTATATTCCCGTTTCAATGCTTGCTCAATCTCACTTCGCTTGTACAGAACTTTGCCACCGAGCACATAGTAAGGCAATGTGCCATTGCTTCTGTATTCGCTCAATGTCCTTCGGCTCACTTTAAGCATATACGCAACTTCTTTGTCGCATAAATACTCATCATCGTTTTGCAAGGCTGCACCATCTTTGGGCATACTATCGAGAATTTCCGATAGTTGGTCGATACTCTCGTGAATGGACTGCATCCACGCATCGTCTTTTGTTCGCATTTCTTGATACATAGTTCAAATGGTTTTATTGTTATACATTGATTAGATTTCTCGTCCTTTCCACTTGGCTTCTTTTCGTCTGTCCTCTACCTTTGTTACAATGCTCTCTACATCTTCGGGCAAGTAGTAGGTGCGGTTGCCGATTTTGGTGTAGGCTAGTGTCCCGTTATCACGCAAGGTCTGCAATGTACGCTTGCTTATCTTCAATCGCTGACAAACATCCTGATGGTCGAGCCAATTGTTTGTCTTTTTCTTCCCGTTCTTGACAACGGGTGAATTTGATACTCGCA
>SUXH01000024.1 GCA_015061055.1 Bacteroidales bacterium
CATCGATGGCAATGTATCCATCGGTATCAGGCAACGGCGCCAAGATATCTTTCGTAACACCGGCCGGAGAGTTGTTCGTAATGAGTGTTAACAAATAAAAGGAGGACGTGATATGAAACTAAGAAAAATATTAGCTACAGCAGCAATGGCACTATTCGTGGGTGCAACTGCAATGGCTCAAACTCCAACTGTAGAAAATGTACGTATTTACATCAACCCCGGTCACGGAGCATTTGACTCCGGTAGTCGTCCTATGGGTACAGTAAAGCATGGAGCTAACAATGCTTATAGTGACGCTAATAATGATACTGCAAACTTTTTTGAATCAAACACAAATCTTCAAAAAGGTCTTGCAATGCTTGAAAAGCTAATCAGCTTTGGAGTTCCATTTGATCGTACAAAGAACCAAACAAACGATAATCCTCATCGTATTGGTGCGGCTCTTGACTTAAGTCAAAATATCGTATTCTCACGTGTAAAGAATGGTGCATATCCTCCTTATACTGACTATGACGCTCATACTACAAACCCGGAATCGGCTTATTATGATCGTTCTTTGTCAGAAATCTCAGCCGAAGTAGAATTTAACGATTTTGACTTGTTCGTGTCTATCCACTCAAATGCTTTGACAGAAGGCACAAACACTAATTATCCATTGATTCTTTACCGTGGTACCGATGCACAAGAAGGCAACCCGGGTAGTATAGCGGTAAGTAAAGCTTGTTGGCCATATCTTACCGGTATGGGACACCAACAATGGACTGCTTACAAGAGTTCAATGAATGTTCGTGGTGACCACACTTTCTATGGCAGCTCATATACTAATACTTTTATAGTCCCTGATGGCTATGAATATGATCCTAATACTGAGTTCTCTGAATATATTGAAGGTACTAATGGTAATCCTGATACAGTTAAATTTGTAGGTTACCTTGGTGTGTTGAGACATGGTACTACAGGTTTCTTAAGTGAAGGTTACTTCCACACTTATCAACCGGCTCGTCACCGTTATATGAACTGGGACGTTTGTCATCTTGAAGGTCATGGTTATGCTTACGGCATCGCTGATTACTTCGGTTGGGATAAGAAAATCACTACCGGTGTGATTTATGGTGTTGTTCGCGATAAGCACGAAAAATTCTCTCATGAATTCTATAAACCTAATTCAAGCACAAATGATGCTTATATGCCTTTGAATAATGTAGTTGTTACATTGAAGAAGGATGGAGCTGAAGTTGCTACTTACACAACAGATGATGAATGGAATGGCGCTTTCGTATTCCATGTTGAGCCGGGAACATATACAATTGAATGTTCTCATGCTGATTATAAACCATTGGCAGAACCTCTTGAAGTTACTGTTAAGGCAGGCGAAAATGTATATCCTGAACCAATGCTTGAAAACGTAGCTTACGAACCTCCTGCAATCGTTTATGTGGATTATCCGGATGAAATTACAGAAGCTGATATTAAGGCTGCTTCTTCATACAATGTGAATAATTCATATACAAATATTGAAATTCCTGAATTGGAAGGAGCTACAATACGTCGCACCGAAATTAAGGATAATGTAATGTATATTTTGGCATTGAAAGCAGATAACTCACCTGTTCTTCTTGCTTATAACCTTGTGGAAATGGAAGTTGTTTCTCAACTTGGAACTTCTGTTTGTACCGGTTCTCATTTAGCTCTTTCTGATATCCAACTTACAGCTGATGGAGTTTTAGTTGGTTGTGCTAAGAATCAAAATGCTTATAATGGTACTCCAAGAGTAGAATTCTACATATGGAAAAATGATTCTACAGGTGTTGCGTCCGGTGAAGCTGTTAAGTGGTTTGATACTAATAAGACCGGTAACTTCAATAACGCATACGTAGGTAATACATTCTACTATGAAGGTACAATGGAAGAAGGTACTATTGTACTATCGGCTGAAACTACCGGCTCTACAACAAATGTATGGAATGCAATCTGTTCTGTAGTTGATAGTGTTATGGTAAGTGATGGTTCTTTTGCACGTCCTGATGATGTACATGCTAAGAATAAGTTTGGTGAAGACTATACTTATCATTTGTCTCCTATCACTGAAGGTTGGTATGTAGTTACTGGTTCTAACCACCTTCCAATGGAAATTATCCTAAGCGATGACGTTACTACTAATGTAGTTCTTGCTGAAGGTCTTTTGAATAAGCCAACTGCTAAGATTGAATTCTTCAAGTACGCAGGTAGTTCATTTATGGTAGCTGCTGATGAAGTAGAAGGTAAGGCTGTGGTTAAACTAATTAATGTAACAAATGGTTTCGATAAGGCTAAACTTGTAGACGTTGTTCTTCCTGAAAGTGTAGACCTTAGCACTCTAAGTACTACTGCTTCGGTAAATGGACGTACAGTTGTTAAGCGTGATGCTGATGAAAATTTGACAGATTATTGGATTGAATTGTACTTCTTGAACGGAAATAAGATTACTAAACTTACTACTCAATCGGTAGAACAACCTGTAGTTCGTGGTGAATATGCTTATAATCTTGCAATGACTGAAGCAGAAGGCGTTTACACATTGACATTTGATGTAACCGGTGCTGATGCAACTGATGCTAATGTGATTCTAACTCATATCGAGGGCGATTCTATTGCCACTACAATCCCTGTTGCAGTTAAGGCCGGTGCAAATTCTGTAACTGTAGACGGTACAGAACTTGCTGAAGGTACTTATTCTTGGGTGGTTGAAGTAAATGGTAAGGCTATCGCAACTCCTGCTCAAATCCACGTTGATGGTTCTATTGCAACTAAGCCGGGTTCTTACTGGAATCGTGGTGGTGTAGCTATCGATGCTGATGCTGAAAGTGATAACTATGGTAAGGTTTATGTAACAGGTGGTTACGGTAAGGGTATCCAAGTTGTTGACCAACAATTACAATCAGAAGGTATCTACTTGGGCAACAAGTTCGATTCAAGTAATGGTTCTTCTCCTTTACGTTGTGCTACAAGTGAAGGTAAACTTTACATTACTGACTGGAGTGATGGTAAATCCGGTATTTGGGTATTCGATCCTGCTCAACGCGATGCTCTAAGCAATGTATTCGACGAATCAACTCGTCAAAGTGGAGGTGAATTCAAGAATGCTGACGGTACTGTAACAGGTGGTGGTACTACAGGTGTTTCTTTCATTGGTAAGGGCGAAAATCGTAAGATGTTTATGTTCTGCGAAGACTATCCATCAACTAATGGTCAAACTCCGGTAGGTTACGACCTTGGTACTGCTGATAATTGGGCAAGTGCTCCAACTTATATTTATGACGGAATTAAGGGCTTGCTAATAAATACTAATGTTGAAGTTAATGCTTGCGAAGAAGGTGTTTTCTGGTCTCAAATCCGTAATTCAGGACAAAATACTTCAGGCGTTCCATCTTTCATCTTCGCTGACTATGAAGGTAACTTGGTATTCAGTTCTGGTGAAAGTATGAAGGACCTTGATGGTAGCTTAGGTGCAGGTTTCGCATTGAACAATGATAAGACTATCTGTGCTATCGCAAATGGTTCAGCTAATGTAAATATATACGAATTTGCATTTGTTGACGGAGTTCCTACATTCAACTTCTTGTATGAAGTGGTAGTATCCGGTGCAAGTGAAATCAATGAAATCTGCTTCGACGCTGCAAATAATATGTATGTATTTGGACGTGGTGTTGGTCTTGCAGTTTACTCATTACCACAAGATGCTCCTAAGGCTGTAACTCCTGCTAAGGCTGCGTTGACTCTTAAGGGTACTAAGAGTGCTTCTGCAATCGACGTTATCGAAGTTGATGCTAATGCACCTGTAGAATACTACAACTTGCAAGGTGTGAAGGTTGCTAATCCTGAAAATGGTATCTTCATCAAGAAGCAAGGAAACAAAGCAACAAAAGTTATTCTATAATTAAGACTTTATAAAATCAAGGTTGGTCTAAACGACCTGGTTTTGAAAGTTAACTCATTAAGAAAGAGCTTAGGCAACGCCTAAGCTCTTTCAATTTTAATGGAAATCTAATATTGTTTGAACTACGCTTTCAACGGAATCAGTGATTGAGAGCAGAAGATTTCTGTATCGCCCGGTTTTTTGTAATTCTTGGAGCAACGTGAAAGCCGGCATTTGTTTTGTCCAATAATCGACACCGAAAAAAGCCATAGGACTTGCATAGCCAAACGACAGATAGTGGTTTTGCACAGCATCTTGAAATATCTCTTGCATTGTGCCGGCACTTCCCGGAGTGTAAATAACCCCACCCATAGCAAGGGTGAGTAATCCGTCCTCTCGCAAAGAGTTCTCAAAATATTTGGCTATGTGCGTGGCAAATGGGGTTGCTGGTTCGTGACCGTAAAGCCAAGTAGGAATACTTACACTTTTGTACTGCTTTTGAGGGAAACGTTCCCTAACTTCAAATGCTGAACTGAGCCAACCTGCATCTTCAAAAGAAGGATACTTGCTAAGGATTGATAATGCCTCATTCACTTCGGGTGTGCTACGACCTGCAAGCCATGCACCTAAGTGGGTAGCCTCCATAGCACCGGGACCTCCGCCACTAATCATAAGTTTGCCTTTTTCGGTGAGTAGTTTTGATATCAAAACCACTTGTCGATATACGTCATCGGTACGAAGCAAAGCATGTCCGCCCATTATTCCCACTACGTCTTTTTCATTGTAAGAAGCGAGAAAATCGTGCAAAGCTTCACTCATAGAGTGATCGTGGAGTGTACGTGCGAGAGTCTCGTTTATGTCGTTGGCTCGTTTGCCTATAGTAAGGTAATGATTATACACTTTTGTATCGTAGCATAGCTCTGAGCTACTATGATTGTGCCAATCATAGCCTTCATAAAGCGACTCGGGGGTATAGAGCGATGTTCGAAACACCCCATAAGGCACTTTAAGCGAGGTAAGCACCGTGTTTGAGCTATCAAGATTAGAGCGCATCAATTTATTTAACTTGCAGCCAAGAAACAAACATTCTTTAAATGTAACTTTTGCTACTTCGGGGGCAAGTTCGGTGAAATCCACACACTGAAACGCATAATGTTCCACAATGCCTCCGTTTTTCAATATCTCAAGAGCACTGTTATAGTTTTCAATTTCGACATATTTACGCATAATCACACGAATTTAATAAAACCACCATAAAATTAACATCCCTCTGTGAAAAATACAAATGTTTAATAAGTAAAAACTATCAGTACATCATTTAGATAGAGTTGAAAAACACTAATTATATAAGACTAATTGTCAATTTTCCTTTTTCTATTTTTCAACTTTACGAGAAATACTGTAACTTTGTAAATATAATACACTTATTTTTGAACGATTATGCTTAATAAAATATTTAAATGGGCTTTCTTGCCGATATGTATACTATTCGCAAGTTGTAGCAACGATAGTTTTACTATTGAGGGCGTTATTACCGATTTGGGAGAACTGCCTGTGAAAGCATATTATGTAAATGAGGCCGGAGTACAGAGTCTTAGTGTGCCATCTGAATCCGGACGTTTCAAGTTGGAAGGAGTTTCCCAAAACTATACAATGGTTCAACTTTACAATTCCAAAAATGAACTTATCACAAAGGTCATTATGAAAAATGGAGAGAGTTTAAAGTTAAAGGGTAATATCAAGCACAAATACCTCATTGAAATGAAAGGCAGTGATGTGAATGAAGATTGGAATAATTTCCGAAGGGCTAATCACACCAACTATTCCGAAGGGGAATATGATATTATCGACAAAAAAATCGAAGAATACATCGAAGCCAATAGCAATAATATAGTAAGTACGGTCTTGCTGTTGTTTGATTACAACAATCTTGATGACTCAGACAATGTTCGCAAACTCTTCAATTCCATCAACGAGGAAGCTCGCCCCGCAAGTTTAATGAAAGCTTATGTCGACATTAATGCCCTTAAATCGACAAAAAAAGATAATAATCGTAAGTGGCATACAATTAAATTATATAATGAAAATGATTCTTTAGAATCGTTTATGCCATTAAAAGGTAAATTGAGTTTGCTGTACTTCTGCGGTCAAAGTGATGAAAATCGAAAAAATATTATAGAAGCTCTCGATACTCTTTATTACAACTATAAGCACACCCCCAAAGGTAAGACGCAATTGCAAATTGCCGATATTATGCTTGATAGCGACACAGTAAGTTGGAAACGCACTTTGCGTAGCGAAGATACCGATTGGGAGCACTTTTGGGCTGTTGGAGGAACGATGCATCCCACAATAAGCGATATGCTCGTGAACGATGCGCCATATTTTATTATGCTTGACTCGGTGGGAGGCGTGGTGTATCGAGGTGAATCGATTGATTCGGCATCACACATCATCAATGCTCGATTGGTGAAGATGAGCGAAAAAGAAAAAGCGAAAGAGCGTGCTAAGAAGAAGAAAGCGCAAGATGCTAAAAAAGAAAAGCAACGAAAAGAACGCCAACGCATATTCAATGCGAACAACAAAAACAAGAAAAAGGACTTGAAAACATTCTGATATATGTTGACAAAAACCTATGGTGCGGCAGTGAGTGGGGTAGACGCTATTGTAGTTACAATGGAGGTGTCTATCGAGAATGGTATGGGATTCTGTATTGTGGGATTACCCGATACGGCAGTAAAGGAAAGCTACGAACGTGTACGCTCTGCCATTAAAATCTATGGAATGCAATTTCCTCATCGCGATGTAGTGGTAAATATGTCGCCTGCCGACATTCGCAAAGAAGGGGCTGCCTATGACTTACCTATAGCTGTTGCAATACTTGCAGCCGACGGTAAAGTCGCCACCGATTGTTTGCATCAATATATGATTATGGGCGAACTTTCGCTCGATGGTACGATTCTACCTATACGAGGTATTTTGCCTATGGCTATCAAAGCACGCGCGCAAGGTTTCAAGGGATTTATTGTTCCACGTGCCAATGAACGAGAAGCAGCTGTGGTGAACGACCTTGATGTGCTTGGTGTCGACAACATATTTGAAGTGGTGAACTTCTTTAATGGAATGGGAGCTATCTCTCCCACCATAGTAAACACCCGCGAGGAATTTTTCAGTAATATAAACAACTATGACTTTGATTTCAGCGAAGTAAAAGGACAAGATAACGTAAAAAGAGCTTTTGAAGTGGCTTGCGCCGGCGGTCACAACATAATTCTTATGGGTAGTCCGGGAAGTGGGAAGTCTATGATGGCAAAGCGATTGCCTTCGATTTTACCACCTCTTACATTACGCGAAGCTCTCGAAACCACCACAATACACTCTGTAGCAGGAAAACTCAAACAAGGTTCAACCCTGATGACACAACGCCCTTTTCGTTCTCCTCACCACACAGTATCGCCTGTGGCTCTTGTGGGGGGTGGTGCGAATCCTATGCCGGGAGAAATCAGTTTGGCTCACAACGGAATCCTATTTCTTGATGAACTCCCTGAATTTAATCGCTCTGTGCTTGAAGTGATGCGTCAACCACTTGAGGACCGTTTCATATCCATATCGCGAGCCAAATACTCGGTTGAATATCCTGCATCATTTATGATGGTGGCTTCGATGAATCCGTGCCCTTGTGGTTACTATGGACACCCATCGAAAGAGTGTATATGTCAACCCGGAGCTCGTCAACGCTATATGAACCGAATCTCAGGACCGCTTCTCGACCGCATAGATATTCAGGTTGAGGTGTCGCCGGTTGAATTTGATGACATTTCATCGACAGCACCAAGTGAGAGCAGTGCAACAATAAGGGAGCGTGTAATTAAAGCTCGAGAGATACAAACCGCGCGTTTTCGTGATGTGAAAGGTATTCATTGCAATGCACAAATGACGTCGGCATTATTGCGTCAGTATGCACAACCCGATGAAAAGGGGCTTGCACGCTTGCGCGATGCAATGGAACGTCTCAATATGAGTGCGCGAGCCTACGACCGCATTCTGAAAGTGGCTCGGACCATTGCCGACCTCGAGGGCTCACCCGATGTGAAGCAGCATCACATAGCCGAAGCAATTAACTACCGCAATCTCGATCGTGAAGACCGAATTTAAATAAAAATAAAATCTATGAGACTTATTACAAATTTATTATTATTTGTTACTTTATTTACAGTAAAATCATACGCAGCCACCTTTGTGGGCGATCGTACTGATTTCCGGGATGAAACCATATATTTCGTGATGACAACTCGTTTCTACGATGGTGATCCTTCCAATAATACTCAATGTTGGGATAATCAAGAACGGAACGAGGGTGACCCTGCTTGGCGAGGCGATTTCAAGGGACTTATCGAAAAACTCGACTACATTAAAGCTCTTGGTTTTACTGCTGTGTGGATTACTCCGGTAGTGGAAAATGCTTCGGGCTACGATTATCATGGTTATCATGCATTCAATTTTTCTAAGGTAGATGCCCGTTACGAAAGTGAAGATGTGTCTTTCCAGTCGCTCATCGATGAAGCACATAGCAGAGGCATGAAAATAATACTTGATATAGTTCTCAATCACACTGGGAATTTCGGAGAAGAAAACCTTTGCAAACTATTTACACGTGATTGGAGTAAAAATCAAGCTACTATAGAAGATTGTATGATACCTTTTACCATTAAAGACGGAGGTAAACTTCCCGATAATTATTCGGATCTTGTAGTAAGTGAACAATATGCCAAACGATTGGCTCAGATGAAAAACACCGATGGGCAAAACCACGATGTAAACAATTATTGGCATCACGTGGGCAATGAATGGAATTGGGATGATTATTCTCGTTGGTATGGTCAGATTGCCGGCGATTGTGTGGATTTGAATACCGAAAATCCTTATGTGACAGACTATCTTGTGAATTGTTATGGCGAATTTATCAAGATGGGGGTTGACGGTTTCCGCATCGACACAAGTGGGCATATATCACGTCTTACTTTCAATAAGGCATTCATTCCTCAATTTACAGATCTTGCCGAGCAATACAAACACAAACGTAACGGAGGTGATTTCTTTATGTTTGGAGAAGTGTGTGCAAGAGAACGAAATGTAACTTATCGAAATCACGAAAATTGTTCACCATATTTTTACACTTGGAAAGAATCTCAAAATTATGCTTGGGACACAAGCAAAACGTCGTGGAATGGAATTGTGGTTCCTGAAGGTTCAAAAGGTAACCACACAAACATAAATTCGGTTGATGCACAAGGTGTTGATTATCAAGACGATTATGGAATGCCTGAATCAAATAATGCTTTTCTTAATGGAAATAACTACCACACCCCCGATTACTCCCAATATTCAGGGATGAGTGTGATCGATTTTCCTATGCATTGGAATTTTCGTACGGCAAATGAGGCTTTCAGTGTTAAATACGGTGATAAATATTACCACGATGCCACATATAATGTAGTGTATGTGGATTCACACGATTATGCACCCGACGGAGCTCCCGAAAGTACCCGATTCAATCAATCGCAAGACACTTGGGCCGAGAATCTTAGTTTGATGTTCACGTTTAGAGGTATTCCTTGCATTTATTATGGTTCTGAGATTGAATTCCGAAAAGGGAAAGTCATTGATAATGGTCCTAATATTGCTTTAAGAGAAACAGGTAGAGCTTATTTTGGAGGGTATATAAAAGGGGATGTAAGTGTTAGCGATTTTGCACAATATACAGCATCGGGTAATGTTGCTGCAACCCTATCTCATCCATTAGCAATGCACATACAACGTCTTAATCTCATTCGTGCAGCTGTTCCGGCTTTGCGTAAAGGACAATACTCAACCGAAGGGTGTTCGGGAAACTTTGCTTTCAAACGCAGATACACCGATAGCAACACTGATTCCTATGCTCTAATTACTATAAGTGGAAACGCAACTTTCACCGGAATCGAGAACGGTACTTATACCGAGGTTGTTACCGGCGACACAAAAGCTGTAACAAATGGAACTCTATCGGTGTCTTGTTCGGGTAAAGGAAATTTGAGAGTATATGTACTCAATACATCAAAAACCGATGCTCCGGGCAAAGTGGGTGTGGATGGTAAATACATCTACTCTACCTCCTCAGTTATTGTTACGCAAGAAAACTATGATGGTACCGAAGAAGAAGATTCTTCTAACAACGGAGGAGGTATAAGCGGCGGAGGAGTAGAAGAACCCGAAACACCTATCACTCCTTCTATGAACGAAGGAGAGCAAGCTGCATTCTTTGAAAATAATGCAAATTGGAGTGGAACCATTCGTGCTTGGGTGTGGAGTAGTTCGGCAAACTACACAGGAGGATCTTGGCCAGGACAATCTTGTGTATATCTAGGTAATAACATTTGGAAGTGGACGTTTAATGGAACTGTTAAAATTCCCGATGGTTCAGGTATAATCTTCAATAACGGAACAAGTCAAACAGGTGATTTTACGTGGAAGAACGGAGGTTATTACAATTCCAATGGATATGTGAAAACGATCGAAGGAGCCGGAGATATTCCTGATACACCCGTAAATCCTGGCGAAACAACAACTTGGAAATACTATTATAACGATACAAATTGGGGTACTTCAACTGTATATGCCTATGTGTGGGATGGCGGAAATGATAATCTCCAATATGTAGGGAGTTGGCCGGGCTCAACAATGACTTTCAATAACGAGATAGGAATGTGGGAAGCCGGATTTTCAACAACCGACAATCTTGTGTCTCCAATGATAATATTTAATAATGGGAACGGTGGAAATGGTAATCAGACTGCCGACTTTGTTCTTAAAAATAATGGAGTATACAATTACAATGGATACATAGGGGAAAGTTCTGAAATAAACGATATAACATATTTTGAAAATACTCCAATTCAATATTACAATCTGCAAGGTATTAGAGTCAACGATCCTCAAAAGGGGATATATATTAAGCGACAAGGCAATAAAACCTCAAAAGTGATTCTATATTAGCAGAATACGTTAAAACACTAAGGAGATGAACTACAATGAGGGTTCATCTCCTTAGGCTTTTGTTGAATAAGTTATTGAGATATATCAGAGGATATACAGATAATCATAATGGATAAGAGGGCGCTCGCCTTTCTTGCCTATCATCGAGCGAGCCTTGTCGCTATCAACTCCTACACGCCCCACTGCAAATTCCTCACCCCCTGGCGAAATAACTTGGGCAATGTTATTAGATGATGATAGATTTGAACTGATTGAGAAGAAAACCAAGAAAAGAAGAGAAATCAAAATCAACAATGGTTTCCAAAAGCACATCAAAGATTGCTTCAAGGCTCTTGCTGTTACCGACAAGTCGGAACATTGTTTCATTAGTCGGAAGAAAAGAGTTTTCAGCACTCAAAGAATCAATGTTCTATTAAAAGAAATGAAAAAGAAGTATGGATTAAAATCAGTCAAGAATTTAAGTACTCATAGCCTTAGAAAAACATTCGGCAGACACATCTACGAATGTGCAAATGAAAATGGTGAAATGGCATTGATTATGTTATCAGAATTATTCAATCATTCCAATATCAGTATAACAAAGAGATCTTTAGGGCTAAGAAGAGAAGAATTATTGCGGTGTTATGATTTGTTGGAATTCTAAAAATATGGCGGATATATAAATCCGCCACTGTATTATTGTTCCCAATCACTTTCTTCTAATTGGAATATATCATCTAATCTTTTCTCAAACACACTCGCAATTTTTAGAGCAAGTACAGTCGAAGGTACATATTTTCCTTGTTCTATCGCATTTATTGTTTGACGACTAACTTGTACCAACTCGGCTAATTGTTGTTGAGTTATGCGTTTAATGGCTCTTTCAACACGGATATTGTTTGTCATAACTAAGTTGTTTATTTTGAAAATATAAAGTACCCTTAAATATCACTACATACAAAGGAATCATATTGAATAATACTATTATATTAAGAATGATTGTACCTATCTCAAATGGAATGAAACGCACTATAATTGTCTGAAGAACTGGCTTCAAAAGATATAGGGCAATGTATAAAATGGCAGTTGTAACCAAACTTTTAAATCGTATGGATTGTACACGTTCATCTTCATCTTTCTCTCTCGTAAAAGCAATAAGCAAAAAACCTACTTCAAAGAGGAAATATCCCATCTGATACAAATTGTATTCTTGTAACAGAGTGAATAATATAACTATAAAGCCAATGAATGAAAATGACCATCCCCAATATTGCCATTTGTACGGCAGTAATTTATAAGTTCTCATAATGATGTAATTTAATTTTTTCTAAACATGTAAATATCCCAAGCGTATTTAATAATAAAAAGTAAAAGAAGACTGAACATATAGATAGTCATAAAATTCAGATATGGTAAACCAAATATAAGCATTGTACCTATTATCAATAATATGCAGTTTACCATTATTGCCCATATTAAAGCATTCATTCTAATACTTGCAATGCATTCGTCTTCATCTTGTTCTTTAGAAAAACCAATGAACAGCATAGAAATTGTTAAGAAAATAATAATGAGTTCATCTGTCCATGAATCATTGTTTGTATAATATAGGAACTTTGTATCAGAGAAGCCATCAAATAAGGCTATTGTATTAGAACCATCAATTTCGATGAATGTTCCACCACTAAACATATAACCTATTCCCCATAAGAGGAACGGAATAAACAAACTCCAACCAATCTTTCTAAAGACAATTGGAAACAAATACTTTGATTTCATGCTATTTTAATTTATAATGTTTGCAGCAAATATAATGCATACTTTACATATAGACAAATAAAGAAGACAGAAAGTTAATTATTTAAGACTTTTTAATAGTGTAATATTGCATTTTAGATTTCTCATATTCACTAATGTTCAGTAGTGAATATTAGGAAAATACATAAACTGCTGATTTTCAATTATTTGATTGTTTCTCCACTATAATGGCACAAAATGGATATTCACTTATATCTATTTTGTGCTATTTTTGAATATAAGCATTGATATTTTCTTGCTATATTTGTAAGACAATTAATCTTAAAATCATACTTGAATATGAAGGAAATTGATAACATCAAAAAGATGATTGAAGAACTTTCAATAAGCCAAATTGAACTATCAGCAAAACCTGTAGTAGCACGTTTATGTTCCTTTTTGAGTTTAATAAAGTAAGAAGGAAAATTATATGTAATAGGTATTATGATTTTACACCCCATAGAACTGAAAAAAATGACTAACTTTGCACTTGAATTTGTATAAGATATAAATTAGAGTAATTTGACAGAGTTAATGTTTGTGTTTTTATAGAAAATGGGTGCATAAAATACATCATTGTATAGACATTCAAATCGAGGTGTCGCCTGTAGAATTTGACGATATTTCTTCTACTACTCCAAGCGAAAGCAGTGCTGCGATAAGAGAACGCGTGGTAAAAGCACGCGAAATCCAAACCGAACGATTCCGCAATGTCAAAGGAGTGCATTGTAATGCGCAAATGACTTCGGCTCTATTGCGACAATATGCTCAACCCGACGAAAAGGGACTTGCACGCTTGCGCGATGCTATGGAACGACTCAACATGAGCGCGCGCGCCTACGACCGCATCTTGAAAGTGGCTCGCACCATTGCCGACTTGGAAGGCTCTGCCGATGTGAAGCAACACCACATCGCCGAAGCTATCAACTATCGCAATCTCGACCGCGAAGACCGACTATAATACAACAAGCGGGGACACAATAAAGTATCCCCACTTGCTTTATTTACTTAATAGTTAGAATATATACAGATAATCATAGTGAATAAGAGGGCGCTCGCCTTTCTTGCCTATCATCGAACGAGCCTTGTCGCTATCAACTCCTACACGCCCCACTGCAAATTCCTCTCCCCCTGGCGAAATAACTTGCACAATGTCGTCCTTGTCAAATTCACCCATCACTTCGGTTACTCCCACTGCAAGTAGGCTTGTAGCGCCTGCCAATAGTGCGTCGTAAGCTCCTTGATTCACCTTAAGTTGACCTTTTGCAAATCCATCACTATGAGCAATCCACTTTTTTACGCTCGACACCTTTTCAGCATTAGCGTGAAACATGGTGTAAGGTACTGCGCGCTTTCCCGAAGTTATTTCAAGCAGAATATTACTTCGGCTACCATTGGCAATAATAACATCAATACCTTCCTCGGCTACTTTATGTGAAATTCGATATTTTGACCCCATTCCGCCTCGTCCGAATGATGATTTCTTGGATTGTATAAAAGAGTCTGTGTCGAGCGAAGCATCGTGATAAATATCCAAAATTACTTTCGATTCAGGCAACGAAGGATCGCCATCGTACACACCATCAATATTGCTCAATATAATCAAAGCCTGCGCACCCATCATCGATGCAATAAGTCCCGAGAGTTCATCATTATCGGTAAACATAAGCTCGGTAATCGATATAGTATCATTTTCATTCACAATAGGAATCACACCGTTCTCCAACATCACTTCAGTGCAATGTTTTTGATTGAGATAGTGTTGGCGTGTAGCAAAATTCTCTTTTGTGGTGAGAATCTGTCCGCACACTATATCGTGATCTCGGAATAGTTCGTAATATCGGTTGATGAGTTTCGCTTGCCCAACAGCCGAGAATAATTGTCGTGCCGACACTTCGTCCATCTTCTTTCCGGCAAGATGTTTCAATTCACTACGTCCCGAAGCCACCGCCCCCGACGTAACCATTATCACCTCGATACCATTACGATGCAGTTCGGCAATCTGATCCACGAGAGCCGACATTCGAGTAATGTCGAGTGTGCCATCTTTTCTTGTCAGCACATTACTTCCTATTTTCACCGCAATACGGCTATAAATTTTATTCTTCATTCTTTTGAGAAAATTTATCTTTCGGATTGCAAAGGTAATGCATTTCTATGGAAAATTGCTACACAAATAATGGTTTTGTGTGCAAATTATTGCACATTAGTGAGTTAAATGTGTTCAAAGTGATTTTTTTCTTGGGAAAAATTGTCTTTTTGACATTGTTTTCTATATCTTTGCAATAAGGTTGATATAATATCAGCATAATTGTAACAATAAAGGGAATTGACTATGACAAGAATTGAACAAATGGAACAGGTGGCAACACGTTTGAAAGGTTTGCGCGATGCTCTTTCACTTACCACTGCGCAGATTGCGTCCTTTTTGAATATAGATGAACAAACGTATATCTCTTATGAAGAAGGACTTTGTGATATTCCATTAGGTTTTCTGCAACATGTGGCAAATTTGTTCGATGTTGAGCTTAATGTCCTTCTTTTTGGAGAGGAACCTAAAATGAATAGCTATTATGTAACACGTGCAGGAAAAGGTACTCGCGTAGAACGTACGAAAGCATATAGCTATCAGTCGCTTGCTGCCGGGTTCAAAAATCGCAATTTTGACCCACTCTTTGTTACTGTAGAACCTAACGACAATCCCATCACACTCAATTCTCACGAAGGACAGGAATGGAATTGTGTGGTTGAGGGTCGAATGGAATTGCATATAGGAGATAAAATCATCGTTTTGGAAACAGGCGATAGTATAATGTATGATTCATCACGTCCTCATGGTATGAAAGCTCTTGATGGCAAAATGATGAAATTCATAACAATAATATCATAATATACAATCTATAAAAACATATTTTATACTACAATGCTCGAACGATACCTTGATAAGACCGAATTTGAAAACTATGATGATTTTCTTGCTAACTTTAACATAAAAGTTCCTGAGAATTTCAACTTTGGCTATGATATTGTAGATGAATGGGCGCGTGTAGCTCCTGATAAGAAAGCTTTATTGTGGACCAATGACCAAGGCATAGAGATACAATTCACTTTTGCCGACATTAAACGAGAAAGCGACAAAGCTGCAAGTTTCTTTACTCAGCTTGGAGTAAAGCGTGGCGATATGGTAATGCTTATCTTGAAACGCCGTTATCAATTTTGGATTGCTATTACAGCTTTGCACAAGATAGGTGCTACGGTGATTCCTGCTACTCATTTGCTTACCGAGAAGGATATAATATATCGAGCTAAAGCTGCCGATATAAAAGCAATTGTGGCTGTGGGTGACGAAGAAGTGTTGACACATATTGAGAAGGCTCGTCCCAATTGTCCGTCGGTAGTGAATTATATTTCGATAGGTCCTTCAATTCCTGAAGGATGGGACGATTTCAATCGAGGGATTGAGGAAGCTCCTGCATTTGTGCGTCCTGAACTTGCCAATACCAACGATGATATCTCGATAATGTATTTCACATCGGGGACTACAGGTGAACCCAAAATGGTAGCTCACGATTTTACTTATCCTCTTGGACACATTATTACGGCTAAATATTGGCATAATCTTACCCAAGACAGTCTTCACCTTACACTTGCCGATACCGGTTGGGGTAAAGCGGTATGGGGAAAGTATTATGGGCAATGGATTGTAGGTGCAAATGTATTTGTATACGATTACGAGAAATTCACGCCTGCCGATTTGCTTGTGATTTTTGAGAAATATCGCATCACATCATTCTGTGCGCCACCCACAGTGTTCCGTTTCTTGATACGTGAAGATATAAAGAAATACGACCTTTCGGCTTTGAAATACTGTACGATTGCCGGCGAAGCACTCAACCCGAGTGTTTACGAAAAATGGAAGGAACTCACCGGCATAAAAATGTTTGAAGCATTCGGACAAACCGAAACCACCATAACCATAGGAACTTATCCTATGGTAGAGCCACGTCCGGGGTCAATGGGAAAGAAGGGTCCTGTGTATGATATTAATTTGATGAAGTCCGATGGCACTTGGGCTGAAGATGGTGAACAAGGAGAAATAGTGGTGTGTACGCATAGAAAGCGTCCGGTAGGATTATTCAAGGAGTACTATCGCGATCCCGAACTTACTAAGGAGGCTTATGATAATAACATTTATCACACAGGTGATGTTGCTTGGCGTGATGAAGATGGATACTATTGGTTCATAGGACGTAAAGATGATGTCATAAAATCATCGGGCTACCGCATAGGACCATTTGAGGTGGAAAGTGCGTTGATGACGCATCCGGCGGTGGTTGAATGTGCTATTACCGGTGTTCCCGATGAAATACGTGGCCAGGTGGTAAAGGCTACAATCGTGCTTAGTGGAGAGTATAAGGACAAAGCGGGAGATGCTCTTATTGCAGAGATACAAGATCACGTTAAGCGCACGACAGCTCCTTACAAGTATCCTCGTATTATCGAATTTGTAGATGAATTACCCAAAACGATTAGTGGAAAAATACGTCGTGTAGAAATCAGACAAAAGAACAATCAATAGCATTTCGATTAATGATAACAATAAAAACTGAGCCAAAATGTTTGACTCAGTTTTTTCATTATAAGGAGCTACTATAATAGTGTTAAATGATTGTGTAGCTTTATACTCTTCCACGTTATACGATTTCGGGAGGAGTGGATGGAATGTGTGTGCTTTTGATGCGCCATTCTTTAGGATAAAGGTTGTTGGCACGATTACCGAGGTTTTTTACCCAGCCAAGTGTCATTCCATTGTATTTTATCAGCACAAATCCTCGAGGAGCATCTATGGTTATGGTTTCGCCACGAAGATAGGCTATTGCTGTGGGATAATCTACTTCGCAAGCAGAAAACGTCGTTTCGTTGATGCAGGTGTTGAGGGCGAGCGAGTGTGCGGGAATTAAATCTTTCCCTTTGGTGGTGGCAATCTCGCAACCACAGTAAATCACACGAAGATTTTCACGTAATATGGCTATCTCGTCGGCATAATCTGTAGGAATTGAGTTAATTGTATCGCCCGATGTTACTAATTGTGTTGTGCGAGGGTTGGATATCCATTCTTTCACTTCTTTTGGCACTTGTGTAGGTGTATCTTTTTTGTTTTTCTTATTCTTTGAAATGTGTATACTTTGGCGTGGCTCATCATTGGGTTTCCTTACAACGGCAAGGAACAGACCTTCGCCACGTGTGCGGTGAGGGAAGAAGTGATATCCATTAATAGGTGACCCTATGGCTGTGTGAATGTTCCATTCGGCAGGCGGGTTGAGGTCGATACTTTCGGCACCAAGTTCATTTACGAGATATTCAATAATGTCTTCGTTTTCGGGACGATTGAACGTACAAGTGCTGTAAATAAACAATCCACCCGGGCGTAATGCTTGCCAAGCGTTGTCGACGATTTCTCGTTGTCGATCGGCACATTCTTTTACAAGTGCAGGAGTCCATTGAGCCACAGCTTCCTCGTCTTTACGCATCATTCCTTCGCCACTGCAAGGTACATCGGCTGCAATAATATCAAAAAAATGCGTAAGTGCAGAATATGCGGCAGAGTCGTTGCAAGTTACCACGCAATTAGGATTTCCCCACTTGATTATGTTTTCTTTGAGAATTTGTGCGCGGTTGCTCATAATCTCGTTGGCTACGATGAGTGAGCCATTAGGGAGCGCATCGATAGCAGTTGTGGTTTTACCGCCCGGAGCGGCGCATAAGTCGAGATAGCGCACTGGCGAGTCTTTGCTCACAAGTCGGTCGATGGTATAGGCAAGAAACATTGATGATGCGTCCTGAACATAGTAACAACCTGCATGAAGAGCAGGGTCGAACGTGAATTGTGGTCTCTCGTCGAGATAATATCCTCGCTTACACCAAGGCACAAGGTTTTCGACGGGTGTTTTGTTGCATTTTACTGAGTTGATGCGAACTGATACCGACGGATCGCTCTCGCCAAGCGAATTAATCAGCGCAGTAGCTTCGTTCTCTGGTAAAAGCCTATGTATCTGCTCTATGAATAATTCAGGAAGTGCCATAAATGTGTTTATGCAATTTCTTAATAATAGAGTGAAGTATGTATTATTTATTTACGGTGATTTTCATTGTGGTTGTCAGATTGTCGAGGCGTGCAGTGAGAGTGTGGACTCCTTTGTTGCCTGCCACTTGAAGTGTAGTACCTTTTTGTATAATCTTGCCTAATTGTCGAGGACAAGATAATTTCACGTTTTTTACGTCTGTACTGACAATTATTCCGTATTTGTTGTAACCATAAATAACGGGAGTGTAAGTGTCTTTCTCGTTGAGGTTTTTTCGGAATTCGGCAAATGCTATAGATGTAATCTCATTATCGACAGGAACTTTTGCTACGGCAAATAATCCGTTGGCAACGGTGCGTTCTTTGCCGTCGCTTGGAACATTACAGATTCCCAGTGAG
Source organism: Bacteroidales bacterium (assembly GCA_015061055.1). Lineage (GTDB taxonomy): Bacteria > Bacteroidota > Bacteroidia > Bacteroidales > Muribaculaceae > RGIG4576. Next base: position 19,185 of record SUXH01000024.1, read on the forward strand.
CGCACATAAAGTTCGCTTGAACCACCGCCATCGAGGTTTATTGCATCGTCGCAACCCACATATCTCATAATGTCGGCAAGTACCTTTGAGGTGCATCCTTCGGAGTCCTTAGAACGTCCATCAACGATTAGAATTATAAGTTTGGTTCTGTCCTTATCGTTGCCCACAGCGGTACGAGGGTGTAATCCGTTGAGATGTCGAAGAATGTCGACAGGGTCGGTAGTTTTTCCATTGCTAAGAATCACAGGATAGCCGCTTACCACATTTGTTGGGATAATGTTTTGTCCTTTGCTTGTGCTGATTGTGGTTGCTATTTCAATAGTATCTCCTTTCTTAAGAGCTGCAACGAAGTCTTTATCGCTGCCGGTACCGGAAAGTACATATCCATTGGCAGGAATTGGTGTGCTGCTTGATGAATTAACCGAAGTAACAGCCAACTTCACTGATTTACCTACAGATATTGAAGAACCAATAGGTACAAGTACCACTTCTGCCGTATTTTTTGTGTTATCGGTCACACTTCCATATCGAGGTGTATAAAGATTAAGACTATTTTCGGTAGCTACTTTATTTACGCCCGAAATCATAGCTACATTCTCGCCTGCAATAACAGTAGAATTAATGCTTAAACAATCCATAATAGGTAGTCGGTCGGGACCGATAGCCCATTGGGTTCGATCGCTATTGTCGACATAAACCAATTCGCCATTGGAGATTTGAGAACCGATAGAGTTACCACGTCTCATATTGAAAAAGTCGGCGTTTACACCGAGAAAGTATTGTATAGAGTCGTTGTCGTGGTTGAGTGCCATTGCCGACACCTCTTCTCGAGCATAAATAATGTCCTTTGCCTTAAGAACTTCCATCTCAATAAGAGGGTTGGTTAGGTCGGTTGTTGTGTAAAATATATTAAGGTTTTGAGTGCCGGTGAGGCGCAGGGAGGTTAATGTAGTTCCCGGACCGACATTAATATGGTTAAGGGTGTCTACTGTGTAAGGTTTTCCTTGCAGTGTCCATTCGGTAGCAGAAACCGAGAAAGTCATTAAGACTGAAATAATGTGTAAAGCAATACGTTTCATAATATAATGGCGTTAGTTTTTGTTCTGAATGTAAAATTAGCGAAAAAAATCAAATTCAGATGAGATATTGACAAAAAGTTGCAATATTAGTAGAATCATTGTAATTTTGTGATAAATTAGGATAACAAGGTGTTTTAATAAGATAAAGTAGGATATGTTAGAGTCTGCATTATATTTGATACCCGTTCCATTGAGTGAAGGAGAACTCGATGTGGTGTTGCCGGCTCGAAATATAGAGATTGTGCGTGAGATAAAGCATTTTATTGTAGAGAATGTGCGTACAGCTCGAAGATTCCTAAAAAAATGCGACCGCAATATTGATATTGATTCGCTTACATTCTATGAGTTGAATCGCCACACAAAGGCCGAAGATATTTCGGGGTTCCTTGCTCCGCTTGAACAAGGATATGCAATGGGTGTGGTGTCGGAGGCCGGATGTCCTGCTATAGCCGACCCTGGAGCCGATGTGGTTGCAATAGCTCAACGTAAGTCGTTGCGAGTGATTCCTCTTGTGGGTCCTTCGAGTATCCTAATGTCGGTAATGGGTTCAGGTTTTAATGGGCAGAGTTTTGCGTTTTTAGGTTATCTCCCTATTGATGCAGGTGCAAGAGCCAAGAAATTCAAGGATATGGAGTATAATATCCGTGTGAATCATCAAACTCAGGTGTTTATTGAAACTCCTTATCGAAACAACAAATTGATAGCTGAGATGTCGAAGACATTGCCTAAGCACTTGAAATTGTGTGTGGCAAGCGATATAACAGGCGAGCGAGAAAGTATTGTTACTCGTGGAGTGGCAGAGTGGGCTAAAGTGAAGTATGATTATGACAAAGTACCCACAATCTTCTTGCTATATAAATAGATGACTAAATACAAAAAGATAAAAACAACTGCGCAATACAACCTTTTTAATGCAGATGACAATGCAGAAAAAGAGATTATTGGCGATTTTGAAGTGATTCTTCCCAAGAAGGAAGAAAAGAAATGTGAAACGAAAGTGACCGATGAGAGTGATGGATTCGGAGCAGTAGTGACTGCGCCCGAACATTCTCCATTGTATTTTATGAGTTTCGGCAGTGGCAGTAGCGGAAACTGTTCGTATGTGGGAACCGAGAACGGAGGTATACTTATCGATGCCGGTGTTGACCATGAGAACGTGTTTGAGGTGCTTCGTAAGAATGGTGTTACGCCTGATATGGTAAAAGGTGTGTGCCTCACTCACGACCATAGTGATCATATTCGTTATGCTTACGGAATAGCCCGTAAGTATAAGCATATACGCATTTATTGTACCAATCGTTCGCTTAATGGAATTTTGAAGCGTCATAGCGTGTCGCGTCGAATAAAGGATTATCATCAACCGATTTTTAAAGAAATTGAATTCAAATTGGGCGATTTGACCATAACTCCGTTTGAAGTGCCTCACGATGGATTGGATAATGTGGGATTTTTTGTTGAGTATGGGGATAGTAAGTTCGTGGCAGCTACCGATCTTGGGAAAGTTACCGAGCGAGCACATCATTATATGTCGCAAGCCGATTTTCTAATGATAGAAGCTAATTATGACCTCGATATGCTCGAAAATGGAACTTATGCCGAACATCTCAAAAGTCGTATAAAATTACCGACAGGGCATCTTGATAACGAAGATACAGCACGTTTCATTGATGAAATATATACTAAGAAATTGCGTTACATTTTTTTGTGTCACTTGAGTAATGATAATAATACACCTGAGAAGGCTCTTGCAGCAGTGCGAGGTGTACTTGAGGCAAAAAATGTGAGTGTGGGCGATGCTATGGGAGCGCTTGAAGACTTCGATAAAGATGTTCAACTTATGGCTTTGCCTCGTTATGATTGCTCTCCTTGGTTTGTGTTGAGATAAATAGAGGTGTTATGCGTTTCTTGTGGGATATAATCAAAAAGATACTTATTATTTTTATTGGTTCGTCGGTGCTTGCTGTGGTAATGTATCGTTATATACCTGTATACATAACTCCACTGATGGTGATACGGGTGGTGGAACAGAAAAACGCAGGCAAACCGATGAAATTAAAACATAATTGGGTGCCGATCGACGAGATTTCGCAAAATATGGTGCAGGCTGTGGTAGCAAGCGAAGATAATTTGTTTCTTTCACACAATGGATTTGATTTCGAACAGATAGACAAGGCTATTGACGAGGCTAAGAGCGGTAGGCGCAATCGTGGTGCGAGCACCATTTCGCAGCAGACGGCAAAAAATGTGTTTCTGTGGAATGGAGGAGGATGGTTCCGCAAGGCTCTTGAGGCTTACTTTACTGTGTTGATAGAGGTATTGTGGGGTAAAGAGCGCATTATGGAAATATATCTGAATTCTATAGAAATGGGTGATGGTATATATGGTGTTGAGGCTGTGGCGCAAGAAAATTTCGGGAAAAAGGCTGTTAAACTAACGAAACGAGATGCGGCATTAATAGCAGCTACACTGCCTAATCCGCTACGTTTCGACTCCTCGCATCCATCGGCATATATGCGAAAACGCCAAAAACAAATACTTTCCCTAATGGACAAAATCGCACTTGTAGAAATGGGCGCAAAATAAACCCCTAAAATTAAAATTATAACATATGGATAAAGATGAATTGCAATCAAGGGTTATTTCTTTTTTGCGTTTCCCTTTAATTGTTGGAGTTGTTTTTATACATGCAAAATTCTTCTCAGTTCCTATAAATGGGGTATATATTGATATAAACCATTTTCCTTTAACGGAAAAAGCAATGTTTTTTCTCTCTAATAGCCTTTTTAGTATAAGTGTTCCTTTATTTTTTGCCATCTCCGGATTTTTATATTTCAAAGGTGTTGAGCAATTTAATTTTAAGATATATCGAAAAAAGACTTGTAATAGAATAAGAACATTAGTGATTCCTTATTTAATATGGAATACTGTTGTTATATTCTTTTTTTATATAGCCCATTTATTGTCACCTGAAATGATGTCTGGGTTGAATAAATCGGTTGTTGATTATACTTGGCAAGATTGGTTTTGGGCTTATTGGAATAAGGATAATATTAATGGATTTGAAGAATTAGGAACCCCAATAGCATTACAATTATGGTTTGTTAGGGATTTATTTATACTCTGTATATGTTCTCCATTGATATACTTTTTAATAAAACGATTAGGTATAGTATTAATTCTTCTTATATTTCTAATTAATATCATAGAAGTTATACCAGATGTAACAGGTTTAAATAAACAAGCTTGGTTGTTTTTTTCATTAGGTGCATATTTTAGTATACATAATCATTCTTTTTTATGTGGCTCAATCAAGTTAATCAAAGTATGTTTTATTATATATTTATTTACTTTAATAACATATTTTGTAACAGAAGACCTCTTTAAAGATTTGTATTTGGGGTATTTAAATATATTATCTGGTGTGATTTTATTAGTAAATATCGTCGCATGGGGTATTTCTACGCAAAAATGGTCACTCCCCCAAATCTTTGTTAATAGCAGTTTTTTTATATTTGCATATCATGCCATACCTTGTTTAGTATTGACACGATTATCTTTTAAATTATTTAATCCCGATAGTGATGTTGGCTTGTTATGTGTATACTTTGTCTGTCCAATAATAACTATATTATCAGGATTGTTGTTTTATTATATTTTAAGAAAGTACTTACCTCGATTTACTGCAGTTATAACAGGAGGGCGATAAACGCTTATCCTTTGTATTGGCTTTGAGCGAAGGCGAGAATGCGTTGTGCAACGTCGTGAGCCTCGGCTACTGAGGCATTACAGAAACTATGTTTCAATCGTTTGTAACGTACCATTTTTGCTTCTACTCCACATTTGCGCAGTTCTACAAACATCTTTATTGATTGCTCGATTTTTACTGTGGTGTCGGCACCTCCGTGCATAATCAATGTGGGGCAACAATTTTTGTTTACATAGTTTATGGGAGAAAATTCTTGGCACATCTGCATAACACGCTTTTTTTGAGTGTCAATATCAAAGCCTGTAACACATTTAAGTTGTCGGTTTCGTTTTGTGATAACTTTGCGCACACATAGTTTGGCAAAAGCTGTAATAAACGGATTTAACTCTGTGCGGAATAGTGTGTTGAGGTCAGTCGGTCCGTATGTGTCGATAAGATAATTAACGTGTGCCGTTGTATTTTTTAAGTCAGCATTGCCAATATAGCAATTTTCATCGGTATATGCCGTCATCATAGCAAGTTGTCCTCCTGCCGAAGCTCCCCAAATACCAATGTTGTTGGCATCAAGTCCGTATTTTTCGCCATTAAGTCGTACCCATCTTACCGCATCCTTGCAGTCGGCTATTTGATGTTGAATATGGTTTATTTTTTTGTTGGCGAGGCGATAATCCACGCTCACTACAGCAAATCCGTTTTGGGTGAGAGTTTTTAATACATATTGTCGGAACGTTTTCTTGATATTATTCTTGCTTGCTTCTACCCATGAACCGCCATGGATAAAAATAAGTACAGGTGCAAGTTGAGCCCCTTTGTGTGTTGTTGAAGGTTTGTAAATGTCAAGGTGGAGGTTCACTCCGTCGACTGTTTTGTAAATAACATTCTTGAATGATGGATATGAGGGGCTAAGTTTTGGTAAAGAGCTGGCAGTTGAAGCATAGGCAGAACTTAGTTTTGATGAAGCAAAATAAATCACTGCCCCGGTACCAAGCCCTATAGCAATAAGCCATTTTTGACGTTGTGTTAAGTTGAATTCAGCCATAATAATTATGTAGGTGTGATTTTATTTTTCTATTCCGAGTTGTTCGATGCGCTCTTTTACTTTATTCATCAACCACATTGGAGTGGACGTTGCTCCACATATTCCTATGCACTCTTTGCCTATTAACCAATCGGGGCAAAGCTCGTCTTCGCTTGAGATGAGGTGTGAATTTGGGTTTGCGTCAAGGCATTCGGCAAATAATATTTTTCCATTACTGCTTTTCTTTCCACTCACAAAGATTATCAGTTCGTGTGCTGTAGCAAATTCCCGTATTTTGTCGATACGATTGGCTACTTGACGGCAAATTGTATCATAGCTTTCAAAAATGTGCTTACTGTTGTTTCGAGCAGCTATTTTTTTTACAATATCTTGAAATCCTTGTAGCGACTTGGTGGTTTGCGAATAGAGGTAAATATCACGATTGAAGTTGATATTGTCGATATCGTTGTAGTCTTGAATAACTATTGCTTCACCATTGGTTTGTCCCACAAGCCCATTCACTTCGGCGTGTCCGTTCTTGCCGTAAATTACGATTTGCGGACTTTGATTATCATTGCGTTTCGATATATAAGTGTCGCTGATGCGTCGTTGAAGTTGCAGCACCACAGGACAGGTGGCATCGATTATTTCGATGTTGTTTTGTCGGGCTATTTCGTAGGTTTCGGGAGGCTCGCCATGTGCTCGAAGCAACACTTTCACGTCGTGCAAGTTGCGTAGTTGTGCGTGAGTGATAGTTTCGAGTCCTTTGCTTTCAAGTCGTTCTACCTCATTGGAATTGTGTACAATATCGCCGAGGCAATAGAGGTGCCCGCTTTTGTCAAGCTCTTCTTCGGCTTTGCGAATGGCAGTTACCACTCCGAAACAAAATCCTGAACCTTTGTCGATTTCAACGATAGCCATAAAGGAGGAGATTAATTAATAACTTGTTATTATTGTTGTGAAACGATTGAGTGGTAGAGGTCGAGAAGCCATTGGTTTTGCTCGTCGCGTGTCATCTTTGAGTTGTCGAGCGAGATAGCATCTTCAGCCTTGCGTAATGGGCTTTCTTCGCGTGTCTGGTCGAGGTGGTCGCGATGTTTTACATTCTCAAGAACCTCTTCATAGGTGGTGCTGGTGTCACCCTTGGCGCGAAGTTCGTCGAAACGGCGTTGTGCACGAGTTTCTGCCGGTGCATCTACATAAACCTTCATTTCAGCCTTAGGGAACACCACTGTGCCAATGTCGCGTCCGTCCATTACGATGCCTTTACTTTCGCCCATCTTTTGTTGTAAATTTACAAGAGCGCGACGCACAAAAGGAATAGCAGCTACTATGCTCACTTTGTTTGATACTCGCATATCGCGTATTTCGTGTTCAACGTTTTCTCCATTTAGCATAGTGAGTGAGGCTCCGGTAGCAGGGTCTACACTGAAAGACACTTCAATGCTTGGCATCACCTTTTCGAGTGTTTCGGTGTTGACTGTATCTCCATCTATTAGATTGTTGTTGAGACAATATAGTGTTACGGCACGATACATAGCACCGGTGTCAATGTATGCATATCCAATGTTTTTGGCGAGTACTTTAGCCATTGTGCTTTTGCCCGATGACGAGAATCCATCGATTGCTATAGTGATAAGTTTCTTTTCCATAATAAATAAATCTTTCCACAAAGATAAACAAAAGAAATGAAAGATAGATGAAGTTGTAATTATCTTGATATTAAACATTATAAAAACATTTTAAGATGGAGTTTTTTGATGATTATGTTGTAAAACATATAGATTTATTTGGATATATATATATATATATATTCGCGCAATTTTAATATAAATTATGATTAAACAATATTAATTATGAATGAAAACAAATTTTTGAAAATTTTTTCAATGTTAGCATTTTTAGCATTTGCGGCAGTTAGTTGCTGGGCTACAGCAGAATCATTACACTTATTACTTCCAACAATTCCTTTAGTTTTATGTTGGGTGGTAACAGTTGGGTTCTTTTTTATTGCATCTTGGGGAACCAAGATGATAGTTGATAGCCTAAATCAAGAAATCTTCATGGAAAAGAGAGGACTTCATCTTATTGGTGGTATTATCTTGACTATTGTATTTTGGTTGTTATGTAGTATGCCAACTAACACACATACATTCTTTTTTCGCAGTGTTATAGATAATAAAGTTAGTCAAGATATCACAATGACCAAAAATTATTTAAATCAAATTAAAAAAAATGAAGTTACTGAAACGAAAATAAAGTTAAAGTGTACTGAATTACGTAATCAAGTAGAATTAAAATTAGGTGAATTAATAGAAGAACTAAAAAATCCAGCGAATCCAGGAAATGGACCAAAAGTTAAAGCTATTTTAGATAAACTAGCGAATCTTCTAGGAGTTGTGGAAATAGAACAATTATCTTCGAGGGGCTCTACAGTTCAAGAAAGAGACAAACTGTGTTTAGCATATAGATCTAAAATTCTACATTTGTTAGAGAATAGAATCATTGTTTTAATTAAAGAAATGACTCCTCCCAATAATGATTATATGAAACACGCGGAGAATGATTATAAAAATTTAGAACTTGTAGAAAAATACATTGATGAAAAGACTCTTGATTTAACAAACGCAGAAGACGTTAACACTGTTTGTGAACAATTAAATAAAGGATATGCAACGATAAAGTCATATGCTCAATTTGTAGATTTCAAAAACGAATTAGATAAAGAACAATATACTGCACAAAATCCTGTTACGAAAGTGAAGCGTATGATTAGTGTGTTTGATGTATGGAGTGATTTCCTAAAAGGAGAATATGCAGGTCACGGATTTTTCTTTTGGGTTATGATTTCGATATTGGTAGATATTGCAGCTTTCATATTCTTTGATATCGCATTTAAAAAGAGAAATTAATAAAGTAATGTTTAATATTTAAAATATAAAAATATGCCATTAGATAATACTAATGTGACAACTATTGTCACAAATGACAATGTAGATCAAGTCGATGATATAACAACAGCTGTTGATGCTACAATGATATCATCAGATAATAAAACCAAGAAAGCTAAAGGGTTAAGTGTAGCAGAATTGCAAGATCCGAATAATATAGAAGTATCAATTATAGATAGTGAAGCACCTCTTGTTGTTTTGTTTGGACCTCCAAGTTGTGGAAAAACAATGACATTGGTTAGAATGACACGTTATTTAAGAGATGTACTTGGTTATACGGTGTCACCTATAAAATCCTTCAGACCATCTTATGATGAAAATTATAGGGATATTTGTGAGAATTACACATCTTTGGTAAATAGTAATAATGCTGCAGAGAGTACAGATAAGATAAGTTTTATGCTTGTTGCTGTTATCAAGGAAGGCAGAACAATATGTCAGATACTTGAAGCTCCCGGTGAATACTATTTTAACCCAGAAGATCCAAATGCTCAATATCCTACTTACGTTAATAAAATTATTAATGGAAGTAATCGAAAAATATGGTGTATGATGGTAGAGCCTGATTGGGAAGATCAAGAAGATAGAAGAAATTATTCAAATCGCATTGCTAAGCTGAAGCCAAGAATGAAAGTGAAGGATAAAGTGGTATTTATTTTTAATAAAATAGATTTGACACCATTTGTTATTTCTCCTGGTAATGTAAAAATGAATCTTGCAATCAAGAGTGTTAAAGATATGTATCCGGGAATTTTTACTCCATTTCAAAATGTAAATCCAATAACCAGTATATGGAGATCATATAATTGTGATTTTGTACCATTTCAAACAGGCGATTACACGCCATCTACAACCGGATTAAAGTTTGACCAAGGTCCAGATGAATATTGTAATAAACTTTGGAATGTGTTATTGAGTAAAATAAGAGGGTAGGCAGTATGAATATAAAATTTACATTGTTTGTTCACGGGGTTCCTAAAGGACAAAAAATCTGGGGACCAAGTGAACAAGATAGAGATTATATAGGTTTATCTTATGGTAAGTATAAAGATAAACCAAATAAAGTGTTATCTGTTGAGATTAACGGAGAGAATAGTTATTATACATATTTTGTAGGGCAGAATGTGCTTGCTAAAGATGGTAGAGCTGGGTCATATTTTGCTCTTACATTACGTATAAATAGATATTATGCTGATGTAAAGAATATATATAATCTCTTGGATGCCGCTTATAATAAATATATCCTGAATAAGATTTTAAAATACAATGGGGTTGTATCAAGTTATCTTATTGAAGATTTTATTCAAGTGAATGATTATTTGTTGGGCTTGGAGAAAGAAATAGTAAATTATTTAAATCAATTTTCTTCAAATACGGATTTATTACCACTAAGTGGATTCCCAAAGCAGGTGAAATCAGTTGAAGAAATATGTTTGTTTGATTGTGATAGTGGCAAGATAACTCAGTTGATAAAAACTTCTGGAGCTATAATGATTTCTCCGGATTATCCTTCTATAACTCTAAAGTCTATAATGAAGAAAAAGGATGATGAAATTCAGAAAGTTAAAGAAGATGGGCAGAATGCGATGAAAGAAATTCGAGCTGAGTATTCTATAGCTGAAAAGAATATTACCACCCTTAAAAAGGAGTTGGAGATAGAGAAAGAAAAAGCTGATGGTTTAAGGAAGTCGTTAGAAAATAGTAATAAGAGAGTTCTCGATTTAGAGAAGTTAAATCGAAGTGGGAAACAGCTTCAAGATGAATTAAAAAAGAAAAATGACAAGCTTGGTAAGGTTGAGCAGGTATTACCTAAGATTTCCACAGCGGTCAAAGAATTGAGTTCGGCATTTGATGGTAATGTTGTAAGAGGTGATGATTATGATACAAAACCCCAAATAAAACCACAACCACGTAAAATAAAGGTGAATTCATTTGTGTCATTTTCAGTATCTCTTTTGAATACAATATTGCTATTGCTTATTTTTATTGTGTCAATGATTTTATTACCCAAAAGCTGTACTGATAGGAATAATCAAGCATTAGCTGATTCTCAAAATGAAATTCAGTCTTTAAAATCAGAATTAGCGAATAAAAAACAAGAACTCAATAAGTTGAAAGAATTCTCAGAGAAGATATTTAAGGGGGCTCGTATTGATGTAGAAAAATTTTCAAACGAAAAAAAATATCTTAAAAAAGGAGAAGAATCAAATATATCTCTTTTGGAAATTGGCGGATCATTTACTGTAGATCCTGGCTTGACTATAACAGAAAAAGGATTAGTAAGAGCAGGAACAGAAAAGGGTACTTATAAGATTTATTACCAAGTTGGAGATAGTGTTGTGAAGTCAAGAGAAATTGAAGTGAAATAGAAAATGAGACAAATATTATTAATATTAATAGGGGTTTTATTCTTGTTTTCTTGTGAAAACAAGAAAGCAAAACCTGTTTTTTATGATACAAGTGATTCTGAATTGACATCGATGGATTTAGATGTCAATTATTATAGTTCGGGTGATGTTGTGTCAGTACCTTTTCGAGAAGAAGGAGGTATAAAATTTGTAAATGTTAGTGTTAATGGAGTTGGGCTTGAGATGATTTTTGATACAGGCTGTTCAAGTACTTTAATTTCATTAGCTGAGGCTGAATACTTGGCAAAAAAGGGATTGCTTACAAAAGAGGACTATCTGGGAAATGTTCAATCATATATTGCTGATGGTAGTGTTAGCGAAAATATGAAATTCAATCTTAAGGAAGTTGTGATTGATGGTAAGATTTTATGTAGGGATGTGGTAGCTACAGTATCGGCTAATAATAATGCTCCTTTGCTTCTTGGAAATGAAGTCTTAAATAGAACAGCATCATATACAATAGACAATGAAAATAAAAGTATAATATTTAAGTTGAAATAATATGAATGTTTCAATTTATATATTTGGTGAATTTGAAAATGGATATAATCAATATCCAGATGATGTAACGTCAAGAGTGTTTCGTACATTTTACAATAATAGTACGAGTATAGGTCAAATATGTATTCATAGAGATGGAAACTTAATGTATTATGGTTATATTCGAAAATTAGAATATAACCGCTATATAGGCTTATGTATAGTACTGAATGATACGATGTTGACTAAATTTGACAATTTATTTTCAATGTTTGAAGATGTAATTACATATTTAGTAACCAATGGATATTTAATTCAATTTAATGAACAAGGAGAAGTTGTAACGAATGTAGAAAAGTTATATCTTGATAAATCTAAAATAGACAATGTAGAAAATGAGATAAGGAATAGACTTGAGCATTTAGATATATTCTCAACTAAACTTCCTCCTATAGATTTTGCCGTTTCAAAAGATTCTATTAAGCAGTTTTCAATTGATGATGCTGATGCTGAAATAGTAAAAGCGGGATATACTTATGGTTATACTATAATCTGTAAAGAGAAAGGAAATAATACGCCTCTATTTAATAGTTATAAAGGAGTATTGGTAAGGGTTAATAATGAGAAAAAAGAAATAGAGAGAAAATATCAAGAACTTAAAGATGAATACGAAAATACTTTAAAGCAGAAGAAGCAGTATAAAGTTGTTGCGATGCTAACTATAGTCCTCTTATTGTGTTGTTTTGGTTTATATGCTGTTTTCGACAATTTAAGTACGACAAAGCAAGATTTGTTTGAAGCTCAGGAACTTATAAGTAGTCAGAATGATAGCATATCAGATAATAAATTAAAAATTAATCAATTAGAATCCAAAATTGATACTTTAAAATATAGGTACAGAGAAGAAAAAGCAGAAAAAAATAAATTACAAAGTGAATTAGATACAATAAATAATAAAATAGGTAGGCGGCAATCTTGTGTAATCACAAGTTCTTCATTTAATTTTAGTACAGGATATTATTCGTTTACTGTGTTTGGGTTAAAGGAAGAAGCGGTTTCATTTACTGTGAGAGCTTATGGATCAGATGGTAAGGTCTATGAAAGTACTGATAGTAGGTATGTTTATAAAGGAGAGAATTCATTTTCAATATATTTAAGCAACAGATTAAATAACTCTAAGTGGTATTCTTTTGTGGTTTTTAAGGATAATGTAATTATAGGTGGAGGTCGTCATTAAAACTTTAAAATAAAAAAGAATTGGAATTTAGAGACTATACTTTTAGTATGGTCTATTTTATTTAATTTAATATGATATATATTTGATGGAATTTCTTAATTTTGTGGTATAATTTACTGAAATTTTGAAAATATTAAAAATTATTGTTATGGGTAATAGGTTGATATTGTGTCTATTGGCACTTACATTGTGGAGTTGTTCGTCCGATAATGATGATATTGATGGATTTGTAGATCCTGTTATTTCGTTAGATACGGCTCCAAGTGAGTATAAAGGGTATGTGTATAAATATAATGACTTGGATTATGACTATCTGCTTTCTGTGGGGTTTGATGAAAGGTGTAAATATGCAACAGTTTATGAAGATACATTAAAGAAAATGACTACGGAGGCTCTTGCGCAATGTTGTTTGTTCTGGCCTGTGTGTGGGAATCATATATTTTATCCTAATGGTTCTTTGAGTATTTATGACGGTTTTTTGATAAGTTTCGATAATTGCAATGTATTACAGGAATTGGCAAAAAGAGATCAAGGTGCAATTGCGTTATTGAAATTATATATGTACTTGAAGTATGGTAATTCGGAGTACAAACACAATTGGTATGAATCTGACATAGCGAAACTTAATGATAAAATAAGACATAAGCAACATTTGGAAATGCTGTTTATTACCGAATATTTTACCCCCAATTTGAGTAAAGATATGCTTGTGATGTTGGCAGAGAGGGGAGAAGAATTGTTGTTGAAAGGTGTTGATGAAAATGGTAGAATTCATTGGTTGGATGCGCAATATACATATATGTTGTGGCAACGAATTCTGCTTTGTTATGATAAATTTACTCATCTTCTTAGCGATGAAGAGAAAGTTATTTTTACTCAAAATATAGAGGATTTTGGATTAGATAAATATAAGGAAGGTTTGGACCAGACCTATGAATATAGAACGATAATCTCGAAAAAAGTGAGATTGATGTATGAAAATTACAATAAAGATAAGCTGTAATCGAATTAATTATGAATGAAGCGGCATTAAGTCAATTATATCTCAAAGATACGGCGTTTAAGGATCTTATGCAGCGTCGTATCTTTAATGTGTTACTTATCTCCTCGTCGTATGATGCGTTTATGCTTGAAGATGACGGGCGTGTGGAGGAACAGTTATTTTTTGAGTATATGGCACTCAATTTGAGCTCACCACCACGTTTTACTCAGGTGAGTGATTATGAGACTGCTTATAATCAGCTCGTAGCAAAGAAATATGACCTTGTGATTGCTATGCCTGGGGTAGATATAAGTGAAACGTTTGTGCAGGCGAAGAAGATAAAGTGGCTATATCCTGAAGTGCCGATTGTGGTACTTACTCCGTTCTCGCGCGAGGTGTCTCGCCGCTTGGCTAACGAGGATTTCGGTGGGGTAGATTACGTGTTTAGTTGGCTCGGAAATGTGGATTTGCTTCTTGCTATCATCAAACTACTTGAAGATAAATTGAATGCCGATAAAGATATCAATGAAGTGGGAGTACAGCTTATTTTGCTTGTCGAGGACTCTATCCGTTTCTATTCGTCGGTACTTCCCACTCTATATAAGTTCTTGCTTCGTCAATCGCTGATTTTCTCTACCGAGGCATTGAATGAGCACGAAAAGATGATGCGTCTGCGTGGAAGACCTAAGGTGATGCTTGCCCGCAACTATGAGGAGGCAATGGAACTTTATGAAAAATTCAACAATAATATTCTTGGAGTGATTAGCGACGTGTCGTTCGCTCGCGAAGGAAAAAAAGACCCACATGCCGGTATAAGATTGGCAAAGGCTCTAAGAGAGCGTGATCCGTATTTGCCTATAATCATAGAATCAAGCGAGGTTGATAACGAAAAGTATGTGAAGGAGTTTCATGGTACTTTTATTGATAAGAATTCAAAAAAACTGCCTGTAGACTTGGGACGTGCCATTATGGAAAATTTTGGCTTTGGTGATTTTATTATCAAAAACCCTAATACAGGAGAAGAATTACTTCGCATAAAAAATCTGAAAGATTTGCAAGATAGCATTTTTTATGTTCCTGCCGAGTCGCTTTTCTATCATGCTTCATATAACGACATTTCGCGTTGGCTTTATTCGCGTGCTATGTTCCCGATTGCCGAGGTAATGAAAATGCATCGTTTCACAGATATTAGTGAGGCGCCTGCTGTACGACAGCTCATCTTCGATTTGATTGTGAAGTATCGCAAGATGAAGAATCGTGGGGTGGTGGCAATATTTAAGCGAGATCGTTTTGACCATTATTCAAATTTTGCACGTATCGGGCAAGGGTCGCTTGGTGGTAAGGGTCGTGGTTTGGCTTTTATCGACTCGGTGATAAAGAATTTTCCTGAGTGTGATAATTTTGAGGGGGTTTCGGTGCAAATACCTCGTACGGTGGTGATTTGTACTGATATTTTCGATGAATTTATGGAGTCTAACAACCTATATCAGATTGCGCTGAGTGATGCTCCCGATGAAGATATATTGAACGCTTTCTTGGCTGCGCATCTGCCTGATAATCTTCAAGATGATTTCTATGCACTTTTTGAGGTGGTAAATCGTCCGTTGGCGGTGCGTAGTTCGAGTCTTCTTGAAGATAGTCACTATCAACCATTTGCAGGGATTTATTCTACATATATGATTCCATTGCTCAAGAATAAGTCTGAGATGTTGCGGTTGCTGTGTGATGCTATCAAGAGTGTGTATGCTTCGGTGTTCTATTCCGATAGTAAGGCGTATATGACAGCCACCCGCAATATTATTGACCAGGAGAAAATGGCTATCATCATTCAAGAAGTGGTGGGTACTGATTATGGTGATGTTTATTATCCTTCGTTTTCGGGTGTGGGGCGTTCGTTGAATTATTATCCTATCAATGATGAAAAAGCTGAGGAAGGTGTTGCCGAAGTGGCTGTAGGACTTGGAAAGTATATTGTCGATGGCGGACAGGCTTTGCGATTCTCTCCATATCACCCTGATAATGTGTTGCAAACAAGTACGCTTGATTTGGCTTTGCGTGATACTCAGACCCGGTTTTATGCTCTTGATATGAAAAATGACGTTTCGTCATTCAGTGTTGACGATGGGTTCAATATAAAAAAGATGCGTGTTCAAGATGCTGTGGCAAATGGCTCTCTTAAATATATGGTGAGTACCTACGACCATTATGATGGAGTGATTCGCGACAGTGATTATGGTGACGGGCGTCGAGTGGTTACGTTTGCCAATATGCTTCAACATAGGTGTTTTCCACTTGCCAATATTGTGAAATTTATGCTCGAACAAGGACAGAAAGCAATGCAACGTCCCGTTGAAATAGAATTTGCAGGGGTGGTGGATCGTGATGCCGGTGAGGATAGTGAACGTAAGGGGCAAATATATTGGTTGCAGATTCGTCCAATGGTAGATCGTAAGGAAATGCTTGATGAAGATGTGGTCAACATTGAAGATGAAAGTGTGCTTGTGCGAAGTGTGAACGCATTGGGGCATGGAATGATGGATAATATCAAATATGTGGTAATTGTGAAGCCCGAACGCTTCTCAATGTCAAATAATTTGATAATTGCACGTGAAATTGAAAAAATAAATCGTAACTTTACGCAAAATAACGAAAACTATGTTTTGATAGGTCCCGGACGTTGGGGTTCAAGCGATAGCGCTTTGGGTATTCCTGTAAAATGGCCTCATATTTCGGCGGCAAAAGTGATAGTAGAAACTGCTCTTAAGGGGAATTTGATCGATCCAAGTCAGGGTACGCACTTTTTTCAAAATCTTACATCGTTTGGAGTGGGATATTTCACTGTTAATGAAGCTAAAGAGGGAAATAGATGTGATATGGATTATCTCAATTCATTGCCTGTATTGGAAGAAAGTGAAAATGTGAAAGTGGTGGCATTTGACGAGTCGCTTGTGGTTGCTATTAATGGGCGTAAAAGCATAGGGGTAGTTCTTAAACCGGGTTATGGACGGAAAGAATCGATTTCGGAGGATTAATGTAACATAAATTATATAAGTATGTCGTTTTTCGGTGGAATAAAAAAAATATTTGGCTTGTCGGATGATGATGCTGAAGAATTGGATTATTTGGAGAATAATACTGATTCTGATGAGGATGTTGCCGAAGTGAAAAAAAATAAAGATGTTGACAATTTCGATGAAAAAGGGGAAATCCCTGATGGCATATTTGATGGTTTGATAGATATTATAAATTCAAACCTATCTCCGCTTGTGTTGAATTGTCTTGATGTGGAAGCTGAGAAGAAATATTTATATGAGGCTTTGGGACCACGCTTTGCCGAATTTGTGAAGGCTACACGAGAAAAAAGTCTGAATGCTGCTCGTGAAGAGTGGGATAAAGAAAAGGCTGAACTAAATAAAAAAGCGGAAGAGTTGAAGTCGCGTTGCGTATCGGCCGAAGCCGAAATGAACGATATGAAGTCGATTAAAATGAGCGAAGAACGTCAACGATTGGCTCTCAAAGAACGTATCCGTAAATTGGAAGAACAAGTGGAAGCCGTAGAGGCTGAGAAGGAACAGCGCGTGTTGGAAAACAAGAGCCTTTTGAACAAACTCAAAGTGTCGCAAGTGAGAGGAGGCGATAATGAGGAGGCTGAAAAAGAAATTCAAGCTTTGGTGGAGCAAGTTGAAGATTTGAAGAAACAATTAGCTCAAGCAACAACCGGAAGCGAAGCCTATGAAGCGCAGAAGGCAGAGTTGGAAGCATTAAATGATCGTATAGTCGAAAAGGATAAGGTTATCGAAGATATTCAAACCAAGTTGGAAGAAGCTCAGAATACAATCACTGAATTACAAGAGGAATTTGCTGTGGCAGGTGTGGAATTAGTGAAGACAAAGACCGAACTTGATAATGCTAATGCCGACTTGGCAAAAGCTTCGGAAAACCTTGCTTTACTTGATGAAATACAAGCACAACTAGTCCTTGTGGAAGAATTTAAGAAGAATAAGGAAGAAGAAATTTATGGGCTTAAGTTGCAAATCTCAAATTTGGAAGCCGAGAAAGAAGAAGCGGTGAAGAATGCTGTTGGCAATGAAGCAAACAAATTTGAAGAATTGATTAATGAAAGCGAAAAGTTGTGTGGCAACTTGAAAACTCAAATAGCAGAGTTGGAGCAAGAACTCACAGCATGCAATGAGCGTATCGGGGTATTGGCACAAGAGAACGTTGATACACTTGATGTGTTGCACAAACGCGATGTACAATTAAATCAATACAAACAAGAAGCAGAAGAAAGCACAAAACGTATAGGCGAATTGTGCGATGAAATTGAGACTCTAAAACAAGAACTTTCGACAATGAAAGATGTTCATAGTCGTGAGATGAATGATTTGAAAAGTGCCGAAATATTAAAGACACAAAAATTTCAGGCAGAAATTGCGGAATTGCAGGCTAAATTGAATGTAACAGGTAAGGTAGATGATTTGCTGATTGATGAAGAGCTTCGCCAGGCAGTAGATGAAACCTTTGATGATGTGTCAATAAAAGAAGATGATTTAGACGCATTTTCTGTAATAGAAGAAGATCTTTTGTTGAGTGAGACAATCGATAAGCCAATGTTGGAATCCGTCGAAGGAAAATCGGTTGAGGAGAATGATGATGTTGATATTAGTTGGTTGCTTCCTGATGAAGGGAAAATAGCCGATTCAATAGTTTTTGAAGAAGATGAAGTGAAGGTCGAAGAAGTTGAGTCAATATCTGAGACTGATAGCAAATCGGCAAAAGCTAAGGATTCGGAGGAAGAAGAAACACAAACTCAAATGTCGCTATTCTGATAAATCTTTTAAGGTATATATAATATGTAATAGGTGTGTGTAGTTTATGAGCTACGCGCGCCTATTTTCGCTTAAAAAAGAGCCTAAAAACCGTATGAGAGTATAAAATATGTTGTAGAACATAAAATAAACATTATTTAACATTTGTTATAAAT
>SUXH01000041.1 GCA_015061055.1 Bacteroidales bacterium
ATCTTTAATACGGACGGATGTCCGGGCTTTGTGCGACGACAATCAAAATAAAATTTTGTATTTGCCATTCTTAAAATGTCGAAGTCCCATGTACAAGGTAAATGGAGATGACTTTTACTGAATATTTACCTTTCTGCTTGTGTATTAGCTTGTTATGTCCTTTTTCCTGCTCGAATCTATGTGCAAGGTTATGTACAAGGTAAATTCAGCAAACTTGTGCAATTTTCAGCAAATTTGTGCAAAAAACTCGTTTTTTTTAAGCTTTTTACAGGCTATTTACATAAGAAAAACGCTGATTTCAGTGCTTTAATCGCCTGATAATCAGCGTTTTATTTGCTCGTGGTCCCACTTGGGCTTGAACCAAGGACCCCCTGATTATGAGTCAGATGCTCTAACCGACTGAGCTATAGGACCTGCTTTTCTTTTGTTTCTAAAAGCGAGTACAAAGATATAATATTTATTTGGAAATTGCAAAAAATATCATCTTTTTATAAGAAAGAACCTTTATTCATTACCGCTTCACTTATGTCAACATATTGATTTGACACAAAAATAGGATTGCCCGCAAAAGACAATCCTATTTACTTTAACAACGGATAGTAAATCAATGTTGGTCGGGGTGAGAAGACTCGAACTTCCGGCCTCCACGTCCCGAACGTGGCGCGCTAACCAACTGTGCTACACCCCGAGCGCAATTTGCAAGTGCAAAGATACATAAACTTTATAAAAAGCAAAATATTCTTCGCGTATTTATTTTCAACCAATTCAAAATGAATAAAAAACGCATAAAATCATCATATATACATACAAAGCAAGCGCATTAATGTGTTGAGTAGATTTATTCCGGATTTACGTTGGATGAATGTATAGTTTTTCATATATTTGCATCTGTTTTAAAAAAAATATTGAAATCATTAATTCTAAACTATAAAAATATATGTCATTAGTAAAATTTTATCAAGAAGACCAACAAGTCCCTTTGGAAATGCACAAAGTGCGCATGGTTCAGAAAATCTCACTCCTTCCTGTTGAGGAGCGACTAAAAAGAATACAAGAAGCCGGCAACAACACTTTCCTGTTGCAGAACAGACACATATATCTTGATATGCTTACCGACTCAGGTGTAAATGGTATGACCGACCTTCAAATGGCAGCTTCAATGCGAGCCGACGATTCATATGCCGGTTCAGAAACATTTATACGTGTCAAGGAAGCTGTGAAAGAAGTATTCGGTACCGAAAATATTCTTCCGGCCCACCAAGGACGCGCTTGCGAAAACATCCTCGCTTCTGCATTCGTAAAGCCAGGACAAGTGGCGCTGATGAACTTCCACTTCACAACAACAAAAGCTCACATCACCCGTATGGGCGGAACAGTGGAAGAACTCGTGCACGAGAAAGGACTTAAAGCACAATCAAACGATCCATTCAAGGGCGATTTTGACCTACGTAAGCTACGCGCAACCATCAAAGAAAAAGGTGCCGAAAATATTGCTTTCGTACGTGTTGAAGCAGGTACAAACCTTATCGGCGGACAGCCCGTATCACTTGAAAATATGCTTGCTGTTACCGACATTTGCCACGACAATGGTATTATAAGCGTGCTTGACGCATCACTATTGCAAGACAACGTTTATTTTATGAAGACACGTGAGGCTCGCTGTAAGTATATGGACATAAAAGCCATCTATCATCTGCTTGCCGATCACTTCGATATCATCTATTTCTCAGCTCGTAAACTTGGTTTCGCTAAGGGAGGTCTCATCACAAGCAAGGACCCAAAGTACACCAAGATGATGATGGAATACATTCCACTATACGAAGGATTCCTAACATACGGAGGTATCGACGTACGCACTATGGAAGCAATGGCACAAGGACTTTACGAAAGTCTTGATATGGAATACATCAACCAAGGCCCCGAGTTCATCAACTACTTGGCAAAGGAACTTCACGAATACGGCGTGCCAGTGGTACTGCCTGCAGGCGGTTTGGGATGCCACCTCAATGCCGGTGCATTCATTCCCGATATGCCACACGACCAATATCCGGCAGCAGCAGTTGCAGCCGCACTCTACATTGCCGGTGGTATTCGTGGTATGGAACGCGGAACACTATCCGAGCAGCGTAACCCTGACGGTACAGAACCATTTGCCGAACTCGAATTGATGCGTTTGGCTGTGCCTCGTCGTGTTTACACCCTATCACAATTGAAATATGTTGCCGACCGCGTAAAATGGCTTTGGGACAACAGAGAACTTATCGGCGGATTAGAGTGGGTTGAAGAACCATCAGTACTCCGTTTCTTCTTCGGCCGTCTCAAAGAAATCGGCTACTGGCAAGAACAACTTGCCGAAAAATTCCGCAAAGACTTCGGCGAAAGTTTGTAACAATAAAACATATCAACTAAAAGAGGCTGTGTCAAAATTCAGGATTTTGGCACAGCCTCTTTTTACTTTTATTGGCACCCGAAAGCGAATACAATTACTCAACAATTAATATCCGACAAATTAAACACCATTGGTGTCCAATAATTTAAAACACAGAGTGCGTTTTGCTATGATAACCCTGAGATGAGCAATGCGAACCTTTAACTCAAGGAAAAACGCCCGAAGGGTGTATCGCAATAGAAGCCCTGAGATGAGCGTAGCGAATCTTAGGGAAAGGGTATCACCACCAAAAGAAAACATCGGAGATGTTTCATTATGTAATATCGCTGAAACCAATATATAAAACAGCCCAGCACAGAGCGAAGCGACACGCCGGGACAAATGCACACACCACACAAACAGGCTGAAAGCCCAACATATGAGCCAGAACATTATGCCAAAGGCATTAAATCGCGTATTAACCGCGCGTAAGAAAACCTCCGGTTTTCGCCACGTGCGGAAATAAACAACAACAAAACCGTTTCTGAAAGAAACCATTTCATATAATCATAATCCTCCAACATCATGATAATAATATCCATAAAATGCGATTAATTCATTATCAATAGCAATAAAATGAACAATTAACCTATCTCGTCCTCTTTCTTCCTCTGATAGATTCCACAATGATTCAACAATATAGAAATCTAAACAATTATTTATATTACAAACATTATGTACTAATCGCTTAAACTCTTTAAATTTCCAATTGAAGTTCCTAAAATGAGGACCTCCCATAAGAAGTGAGTATTGTGGTTCACCATATTTTTTCACAAAGACATCATAATCTGCCCCACGTAATGGTCTTTCTATAGAAAGCGGTATTAAAACCTCTTTGTCTAGGATTATTTCTGCATTAATCAACTTAGGCAAATAATCATTCTTAACAACTTCAGTTGATGACATTTTTGCATCTTCTGCTGATATGTAAAACACAGACATTAAAAAAATTACAACTATTATATATTTCATAATTTTCATAATCTTATTCCTAAATGGATAAATTATATGAATATTGTAACACCCAATAAAATATATTATCTAATAAGATTGCATATTGAGTATATCCCATTTCATTATTTTTACAATTGATGTTATGTATAAATAGAAAACCGGTATAATTGACATCTTTTAGAGCATCAATTATACATTTATCTATTTTAATCGAGTTATTAATTATATCTCCATCTTTGACAATAATTATTTGATTCGTATTATAAGGAACTTTATACACGTCTGGAATTCGATAAAAATCTTCAACCACTTGAATAGCTGAATCAGATTCGATTTTAACATAAGTAGTACTATCATTAGCTTCAACACCAATAGTCCTTATTATATTCACTATTTGTTTTAATATAGTATTCGTTTTTTGAGATATCTGTTTCTTTGTTCTTTTTTTTACAACACCTTTTAAGCTAAAATATCCATCAGTTTTTTCCCTACGATAACGTTCTATAATATCTTCTCTAATATCATATTTTTCTCCTCCTATAATTTCTCCATTTACTATTGGCAACATTTGTTCTTGCGGTGATGATTTATAATCATTCCATAAAGACAATGAATCTTTCATCTGTTGCATTCGTTCTTTTTCCGATAAATCGGGAACATTTTTTTCTGTATTAAAATTATTTGAAATTCTAATATTTTCAGTAGTTTCGTTTCTAACTTTCAAGAAACTGCAAGAGCATAATATTATGCTTACTATAATTATAAAAACTTTTATTTGTGTCCTATCACCCATCTTGGTACTCCTTTCTGATCTTCTTGACTTTCATATCTTATATAACGTCGCGGAAACGAGCGTTATTGTAATAGCCAGACAACCCTTTCATCGATTGCCATTCCAAACCAAGGTGTAGGTGATTGTTGTTGGCTGTGCCTGCATATCTCGTACTCGGCACTCCGTATGCCGTAAAACCACATAACACTGTGATAAATATCACCAATATCCTACGTACTCTCGATAATCGCATATGGAATAGTTTTACTTCTGTAAAGTTATAATTAAAAATCTTTTTTTCAAAAAAACATTTTACAATCAGCCCTATTTTGACCAATAAGCCCCAATAAGCCTTATTAGC
>SUXH01000006.1 GCA_015061055.1 Bacteroidales bacterium
TGCGGAGAGAGAGGGATTCGAACCCCCGGAAGCTCTCACTTCAACGGTTTTCAAGACCGCCGCAATCGACCACTCTGCCATCTCTCCAGACGACCTCTATCATTGCTGATTTGAGTTGTTGTCGTTTAACGAGTGCAAAGGTAGAACTATTTTTGATTCTGTGCAAATATTTTAGTGGTTTTTTTGAGATTTTTTTGATGAAAATATTCAAAAAAACAGTTGGGTATTTGCAAGTGCTTGATTACTCGAGTTCTACGATTGTTATGCCTGCGCCACCAAATTGAACGTGCTCATCGCGATAGCTTTTTACATTGGGTATTGCGTTGAGGTATTCTCGTATTCTGACTTTTAATATGCCTGTACCTGTACCATGAAGTATTCTTACCTGGCGAATATTGAATTGTGTGGCGTCGTCGATGAAGTAGGTAACAGCTTGTATTGCTTCATCGGCACGCATACCGCGGACGTCTATTTCCTGCTTGAAATTCAGTTGTCGCTTACGCATTTCATCGGTGGTAGAACGGCTGATAAACGGTTTTTCGATTTTTTGTTTAGGCTGTGCCTGTGATTTTTTTAGTTTCTTGAGTTCTACTTTTGTCTTTAGCATACCAAATGCTACGATGGCGTATTTACCTTCGATAGATATGATTTGTCCGATGGTGTCGCTACCTTCCATCGTAACGTTGTCGTTGATATTGAAAGTGATTGTTTCAACTTTTGGCTTTTCGGAATGTGTCTTCTTCTT
The DNA here is from genome assembly GCA_015061055.1 of Bacteroidales bacterium. Classification (GTDB taxonomy): domain Bacteria; phylum Bacteroidota; class Bacteroidia; order Bacteroidales; family Muribaculaceae; genus RGIG4576. The sequence goes on from SUXH01000006.1 coordinate 746, forward strand.
GTTCTTCTTGCCATGAGGCTGAATTGTTTTTATGTCGCTTTCGCTATCGGAATGCTCTTGTGCAATGCGTTGCTTGAACTCGTCGAGTTGTCGACGAATTTCTTTGGTCTGTTCTTTTTCAGCTTGAGCGCGTTTTATGTCGTGAATAGTGCGTTCGATGGTGGCATTGCTCTTGGATAACAGCTCTTTAGCCTCTTGTCGAGCCGCATGAATAATGTCGCGACGCTCTTTGTTGAGTGATTCTGCTTGCTGGTTGTATCTTTCGATTATATCATCGATTTTTTTCTGCTTGGCGCGTATTTCTTGTCGCTTGTTTTCCCAATATCGTCGGTCGCGAGCGATGTCGAGCAGATATTTGTCCATATTAACATAGTCGGAACCAACAATTTCGATGGCTTCGTCAACTACGTTGTGAGGTAAACCTATTTTGCGTGCTATCTCGATTGCAAATGAACTTCCCGGGTAGCCCATTGAGAGTTTGAATAGAGGTTGCATTTTGCTACGATCGTAGAGCATAGCACCATTTACGATGCCTTCGCTATCGTCGGCAAATGTTTTTAGGTTTTGATAGTGTGTAGTGATTACTCCAAACGTTTTCTTGTCGTTGAGCTGATGTAATATTGCTTGGGCTATCGCACCACCAATCTGAGGTTCAGTACCACCGCCAAATTCGTCGATAAGCACGATTGTGCTATCGTTTGCTTTCTGAAGAAAATATTTCATATTGGTGATATGTGAACTGTAGGTGCTGAGGTCGTTTTCGAGTGATTGTTCGTCGCCTATGTCGATGAAAATGCTTTTGAAAATGCCTACGTGCGAGTTGGCGTGCATAGGAGGAAGCATACCGCATTGAGTCATATATTGTACTGCTCCCACAGTTTTCAAACACACTGATTTACCTCCGGCATTGGGACCTGAAATGAGTAGAATGCGGTCGTTGCCGTCGAGTGTGATGTCGAGTGGAACGACTTGCTTGTTGTGTTCGCGCAATGAAAGGAATAGTGCAGGGTGAATGGCGTGATACCATTCGATTTGTGGGCGTTCTTCGAGTATGGGCATATTGCAATCGAGCTCTTGCGCAAAAAGGGCTTTGGCACGAATGAAATCGATTTGTCCAAGCAGGTCGTAGGATTCGAGCATATCGTCGATGTGTGGGCGAATGAAGTCGGCTATTTCGGTGAGAATACGAATTATCTCGCGTCGCATATCGGCTTCGAGTTCACGAATGGTGTTGTTGGCTTCAACTATTTCTCCCGGCTCGATGTAAACGGTCTTACCTGTTGCCGATTCGTCGTGAACGATACCATGAATTTTGCGCTTATTCATAGGCGCTACGGGAATAACGAGACGTCCGTCGCGCACTGATGGTGAAACGTCGGCATCGAGAATGCCCGACAGTTTGCCTTCGGTGATGATGCGTCGCAGAATACCGTTGATACTCGCAGTAGTGGTTTGTATGGCTTGCTTTATTGAAAGAAGAAGCGGTGACGCATTGTCCTTGATGTTGCCAAACTTGTCGAGTATGGCATCAATTTCTTTCATTACCTCGTTGAACGATTGCATATTGGAGCAAAGCGTGGTGAGGTGAGGGTAGGGCGTAGTACCTTCTTCATTTTTGCGAGCGAAAAAGGCAGATATTGCGCCTATCGTACCGAGAGATTTTCGCAATTTGAACAATTCGTCGGCCGGCATATATGACCCAAATGCCCGAATACTGTGTAGCGAATGAGTTGCATCGTGGAAATGACTTAGAGGGAATTCCTCTTTTGTGGTGATTATGGCAAGGAATTCATTAGTCTCGCTTAGTAAACGCAGCACAGTGTCGTAGTGCGAGCAAAATTCCATATTTTTGGTGTGAGCCACTCCAAGCGGACTCATACAATTGCTTTCGACGACCTTACGAATGGTGTCGAATCCTACTTTTGCTTCAAAATTCTTTGGGTATATCATACTGTGTGCAAATTTACTAAAAATATTGCAATTAAAGGGGAAAGTTGTGTGTGTCGATAGGTTTAAGATGGTGATGTATTTACCATTGGGATGTTTTCAAAATCGGTTTATTTCCTTTTGCAACAGTTTCAGAAACATAGCACCATGTCCACCATCCATCTGAACATGATGAAACTGGAAGGAAATAGGGAGTGTGGTTTTGAACCATCCTTTGCGGTATTTGCCCCACATTACCATTGGATTGCAGAACTTATCAGTGTATTGGTTTACTATACAATCAAGCTCAGTCTGCACTATTGCTGAAGTGCCAACTATCATGTAATCTTCCAAAAAAGAACTCTTGCACTCTGCCGATACTTGTGCTGTAAGAGTATTATAGACTTCAATAAACTTTGTAATATCCTCGGTGAATGGGATGTCGCATGAATTAATTCCACCTTTGCAATTGTTGACAATCACGTTTATTGCAATGTCATCGAATTGGAATAGTTTGCCGGCGTCAGGAAGTAGATAGAACTCCTTTATCTGGGTTGCAGCCTTTCCAATGCACCAGCAAAGGAGAGCATTGAATTTTACATTGGTCTTTTTACTTGTTTTAAGCAGGTTGCTTACTTCATAGGTTTTGGTAAGGGTAACCATTGGCATGGGCGATGTCATCCACATCTCAAATGCCTCTGCTCTATCAGTATCTTTGGGGTTTACTTCAGTTTTCATACAGTAAAGTTAAAAAAGGAGACACACCCAAAAGTGTATCTCCGTAACGTTTATTGAGATTCAATAAATTACTTGTTAAGAGCTGTAGCAACGTCAACAGCACAAGCCACTGTACAACCTACCATCGGGTTGTTACCGATACCAAGGAAGCCCATCATCTCAACGTGTGCAGGAACTGAAGAAGAACCAGCGAATTGAGCATCAGAGTGCATACGACCAAGAGTATCAGTCATACCATAAGAAGCAGGACCTGCAGCCATATTATCAGGGTGAAGTGTACGACCTGTACCACCACCTGAAGCTACTGAGAAGTAAGGCTTACCTGCAAGTACGCGTTCCTTCTTGTAAGTACCGGCTACAGGGTGTTGGAAACGAGTTGGGTTAGTTGAGTTACCTGTGATAGATACGTCAACACCTTCGTGCCACATTACCTTAACACCTTCGCGAACGTCGTCAACGCCGTAGCATTTAACCTTAGCACGAGGACCGTTTGAGTAAGCGATTTCCTTAACGATGTTCAATTCACCTGTAGCGTAGTCAAATTCAGTTTGCACGTAAGTGAAACCATTGATACGAGAGATGATCATAGCAGCATCCTTACCAAGACCGTTCAAGATAACGCGAAGAGGTTCTTTGCGTACTTTATCAGCCTTAGCAGCAATCTTGATAGCACCTTCAGCAGCAGCGAAAGATTCGTGACCTGCAAGGAAAGCGAAACACTTAGTTTCTTCGCGAAGAAGACGAGCAGCAAGGTTACCATGACCAAGACCTACAAGACGGTCGTCAGCAACAGAACCAGGGATACAGAATGCTTGAAGACCGATACCGATAGCTTCGGCAGCATCGGCAGCGTTTTTGCAACCTTTCTTCAATGCGATAGCGCAACCTACAACGTAAGCCCACTTAGCATTTTCGAAACAGATAGGTTGAGTTTCTTCACAAGCCTTATAAGGATCGATACCATAAGATTCGCAGATAGCGTTAGCTTCTTCAATATCTTTAATGCCGTTTTCGTTCAAAGCAGCAAGAATTTGCTTGATACGACGGTCTTGACTTTCAAATTTTACTTCTCTAATCATAGTTGTAATCCTCCTTATTATTCTTTACGTGGGTCAATATATTTAGCTGCTTCTTCAAAACGTCCGTAGTGTCCTTTAGCTTGCTGTAGAGCTTCTTCAGCAGGAACGCCCTTCTTCAAGAAATCGGTGAATTTTCCAAGGTGAAGGAATTCGTAACCGATAACTTGGTTATCTTCGTCAAGAGCCATACGAGTACAGTAGCCTTCAGCCATTTCAAGGTAGCGAGGACCTTTAGCCAAAGTACCGAACATAGTACCAACTTGGCTACGAAGACCCTTACCAAGGTCTTCAAGAGATGCACCTACTACAAGACCGCCTTCAGAGAAAGCAGACTGAGTGCGTCCGTAAACGATTTGTAAGAATAATTCACGCATAGCAGTGTTGATAGCATCGCACACAAGGTCGGTGTTCAAAGCTTCAAGGATGGTCTTACCAGGAAGAATTTCACTAGCCATAGCAGCAGAGTGAGTCATACCAGAGCAACCGATAGTTTCAACCAAAGCTTCTTGAATGATACCTTCTTTTACGTTAAGAGTCAATTTGCACGCGCCTTGTTGAGGAGCACACCAACCGATACCATGAGTAAGACCTGAAATGTCTTTGATTTCTTTTGATCTAACCCATTTTCCTTCTTCAGGAATTGGCGCTGATGGATGGTTTGCACCCTTCTTTACACAGCACATTTCTTGTACTTCGTGTGAATAAACCATAATTGTTTTAGTTTTTTTAAAAATTAAATGTTATAGTTTTATTATCTCTTTGTTAATTCTCATTGAGATGTAGTAGTGTACTTGTGAGTACACTATTATCCATTTTCAATGTAAAATTACATAAAAAAGCCCACTCCACAAAAAGGAATGGACTTTTTTAATGATTTTTTATAAGAATGGTGCGTTTTTATTTGTTTCGTATATAGTTTTTTGCCCCTTGAGTGGCATTGTGCAACTTTAATGAGTCGGATGTAAGAGTTACGATACCCCAACTAACAGTGTCCTGCAACTGCGGGTCGACAGCACTTTGTGAAATCATAGTGATAGTGTCGCCCATTTGATCCCACATTTGATATACCATAGTGGTAACTGTGATGGAGTCGGCTTGATTTTTTCTATTCTTTTTCTTCTCCTTTTTTATTTCGGGAGTACCTTCCATAGTTTTGTCGCGGTTGAATTTTACTTTTTTGGTGGGTGTCGTGGTTTGGTGGGTGTCGTTGATGGGCACTTCAATCCATTCGCCTATGATTTCGATTACTGAATCGCCTTGAAGGACTTCTTCTTCGGCTAGCATCTCATTTGCGCCTTTGGTTTTTGAACAGGAACTTAATAGTGCGATAGCAAAGGCAAAATACATTAACTTTTTCATACTTCTGTTTTATTTTTAATTGTTATGTTGTTTTATCCAGTAGAGGATGTATGTTCGAACATCCTTAATAGATAACAAAAGTGTGTGAAAAAAGTTTTTACCTCGCAATGAGTGAGGCGATTGATGTATTGCAAGGGTGATGCAGGAATGGTCAGAAAGCGAGGCGATATTGCAGACCGTCGTGTGGTTGAGAATGCAGTTTTTGGGAAGTGAATTGTCTCTGTTGTTTATTGTTGATTCTTAGCAACAGATTTAATGCCCAACCTTGAGACTGATTTCGTACGTTGAGCTGTGCCAATCCGCAATAATCTTGGCACTCGGAGGTTATGGCATTAATTACTTCATTTATATTAGTGAAATTGCGAGCAACAATGGATTTGATTGTTTTGCCTTTTGCGATGATTGTTGCAAATACGTTGTCTTCTTTTGAGATTGTTTTTGAGTGTATCATATTCATCATCCTTGTTGGTTTTACACTGCAAAGTTATGGGGAATGTGGGCAAGAAAATTTCCCATATTGTAAAAATATAGTTAAAAAGAACCGAATAAGGAGTAAAGATGTTTTAATGATATGAAACGTAGTGTAATATATGTGATTATGGTGCTTTGGGTGGTGGTGCTTGGAGCAAAGAAACAAGAAACAATGCAGAATTTTCTGTGTAGTGATAGAGTGAATTATGCGGCTTCGGCCGAAGTACTTGTAACGCTTCCCATAACACATCAAGATGTGAGATATAGAGTGAATGTGTTTTCGATATCTAACCCAAGCGATTCGTTGTTGCCTGTGAAGTATATGGTGGAACGAGTGGATACTTTGGGGGTGAGGTCGTTTGAGGCTTATTTTGATGGTAATTTCTATTCTTTCTCGGGAAATAAGTTGAGAGAATATCATTGGGCTCAGGATTCGTTACCTTTTGTAGATAGAATGGTGAAAGGTCGTAATGTGTTAGGAGTGCATAAATCGGGAATGGTGTCGGTGTTGATTCCTGCAATAATGAGACGTGAACTTGAACGCATAGCAGCCGACAAGCGAAATAAATTGTTTCTTGATGCAGATACTGTGGTGGGAGGAGAAAATGTGTCGATGTTGAAAGTGGAAGAATATTTACGAGGTGCTCCTTCTCGATATATGGAGTTGGTTGTTGATAGAGATAGAAAACCAAGTAGTTACATTGTGGTGTCGAGCCCGGGAGCTGTGGGAGAACAGTTGCTTGAAGTGGGGTTTAAGGATATTGAAGGTGTGTCGGAGATTGATGAAAATGTGTTGATAGCTCGTTATCCTCAGATATTTGCCAAGTACCGAACAAATAATTATGGAGCAGAAGCATTGGTGGGAAAATCATTGCCATTGTTTACACTGCCATCGTTGTCGGGAGAGCGATATATATGGAAAGGGCGGTTTAATGTTCCAACGATGATGGTTTTTTTACAGAGTGGTGATGGGGTAAATGCCGAAACAATCAATGCGGTGAAACGTGCTTCGATAGAGTTGCCCCTTGTAACTGAAACGTTGTGGATTTTTATGGATAAGAATATGAGAGGCGTGGCAGATGATATGAGTGGATTGGCTGAAGATTATACGACGCTATTCAATGCAGAACGATTTGCTATGCAGTGTGGGGTGGTTAGCACGCCAATGGTGATTCTTGTAGATGAAGGAGGTGTTATTCGCAGTGTAATGGCGGGATATTCTCCCAACTTAAAAGCCGAACTTATGCAACGAGTGCTGAATATGACGCCATAGTGAATTTATTGTGCCAAATACAATTTAGTTTCAAAACAAATTGTTAATTTTACAGAAATTTCAAATAAGTGTGATTTAGAGAGATGAAACAAGAGGAGAAAATTGCGTTGGTTCGCATAATGACTGAATTGGTGAAGTCGGATACAGTGATTTGCAGAAGTGAAATGACAGTGTTTGATGAAATATGCGAATCATTCAAGATAGATAAGCAAGAAGCATTAGCCAAGGCTCATAGTGTTACCTTGGCCGAAGCAGTTAATAGATTGAAATCGGTGCAATATGATAGTGAGGCAGAGCGTAAGGTAGAAACAAAGAATTTGATTGGATTGTTGGAGCGCTTGTCGCTCGCCGATGGTGCTTGTGAACGATCGGAGGCTCTGTTGATAACAGCGTTGCGTATTGCATTAAATTGTGATTGCGAGGGAGTGATAGATTGTAGCTGTGATGTACTCGACAATATAGCACCGTTTACGGTGTTCTATGTTGAAAGTGAGTATGATGCCGAAGTGAATGAATCTATTGCAGAAAACTATCGTATAATAGAGCGTGAGTTTAGATTGGCAGGCTTTGAGTTCGTATATATTCCCAAGCGTGCTGAAATGTTTGGAGCAATGAATAGTGCCGACCTGAAGAATATTATTGGATTTCTTGCACCTACAATAGCACAAAGTAATAAATCTGTAGTAGAAGATGTGTATGAACGCATTTGCAATCTTGATACAGTAACATTTACACATTCGTTGTTGCGCAATAAGTTGGGACTTGATTGTCTGTTTGATTCCGAACCGTCGTTCCTTGTAAAATTGGGCGATAGCAGAGTGTCGTTTAAGCCTGTGCATAATTACTTGAAATTTATGACTAAAGGTGATGTGGTAGGTGATGTGAGACAATTTGTCGACAGCTATTTTAGTATTGTTAAGGACAGAAAAATAGATGTGCGCGGGGCTGTTGAAAGTGGAGAATGTTTTGAGTATAGTGGTTTTAATAAGTCAATATTTGATTTGCTTGCGTTTCCGAGCAAGAGTTGTGCAAGCCGAGTGTTTGTAGATGAATATAATCTTAAGATTGTATTTGAAGATGTGAAGGAAACATTGGATGTGTATGCTTATGAACGTGCGTTGTATGTTTTCTTGCTATATGCTATGGTCGAAGGAATAACAATCAAAATAACTGAGCGAGATAAGGCTAAGAAAGAACGAAATAATCACATCTTTAATAAAGTGTATCAAAAAATGAACGACAGGAATAATTATGGCGGAGAAACGTGGGATGCTGTGGGGTTGAAGTCGTCGTTATCGCGTATAAAGAAAAGGATTAAGGCAATAGAACTACTCGAAAATAAAGATGATTATATTCCTGTGCTTGATGATAACGGGGTGTTGTCGTTGAGAGTTAGTCCGGATAAGGTGTATGTGAGAGATTCATCGGGTAAACAAGTGTTGATGAAGGATTGTGATTCGTGGAAAAAGATAAAAGAATAATTACATTAAAGGAGAGACTCTTTAAGGATTGTAAAGGTCGTGATTGAAGAATTTCATAATATCTTGTAAGTGATTATATGCCATTTGAGCGGGACTTTCAGGATTTAATTCAATAGCTTGGCAATAGGCGTTCATCGCTTGTTGCCAATTGTTTTTCTTGCAATAGGCATTTCCGAGCATAAAATATGCTTCGTCGCAATTTTTGTTGTCGGCAATCGATAGCTCAAGTAGTTCGATTGCTTTATCTATGTCGTTGTTGTTGAGTAGTTCTTTGATGTGATCCATAGTGCAAAGATAGTAAATAAGAGGTTTATATAAAAACAAAATCCTCGACTCACGCCGAAGATCCGCTTCAGTATTAATTTATCTTAATACTATTTACATAAACCATAAAACTAATCTTAAAAACTATGTCATCACGACATAATGTTTAGAATAACCTTAAAACTATTACCATGAAAACTTGTGCAAAGATATAAATTTTATGTTATATAACATAGTTTTATAGAATGTTTTTTGCGCGAAATAATATTTTTTAACAGAAAATAATTAAAAATCACTTTCTGTATAATTGAAACAATATCGTGAAGAGTAAGTAGTGTGCTGTGTTGTACGATATTTGTGTTTTATGGAAGATTTATAAATCGATGTGCTTAGAATCGATTTTTTCGTTAAGGAAGATAGATGCCAAAGAGTTGAATTTATCTTCATCTTCGGTGGTTAGATAGGAGCATATGCCATTTTTTGAACATCGTATATTCATCTCAGGATGTCGGTTAAGATAGTCGGCAAGACTGTCGGCTATGATAGCTCCTTGTTCCACTATGTTGATGTGACTTGGAGTGTATTTTCTAATCTTATCGAGTAAGATGGGGTAGTGTGTACAGCCAAGAATTATGCTGTCAATATCAGCACTTTGGTTTAATAGTTGATTGATGTATTTTTGAACGAAGAAATCGGCTCCTTCGCCGTTGGCCTCCTGATTCTCTACTAAAGGAACCCATAAAGGGCAACTCTGAGAAAATACGTTAAATTTAGGATGTATTTTTTCAATTTCGATATCGTAGGATTTACTCTGTATAGTACCAGTGGTACCGAGTATTCCTATGTTGCCTGAGCGAGATATTTCCCCAATTTTTTCAACTGTTGGGCGAATTACTCCAAGAACACGTTTTGTGGGGTCGATGTTTGGTAGGTCGTTTTGCTGAATATTTCTTAATGCTTTTGCTGAAGCTGTGTTGCAAGCAAGGATAACGAGGTTGCATCCTTGAGAAAAAAGATATTTTACAGCTTCGAGAGTGAAACGATATACAATGTTGAAAGAACGAGAACCATAAGGAGCACGTGCATTGTCGCCAAGATAAAGGAAATTGTATTGTGGAAGTTTCTTGCGAATGGCGTCGAGAATGGTTAATCCTCCATACCCTGAGTCGAAAACGCCAATAGGGCCAATGTTATGTGCTTGCTTGTTCATATTATAAGAGTAGTTTTCGCAAAGATAATTCTTTTTATAGATATAAAAAAATTAAACCTCGACTCATCGTCGGGGTTTGCTTACTAATTAACTTTGTAATACCATTAACTTAAACCTAAAAACTAAAAAATAAAAAACTTGTGTCTCACGACAGAAGTTTTTAAATAACCTTAAAACTATTACCATGAAAACTGATGCAAAGATATAGCTTTTTTATGTTATATAACATATATTTAAATAAAAAAATATCTATATTTAAGATAAATTAATAAATGTGAACAAAATTTCAGTAAAAATAAGCCTATGGTAGTGTGAAATTAAGATGTGTGGAAAAATTAAAGTGAGAATAGGTTGGCGATAGAGGCTATTTCGTGAGCTGAATTCTCGCTAATATGTGAGCCTATAGGCAGACATATTACTTGCTTTGCAAAACTTTCTGCCTCAAGGCAGGATGTGTCGTTATATTCTTTTGCATAGCAAGGTTGACGATGAACAGGTGTAGGATACATTATATCGGTGCCTATACCATTGTTTTGCATATAAGTTATGAATGATTCACGATTTTCAACTCGTAACGGATATTGATGCCACACTTGATAAGAATGGGCGAATGTGTCGGGTTTTGTGATGGCATTGTTGTTGATGACGGAGTTGTAAATATCTACAAGTTTTCGTCGGCGAATGTTTTCCTTGTCGATGTGAGGGAGCTTGACAAGCAACATTGCTGCTTGTATTTCGTCCATACGGCAATTGAAACCTTTATAGATGTTGTGGTAACGTCGGTCGCATCCGTAATTGGCTAAAGCTCTTATAGTGTCGGCAAGTGTGATGTCGTGAGTAGTGACAATTCCTGCATCACCGAGTGCACCTAAATTTTTGGTGGGATAAAAACTTATGCCTGCTGCATCGCCAAGACCACCTGTGTGGTGTGTTCCGTATAATCCTTCTATGTTTGTGCTTGCTCCAATCGCTTGTGCGTTGTCCTCAATGACTTTCAGTCCATAGTTGGTTGCTAATTGCTTGATGGTTTCGTCCCAACAAGGAGTCCCATAAAGGTGAACAGGCATAATGGCTTTTGTTCGTAAGGTTATGGCCTCCTCTATAAGAGATGTGTTGAGATTGAGTGTAGAAGCCGACATATCGACAAAGATTGGTTTTAATCCTTCGCTGCTTACTGCAAGAGCAGTGGCAATATAGGTGTTTGCCGACATTATGATTTCATCGCCATCGCAAAAAAAGCCCATATCCTTGTATGCCCTGACAATTAGTCGCAGTGCATCAAGTCCGTTGCTTACAGCAATGGCGTAAGGGGTGTGGCATAATGTTGCGATTTCCTTTTCAAGACGTGCTACATATTCCCCATTGATATATCTACCTGATGTGATAACATCGCAGGCGGCTTTTTTAAGAGCCTCCTCAAAAGGGGCGTTTACGGGTTTTAGGTCGAGGAAAGGATATTTGAGTGTCATAATCAGTCTTTGTTACGTTTTGGGGCTGTACGTTGAAGGAAATCGTCGAAGTCGCACACATAGTCGTCTTGGTCGTATTTGTGAGAAGATATTGCAAGTACGACCGAACCGGATGAGAAATTGTGCAGAGTGTTCCAAATTCCGGGAGCAACAAGAAGCCCTACATTGGAGCGGTTGAGGTTATAAGTCATAGTATCGACACCATCGTTGATGGTTATGCTACAACTTCCACTCACTGCTACAAGTAAATTGGTGCAATCTTTGTGAGAATGTCCACCACGTTCTATACCCCCCGGTACATCGTAGATGTAGAATATACGTTTGATGTCGAAAGGAAGTTCATTGTTGCCTTCAACAACCGTAAGGTTGCCATTCTCATGATGGTGCTTGTTGAGCGTGATGAGTCGGCAGTCGTTAAGGCTTGAAGTAGCGTGTGAATCAATCGTTTCTTTCATTGTTTGCGATGTCTTTAAAAAGGGTAAAATCTTCGATGTAGTCGTCTTTGTCGTATTTTGTGGATGATAGGATAGTGGCTACCGAGTTGGTAGAGAAGTTGACTATTTCTCGCCACATCATAGGGGGGACATATAGCCCATAGTAAGAGCGCGACATATGGAATGTGTGTCGGTTGCCTTTACCATCGTCGAGAATCACGTCGAAACTGCCTGAAAGAGCAATAATGAATTCTTCTTGTGTGCGAAAAGCGTGTCCCGAGCGTGTTTTACCTCCTGGTACGTCATAAATCCAATATGTACGCTCGATTTTAAAAGGAATGTGATTATTCCCTTCAATAAAAGATAAATTACCTCTTGGATCTTCTATCTTTGGGAGGTTAATTATATGAGCATTATTTGATTCCATTTTCAGCAAGTTGGATTAGATATTGTCCATAATTATTCTTTGCCAATGGTTCGGCAAGTGATTTCAATTGTTCGGCTGAAATCCAACCCTTGCGGAAGGAAATTTCTTCTAATGCGGCAACTTGTACTCCTTGTAGATTCTGTATTGATTGAATGAAATTTGCTGCATCATTCATTGATTCTGGCGTACCTGTGTCGAGCCAAGCAAAACCACGTCCAAATTTTTGGATAGCAACGCGTTTCTGTTCTAGATAGATTTGATTTACGGTTGTAATTTCTAATTCGCCACGAGCCGAAGGCTTGATGTTCTTAGCAATTTCCACAACATCGTTGGGGTAGAAATATAATCCCGTAACGGCATAGTTGGATTCGGGAACAGCAGGTTTTTCAACGATTTTAGATGGATTGCCTTCGTTGTCGAAAGAAACTACACCAAATCTTTCAGGGTCCTTTACAGCATAAGCGAATAGTGTAGCTTTGTCTTCTTCGGCTGTTGTTTTAGCTTTTTCGAGCATTTGAGTAAATCTTTGTCCGTAGAAGATGTTGTCGCCGAGTACAAGGCAAACAGAATCGTCGCCAATAAATTCCTCTCCAATAATAAATGCTTGTGCCAATCCACCGGGATATGGTTGCTCTGCATATTGGAAATTCACTCCAATTTCTTCACCTGTACCAAGCAAGCGTTTGAAAAGAGGCAAATCGATAGGTGTGGAAATGATAAGAATGTCCTTAATGCCGGCAAGCATAAGTACTGATATAGGATAAAACACCATTGGTTTATCATATATCGGAATTAATTGCTTAGATATTCCTTTGGTTATGGGGTAAAGGCGTGTGCCACTTCCGCCTGCAAGAACTATACCTTTCATATATTTATGAGTTTGGAGTAGGGATGGATGTTAAAGTTGTCCTAAGAGCCTTGCTCCGAGTTAATTATCTTTGATTATACATTTCTTCGTAATACTTTTGGTAATCGCCGGAAGTAACACTTTCTACCCACTCTTGATTGTCAAGATACCATAGGATTGTTTTCTTGATGCCTTCTTTGAAAGTGGTTTCGGGATACCAACCAAGCTCGGTAGCAATCTTAGTGGGGTCCATAGCATATCGCATATCATGTCCGGGACGATCGGTGACGTATTCAATTAAGTTGTCGTTAATGTCGCTAAGATTGCATTTCAGTAGCGATTGGTATTTAGGCTCATTGTTCATAGCTTGAACAATGAGTGATATTACGAGTTTTACAATGTTTATATTGCTTTCTTCATTGAATCCGCCGATGTTGTACACTTCGCCTATTCGTCCTTTGTGAAGCACCATATCGATTCCCTTGGCGTGATCTTCTACATACAGCCAATCTCGAACATTTTCACCTTTGCCATATACCGGAAGTTTCTTGCCTTCGAGAATGTTTTTTATGATTAAAGGAATTAACTTTTCAGGGAAATGGTAAGGACCATAGTTGTTGCTGCAACGTGTGATGTTCACAGGGAAGTTGTAAGTGTGAAAATATGCATTTGCAATTAAGTCGGCACTTGTTTTTGATGATGAATAGGGAGAACGTGGTGATAATGGAGTGTCTTCGGTAAAGAAATATTTGCCAAAGGTTTTCATATCGGTACGATTACCTATCACTTGACGTATTTCGGGGGTAACTTCAAGTGTTTTTGCTTCATCGAAGTCTTTGTCGAGTGAACCATACACTTCATCGGTGGAAATCTGAAGGAATTTCTTACCCGGCTTGTAGCAGGGCTTACCATTTGCATCTTTTCCCAGAAACCAAGCTTGGCGTGCACATTCAAGCATATTGTGTGTTCCGAGAATGTTTGTTTCGAGAAATAGTTTAGGATTGGTGATACTGCGGTCGACATGGCTTTCGGCTGCAAAGTTAACGATGTAGTCTATGTCATTTTCTTTGAGAATCTGTGTTACAAGTTCGTAATCATTGATATCACCTTTTACGAAATATACGTTAGGCAATTTTAGCTCCTCCTTTATTGTGAGTAAATTGCCGGCGTATGTGAGCGCATCAAGAATGATGATGTTAACGTCATTCCCGTAAATTTGAAGTAAATATTTTATATAATTGGCGCCAATAAAGCCAGCTGCGCCTGTAACAAGGTATGTCATATTAATAATTACTTATTGGTTGGTTTACAAAGATAATAATTTATATCATAACAAAAAAAAGATTGAGCCAAAATGTGAATTTTGACTCAACCTATTGTTGTTTGAATATTTATGTTTTAGCTGAATTAGTCTACGTTCAAGTTTACACGCTTGAATGAAAGTACTTTAAGTTCAGCATCAACAGCCTTCAATGTTTCGCGTACAGTCTTCTTTTCTTCGCCTGTAACGTCTTCTTGGTTAAGCAAGCAAACTTCCTTCAAGAACTTGCCAAGACGACCTTTAGCGATGTTTTGAATCATAGCTTCAGGAAGGTTAGCAGCCTTTTCAGCAGAAACAGTAGCGATAATTTCTTTAGCCTTAACTACGTCTTCTTCAGTAATCCAACCCTTAGCCTTGTTGCTTTCCATGTGATCTTCGCTGTCAACGTGAGCAGGGTTGATTCCGGCTTTCTTCAAAGCAGCTTCTACTGCTTTTTGGATTTGTTCAGCCTTAGTTTTTTCAATAGCTACAGCTATTTCTTTTTCCTTAACTTCTTCAGCAACGTCGCATTCGTCAACTGCGATTGGGTTCATTGCTGCAACTTGCATAGCTACGTTCTTGTAAACTTGTTCGTCAAGACCTGCTTTGTTGAATGAAACAAGAGTTGCAAGTTTGTTGCCGAAGTGGTTGTAAGCGATACAAGCAGGTGCTTCAACGTATTCGAATGCACCAAGTTCCATCTTTTCGCCTGTCTTACCAGATTCTTCAATAATAAGGTCAGAGATTTTTTGACCATTGATTTCAAGAGCCTTAACTTCTTCAGCGCTCTTAGCTTTAGCTTCAATAGCTGCAGCAAGGATAGCCTTAGTAAGGTTAACAAAACCTTCGTTCTTACCAACGAAGTCGGTTTCGCAGTTAAGAGCTACTACGGCTGCATATTCACCTGTAGATTGTGCGATAACACAACCTTCAGAAGCATTGCGGTCTTCGCGCTTAGCTGCTACAGCTTGTCCTTTTTTGCGAAGGATTTCGATAGCTGCGTTAATATCATTATCGGCTTCAGTTAGAGCCTTCTTGCAATCCATCATACCAGCACCTGTCATTTGACGAAGTTTGCTGATGTCTGCCATTGTAACTGCCATAATTGTTAAATTGTTATATGGGTTATTAATTAATTAGTTCTTTATAAAAAAACTGAGGCGAGGACTCAGTAGAATCTTCGCCCTCAGTTAGTTTGAGTGTCTTATAGAATATTCTATTTAGATTATTCAGCAACTTCTTCTTTTGCTTCTTCAGCTATAGGAGCTTCAGCTTCGGCAGCTTTACGACGTCCTACGCGAGCGCGCTTAGCTTTAGGAGCAGCTACTTCTTCTTCCTTAGCATCAATCTTTTCTACTTTACGTTCTTCAAGACCTTCAGCCATAGCTTCACATACAGTAGCAAGAATGATTTCGATTGACTTAGAAGCATCATCGTTAGCCGGAATAGCGAAGTCAACAACGTTTGGATCAGAGTTAGTATCTACAATACCAAATACAGGGATACCAAGACGATTGGCTTCAGCAACAGCGATGTGTTCCTTCATTACGTCAACAACGAAAAGAGCTGAAGGAAGGCGATTCAAGTCAGCGATAGAACCAAGGTTCTTTTCGAGCTTGGCACGTTGACGAGAGATTTGAAGTTTTTCGCGCTTTGACAAGTTGTCGAAAGTACCATCCTTAGCCATCTTGTCGATAGTAGCCATCTTTTTAACCGCCTTACGAATAGTAGGGAAGTTAGTAAGCATACCACCTGGCCAACGTTCGATAACGTAAGGCATATTGATTGAAGTAGCTTTGTCAGCAATTACTTGCTTAGCTTGTTTTTTTGTAGCAACGAAAAGCACTTTCTTGCCAGCTTTAGCAATGTTTCTTAGAGCAGCTGCAGCTTCAGCAAGCTTTGCACTAGTTTTGTATAGGTCAATGATGTGGATACCATTGCGCTCCATAAAGATGTATGGAGCCATTGCAGGATTCCATTTACGTTTTAGGTGTCCGAAGTGACATCCTGCTTCAAGTAGTTGTTCAAATGTTGGATTTGCCATTTTGTTTGTTTTGTTTGTTTACATTCGTCTTAAATCAATCTTGCCGTAGCCCTACGCCGAGATCGGCAAGATTTGGATACTAAACACTATTCTTTTTTCAGCAAAATAATAATATAAAATATTAACGCTTGCTGAATTGGAATCTTTTGCGAGCCTTTGGTTGACCTGGCTTTTTACGCTCAACTGTACGTGGGTCGCGAGTAACGAAACCAGCTGCACGAAGAGCTGCCTTGTCGTCGGCATTGATTTTAACCAATGCACGAGCAATACCCAGACGAAGAGCTTCAGCTTGTCCTTTGTAACCGCCACCGCAAAGGTTTACTTTGATATCATATTTTCCAACTACATCAAGAAGCGCAAGAGGTTGCTTAACGATGAATTGAAGAATTGAAGATGGGAAATATGATTCAAGTGAGCGCTTGTTGATAGTAATCTCGCCTTTTCCTTCTTTTACGAATACGCGAGCGATAGCCGCTTTACGGCGTCCTACTGCATTAATTTGTTCCATATTTCTCTATCTTATTTAAGTTTGTTGATATCAATTACTTTAGGGTTTTGAGCTTGGTGTGGGTGCTCAGGTCCATTGTACACGTGTACGTTCTTTAATAGTTGTGCTCCAAGACGATTCTTAGGAAGCATACCCTTAAGAACTTTGATGAACAAAGGATTGATACCAGCCTTAAGCTTGTAAGTTTCAGCTTTCATCTTCAAGATAGCTGGAGTGGCTTCACGTTGTCCACCTGGATATCCAGTGTAAGAATAATAAATACGGTTGTTCCACTTGTTACCGGTTAGCGCCACTTTGTCGGCGTTGATGATGATTACGTTGTCTCCGCAATCTACGTGAGGAGTGTAGCAAGCTTTATACTTACCACGAACTATTTTGGCTACCTTTGAGCAAAGGCGACCCAAAATTTGGTCGGTAGCATCAATCACTACCCATTCTTTTTGTGCGTCTTCAGCCTTAACTGAGACTGTCTTGTAACTTAAAGTATCCACTTTTTAAATTCCTGATTAATAGTTAAATAATTACTTCGTAACACAAAATAAAACTCGGCCAAAAGTCTCCTTGTGTCCGTAAGTGCTTAATATTTTGGATATAATCGGCGTGCAAAAGTACAAAAAATAATTGAAATAACAATGAATCTGCCAAAAAAAGGCGATTATTTTCCGGAGAAAGTGATGGCGAAACCAATAAGACGGTCATATCGTGATGCTACATCGCGATGATAAAGGCGTATCAGATATTCGTTAACGGTTTGATATTTGTTGCCTTCGATCGATGAGTATCCACGTGTACTACCTTCGGGTACGAATAGGTATTGGTAGTTGTAGGCACCTTGTTTTAGTAATAAATCGGCTGTGTACAGACCTGTTGCCTGGTCGTATTTCATCATTGTTGTTGGCGTGAACAGGTTGTTGGTAAATTCACCGTTAAGATATATTTTGCCGTTGTATATTTTTCCTTCTGTATCGAGTGTGAAGTGTGTTATGATATATTCCGAACCATTGTCGGAGTCGTGAGCTTCACTATTTCGAATGGTGAACCGTCCCATTTGGGTTTTGTCGTAGATATAGCTTTCGTTGGCACGAATATGGTCGGTATATAGTATTGCGTGATAGTAGGGGTGGTGATATTGCATTCGTTCCACGCCCATAGATATGCCGTGTTGTGCTACGGTCTCGATGCGTCGGAACTCATTGCCTGCTTCAAATATGAGATTACGGTTGTGATCGTAGGTTATGCTTTTGCCCGATACCATAAGCGGTCTGTCGATCATAACTTCATTGTCGGTGCGATTGTTTTGTGAAACAAATGCTTTCAAGTCGGTGTACATATTACGTATAGCGTAGTTCTTGGTGTCGACAGAGAAAGACACTTGTTGATGTTTATTGTTGTAGTCGATATCGGTGCGACTTGTGGTAGATGCGGCAATGGATACTGCGTTTTCGCACACATAGAAACGAGCTTGAAGGAGTGTGGTTTCAGGGTCATCTTCAGCATATATTCTAACAAGATAGTTACCCGAAATCAGTAGTTTAATATCATCGTTGGGTAAAGTGAAGGAGTAGTGAACATAGTTGCAAAGAGTGCCAATAGAGTGTTTATAGTCGATAATGTCGGCATAGTTGAATCCTTCAACGTATTCACTTTCTACGAGGTCACTCGGGGTCCAATCGGCATTACAATGCACTACGCTATAACGAAGATAGGAATGCTCGTCGTCAAGTTCGTCGAATGATATTCTAATACGATCCTCGCTATTTAATATTATAATAGGTGGAAAATAGTCGTTCCCGTCGAATCTTATCTGCAATGATTTGAAACGACTATCGGCAACTTGTGTGCGAGTATCGTTTTCATTGATTTGCGCTGTTATAGGTAAAATTGTGGTGAGTACTAATATTAATATGTGTAAAACTCGTTTTATCATAGTTTGAATTGTTTTTCTACCATTCAATCGGTTGTTTGCCATGCTCGATTAGGTATTTATTGGCTTGTGAAAAGTGTTTGTTGCCGAAAAAACCTCGATAAGCGCTTAGCGGAGATGGATGAGGTGAAGAAAGAACGAGGTGTTTCATACGATTGATAAAAGCACCCTTCTTTATGGCATAGGATCCCCAAAGAATAAATACGAGATTCTCTTTGCGTTGAGCAAGCTGAAGTATAACTTCGTCGGTGAATTGTTCCCAGCCTTTGTTTTGATGTGAACCTGCTGAGTGAGCTCTCACTGTCAATGTGGAGTTTAGCAATAATACACCTTGATGAGCCCAACGAGTCAAGTCTCCGCTTGCCGGTATCGGAGTACCGAGGTCGCTCTCAATTTCTTTAAAAATATTAAGTAATGATGGAGGGAATGGAATGCCGTCGCGTACCGAGAAACATAATCCATTAGCTTGGTTTACGTCGTGATACGGATCTTGTCCGATAATTACTACTTTCACTTTGTCGAAAGGTGTTGCATCAAATGCAGCAAAGATTTCACGCCCCGGAGGAAACACCTGAGAGGTGGCGTATTCGTTGCGTACAAAATTGGTCAAATTTACGAAATAATCCTTGCTCCATTCGTTGGTAAGGACCTGTTTCCAACTTTCCTCTATTTTTACGTTCATCGTTATCAAAATTGAGATTGTGTATTGCAAAACTACGAATTCTTTATTACTTTTGCCACTCCAAATAAGAAAAATTAGCAAAAAAAGCCATAGATATGGATTATTGCTATTTTTTTAGAAAAAATGTTCCCGTAGTTCAATGGATAGAATAAAGGATTCCGGTTCCTTCGATTGGGGTTCGACCCCCCACGGGAATACAGAAAGAGATTATCATTTGTTTTGATAATCTCTTAGTTTTTTTATGAAATGCTTATTTCAATAGTAAGTGTGTTGTGTAGGCGATATATATTGCGACGAAGATGAGACCTTCGGTGCGATCTACTTTCATTTTTCCAAGCGTGAATGCCGATATATACACAAGTATTGTCGAGAATACGAATAGAATGAAATCGGTGGTGCTGAAACCTATAATCTCAAATGGTGAAATCAATGATGAGATACCGAGAATTAGTAAAACATTGAATATGTTTGAACCTATAACATTGCCAAGTGCAAGTTGTGGATTACCTTTTAGAGCAGCGATGATGCTTGTTACGAGTTCGGGCAAGGATGTTCCAATTGCTACTATCGTTAAAGATATAACGGCTTCACTCATACCCCAATTCTTGGCAAGAATAACCGACGAGTCAAGGAATAGATTGCCACCCCAAAGTAATACGCCAAGAGAAACTGCCGCAATGGATATTGTCATCCATAGTGGTTTGCCAGAAAGGGAACTTGTGGCAGATTCCTCGTATTCTTCTTGAGCCTTATTTGCTCTTATTGTGTAAGTTATATATCCTGCAAATACGATTAAAAATATAGCCCCATCAATGCGTGATAATGCATAACTGTTAGTGTTGAATATCAGCATATCAACACATAGTAATGTGATGAGGAATATAGAGGAGAAGATATTGAAAGGAATATCGCGTTTTATGGTGTTGCGCTCTATCTTAAAAGGCTTGATAACAGCTGTTAGGCCTAAAATGAGTAGAATATTGCAGATGCATGAGCCTATGACATTTCCAAGTGAGATATCTCCATGTCCTTCGAGAGCAGAAGATACCGAAATGAGGAGCTCAGGTGAAGAAGTTCCTATACCTACAATTGTTAAACCGATAACAAAATCGGATAGTTTGGCTTTTTGTGCTATTACGACAGATGCTTCCACAAGATAGTTGGCTCCGAGAAGTAACATTGCCAAACCTAAGAATAATATTAAAATTTCCATTATTTATAGATGTATAGAATAAATTGAACGACAAAGATAGTGCAAATAAATCTAATATGCTAAATAAAGTTAAGATATTGTGGCTAAGGGAGGCAAGTATTTGCAAGATATAAGTTAAAAATTGTATTTTTGCAGTGTGTTTTTCATGGTATTAGATTTAAGGTTAACAGGTTGGTTGTCGTGAGATAACCAATTTTTTTTGTCCAAAGAGGTCGAATCGTTGAATTGTTTTTGAGGTTGTTTGTGTACTGAAAAGGTATTTTTTATACCTTTGTATTATGGAAGGAATTTTTCAGCGAGGAGAGCGGTTGCTCGGAGAAGATGTTATGAGGGAACTTGCGTCAAAACGTGTTATAGTGTTTGGCGTGGGCGGAGTAGGCAGTTGGTGTGCCGAAGGATTGGTGCGCTCGGGAATAGTCAAGTTGACAATAGTTGATAGCGATTTCGTGAGTGTTACAAATATCAATCGTCAACTAATGGCAACGACAAAGACTGTAGGTCGCTCTAAAGTTGAAGTTCTTCGCGAACGATTGCTCGAAATCAATCCCAATGCAGAGATTACAGCTATTCAAGATGTGTATTGCGCCGAGAATGCCGATTCATTTTGCCTTGGCGATTATGACTATGTGATTGATGCCATCGACAGCCTAAAGGATAAAGCTCATCTTATATTGGAAGCGACGAGTAGGGGTGTGAAGTTGTATTCATCGATGGGGGCGGCATTGAAACTTGATGCGATGAAGGTTAATGTTGCTGAATTCTGGGATGTGAAAGGGTGTCCACTCGGTGCAGCGCTACGCAAGAAATTTAAGAAAGAAAAAACTTTCCCTAAACGTAAGTTCAAGTGTGTGTATAGCGAGGAATTGCTTGAAAACCGAGGCGATGCATCTGTAGTCGATGAAAACAGCACTTGGGATGCGAAGAAGGCTCAAATCAATGGCTCTTTGGTACATATAACTGCTATTTTTGGCTTTACTTTATCGGGGCTTGTGATTCAAGACGTGTATAAATCAATAAATAGATAATGTATTATGAAGGTAATGTTAGTAAATGGCAGTCCGCATAGTGAAGGCTGTACGCACACAGCACTTCAAGAGGTGGCAAAGGCATTGACTGCCGATGGAATTGAGATTAAAAATTTTTGGATAGGAATTCGACCTATTTCAAGTTGTTTGAGTTGTGGATGTTGCAGTAGTGAGGGTAGATGTGCCATAGATGACATTGTGAATGTATTTGTGGAGGAGGCCAAGGATTGTGATGCCTTTGTTTTTGGCGCACCGGTGCATTTTGCAAGTGCAAATGGTGCAATGATTTCGTTTATGGATCGAGCATTTTATTCGGGAAAGAAGGTATTGGAGTATAAGCCGGCTGCGGCGGTGGTTAGTTGTCGTAGAGGAGGTGCAAGTGCTACATTTGATGAGCTGAATAAATATTTCACTATTCGCAATATGCCTGTGGTATCGTCGCAGTATTGGAATCAAGTGCATGGCAATACGCCCGAAGAAGTGATGCAAGACCTTGAAGGAATGCAGACGATGCGCACATTGGGGCATAATATGGCGTGGATACTTAAGTGTATTGAAGCCGGTAAGGTGGCCGGGATAGAGCGCCCTGTGCCGGAACTGCAAATAAAGACTAATTTTGTGCGATAAAAAAATATATGGTTCACAGTTGATTCAGTGAACCATTTTTTTATTCTTCTTTGGGAATGGGAGATGTAAAAAATGCACTCAACTCATAGAGTAAATATAGTGGAAGGAAAACGATACATAATGTGAAAGGGTCGCCGGTAGGAGTGATGAATGCAGCTAAAACGAGTAGTACAACTACTGCGTGTCGGCGATATTTGGCGAAGAATTCACGATGTAAGAATCCCATTTTGGATAGTAACCAAGCAACGAGTGGCATTTCAAACACTATACCCATAATGAATATGAGCATTAAGAAGTTGTCCATATAGGAGTCGAGCGAGATTTGGTTGGGGACAAGATCGCTCACTTTGTATTCGGCAAGAAAACGTAATGTAATGGGGAATACTACGAAATATCCCACAGCCACTCCTAAAAAGAACATAGCCACACCGAGAAAGAAAGCTCGCTCGCTACCTCGCCGTTCGTTCTCGTAAAGAGCCGGTTTGATGAAATTCCATAGCAACCATACCACAAAAGGAAATGCAAACACTACAGCCAACCATAACGAGGTGCTAATGTGTATGAAGAATTGAGATGCGAGCTTGATGTTGATAAGGTCGACATGAAATCCTTCGGTGGTGAATTGAGGTAATGCGGGGAATTTATTTGTAATGTCTTCAAAGAGTTGATAAAGAATAAAGTCGCCTCGACAAGGTGCAAGAATGATGTGGTCGAAAATATTGGGCATAAAAATAAAGAACACAATGGTAAAAACCACAAGAACACCACCTATTTTAAAAAAGGTGTGTCGTAGTTCTTCCAAATGTTCCCAAAACGACATATCTTTAAGATCTTCGTTTCCCATTGGTGTGCTGATGATTAGTATAAATAGCGGATATTATTCAGCTTTGTCGTCTTTCTTGCCGGCAGGCTCGTCGATCGGTTTTTTGATTTCGTCTTCGATATCGTTCATTCCTTTTTTGAAACTGCTCACTCCTTTGCCAATGCCTTTCATAAGTTCAGGAATTTTCTTTCCACCAAAAAGAAGAAGAATGATAAGGGCAATAATTAATATTTCACCCCAGCCAATATTAAAAAAGTTTAATATACTTGCAAACATTGTAGTTAGTTTAGAGTTTATTATTGAACAAAGTTAGCTTAAAAAAGTGGAATTAAAAAAATAAAATTGAATTTGCTGTAAATAATATTGATAAAATATGTTTTATAGCATAAAATTGATGAAAAATTACTAACTTTGCGACTTGAAAATAGAAAGTAAATAAAAAGAGAAGATGAAAGCATTTGTATTTCCCGGACAGGGGGCGCAATTTGTGGGTATGGGGAAAGACCTATACGATAATAATCAAATGGCGCACGATTTATTCGAGAAAGCTAATGAGATATTAGGTTTCCGTATTACAGATTTGATGTTTGAAGGCACAGAAGAAGATCTACGTCAAACAAAGGTTACTCAGCCAGCTATTTTTTTACATTCGGTGATTTTGGCTAAGACACTTGGTGAAGAATTTAATCCAGATATGGTGGCAGGTCACTCACTTGGAGAATTTTCGGCACTTGTGGCAGCCGGTGCACTATCTTTTGAAGAAGGATTGAAACTTGTGTATGCTCGTGCCATGGCTATGCAAAAGGCATGTGAAATAACACCATCAACAATGGCTGCAGTGTTAGCTTTGTCGAACGAAAAGGTGGAAGAAATATGTGCTACTATCGATGATATAGTAGCTCCGGCTAATTATAATTGTCCCGGTCAAGTGGTTATTTCGGGAACAGTAACAGGAATTGATGCTGTGTGTCCGGTGTTGCTTGAAGCAGGAGCAAAGCGTGCAATGAAATTAAAGGTGGGAGGTGCATTCCACTCTCCACTAATGCAACCTGCGCAAGATGAACTTGCTGCGGCTATCGAAAGAGCAGAGTTTAACACACCAATATGTCCTGTGTATCAGAACGTAGATGCTAAACCTCACACCGACCCTGCTGAAATCAAGGCAAATCTTATAGCTCAACTTACAGCTCCTGTACGTTGGACACAAAGTGTTCAATCAATGGTTGCCGACGGCTTGACTGAGGTTGTGGAACTTGGTCCCGGAGCGGTGCTTCAAGGTTTGGTACGTAAGATTGAATCAAGCGTGGCAGTATCGGGAATGCAATAATTTCTCAAGATATTCATTGATTAAATGATAACAAACCAATGCCATTTGCATAGCAATTGCAGTGCGAATGGCATTATTATTCAAAATGGAAGAGGAAATAACAATGTTGCAGATTAAAGATGCTCTCGTGAGTCTTGATGTGGTGGAACGATTCTTCGTGTGCGACCTTGATAAGTGTCTTGGCGAATGTTGCATTGAGGGTGATGCGGGTGCGCCAATTACAGAAGATGAAATGGCCACATTGAAACGTATTCTCCCCGATGTGTGGGACGAATTGCTCCCCAAGGCTCAGGAAGTGATAAAGGAAAAAGGTGTGGCATACGTTGACGAAGAAGGCGATTTGGTTACGCAAATCGTTGACGGTAAAAATTGTGTGTTCTCATGTTATGGAGCGAATGGGATGTGCTATTGTGCCATCGAGAAGAAATATCGAGAAGGCAAGGTGGATTTCTATAAGCCCATATCTTGTCATCTTTATCCTTTGCGACTTACTGAATATCCTCAATTTACAGCAGTGAATTTTCATAAATGGAAGATATGCAAGTGTGCCGAAGTACTTGGACGTAAGGCAAACGTAAGAGTGTATCAGTTTTTGAAAGATCCTCTGATACGTCGTTTTGGCAAGGAATGGTATGCCGAACTTGAGAAAGCATGCGAAATGTATCTTGAGGAATATGGTAATAGTTAAGCATTGATTGCTATATAAAAGTGTAAATAAGGGTGGCTTTTTAAAACAAAAGAGATAAAAATTTTTGTATTTGAAAAAGTATTCGTAAATTTGCACGCCATTACAAATGTCGTGTGCTTACCAACACGAGATTAATTGATTAATAACGAAAAAGAAATAATAAAAATGAAAAAAGACATTCATCCATCAAATTATCGTGAAGTAGTATTCAAAGATATGTCAAACGGTGAAACATTCATCACTCGTTCAACAGTGGCATCTAAAGAAACTATTGAAATCGATGGTGTAACTTATCCATTGGTAAAGCTTGAAATCACAAGTTCTTCACACCCATATTTCACTGGTAAGCAGAAATTGGTCGACACAGCTGGTCGCGTAGATAAGTTCATGAGCCGTTATGGTAATCGCAAGAAAGCTACAAAGTAATTAGCTGCTCTTTAGATTAAACGAATTTCGAAGATAAAAGAAAAAGCGATAAGTCCTCAAAGATTTATCGCTTTTCTTGTTATGTGAAAATGTGACTTATTGGTCAAAATATTTTTTAATACTACGAACAACTTCTTCGAAGAATTCTTCAAGTATTATTTGTTGTTTCTCATAGGAATCGGTTTTGATAAAATCGTGCATTTTTTCATCACTCATTTCAAACCACACATCATCTTTTTCCCAAAAGTGTTCTTTATATGGTTTCTTTGAAATGTTGGTGTTTAGTATAGTATTTTCCTTGTCGTTTATTATTCTTTCAGATAACCAAGGGCGTGAATTGATACAAATTGAAATTACAGGTTTTTCATAAAACCATAATCCATAAAGGGCAAACCCACTATCTCTTTTATTTGGGTAATTTATGTTGAATCCTTCATGAATACCATCTTTGTAAGCATATTCTCTATAAAAGGAAGTTTTAACCCAATTTCTTTCTTTTGAGATTATTTTTTTGACTGTGTTAACGAAACAAGGAATAGAGTCTAATCCAGAAATATTCATAGGTTTAGTATATTTTATTATTCCACAAACATTTTTGAGATATAATGCAAATGCATTAATTAATTCATCTTCACTTTTGTTTTGATTAAGATAATCATAAAAATCTTCCCAAGTCCTCACATCGTATCCTAATTTCTTTCCTTCAACGCAGTTGTAATTTGTGATGTAGCCAAATCGGTCTTTATCGATTTGATAAGCTTCTTCATATTGTCCAAAGTGATGATTTTTATCACTTATTTTCACTTCAATTATGTATGGCTTTTTATCGTCATTCAATGTGATGTAAATATCCACTCTGCTACCGAAATTATTTTTGTCGGGGACTTCTCTTAATATTGATTCTATATTTCTAATATCAATATTGGGGAAGAAGAAACTTATAAATTTTTCTTTAAATTCATAGTTTGTATTACAAAGTGCTACTACAATATTGGATAAATCATTCTCATTATTGTAATAACCCGACAATTGTTCAAAGAATTTTTTAACCATAATTATGTTTTTTATAGCTTGAAGTTAATAAGCTAATCAAAAAAGTTAACTATTGGAGCTATTTAGCTAAAGACATATTGATTGATACTCCGTAACTGCTGCTGGTGGTAGGGTAGGCACTCGATGATACAAGCGGTGTGTTGACTTGATGATCGAAGTAAGCGCCAATAGTAACACGTTTGCTTACTACATAGTTGGCGGTGAAGTTGATAGCAAGAGTTCTGCTTCCGCTTGTAGCTTGAGTAATGCGGGTGTCTATTTTACGAATCAATGCTGTGTTGTTGGATAAGTTACATTCAAGGTTCAGCGTGAGGTCGTTGCTTACGCCCTTTTGGCTACCTTTAATCTTCAAGAATGTGTTGAAATTGACAAATTTGTAACCTGCACCCAATACGAATGATTTCTGTCCGGCTTCAACAATCTGCCCGGCATCACTATTGAGTGTAAGTGTGCGAGCATCACGATATTCGGCGTTGAACGATACATTGTTGTTCATTGTAGCATTAAATCCGATGAGTGGCGCAAACTTTTCGGTAATAGCCACCGAAGATATGTTGAAAGGTGATGAAGGAATAGGATTTTGTGTCAATTGGTCTCGAGTGAAACCGAGTCCGTCGCCAATGGCAATCCAATCGCTATAAGAAGTGAAAGAACCAACAGAGTAAGTACATTGATAGGCGTGTGATAGTGTGAAACTCTTGAATATTTTGCGAATTTGTCCTATATCGATAAGCCCGTCGTAGGTAACTCGCCAATTTGGAAGTATTTCAGAGAGTCCCGGGAATGGGTTCAACGTAACTTTGTTAGGATTAGAACCTGAATAAGCTGCCACGAAAGCAGGAATAAGCACATCGCTACTTGTTTCGCTTGTACCACCATTGTTGCTGTTGTAAGTTTGTCCGGCAAGGGCATGACCTGTCATAAATCCGTTGGTCGGGTATTTCTTGTCGGTGTATTGAGATTCGACACGATTGCGTATGGTAGGGATATATTCAAGGAAGTTGTTGAAAGCTTCGCTATTATATCCATCGTCGGCAGAATATCCACGTAGCGCTGTTGCAAGAGCACAATGTGTCTTGGTGTAGCTACCAGAATATATCGTGTTCATATCATCATACATAAATTGTATTTGATTAGTACGATTGTCTGTGCGATTGTTTGTGAGAGTGATTTTTAGCCCGCGTATAGGTTCGAGTGCGATTTCGAGATTAAACTCATTGGTCTTGGAGTAAAGAGCTGGAGCCGTCTGTGTTTCATCACATAGCAACCAATTTCGTGTTTTCGCTTTCTCAATGTAGTTATCGTTGGTGAGTCCGAAAGCAAAGTCAAGTCCCGGAGCCATAACGTCGTATCGAGATGTTTGCCCGAATACATCGCCAATTTCGGGTATAAATTGAGGTAATGCCAAGCCTTTAGTATTCTTATAGCGAATGTTTACATTGCGCACCATCATAGCAAAGCGCGTAGCGTATTCTCCAATTTCAGCCCACACTGATTTATTCTCATCGAGCGATTCGGTGATGGTGAATTTCACGTTGCTCTTGCCACGATTGAGAATCTCTACCTTATTGGCATCGATAACACGAGATTTAACGGCAAATGGCTTACCCTTGTCGGTTGCAGTAATCTTAACTTTTTTCGTCTTGAGATTGTGAGTTATGATTATAGAAGTGTCTTCTTTCAACTTATAGCTGCGAGTAAACTTCTTAGGCTTAGCTTTACGGGTGGTTTTCTTCTTTGAGAATCGTTCGTTTACCTTTTTTAGATAATCAAATTTCTTGTAAAGTTGTTCGAGATTGAATCTACCATCAATGCTAAATGAAGCTTGGTTTGCTATGGTGTTACCTGTGGCAAGAGTGTCGAGTATTGTACCTCTATCCCAATTGTAAGTTGCGTTGTAGGTCGCATTGGCTGTGATAAAGTCGGTTGCTCCTATTTTGTTGAAAGGAGCTTTGTAACTTGCCGTAAATGATTGACGATAAGAATAAGGAGTGCCGAAACTACTAATGCTGCGCCACACCGAGTCTTTCCAATTTTCGTAACGGTCGGGGAATAATTGACGGTTGACTACGCCCATAGGTTCTTCGATGTGGGCAGTAGTGTTGGAATTGAAGGACACAGAAAGAGACTTGGTGAAATTCCAAGTTATGGCAAACTGGCGGTCCCAAATGAAGTTCTTACTCACCGATATAGGCAATTCAACGTCGATATCGCTTTCGTTACGCTCTTGTTGTTCGTAGTAGTAACGTGACATATTAGTGTTGAACGCAATAGATGACGGCAACCAATTAAATTCCCAATCACGTAGGAACTTAATACCTTTTTGTTTACCTTTAATTTGTTTAAATGGTTTGAATGGCTTGAAATAAGGTGAGTAGTTGTATTGGAAACTGCCTCGATAGTCGTTAGTGTTCTCAAATACGTTGTTAGGATCGTTGTTTCGTTGCTTGTTGGATGAGTAACTGAATGTGAAGTTAGAAGGATCCCAAGGCATAGGATTCTTACTTGAAATACCAAAATTTAATCCTGAAATACTGAAACTTTCAACTCTCTTGTTGGTAACTGCATAGGCTTCAATAGAATCTCGCTGAGCCTTAGTCGCACAAGCATCGATAGCTTCGTCAAGCAATACATCTTGGTCGAGTGGATTGTATTTAGGTGTTATTTTTTCGTTCGACACAGAATAGTAGATAGGTGCTTTAAGCTTGACTTTTTCGGGAAGGAAACGTCCCAAATCTACTTGCATAGCTATGTTGTATTGGTCGAAATTGTCGAGTCGGCGTTCGCTCAAACTTTGGTCGACAGCACCGAATCCGGAGGTCTCTTTATGTCCGCTTAGATTGATTGTTGCGATGTCGCTCAATCCGAGGTTAAGGTTTCCCTTAGCAGCCCAACCGCCCTCGTTGTTGAAATCGGTAACACGAAGTTCGTTCACCCATACGTTACAGTTGCGTACCGAATTGGCGTTGTTCTTTACACCGATTAGGATAACACGAATGTCGCTTATAGATGGATTACCTATTACGGTGACAGTGTTGCGTGTTCTATCGGGATCGGGGACTGAATAGCGTCGATTATATGATACTCCCGAATTTTCTTGCATTTTTTCGGCATTGCGTTGTTTCTTGATAGCAGGGAATAGGTCGAGGTCGCAATCGAGCATATTGTTGGCTGGCCATACAGCTTCACGATTTGCATATCGTCCTGCAGGAGTTACTTCGAGAGGTATTTCGTATTCGTAGTAGTTGTTTTTGATGTCGCTACCAAATCTAACAAAGATAGAGATATCATCGTTGTTGACTCCTGTGAAATCGTCGATTAAAGCTTCATTGTGTGTAAACATTTGTAAGCGGTTGTATATGCGCAAGTCAAGGCTTGTGTTGCGATATACAGCACGACTTTTGCCCGGTTCAAGGTTGGTAACTTTGAGCGACATAGATTGCTCATTGAGTTGAGTGGCTTGCGATTGGCTTGAGTCGACAATACGAGTTACGCCCGGAGGCAATATGTAGTTGACCGGTTCGCGTCCGGCGTGTTCTTCGATGTTTACAGCATCAATGTCAATGTCACCCTCAGCAGGAATGTCGCCTGAGACGTCGAGTTGAAAATCGTACGGACGCCATTCGCCACGCACAAGTTCGAGCGTTGCAAAACGCAAGTGAGTCTTGGCTTTGAATCCTGTCATAAAAAGACGAATAAAACGAATCGTAGAGAAATCGTTAATAGAGCCAACAGCCTTTTCAAAGTCCTTTACAGGGATTTTGAATTGATACCAGGTTACTTCTTGTTTTTCGCCGTTACGTGTACGTACGTTTGACACTTGTTTGTTGGTGATATAGTTTTGTCCCACAACAAGGTCGGAAGGACGAATAGAAATCTTGTATTGGAAGTATCGTTCGTATTCGTTGAGAGTGTTGTCTTGATTGATGTCTTCTACATCGGGAACACTGCGAGCTGATTGATAGAGCGAAATATTGGCATCTTCGACCGATAGGGAGTTGCCTTCAGTACCATTGTATCGTTTGTAACGTTCGTGAATAGATAGTTGCATTTCGTCGTAATCGTATCCACGATAGAAGTGATAGTTATCGCCCGCAGGGTCATTGATTGGAGAGAATGGGTCGTTTTCCATACGAGCTACAACATCGCCCGATAACTTGCGGCGTAAATCGTTGACAAAATTCTGATATGTGGGGAATGTTTTTTCGTTTTCGGTATCAAGACCATTTAGTCCGAGGTCTTGATTCTTTCGTGAACCTGCAGTGTTGTCGAAAGCATAAGTGAGCGAGTTGTTTGAAGAAACACGTCCCCAAACAGTCTCTTTAGTATAGCTTGTTCCACCGTCGATAGGTAATCCGTTTTCGTACGATTTAAGCCCATCTTTTAAGATATCTTCACTTATCTCGCCAAGATTGAAATATAGGTCGCCACCTTCAGTATTTGGATTTTCCGGATCAAGGAAAGGGTCCATAAGCCAGAATTGAATATATTCAATATTGGAAGCGTCAAAATTGGTGTTGTCTAGTTTGCGCATAATACCTCCCCATCGTTTTTCGGGGTTAAGTAGTTCTCCTTCAGCATTTATATCGCTTACATCGAGGTTATAAGGACCACGTTCGGTGGGGTAGAATGATAAGTTAAGAGTTTGTATTGTTGTCGATTCGCCATAGTTTAGCTCACGATTAGGGAATATCTCGCTATAAGTGATTTCTCTCACATAAGGATTGGATTGTTGTTCCAAGTCATTTTTTATGTATCCCGGACACATAGATGAATTACGCTGGGTAAACAAGCGATCTATATAGTACCACGAAAGCAGAGCACGATTCTTACCGTAGTCGGCATTGTTGGATAATGCAGCTTCAGGGAAGATCGCATTGGCTGAATTGTCATAAGGAGTAGATGCTAAAAACCACGAATAAGGTGAGCGTAAGTCGATACCTGATTGTGTAGACTCGAAATCGTCGATGTAAGAGCTTCCTTGAGTGGAACCTGAAGCTGCTTTATGTGGTATGATATGCGCAAATTCTCCGTTTATATTAAGTGTAGAAGGGGCGGTGGCGTTCACTGTAGGAATCTTATTGAGCAGATTAGTTAGCCACATAAATTCGGTTTTATAGTTGAAATTTAGTCCCCAAATGGTGTTTTTTACTGTTTCATCACCGATAGCAACCTTTTCGGTTAGAGATTTCTCACCATAGTGCATAATAGTACCGCCTATGTTGAAATCTTTGTTGAACTTATAGTTTAGATCGAGACCGAGTAGGGTTTTGCGTTGCATACTGAAAATAGATTGATTTTCAAGCGAAACACTAATGTTTGTTCCTGCATCTATAATACTTTGGTTGGTAATAGTTACAATCCCCATATTATAGTCGACGGTATAATCGCTATTTTCGGTAAGAGTAACTCCACCGGCAGTAACAACGACAGAACCTCGAGGAACATTCATCGCATTAAGTCGTATTTGAGAACCTGAGGATGCTTGATATTCTCCGGTAAGAATGAATTTGTTCTTGTCTTGATATTGGCGAGCTACAGTGAGAGTAGAATCGTAAAGTTGCTCATAAACGTATCTGTCGGCTAATTGTTCGTTACCTATCTTTTTACGTAAGTGAGAACCGAAAGGTTCGACAACAGGGAATACAATTTTACCTGTTGATGGATATATCGTGTAGCCATCAATAAAGTCGTAGCGTCCGTCGGCTCCATGATTGTTGTTGGCATCGATATTGTCGAGATTCATCACTTGTAACAATGGAGTGCCATTGATGTCGCCTACAGGCAGATAAGTGATTTGAGTACCGGTGGTGTCGCTTAGGTATTTGATGTTGAGCTTGAAGTTTGTTTTCTGAACTTGGTAAGCTCCGAGAGAATATACGTTTTTCATCATCAAGTCCCACATAGGGAAGTGAGGAGATACCATTGTGCCTTTCAGCATCTTCACGAAAAGTGATTGCTCGGTTGATGCGATGTCTCCTGAGAATTCACCCACTTGATAAGTTTGTCCGCGGTAAGTGTATTGGTAGGCTACTGCAAGCACTTCATCGGAATTTAGGGCCGATTTGAGTGAGATGTATCCGAGTGCAGAATTTAGAGTGTATTCGGAAGAAGAAAGTAAACGAGCGCTTTCTACTTTTTCGTAGTCTTGACCGCCATCGATGCCGAATGCTGAAAGAGGTTCGAGTACAGTTGTAGTTTGATTGATATATCTTGCATCGGCATATTGAGTTGTTATTTCGGACAATAGATTGTTTGATGTATTTGATGTGTTTTCTATAGCGGGATTGCCCACCCAGTGATTGTTGTTGAGTATTTTACTTTCACCTAGGTCCATAAATCCGACAATGTTACGTGACTGCTCATAGTTGCCACGTTTATTTGTAATCCACACTTCAATACGTGTGATATTGATTCCCGATGACACGAGAGGGAGTTTTGAGCAGAATTGGTCGTAATTGTCTCGGAAGAAATGTCCCAAGAAGAAGTGTCGGTTAGCATCGTAATTATCGATGTTTACAGAGAATTCGGTTGTTTGTGCGCCTCCTCGAGTGTTTACTGTCTTAGTTTCGGAATTTTGTTGAGAAACGAGGGCCGTAGCGGTGAGTTTGCCAAATTGCAATTTGGTTTTTATACCGAAAAGCGAATTGCTACCACGAATAAGAGAAGATCCTGTGGTCATACTTACGTTACCGGCTTCGATATTCTTGATTATTTCATCTTCCTTACCTTCATATTGGAGCTTTAGGTTTTTTGAGTCGAAATCGAATGTAGCGTCGGTGTTGTAGCTCATAGTGAACTTCATCTTATCGCCCACAGAAGCATTGATGTTGGCTTGAATCTTTTGCTCGAAGTCAAAGTAGGTTTTCTTTCTTGCTCCCATAGATAGTGCAGGATTGTCGGTCTTATTGGTTTTTACACCCATATTGACTTGAATCGATCCTGTGGTTTTAAGTTGAACGCCACCGGGACCGAATACCTTTTCTAAAGGACCAAGAGCAAAATTCATATCGAGGAAATTGAAAGGGTTATTATTGTCCTCGTTGTATTGGTTGTTCTTTTTACGGTAATAATCTTGCATTGACTGACGCAGTACGAGATTATTGTATTCGTCGGAAGAAAGAATGAACGGAGTGGTGATTTCTCGGTCGCCAATACGTGTGCGTATCACATAGCAACCTGTTTCGGGGTCGTATTCAGCTTGTGAGGTTATATTGGAAGGGTCTTTAAGGTCTATAGGTTTCTCGGAAGGATAAAGTTCTCCATATCCTTCTGGAATAGTGCTTTTAACCTTAAATCGAGTAACTGATGAATCGGATTGTACCGATTTTTTCACTTCGTTAGATGGAACAGAAGGAGGTGGCAGTAGTGAGGATTTGTTATATTGCGCGTAGGCATAAAAATTATATGCCGATAGTATAATCAATCCACATACAGCTACGAGTAGTAATATATATTTTTTAGAGTTGTATTTTCTCATTAAATAAAATCGCCCATATTTCTGTTAAGAGTGCTTTCGAAAAGTTAGCCTTCTATGAATATAATAAGGCGATAAACTTTCTTACATCATCTTCAAGGCTTGTTTGATAACTTTCTCAACACTAAGTCCTTGAGACTCGGATAATAACTTCTTTAGCACTTTTTGAGATGCCTGCTGAGAGAACCCTAACATAATGAGAGCCGCAAGTGCTTCATCAAAGATTTCACTATTGGCAGGAATCTGTATATCTAATAACGTATCAGATGGTGCTTTTATTTTATCTTTGAGGTCAACAATTATGCGTTGAGCTGTTTTTGCACCAATTCCTTTTACTGCTTTTAGTGCGTTGACGTTTGATGTGGCAATGGCAGTTTGCAATTCAGTAGGAGAGAGAGACGACAGAATCATACGAGCAGAGTTTGGCCCTACCCCTGAAACACTAATGAGAAGTAAGAACATTTCTCGTTCGCTTTTTTCTGAGAACCCGAAAAGCACATGAGCATCTTCGCGAATTGCTTCATATATATATAATGTGGCTTTTTGACTGTTTTGTAATGCTGTGAATGTGTATAATGATATGTTTATGAAGTATCCTATACCATGATTGTCGACAATAGCATATGTTGGAGTAAGTTCGGCAATATCTCCTTTGATATATTCTAACATGATGTTTACGTTATTTTATTATCAATTTAGATGAGTGATTGGTGTATTTACCTATGATATTTATAATATAGATACCAGGAGTGATCTGTCCTTCGGCATTTACATAACCTAATCCGTTGTCGGTACGTATTGTGTTGCTGAAAACAGCGGCTCCGTTTAGGTTGAGAATATTTATAGTAACGTCATCCTCGTTCTGTGCGAAGAATGAGAAATTTCCATATGAAGGATTTGGATAAATTAGAATCGCCTTGTTGGTCGATGAGATGTTTGTAATAGCGCTATTGCTGCTTTGTAGCACTTTCACCAATCCCGCATATGCGTTGAGTTTTCCTGCTCCCCATTGGATAGGATTGCCCGATTGAGTGTAAGAATCCTTGGTTGCTGTTTCTTTCATAATGTCGCGCACTTCTTGTGGTGTGAGTGTAGGGTCGGCTTGTAGCCAAAGTGCTACTGTTCCGGTTGCTACTGGTGTTGCCATAGAAGTTCCTGCCATATCCCCCCAATGGTAAGCGCGCATACGGCTTGGTAAACTTAGTTCGTCGGCAAGACTTTGACGAGCCGATATAGTTGCATAGTCATATTCGTTGACCGAAGATAATACGGCGTATCCAGGAGCTACAATATCGGGGTATGTTCTGCCATTGATATCTGTTCCATAACTTGTGAAAGGCGCAATGTTACCTTCGTTGGCGTAGGGATAATAAGGTTTTGCTCCGGTGATGGAAGTGTATTTTCTTTTTGTTGAGTAAGCACCGATTGCGATAGCATTCTTTCCTGTAGCCATATCATTGAAAGATGCATTGGGTGTTCCATCGGTGTAGTTAATGTTGTTGAGCGAAGAAAATTGGGCTAAGTTGGTCCACGCTTCTATTGTAGTATTTTTCTTGCCATAGTATTTCACACCAATTCGGTAGTTGCTTTTGGTTGTAGAGCCATTGATAAAGGTATACATTTGGTAACGATTGTTGTAGGAATAAGTCATACCTGCAACACTGATTGAACCATTAAAATAAGAAGAAAGACCTGTCCCACTCCAAGTGTATTCTTTTAGAGAAGTTGTGGTGGGGTAGAATATTTTACTTGAAGTTAACTCTTTTTTGGAATATGTGTCGTAAATAAAGTATTGAATCCCAAAAGGTTCATTGCTATGGCTCCATGAGTCCACCTCACAGTAATAACTGGTAGAACCTGTTTGAATAATTGATGCTAACTGTGGGTTTGTAGTGATTGAATCGGTAAATTCTTTCTTTAGACAGATGTTTTCTTCGCCTTCATTGCCCGATGCAAAGATTACGATATTTCCACTTTTACTCAGATTGTCGACAGCTCTGTTGAATGAACTCATTCCGTCGTGTGAACCTGAATTTGTGCCAAGACTGATGTTTACAACAGCCGGTTTTCCTTGATTCTTAGCATATTTAAAGATTTCTTGTATGCAATTGAGTACGTTAGTGTTGCTAAGTTGTTCTCCAAGACCGAAAAGTAATAAATCGCTTTCGGGTGCTACACCATATAGATTGTTTGCATAGTAACTGCCTCCTGCTATGCCCGATACGTGTGTGCCATGACTGGAAGACTTATAGTCGGTGGTAAGTGTAGCAATAGATGAAGAATCAGAATGAATTTCGATGGCTTTAGTTGATGCGTTGTATATTCCGGCAATCTTTATACGACTATATCCATTCTCATCAAAGAAATTTATGTGGTTGAAATCGATACCACAATCTATAACTCCTATAATTACATCTTTACCTTTGAACGTTTGTGGTAAGTCATATCCGGAATGGATTTTATTAATATTTGTAGCAGAACGAGCGCTGTCGCAAAGCATTTTTATAGGTTGTTCAAATTCAATAAACTCAACGGCATCGATAGTTTCGAGTTTATCAATTTGTTCGATAGGAACTGACGCAATTATGATATTGCCGATTTCGCTTGTTATATTCAAATCGAGGTTGGCCGATGTGATGAAATCTATGTCGTAGTTGTCTTTGATGGTGATGAATACATTAATTCTAACTTCGTCGTCAATGATGTTTAACGGTAAAAGTGATTTGAACTTTAGTTTGTGTGGGTGATCTATTTTGTGATAAGCATTAAGTTTTACTCTTGATTGTAGAGATAATTTAGATGATGCTGATGTGCCGAATATTAAAATTGTAGTAAAAAAGATGGAAAAAAGGAATCTTTTCATTGCTATTATTATAATAATGTGAAATATTTGGCAAAATTAGTGGTTTGTGTCTTAAAATGCAAGAGTAGAAGTGGTAGATATGTATAATAAAAAAACCTATTAAGCTTTTAAAACTTAATAGGTTTTTATGGGTGTTATGTCTTATTACTTCTTAGCAGGAGCGTTCAAAGATTCAACATATTTGCGAAGGCCTTCGTTTGTAGGGTCTACAGAAAGCCAATTTTCGTAAGCCTCTTTCATTTTAGCCATACAATTGTTGTATTCTTCGTTATCTTTGTAGTTCTTGTCCTCTTTCTTAATCTTAGCAGCCATACTTGCATAGTAAACAGCATTGTAACGGTAAGCGAAGATGTAGTCGTTGGCACGTGAAGTTTTGTTAGCTGGATCTTGGTCGAGAAGATCAGTAAGGTTCTTCATTGCTTCGAGAGCATTACCATCGGTGTTATCCTTGTCAAGCATCATCTTACAACGAGCTATTTGGAAAAGAATACGTGGGTGGTTAGGAACCTTAGCATTGATTTCGTCGGCATATTTAAGTGCTTTTTCAAGAGCAACGAACTTATTGTCGGTAGTGTCTGTAGCAGCAACGTTAGAGTAACGTTGAGAAAGTACAAGAAGGTCGTTGGTTACGTGCTTACCAGAATCAACGAAACGTTGATAAGCTTCAGCCGACTTAGCATATTGTTCTGCATCAAGATAAGCATCACTGATTTCTTTTAGAAGTTCTACCTTGTCGCTGTTAAGTTCGATAGCTTTTTCATATTGATCAAGAGCTTCTTGAGTTCTGCCAAGTTCTTTAAGAGTTGTAGCGTAGTCGGTGTAGTCCTTTGCTTCAAATTTAACACCTTCAGGAAGTTCTGATTTGAAAAGATCATTAGCAGCAGCTTCAGCTTCGTTCCAATTCTTCAAAGCAACGAGGTTGTAAAGAGTCATACGCTTCATATAGAAGTTTTGAGGATCGTTGGCAGGAAGAGTTGCAACAAGTTCCTTAGAAAGAGCAAGTGATTCATCGTACTTTTGACCATAGAACAAAAGGAATGCATAACGGCTACGGTCTTGAGTAAAGTGGTTAGGGTTTTCGATGTACTTACCATATTGAACAGCAGCCTTAGCCCATTGTTCGTTCTTGTAGTACTTTTCAGCAAGTTCGCGTTGAAGAAGAGCTGAATTAGGCTTGTTGGTAAGGATTTCGTTCAATTTGTTGATAGCCATATCAGGAGCTACGTTATAGTAGGTGTTAGCGTATTTAACGTAAGCTTCGATGTTGTTGGCATCGGCATTGATAGCTTGTTCGTACATACCTGCAGCTTCACCCCAATTCTTTTCAGCTGCCTTGACATCACCTTCAAGGATGTAGATGTCAGGGTTGGTGTTCTTGCTGTATTTGTAAGCATTTTTAGTGGCTTTTTCGATTTCCTTAGCATATGCTACAGGATTAGCCTCAGTGTAAGCACGAGCGATAGCTGCTTCAACAGAAGCATCTTTCTTAACAAGCTTTTGTGCGCTCTTAAAATATTCTTCAGCTTCTTTTACGTTGTTGTTCTTAAGAGCGATAGAACCAAGACCGATAAGGTTGTAAGGATTGTTGGCATCGGCAGCATAACCTTTATCAAAGTTAGCCTTAGCATCAGCAACTTTACCTGCCTTCAAATCTAAACAACCTAAATAGTAATAAGCTTCGCTCTTGTTGGTAGAAGCATCATTGAAATTGCGCAAAAGCAATTCCTTTGCGTTGTCGTACTGTCCTACTTTATAGTACTCAATACCATCTTTATAGCCTTGTGCGAAAGCTGTTAAAGATCCTCCTAATAGAATTAGGGAAACTAAAGATTTTAATTTCATTTTTAAATGATTTAGTTATTTCAGTTATTGTTGATTATAATTTCTGTTTTAATCTCGTTGTTCTTTGTTTGTTAGTTTACTTGCACCATTCTTGGTTGTATTGCAGCAGGAAGTACACCTGTGTTTTGAATGATTTTTTGTCCTACATATCCGGTTAAGAATGTGAGGAAACCATGAGGCAGGCTTCCACGTGCTGCAGTAGATGCTACGTAAATGCTCCTGTATAATGGATAATCACCGCTGAAGATATAAGCTTGATAAGGCTTATATGCGATAGGGTAGTCATCACGTCTTATTTTAAGTACTTTGATGTTGCTGTTGAAGTCAAGTGCAGTGGTGTCGTTCTTTTGTAATTCTTGATAATACTCAGCAGCACTCTTGCTACGTCCTCTCATATCGGGTGTAATCCAACTTACACCGATAAGACCGATAGCATTTTTGTTCTTTGATACGGTTTCAAGCACATCTTTGCTGTTTTGTTGTGCGTATACTTCACCTGCAAATGGCTTACCATCGGTAATGGAATCTACCATATATTTGACGATACTTGAATGCTTGTGGTCGAAAACGACTTGAATTTTCTTCAACTTAGAGGGTTCTATCTCGTCCCAATTAGTTGTTTGTCCCAAAAGGATGTCGCGTAACTCACTAATTGACAATTCGTCGAGCGTGTTTTGATTATTCACGATAAGCGCTATTGCGTCTACAGCCAATCTTTGTTGAAATAATCGTCGGTTTTTAAGTTTTAATTGAGCTTCGTGTGCCTTAGATAATTTATTGGAGATTATAATCAGCTGTGTCTTAAGTTCCATAAGAGAATCAACAGCTGCTTGTTCGTCCATATAGTAAGGCATAATGTTGGCTTTTGGATAGTGATATTCAAACATTTCAATCTCTTGACTGATAATGTTTTCGAAACTCTCGTCACACATCACAGTGGTAATGCCCGATGAGAATGTGTTTTTAGGTTTGTTCCCGCAAGCTTGCAGCAAAGTGACAAATGCGATTATTAGTGACCCTATAAAAACTTTCTTATTCATGATATATCGTTCTTAATGAAAGTGTTTTAGAATGATTTATAATAACGATAACCTCTCCAAAGTCCGTAAACAATGAAAATTGTACCTAAACCATATCGTGCCCAATCGTGTATCCAAAAGAAATAATTGGTTCCAAGAGTCAGATATGCCATGCCAAAATATACGAGTACCATAAACACTCCGAAATAGGCATTCCAACTTGCCGTCTTCTTAGCAGGCTTTTGTGGATTGTCGTTGTTGTCGTTCTCGTCATTTATCGGCTTGTTGTCAAGCTCATTGTTATTATAATCTTCTTTCATTGTTGCCATTTTTTGATGCTATTTTGTCCTTATTAATGAATTGAACAAAATATTGCTCGGTAAAGATAGCTAAAAATAGTTGAATAATAATTTTATTCTGCTTTAATTATAATATCTTAACGTAAAATAGTCGTTTTTTGTGTCATTTTTTAAGTTTTTTGGTGGTTATTCTTCTTTTGCTTCAATTGATAATGTCTTAGAAGCTTTAGCTCCGAGGTCCTTTATATCTTGTACACGCTTGATGATGTTTCCTGTACCCGACGATAATTTGTTCATGGCTTTGTCGTATGCTTTTCTGCTCGCGTTGATACTATTGTCGATGTCTTGCATATCGTGGATAAACCCTACGAATTTATCATAAAGTTTGCCGGTTTCTTCGGCTATTTTTATGGCATTCTTTGTTTGTTTGTCGTGTTGCCAAAGTTGGTCAACAAGTTTCAGTACTGAGATTAGGTGTGTAGGTGATATGATTACGACGTGGTTGTCGTAGGCATATTTCCACAATGTGTTATCGGCTTGCATAGCCACTATATAGGCTGTTTCGTTTGGTATGAACATCATAATGAAATCGGCTGAATTGTCGACCGCTTTTTGATATTTTGCTCCTTTTAGCTCGTCGATGTGTTTTTTTACCGAAATGAGATGTTTTTTTAGATGCTCGTTGCGTTGGCCTTCGTCGGAAGCCGAGCAATATTCTACATAGCTTGATAGTGAAACTTTAGAGTCGATAACGAGTGATTTGTTTCCGGGGAATTTCACTATGACATCGGGACGAATATTGTGTCCTTGTTCATCTTTAAGGGTGTTGCCTTGTTCGTCTTTGGTCTGTTGAACAGTGAATTCTACGCCTTCTTGCAGTCCGCAGTTTTCGAGGATTGATCGCAGAATTGTTTCCCCCCAGTCGCCTTGTACTTTGGAATTGCCTTTGAGTGCTTGTGTGAGTTCTTGAGCTTCCTTGCCAATGGTTCTGTTAAGTTCCATAAGTGTTTTTAGGTGCTCACGTAGTGATTCTCGGTCTTTGATGTCGTTTTTTGTGTTGTCGAGTAAAGCAATCTCAAACTTGTGAATTTGTTCGCGCAGAGGAGAGAGTATTTCGGAAATTCGAGTCTCATTGAGTTCTTTGAAACGTTTCGTCTTGTCGTCAAATATTTCGTTAGCAAGGAGCTTGAATCGTGCTTCGGCTTCTTGTTGAAGTCGGGTTTTCTCCTCGTTGATGATGCGAATTTGTTCTTTAAGAGTGGCGTTTTCGGCACTTAAAGGGGAAAGAACTTCGATGCTTGCTCGAGCTTCTTCTAACTGTTGTGTGGTGCTTCGTATTTGCTCTTTCAATGAGGCTCTTTCGGCTGTAAGGGGAGTTAGCTCTTGTAACGTGACTCGAGCTTCATTGAGTTGAGCTTCAACGTTTTCTAATTTTATGGTTTTAGAGGCGTTTTCGGAAGTTAGAGTTTTTAATTCTTCGTTGTTTTTGCGCAATGTGTTATTGAGCCAAATAACAATGGCTATGAGTATTAAAATGATGATGGCTAAAATTATTGTAGTTGTCATAGTGTGTTGTAAATTAGGATTACTATTTCATCGGTAAAGTTACAAAATAGTTGTGTAAAACGGAAAAAATAGAGTGATTTAATATGTAACTAAAAAATTATTCTTAACTTTATCCTAAGAAATTAATAAAAGACAAGAAATATGGCTAAATTGGTGTTGAGTGATGTGTGGTGGACATGCCCGGCTGAAGCTGATAACGGTAAGTTGATAATGGTAACCGGTCGTGCCGATATGGATGGCGTAATTGCAACGGGTAAATATAATACCCGAGTGGAAATTTCGTGGAAATATGAAGGCGATAAGGACGGAATGCCTGATGTGGC
Organism: Bacteroidales bacterium; assembly: GCA_015061055.1. Lineage (GTDB taxonomy): Bacteria > Bacteroidota > Bacteroidia > Bacteroidales > Muribaculaceae > RGIG4576. The sequence goes on from SUXH01000006.1 coordinate 42,753, forward strand.
TACTTCGTCGCTTATGGAGGAGGTGCAAGATGCACTGCAAGCCGATTTTATGAAAGACCCTGTTGCTGTTCTTACCGGGATTTATACGGGTAATGGTGAACGTAACTGGGTGTTCTATACGATGAGTGTGAAAATATTTGAGCGCAAGTTGAATGAGGATTTGGCTAGATTTGACCTATTGCCATTGTCGCTATATGTGGAAAACGATCCTGAATGGAACGAATATCAAGAGATGCGTGAAGCTACTGAGATAGAAGATGAGTAATTGGTGTATTGCGGTTTGTTGAGAATCGGAGTATGTGTGCCTTTTGAATCAATTGAAGGTGGGATGTGTATAAAACAATAAAAGCTTGATTTGTCAAATCAAGCTTTTATTGTATGGAATAATTTTGTGGGATTACATATTCATACCGCCGTCTACTTGTATTACTTGACCGGATACGTAAGATGACATATCAGAAGCAAGGAATGTAGCAACGTTAGCAATATCTTCTACAGTACCGCCACGACGCAAAGGAATCTTCTTAGCCCACTCAGCGCGTACTTCATCAGGAAGCGCAGCAGTCATAGCTGTTTCGATGAAACCCGGAGCGATTGAATTGGCGCGGATACCACGAGAACCAAGTTCTTGAGCAATACTCTTGGCAAGAGCGATAAGTCCGGCCTTAGATGCTGCATAGTTTGCTTGGCCTGCGTTACCATGTACACCTACCACTGATGACATATTAATGATAGAACCGCTACGTTGGCGCATCATAATAGGAGTTAGAGCATTGATGTAGTTGAAAGCCGATTTCAAGTTTACAGCAATAACAGCATCCCATTGAGCTTCGGACATACGCATCATAAGTCCGTCCTTAGTGATACCTGCGTTGTTGACAAGAATGTCAATATGGCCAAATTCCTTATGTATTTCTTTTACTACGTTTGCTGTGTCCTCAAAGTTTGCTGCATTTGAAGCGTATCCTTTTACTTTAACGCCAAAAGCTGCAATTTCAGCTTCAGTTTGCTTACCGTTTTCGTCGATTACTAAGTCGGTGAATGCGATGTCGGCTCCTTCTTGAGCAAATTTTAGTGCGATAGCCTTACCGATACCGCGTGCTGCACCTGTAATAAGTGCCACTTTTCCTTCTAATAACTTCATAAATTATTTGTTTTAAAAAAATATTCTAAATGTCAGGCTTTTATTCCATTAAGAATAAAGTCTTTGATATATTCTCTCAACTTTAATTTTTCAATTCCGAGTTCGGCAAAACTATTGCGAACATAGGACACGTCCATACCTTGCAGAGCGAGAATCATTACAGAGGCCGTTTCTTCGATGTGTCGCACTCGGAATACGCCTTTCTCGACTCCTTCGGAAAGAATCTGTTTTAAGATAGATGCTTCTTTGCTTATGGTGGCGCGGCGTGCTCGGTCAACTTTTCGTATATCGCGGAAAAAACCGGCTCTCAATGATCCGTTTCGGAAAACAAGCTCTTTGATAATTTCAAATCGGATAAAAATGAAATTTATTAATTTTTGCTCAGGTGGAAGTGGTTGGCGTGGAATGTCGATAAGTTTTTCAACGATTTTGTCGCTTTCGGCTTTAACTACTGCATTTAGTATCTCTCTCTTGTTTTTAAAATAGGTGTATATAGTGCGACGCCCCTTTTCTGAAGCTACAGCAATGTCGTTCATTGTTGTATTTTCTTCTCCTTTTTGCGCAAATAGCTGTCGCGCAACTTCAATAAGTTTATCTCTTGTTTTGGATGCCATTGTTGTTTTAACACCTAATTTATATTCAATGTGCGAAATTAATAAATTATATTTAGGTCGACAACAAATTTGTGCTAAAATAAGCAAATGACGTAGAAAATGAGGGCTTGATATAATTTAAGTGCGTGTTTTTCGTTAATTAAAAGTAATTTAGAATATTGATGAAATTATATATCTTAACATTGATTTTTGCGGTGTTCGGTATATTCAGAACATTTGCGCAAGTGGAAATTTCGGGTACAATAACCGATGATAAGGATGACCCGATAGAATTTGCTACAGTGAGAGTGCAGGGTACTGCGATTGGAACCAATACCAATTTGAAAGGAGAGTATTCACTGACTGTTGCTCAATGTGATACGTTGGTGGTGGAGGTGAGTTGCTTGGGATATGCCAATGTGGTGCGCCAATACATTAAACCAAAGGGCAAAATAACTCTTAATGCGAAACTGTATCAAAAGTCGAAGGAACTTGGCGAACTTGAAGTAGTGGAGATACGTCGTCAGACCGACCAAATGCAAAGTATTGATGCGCAGGCGTTGCGTCTCACTCCCGATGCATCGGGCGGAAGTGTGGAATCGATGCTATCCACAATGGCAGGTGTGAGTTCGAAGAATGAAATGAGCACGCAATATATGGTGCGTGGTGGTTCGTATGATGAGAACAGTGTGTATATAAATGGTATCGAAGTGTATCGTCCGCAACTTATCAGTTCCGGTCAACAAGAAGGGCTGAGTGTTATTAACCCTGATATGGTGGGAGCGGTAAACTTCTCAACAGGTGGGTTTAGTGCGGCTTATGGCGATAAGATGTCGTCGGCACTTGATATTACTTATCGAGAACCTGAGGCATTTGAAGGGGCATTGTCACTGAGCCTGCAGGGAGGGAGTGTGGCATTGGGTCAGAGCAGCAAGAATTTTTCACAACTGCATGGTTTTCGATATAAGCGAAATTCTTCTCTTTTGGGGTCGCTTGAAACTAAAGGTGAATATGACCCTCAATATTTCGATTATCAAACTAATATAAGCTATAAGATGGGGAAGAAGTGGAAGGCTTCTTTTTTGGGTAATATCTCGATAAATAACTATAGATTTGTACCGCAAAATAGAAATACAAGCTTCGGAACATCTACTAATGCAAAACAGTTTACCGTATATTTTGACGGACAGGAGAAAGATAAATTTGAAACATATTTCGGTGCGCTGTCGCTCAATTATAAGCATTCAAAAAATGCCGATATGGCGCTGCTGGCTTCGGGTTATCTTACAAACGAACTTGTGGGGTATGATATACATGGTGAATATTGGCTCGATGAGGCAGGAACTACCGGAGATGGCGGTGTGGGAGGAGAACTTGGCGTGGGTAAGTATCACGAACATGCACGAAATCGCTTGCGAATGAGTGTGTTCTCGTTAGGCTTGCGAGGAAATGTGTCGATTGGTAAAAATAAGGTGTCGTATGGCTTGTCTTTTAATCACGAAAATGTATATGAACGAGCGAGTGAATGGGAACAACGTGATTCGGCAGGATATTCGTTGCCTCACACCGGAAATGGTGTACATATGGTGTACAATCTTACATCAAAACAAGATTTTGGATCGAATCGTTTCTCGGCATACGTTCAAGATACATATCGATTGACTACTGAGGCAGGATATTTCACTTTAAATGGAGGAGTGCGTTTGTCTTATTGGGATTTTAATGATGAATTGCTTATCAGTCCACGTGCAAGTGTGGGATTTGTTCCTAAGGGTAATGAGCGTTTTGCGCTCCGATTTGCGACAGGACTTTATTATCAAGCTCCATTTTATAAAGAATATAGGGTGGAACAACTTGATGAATATGGAAATGCTTACATCACGTTGAATAAGGATATAAAATCACAGCGAAGCATTCATTTTATTCTTGGAGGTGATTATACATTTAGAGCAAATAGTCGTCCGTTTAAGTTTACCGCTGAGGCATATTATAAAAATCTATCGAATCTTATACCTTATGAAATCGATAACTTGAAACTTGTGTATTCGGGTGAAAACTCATCAAAAGGATTTGTTGCCGGTGTGGACTTTAAATTCTTTGGTCAATTTGTGGAAGGAACGGACTCTTGGATTAGTTTCTCACTGATGAAAACTCAGGAGAATCTGAATGGGGTGAAAGTGCCTCGTCCAACCGATCAACGTTATAGCTTTGCACTGTTTTTTACCGACTATTTCCCAAAGTTCCCCAAGGCGAAGTTTAGTTTGAAGGCGATATTTTCCGACGGAATGCCTACCACGTCGCCACGCACCACTCGTGATGTGTCGTATTTTAGAGTTCCTGCATATAAACGCGTTGATGCCGGTGTGTCATATCAACTTGTGGGGGGGGATGACTCACAAACATCGGGATTTTTGAAAAACTTTAAGAGTGTGTGGCTCGGAGTAGATGTGTTTAACTTGTTTGACATATCAAATGTGAGCAGCTACTATTGGGTAACCGATGTGAATGAAATGCAGTATGCTGTGCCGAATTATCTTACCGGTCGCCAATTAAACGTGCGCTTATCGATTAATTTCTAATTATCGATTATAGAATAATAGAAAATGCGGGAAGATGAACAGAAATCTCCCCGCATTAATGTTTCTATGTGAACTATTTCCACAATGAGATTATGAATTGTCGTAACGAGCAGTAATATTTTGCCCAAAATTTCATTCCGTTTACTCCGCAAAAGGGAATGAATAGTGTGCGTAATTTGAGTGAAAGAGGGAGTAACGAATGGTCTAATGTGGCTGCGTGATAGTCGAAACTTTCTACGATTTCTTGTTGCTCTTGTGTCGTGAAAGAATTCTTATTAACAGAGAATATATACCAATGATTTATTAGATTGTACCAACGATATTTTTCTTGACGTTTCAAAATATCGCGTTTACAGTTCAGTCTTTCAAGATGCTTTTTGAGCGCATAATCGGCAATGAATACATCGAATCGGCGTATTGTCATTGCATTTGAGATGGATTTATCGTGTTGGCGATAGTAATAGATGGCATTGCTAAGTCTCACTTCGCGTGATGCGAAAAAATGAAGTTTTGTGGTGATGTCGTCGGCTGTGTAACGAGTGCTTTCGTCGTAAGGAATCCTTTTATGTATATCTGCTCTTAAGGCATATACTCCATGAATTATCCAGTTAATACTAAGTTCTAATGCTTCTTCGCCGGAGAAAACAGTTTTATCTGTTCTATTGTTATAGGGTGTAAGTGTGCCGTTGGTCTGCTGTAATATGAGATTAAACATCACGCAATCGGTGAGAGGATTGTTGGCGAATGTCTCTATGAGTTGAGCGATGGCGTTTGGCGCAAGAGTGTCATCGGAATCAACCATACATATATAATCGCCTGTGGCGTGTTTTAACCCTAAATTTCGGGATTTAGACTGTCCTGAGTTTACGTCGTTACGTAGTACTATAATGCGACTATCGCGTGAAGCATAATCATTCAAGATTGCCGGAGAATTGTCGGTGGAAGCATCATCGATACAAATTATTTGTATGTTATTATGAGTTTGACCCAATAGTGAGTCAAGGCATTCGCGTAAGTATTGTTCAGTATTGTAAACTGCAACTAATATGGAAACTTTCTTATTGATCATAATTTAAATGATGATGCTTTGAGAGCAAAGATACAACAAAAAATGGCAATTACCGACGATAATTGCTATTTTTGTGTGAATGTGTATCAGTAAACTTGTGATGGAAAAACATTGTAATACAAGGGTTTTTCTATGAAAATAAGCCTCTGATTGGAAATTTTATGGGCTTTATCCGCTGAGTCCCAATAAGCCCTAATTTTTTCGTTTGGAGACAAAAAAGGAACTCGATTGAGTTCCTTTTAGTGATTCGCACAGGATTCAAACCTGTAACCTTCTGATCCGTAGTCAGATGCTCTATTCAGTTGAGCTAGCGAACCATTTTGCTTGTTTGCGAGTGCAAAGGTACGCAATATTTTTTAATATTAAAAATTTTCAGTGTGTTTTTTATTGATTTTTTATATTTTCGTTGATTTCTTCGATATATGCGAGTAATTCTTCACGTCCTCGGCGGTCTTCGCTTGAAGTCATAAAATATGGTGGTAGTTCTTCCCACGATTCGCGAAGTTTGTTTAGGTATTTCTTTACGTTTGTAACGCCGGCTACTTTACCAAGTTTATCCATTTTAGTAAATACGATACTAAATGGTATACCATTTTCACCTAACCAATACATAAAATCGAGGTCTATTTTTTGAGGGTCGTGTCGAGCATCAACGAGTACAAATAAGTTGGTCATTTGTTCACGCTGTAAAATGTAACCTTCAATTATTTTACGGAACTTTTCACGACTATCCTTACTGCGTTTTGCATAGCCATAACCCGGAAGGTCTACGATGTACCATTCTTTATTAATAAGAAAATGATTGATAAGAAGTGTTTTACCGGGAGTTGCAGATGTCTTTGCTAAAGCGGTACGCTCGGTAAGCATATTTATTAGTGATGATTTGCCTACATTTGAGCGTCCGATAAAGGCATATTCAGGGATATTTCCTTCGGGACACTTTCTTGCATCGGCATTACTTATCACGTATTCGGCAGACTTTATTTTCATAATTATTGGATTTTTCAATGCAAAGATAAGCAAATTTTATGAAAGGCAGTTGGGGTGATTGGTGTTTTATGAGTATCTTTGCAAAGAATATAAACCACATTAAAATGATTAAAATAACAGAGGATATTAAATATATAGGTGTTGACGATTTGGATTTGGACTTGTTCGAAAGTCAGTATATAGTTCCTAATGGTATCTCGTATAATTCGTATGTTATCGTAGATGAAATGATTGCGGTAATGGATACTGTGGATAAGAGAAAGGCTGCTGAATGGTGGTCTAATCTTGAAAAGGAACTATTAGGGAGAACTCCCGATTATCTTGTCGTACACCATATGGAACCCGATCATGCAGGTGTGATAGCCGAATTTGTGGTAAAGTATCCTGATGCTAAGATTGTGGCAACCGATAAGGCGATAAAGATGTTGCCATTATATAACACTGAGGTTGATTTTACTGATAAAACGATTGCAGTGAAAGAAAATGATACACTTTCACTTGGCTCACATACGTTGCAATTTATAATGGCGCCTATGGTTCATTGGCCGGAAGTTATGACTACTTACGACCAAAAAGATAAAGTGTTTTTCTCGGCAGATGGATTTGGTAAGTTTGGGGCGTTGAGCCACGAAGAAGATTGGGCTTGTGAAGCTCGTCGTTATTACTTCAATATATGTGGTAAATATGGTACTCAGGTTCAGAATTTATTGAGAAAAGTGAGTCATCTTGAAGTAGATATTATATGTCCGCTTCATGGACCGATATTGAAAGATAATTTAGGTTATTATATCGGACTTTACGACATCTGGAGTGATTATCGTCCTGAGGTAGAGGGCGTATTTGTAGCTTATGCTTCGATACATGGTAATACGGCAGAGGCTGCACGAAAATTTGCTGAGATATTGAAAGCTAAGGGAGCAAAAAAGGTGTCGATAGCCGACTTGAGTCGTGATGATATGGCAGAAGCTGTGGAAGACGCATTTAAATATAGTCATTTGGTACTTGCTGCATCAAGTTATGATGCAGGAATCTTTCCGCCGATGAAGGATTTTATACATCATCTTCAAGATAAGAGTTTCCAAAATCGTCGTGTAGCACTTATTGAAAATGGCTCTTGGGCACCTGTGGCAGGAAAGCTTATGCGTGCTGAAATGGAATGTTTAAAGGATATTGATGTAATAACTCCTATAGTTACGATAAGAGGCAAGATGAAGGGGTGCGATGTAGAAAAGCTCGAAGAACTTGCCGAAGTGTTATTATCTACCGAAAACTGATATTAGTTGATAATGGAACAAGAATTTGCATCAACATTGCTTGAAAGCGCAGTGAGTGAATTTGCTAAGCTACCCGGAATAGGTAGAAAGACTGCTTTACGCTTGGTTCTATATCTTTTACGACAGAATGAAAGTGCGTCTGTCTCATTTGGTGAGGCTATAATTAGGTTACGCAAGGAGATAAAATATTGTAATAAGTGTCATAATATATCGGAAAGTGAAGTGTGCCCTATATGTTCTAATCCATCGCGAGATGAGAGTGTCATATGTGTGGTGGAAAATGTGAAAGATGTGATGAGTATAGAGAATACACATCAACATTATGGATTGTATCACGTACTTGGAGGCTTGATTTCTCCTATGGATGGCGTAGGACCTCAAGATATCGAGATAGATAGTCTTGTGGAACGAGTGAAAGAGGGCAGTGTGAAAGAAGTTATATTGGCTCTTAGTGCTACAATGGAGGGTGATACGACAAATTTTTATATTTTCCGCCGTCTAGCTCCTTATCCTGAAGTGAAGATAACAATGCTTGCTCGTGGAATGAGTGTGGGAAATGATATAGAATATACCGATGAACTGACACTTGGGCGTTCGATTCTAAATAGAACACTATTTTCTGATACGTTTGCAAAAGAGAGATAAAGTAGAACAAAAAAACCGCTTAAGCGGTTTTTTTGTTATTTTTTGAATGCCAGAGCTGCTCCAAGTGCAGTGCGGAATTCGGCGTGAGGAGGAATGTGAAATTTTACTCCATATATGTTTTCCATTAAAGGAAATACCATTTGACATTGAGGTAATTGTGTTAGGTTTCCTATCATTACGAAATCTTTGATGTCGCTATTCATTGCTGAAAACACAGCCGATGAACCAATAGATTGCACCACCATAAATATTAAACCGAGTGCGATGTCTTCGTCGCAAATATCACTACTTGTAACCTTGCCGAAGAATGAAGCTGTAGCATCGAGAGGCAAATTCTCTAAATCGTGTTTACAGATATCGCTGATGAGCAGATTTATATTTGAGATGTTTCCTCGTGATGCTAAGTTGCATATTTTATGGAAGTTGCGAGTCTTTAGAAGTAGTTGGGATAGTCCTTGAAGTGTTCCACCGCCGATGCTTATACCACCTATGTGGCGTATACCGTTTTCGTCGATGCGTACATAAGAAGTACCTGTACCCATACTCACTACGATGAGTTTGTCAAGCTTCATTCCGTAGCTCGCTCCTAATCCATTAGCGAGAAATTCATCGGTCTTTGCTGTAGGTAAACCGTACAAATTACCATCGATGAAGGCACTTCCGGCACCGGTGAGCATCACTTGCTCAATGTCGCTAAGATTGTATCCATTGTCGTAGACATATTTTCCAAAAGCACCAAAAAGCGAGGTTACCGGGTCGGTTGCTGTAATGAATAGTGGTGATTGAATCTCACCTTTACAATTCAGTCCAACAATCTTTGTTGTGCTACCACCTACGTCAATGCCTATTACAAGTCCCATAATAATTTGTTTGATTCGTTTATAATCTGCGTCAAAGATAATATTAATTTTCATATTATTGTCTATCTTTGCTGTGTAAACATCAATTAATTGTATGAAACAAGCTATGTTGACCGATGAGAAGCTAATATTGCGGGCGCCTGAAAAGAGCGATTTGGATAAGCTTTATCTGTGGGAGAATGATTGTGAGCAATGGAATGTTGGCAATGCTGTTGCACCATATTCTCACAAGCAATTGTGGGATTACATTGAAACTTATGTCGCCGATATATTTGTGAGTCGTCAATTGAGGTTTGTCATTGAGGAGATAACAACTAAAAAGGCTGTTGGTACGATAGATGTTTTTGATTTTGATCCTGTGAATAGGCATGCTTCATTAGGAATATATATAGATGTAGATTCACGAAAGCAAGGATATGCAAAACGGGCATTAACTATGATTTGTCAATATTGTTTAGAGTATATAGGAATGCATACGCTTACAGCAATGACTGCAGTGAGTAATGAAGACGCTCAAAATCTTTTTAAATCGTGTGGATTCAGTACGTGTGGACGTTTACGCTCGTGGGTGAGATTGGGCGATAAATATGAAGATGTGATAATGTTGCAAAGGATGTAACAGAAGCCTAACTTAGTTCAAGTGAGGAGATGATGGGCAATTAAGCCAAAGCCAATACCTATCGTCGAGTGATTTAACAAAGGTTCGCCAAGTATCATCACCTTCAGTTGCCAGAAGAGTTTTGGGAGAACACATTTCGGCTACAGCCCAATCGAATTGTTTTAATTCATTTTCTAATTGTCCTTTGTCCCATCCGCTATATCCAAGTACGAATCTTATATTCCCTTCAACAGGTGCTCCTGAATTAATATACTCGATGATAGCATTAAAGTCGCCACTTACGTATAACCCTTTAGTGACTTCAATAGATTCGGGTATTAGGTTTCCGAGAGTGTGTATATAATACATTTGATTGCAATGTACAGGTCCGCCAATATAGACAGGGATTTCTTCATCGCATTCAATTTCCTCAACAAGTTCATTAAGAGTATATTCCGAGCGAAGATTTGTAATAAATCCCATTGAACCTAAATTATCACTATGTTCAATAAGAAAAATCACCGAACGCTTAAATACACTATTTATCATTAAGGGTTCTGCAATAAGAATATTGCCAACTTGTGGTGTAGGTTGGTCAAACTTTAATTGTATTTTATCGGAGTCAAGAATATCCATATAGTACAAAGATACAACAAAGAAACAAAAAATAAACATAGAAAAAGTCTTTTTGTTGCGACTAAAAGAATTTTCAAAGTAAATGGATAATTTTAGTGAAATAATGTATGTATCTTTTGAATTTTGTTGTAATTTTGTTTTTATGTTTAATTTTAGCAATGTGAAATATAAATAAATCTAAAATAATATAGAAATGAGAAACTTGAAACAAATTGGATTATCGCTTTTTGTCATAATGTTTGGGGTGTCGGTAGCAAGTGCTGTCGTACCAAATGTTATGAGAAATGTCGACGAAAAGGCGATGAACAAATGGGTTGAAGCTGAGTTTAAGAAAATGAGTAAAGAAGAACGAGTGGCACAGATGATGGTGATAGGCGTGTCTCCTCGCGAGAAGGGTGAGAAACTCGATTCTTTGAAAAAACTTGTAAAAACCTACAATCTTGGAGGCCTTATTTTCCATGAAATGAGTATGAACGACTATGTGTCGCTTTACAATGAGTTCCAAACGCTAGCCCGCACTCCACTTATGATGACCATTGATGGAGAGTGGGGCTTAGGAATGCGTCTTGATGGCGTGAGAGATTATCCTCGTAGTATGACACTTGGAGCAATCACTGATAAGTCGTTGATTTATGAATATGGTAAGGAGACCGGTCGCCAGATGAAAGCAGCCGGAATTCATGTAAACTTTGCTCCAGTGCTTGACGTGAATGATAACCCCAAGAATCCTGTTATCGGTCGTCGTGCTTTTGGTGAAACCCCTGGTTTTGTAACATCTTATGCTCTCGAATATGCACGTGGTATGGAGGAAGAAGGTGTGTTGTCTACCGGTAAGCATTTCCCGGGACATGGCTCAACTCACGATGATTCGCACAAAACTTTACCTACAGTGAGCAAATCGTTGGCGGAGCTTGAAGCGTGTGAGTTGAAACCTTTTGTGGATTATATCGAAGCAGGATATGGAGGTATGCTTACAGCTCACTTGAATATACCGGCAATTGATTCGGGAACGCCTACATCATTGAGTGCAAAGGCTGTGAATGACTTGTTGGTGAACAAAATGGGCTTTGAAGGCTTGATTTTTACCGATGCTTTGACAATGGAAGGTGCTGTGGTGGAAGGTTCTCGCAGTTTGGCTGCATTGAAGGCAGGAAATGATGTGTTGCTTATGCCAAAGAATCCACCGGTGGAAATTGCCGCTATTATGGAGGCTGTAAAGAGAGGTGAAGTGTCTCAAAAGCGTATTGACGAAGGATGTAAAAAGATGTTACGTTATAAGTATGCTCTTGGTGCAAATGAAAAAACTTTTGTAGATATTGCAAAACTTAATGATGCGGCACATTCTCCAGAGGCAAATCTTCTAAATCGCACTCTAACTGCGGCATCTATTGCAGTGGTTAAGAATGAAGGTGAAGTGCTTCCTGTGAAAGCACTTGATAAGAAGAATATAGCAGTGGTATCACTAGGTGATATGGCCGGTGTGACAAGTATGTTTCAAGATCGTTGTGAAATGTATGCAAAGACAGGTAAATTTGCATATATTAAGGGTGCGATGCTTGATATTCTTCTTGGTAAGTTGAAAGAATATAATACAGTAATTGTAGGTGTGTATGGTACAGATGAGGATTATGTAAAGGCATTTGATGCAATTGTGGCACAATGCGATAATGTTATTCCTGTGTTCTTCTGCCGTTCTTATGATGCTTCTCTTTATAAAACCGGTGTAGCGAAGTGTAATAGTGTAGTTATTGCGTGGAGTGCAGATGAATTGGCTCAAGACTATGCTGCCCAAACAATTTTTGGCGGTAATGCTGCAAGGGGTACTTCACCAATCACAATAGAAGGTGTTGCAAATGTGGGTGATGGTGTGAAATATGAAGCAACTCGCTTGGGTTATACAATTCCGGAAGAAGTGGGTGTGAGCAGTGATATGCTTAAGAAAATGGATCGTCTTGCTAAGCGTTGTTTGCGTGCAGGAGCATTTCCGGGCTGTCAAATCTTGGTAGCTCGTAAGGGTAAAGTAATAGCAAATCTTGCTTATGGTGTGCATGATTATGAAACAGGAATACCTGTAACCACCAATACTCTTTATGACCTTGCATCAGTGTCAAAAGCAACAGGTACACTTCCTGGTATTATGAAGGCTTGTGATGACGGTTTGCTAAATGTAGATGAAAAGATGAGTAAATATGTGCCAGGTATGCGCAGAGCCGATCGCCAAGACTTGACACTACGTGAATTCTTATATCACGAAACCGGTTATATTCCTTCATTACCTATATATAATATAATGACCGATGAGAATAAGAATTTACGTAGCGATCTTGTGTCAAAAGTGAAAAGCGATAAGTATAGTATTCAAATAGGTGATAATCTGTGGTTGAGCGAAGCTGCTTATGATACAGTGATGTACAATGCTTATACGATAAAACTTCGTCCGGATAAGAAGATGCGTTATAGTTGTGTTAACTTCTGCTTGTTGATGGATGCAGAACAGCATGCAACAGGTATTCGTCACGATGAATATGTGACAAAGAATTTCTATGCACCACTTGGGGCATGGCATACAACTTATCGTCCTCTAGACAAATTCCAACGTTGTGAAGTCGCTCCAACTGAGTATGATGCTTATATGCGTATGGAAAAAGTGTGGGGATATGTTCACGATGAAACAAATGCATTCTCAGGCGGTATTGCCGGAAATGCAGGTTTGTTCTCTAATGCAAACGACCTTGCAAAACTATGCCAAATGTGGCTAAATGGAGGAGTCTATGGTGGCGAACGTTATTTGAGTGAGGCAACTACTAAGCAGTTTACTGAAGAACGAAGCCCAAATTCTCGTCGTGGTCTGGGATTTGATAGAGCTCCAAATAAGGAAGGTCAAGGTTCGCCCACTTGTGATGAAGCACCGGCTGAAACTTATGGTCACTTAGGTTTTACGGGAACAGTGTTCTGGGTGGACCCTACAAATGACGTAGCATTTATTTTCTTGTGCAATCGAGTAAATCCTACTCGAAACAATAAAGCATTCAGTTCGATCGATATTCGTCCGGCGATGTTCCGCTTCTTCTATGAGTCGTTGTTAGAAAAATAGGCGAAAAAGTTGCAAATAGAAAATTAATAATGGTTTTTTGTTGAATAATTTAAGTAAAAATGATAAAAATGTGCAAAAATGTTAGTTTTGCACATTTTTTTGTGTTATATTTGCGACATCAATAACGTTTACGATAAAAAAGATTGAAAAATGAAAGCATCTGAAGTATTAAACGATTTAAAAAGAAGATTTCCTAATGAACCTGAATATTTGCAGGCAGTAGAGGAAGTGATAACTACAATCGAAGATGAGTATAATAAACATCCGGAATTTGAACGCTACAATCTTATAGAAAGACTATGCTTGCCCGACCGCATTTTCTCGTTTCGCATATCTTGGGTAGACGATAAAGGCAAGGTGCAAAACAATATGGGCTATCGTATTCAACATAATAATGCAATAGGCCCTTATAAAGGAGGTATTCGTTTTCATGCTTCGGTAAACCAATCAATATTGAAGTTCCTGGCATTTGAGCAAACATTCAAAAACTCATTAACAACTCTTCCTATGGGTGGAGGTAAAGGTGGTTCGGATTTCAATCCTAAAGGTAAGAGTGATATGGAAGTGATGCGATTCTGTCAAGCATATGTAGCTGAATTATGGCGTCACATTGGTGCTGATACCGATGTTCCTGCCGGTGATATCGGTGTAGGTGGTCGTGAAGTGGGCTATATGTATGGCTATTATAAGAAAATGGCACGTGAGAATACCGGAACTTTCACAGGTAAGGGTCTCGAGTTTGGAGGTTCACTTGTTCGTCCTGAAGCTACAGGTTATGGTAATGTGTATTTCCTATTGAATATGCTTGCTACTCGTGGTATCGATATTAAGGGTAAGAAAGTTGCAATATCAGGTTCGGGTAACGTGGCAACTTACACAGCTAAGAAACTGTTGTCGCTTGGAGCGAAGGTGGTAACTATGAGCGACTCTAATGGTACAATCTATGTGCCGGAAGGTATCAGTGAAGAACAACTTGATTATATCTTCAAGCTAAAGAATATCTATCGTGGAAGAATAAAGGAATTTGCCGAAGAATATGACTGCGAATACTTTGATGGCGAACGTCCATGGAAGGTGAAGTGTGATATCGCAATGCCAAGTGCTACTCAAAACGAATTAGATGGAGACGATGCAAAGATGCTTCTTGAAAATGGCGTAATCGCAGTGAGTGAAGGAGCTAATATGCCATCAACTCCTGATGCAGTGCGTCAATTCTTGGAAGCTAAGATTCTATATGCTCCCGGTAAGGCTGCAAATGCCGGTGGTGTATCGGTTTCAGGACTTGAAATGTCGCAAAATTCTCAAAAATTCTCATGGAGTGCTGAAGATGTTGATGCGAAGCTACAAAGCATAATGAAGAATATTCACGAACAATGCGTGAAATATGGTGCTGAAGCTGATGGTACAGTGAACTATGTAAAGGGTGCAAATGTGGCAGGCTTTATGAAGGTTGCGAAAGCAATGATGGCACAAGGTATCATTTAAAGACAATAGATAAGAAAGAAAATGCGCTGTTCTCAAATGTGGGAGCAGCGCATTTTTTATAGATATCAATAATCATCAAAATCGGGAATTTCTATTGGAGGTTCAGTTGTGCCGAGGGGTTTAAATGAATTCTCGTTGTGTTCGAAATATTCGGCAGAGATAGAATACGTGCTGTTTTTTAGATTAATTGCTTTGTTTGGTATTGTGATGTGAAAGTCTACCTCAGTGCCTGAATAAACAGAAGCCATCATATCGAAAATATGGGTTTTGCCATCAATGGTTATATTTAGTCTTAATCTGTTCTCGAAATTGTTTTCCGAAGGATTTTTTAATGCCAAGCGAAAACTTGTTCCGTTTGACTCGGGAACCTTAACTTCTTCAATAGGTTCACGCAAATATATGCGAGAAGGGAGAGTTCTATTCGGTGGAAGTGTGAGATGAATCTGATTGTCGTCAACTCTCATTTTTATAACAGTAGGCAAACACTCGATAGGCTTTTCCCAATTGGTATAAGTGGAATTGCGAGAAATGAGATACATTTCATATTCTCCATTTTCAAGATAGTCGGGTAAAATGAATCGCTGTGTTAAGTTGCTTTCCCCGATTCGTGCTAATTTGATAGCGTTAATGTCAAGGATAGTATATAATTCAGAGTCTTTATACACGCCTAAAGAGAATTGAACGGTTTCGTTAAAGATATTATAGTTCTCAATATGTGTGCTAAAGACAAATGAACTGTTTTTGTCGAAAGACCATTCGCTTTGATATGGATTGTGATTTATTACGATAGGTGATGTAATCATTAAAGAACGATTCTTATAAATAGTGTCGCTTTCGCTTTGAATGAAATCGGTAATCATTCGTTGGGAATTGGAATAACAATAGTGTTCATTTCCGGGGAATTTATAGGAATGATTGTTTAAGATATTTATATTGGTAAATTTATCGCCATTTCCACCATATCCAAAGTTAACGTGATATTCACCATCTTTATTCACTCCATCAATTATGAAGGCATGACCATATCTACGGTTGTTTCCATTCTCTCCTATGAAATTATGGTGAGCCGCGTAATAGACAGGTTTATTATTCTTGAGTTGTTCGTCTATTAAGTTTTTCCATTCTTCGGTTGTGTAATGGACGCGATGTCGCACTACTGCCTTTGGAGAAAGGTGTAAGTGGTGATGTAATCCCCATAGAGTAATGCCATTAGTAGTTGTTGAACTACCTCCGTCGTTATAGTGAGTGTGCATAGCTACACTAACTTGCGAAAGAAACTCTGCCACAGCTTTGGCTTGAAGTTTTGAATAGTCGCGTTTACCTTTAGAAAAGGTGTAAATGTTTTTAATATATCCCCAATTAAACTTCAATTCATCAAAGTGTTTGATGATAAGCATTGAATCGTGTCTGTTAGATTTGCTATAACTATAATAAGCTTTCGTCCCAAATGCGTGGTCGAGTGTGCGATGATAATTAAGGATTTGCCCGGCAGCTACAGCTCCACAGCCGGGAGGCGTTTTTTGATTTTTGTTTCCCCAAGGGCAAGCTTCATTGAATGGTTGATGCTGATGCCAATTAGAACGAATCATAGGCTTTATGTCGAGAGTTTCTTGTGCCTGTGAGGTAAAGAAACATAATGTTGTTGCAATTATGGAGAATATTGTAAGACGCATAAAATATAAAATGATTAATTGCTTGATTTTTTACAAAAATACTAAAATATTGAAGTTGGAGGAAATATGAGATAAAAAAACAATAAATGTGGAATGAAAATTCAAATTGCTTGTGTATCTTTGTAGCTTAGGAAATTATTAACAAAAAATATAGATAGAAAATGAAAAAATTATTAATGGGTGCATTGGTGGCATTGACAATGGTATCATGTGCCGACAACAAGTATTCGGTTACTGCAGTTTTCTCAAACTCTGACAATGATGGGGAAATGGTGTATCTGACTAACTACGACACCGGTGATACAGTGAGTAGTGCAGAAGTGAAAAACAAGTGTGTGCGTTTTGAAGGTGTAGTTGATACTCCTTATGTGGCTCGCTTGGCTATGAAAAAGGGTAGAGTGCAGTTTGTTGTAGAGCCGGGTGAAATCACAATCGATACTATTGGTAATGCATCAGGTACTCCAAGTAATGTGGCATTAGAAGAAATGAGTGCAAACCTTAAGGCTGTGTTGAAAGATACAACTCTAAAGGGTGAAGCTCAAATGGAAGCATACTTGAAAGTGCTTGATGAAGCTTATGAAGCAAACAAAGAAAATCCAGTAGGATACTATGCGTTTGTACAAGGTATGTTCTATAAATATGAAAACAAGGCTCAATTGGATTCAGCTCTTGCTCTTGCTCCTGCTAACTATAAGGAATATAATCGCATTGCATATCAAGTAAAAGCTTTCAATCAACAAGAACTTACTGCTGAAGGCAAGATGTTCACAGACTTCATAGTGGAAGCTACCGGCGAAAAACTTTCTGACTTTGTAGGTAAAGGTAATTATGTGTTGGTTGACTTCTGGGCAAGTTGGTGTGGTCCTTGTCGTCGTGAAATCCCTGTAATCAAGAGTATTCTTGAAAAGCATAGCAAGAAAGGTCTTACAGTGCTTGGTGTAGCAGTGTGGGATAAACTTGAAGATACAAAGCAAGCTATGGAAGATCTATCAATCGAATGGCCGGTGATGCTTGATGCAAAATCAGTTCCAACTGACCTTTATGGAATTACGGGAATACCTCATATTATTCTTTTCGCTCCCGATGGAACAATCGTATCACGTGGTTTGCAAGGTAAAGCACTTGTTGAAGCTGTAGATGCAGAATTGGAAAAGAAATAACCAAACATAAAATTAATGAAAAAGACTGCAAACCGTATGGATTGCAGTCTTTTTGGTAATGTAAAGAAGAAAATGTGTTATCGTTCTAATCTTCGTCATTGTGTGTTTTAGAACGTGATTCTTTTTTTGAATTAGAGCTGTTTGTGTCTTTTTCTTCTTTGAGATCAATCTCTTTTCCATCGCCGTTTATGACGCGATATTGGAGATGCGCCAATGACTGGTCGGGCAGAATCTTGAATTTAAAGCCGTATTCAAATTTCCAACGTAGGTATTCTGAGATGATACCTTTTTTGAGAAATGCGTCTACGAATGGGTGAACATACATCACGAATTTCTTTGCTTTTAGCGAGTGTATGAGATAGTCGATTTTGTCTTTTAGCACATCGGTGAAAAGTAGTGATGGTTGGATTTCACCTCTTCCTCCGCATGATGGGCAAGACTCAAAGGTCTCTATGTCGAGCGCAGGTCTAACCCTCTGTCGGGTGATTTGCATTAGCCCAAATTTGCTTAGAGGCAAAATATTATGCCGGGCTCTGTCGTTTTGCATAACCTCTTTCATATGGTCGTAGAGGGCTTGTCGGTGCTCGGCTTGTGCCATATCAATAAAATCGATAACAATGATGCCTCCCATATCTCTTAGGCGAAGCTGTCGTGCTATCTCGTCGGCAGCGCGCAAGTTTACATCAAGTGCGTTGCTTTCTTGGTTTGACGAACTTTTTGAACGGTTTCCTGAGTTGACGTCGATGACGTGTAAAGCTTCGGTGCTTTCGATAATAATATATGCACCCGATTTGAATGAAACTGTTCGTCCAAAAGATGTCTTTATCTGCTTCGTAATGCAGAAGTGGTCGAAGATAGGTGTTTCTTTTGAATAAAACTTCACGACATCTTTTTTGTCGGGAGCTATAGAACTCACATAATTTTGAATTTGTTGATACACCTCTTCGTCGTTCACGTAGATATTCTCAAATGATGGGCTGAAGATGTCGCGAATAAGGTTCACGGCACGGCTTTCTTCTTCGTAGAGTAGAGAGGGTGCTGTAGCTCTTTGAGCTTTAGCGATACTGTCTTCCCAGTACTTAACGAGTGTCTTGAGTTCATTGTTTAGCTCAGCGACACGTTTACCTTCGGCTGAAGTGCGGATAATTACTCCGAAGTTTTTGGGGCGAATGCTTTCAATCAGTTGTCTCAATCGTGAACGTTCTTCAGAAGAACGAATTTTTTGTGATACAGAAATCTTGTCGCTGAACGGTATTAATACGAGTAGTCGTCCTGTGAAAGAAATTTCGGTTGTGAGACGTGGCCCTTTTGAAGAAATTGGTTCCTTTGCGATTTGTACAATCAACTCTTGTCCGCAAGTAAGTAGGTCTGTTATCGAGCCGTGTTTGTCGATGTCGCCTTGAAACTTAGTCATACTGATGTTAGGGATTGTACGTTTGTCTTCAAGAGAGTCTTTTAAATATTGTGAGTAGGTCTTGAAGTTTGCTCCTAAATCGAGATAGTGCAAAAATGCATCTTTCTCATATCCTACATTCACAAATGCTGCGTTTAGCCCCGGCATTAACTTTTTTACTTTAGCAAGGTAAAGGTTACCCACAGTGTAAGATTCATCACGAGTCTCTTTTTGCAATGACACAAGTCGGGTGTCTTCGAGTAGAGCCGTAAGAATCTCGTTGGGTTGTACGTTAACTACGAGTTCGCTTCTCATTTTAGAAATAAAAAAATAAAAATGTAATGCCCTTATTGGGTCTTTATAGCCACTCTCTTGTGGCTATATAAAAACACAAAGAACAAACGTAATGAAGTAAAGTCTTTTTGCTATGCACTCATTATGTTTGTTCTTGATATGACTTAAATTTAGAAAGTTATACTATAAGAAAATTATTTTTTCTTATGTCTATTCTTTCTAAGTCTCTTTTTGCGCTTGTGCGTAGCCATCTTGTGTCTCTTATGTTTCTTTCCGTTTGGCATAATGAACTTAGTTTAAAAAGATTAATAATATATTTAATTTTATTTTTCAACTTGCTTTACTTGTTCCATAAACACTTTAGCCGGCTTGAATGCAGGGATATTATGTTCTGGGATAATAATAGTTGTTCCTTTAGAAATGTTGCGAGCTGTTTTTTGTGAACGAGTCTTCACAATGAAGCTACCAAATCCTCTCAAAAAAACGTCTTCGTTATTAGCAAGAGAGTCCTTAACAATTTCCATAAACTTTTCTACTGTAGTAAGAACCGATGACTTATCTATACCAGTAGATTTTGAAATTTCGTTTACTATTTCTGCTTTAGTCATTTTAGTTTAAAACTTTATAGTTATTTTTAATATATATGAATTTTAATTGTAAATAGTGTTTTTTCTAAAAACATCTAAAATGTTGTAAAAAGACAAGATTCCCTTGTTTTTTTCGAATAGTTGTGCAAATATCGGAATAATTTTTGAAATATGAATGACTTAGTCTGATTTTTTTGCAGTTAAAATGCTTTTTTGTTGAATTTATCAACGAAAAATAAAAAACCGCACAAAAATGAATGCTTGTACGGTTTTTTTGTATGTTGTGATTACAAAATAATGTTCTATATAAAGATGTGGTAAGATGTTATGTAAGAGAATAATGATGTTGCTTTTTGTATTGAGAGGAAATAATGTAGTCGAAAGAAATTTTTCCCGGTCCTGTTACAAAAAGTATTAAAAACATTGTGAGGTAAACAAAAGCCAATTCTCCTCCTTGTGAAATGCTTCCACTATGTACGATGAAGAATGCTACAGCCATAGTGGTAATCATAGGTATAAGTACAAGCCTATAGAGAAATCCAAAGATGAAAAATATAGAACAAAATAGTTCGGCAAAAATGGCTAATAACAGTGATACTTGTGAGCCGATTCCTAATGGGTCGGGGAAAACGGTGATGAGGGTCTCGTAATTAGCCCATTTTACAACTCCATGCCACATAAGCAGAATGCCAAATAATAAGCGTAGTGAGAGAAGGAATATAGACCGTCCGTTGCTTGATAAGTTGGTCGGGAAAAGAAAACGATAAATGTATTTCATAACTTTATAACTTCATTTTTATTTGATAACAAAATATAATTAAAAAAGTTAGAAGTTGTGAGATGAAATTAGAGAGAGCTAATATTGGTTTATTTTGCAAGAGCTGAAAGATTGTGTATATTTGCGTAATTTAAAATAGAGTAGTATGGAATTGAACGGAATAAAGACTGTGTTTGTAGATCTTGATGATACAATATGGTGGTTTACTGAAAACAGTAAATTAGCATTGCGACATGTATATGATAAATTTGAATTGTCGAGGTATTCACCTGATTATGGAAACTTTCGTGATATATATGCTGCGAAGAATCTTGAATTATGGGACTTGTATCATTATGGAAAAATTGGCAAAGATTATCTTGTTACTGAACGATATAGATATACTTTGGAACAAATTGGTGTGCGGGGTGATATCGAAGAAATGGCAAAGGATATTGATGATGAATATTTGTTTTATTTGTCATCGCTGGATAAATTGATACCCGGTGCTCGCGAGTTGCTTGAATATCTTGTAAATAAATATGATGTTAATGTGTTGAGTAATGGCTTTCAGGAAGTGCAACGTAGGAAGTTACACAGTTCTAATATAGAGAGGCTTATTCATCATCTTGTGTTGAGTGATGATTGTGGAATTACCAAACCATTGCGTGGTATATTTGATTATGCACTTGAACGTACTGGTGCTACTGCTGATACTACTGTGATGATAGGAGATAACTATGATGCTGATATAGAGGGTGCAAAAAATGCCGGTTGGCACACAATCTTATTTAATATAAAGTGTTTTGATAAGAGTAAGGTGCCGGCTGCCGATGTGGTTGTAGATAGTTTAAAAGATATTATGAATGTGCTGTAAAATTATTCTTCAATGTTTACACCATCGATGTCGATGAGGCGATTTTTAAAAGGTGGGATGTCGTCGGCATTGGTTTCAATTGTCATAGAGCAGTCGTTGTCGAATATTTGGCTGATGATATTCACACCTCTGTCTTTTACCAATTTCATTACGTTATTCATTGACAAATAGGGAAATGTGAATGATAGTTGAGCTTGTTCGTGACATTCAATTATCTCTCCATTTTCAATTGCATCGGCGGCAGCAGCTTTGTATGCAACGATTAATCCGGATGTTCCCAACTTTATTCCCCCAAAATATCGAATAACAACAATTAATATATTGGTGAGTTCGTAGGAATTGATTTGTCCCAAAATGGGTTTGCCCGCAGTTCCTGATGGTTCTCCATTGTCGTTGCTGTAGAATTCTGTGCGATTGGTTCCAATCATATATGCCCAACATACATGTCTTGCGTCGTAGTATTTCTTTTGGTATGACTTGACAATTTCTTTGGCTTCTTCGGAAGATGATACAGGGATTGCAAATGAGATAAATTTACTCATTTTCTCTTTGTATAATCCTTCGGATGTGTCTTTTATTGTTTTAAAGAAATCAGCCATACCTTTTATCTTCGAAAAAATACGTTTTAGAAGTTATAATACGAATTTTGCTATTAAAACTTTTTCTTTGTTATGCAAAGATAGCGATTAAATCCGATATAATTGATATTTGTGGTTGATTGGTTTATTTAATAGAGATAAACAAGAGCTTTGTTGTGTATATATATTGATAAATTGTTTCTGTTTTTTTGAACTTTTTATGGAGATATTATGTGTATTGCTAAAAAATGGTGTAATTTTGCAGTAGAACAAAAAAGAAATAAATAATTAAACAAATAAAATAAACTGAATAATTATGGCAAGTTGGTTTGAATGTAAAATTAGCTATCATAAAGTATTGGAAAATGGATTGCAAAAGAAAGTTACCGATCCGTTTATTGTAGATGCTTTGACATTTACTGAGGCTGAAGCTCGCGTAATAGAAGAGGTGTCGCCTTACGTAACAGGAACTTTTGATGTTACTGCAGTGAAAAAGGTGAAAATCTCGGAGGTTTTC
The DNA here is from genome assembly GCA_015061055.1 of Bacteroidales bacterium. Lineage (GTDB taxonomy): Bacteria > Bacteroidota > Bacteroidia > Bacteroidales > Muribaculaceae > RGIG4576. The sequence continues at coordinate 65,556 of SUXH01000006.1, forward strand.
TATGATGAGACAGGTGATAAGTGGTATTATGTGAAATATAATATGAATACTGTCGATGAGAAAACTGCAGTTGAAAAGAAACAGACAATATTGACATTGGTTCAAGCATCGGGCTTCCAAAAGGCAATAGATAACTTTATGGAAAATATGAAATCGACTATGGTGGATTTTGAAATTGCTTCGGTAACTGAAACAAATATTTTAGACGTGTATCCAATGGATTACTCAAAGGGTAAAAAAGAAGAATAAAATCAAGATAAGATATTTTTATGTCGAATATAGGTGATAGAATAACGACAATAGTTAATGCTTTACCTAAGGGGGTGAAGCTTGTGGCAGTGTCGAAATTTCACCCAATAGATTCCTTGCAAGAAGCATATAATGCAGGGCAACGTATATTTGGCGAAAGCAGAGTACAAGAACTCATGCAAAAATATCCCCAAATGCCTGCCGATGTGGAATGGCATTTTATAGGACATCTGCAGACTAATAAGGTGCGTCAAATAGTGCCGTATGTAAGTCTTATTCATAGTGCTGATTCGAGAAAACTACTTGTGTGTATTGATGATGAGGCACGACGTGTGGGTAAAGTTGTGAATGTGTTGTTGCAACTTCATGTTGCTGAAGAAGAAACCAAATTTGGCTTTACTTGTGAAGATTGTGTGGCAATGGTGACTGAAGGTGTGTTAGATGAACTTAAGAATGTGCGCGTGTGTGGCGTAATGGGAATGGCTACGAATACTGATGATGCAGATGTCGTACGTAGTGAATTTAAGGTGATAAAAGCTGTGTATGACACACTTAAGTCAGGATATTTTTACGACAAACCCTATTTTGCAGAGGTAAGTATGGGAATGAGTGATGACTATGGTATTGCTATTGATGAAGGTAGTACGCTTGTGCGTATTGGATCGTCGATTTTTGGCGAGAGAAACTATTGAGACAATGCTAACTATAGTTGCAGAGAAAACCGAAAAAACATAAACTATAAAATTAAATAAAATGAGTACAAAAACTAAATCAAATGGTAATGTCGTTGCGATAGTGGCGATGTTCTTCTTATTTGCAATGATTTCATTCGTTACCAATTTGGCATCGCCAATGGGTGACATTCTAAAAAGCCAATTCAGTATTCCAAACTGGCAAGGAACACTTGGTGTGTTTGCCAATTTTATTGCATATGCGATAATGGGGTTACCTGCAGGTAATCTGTTGCAAAAAATGGGCTATAAGAAAACGGCTCTTATTGCAATTTCAGTAGGATTTGTAGGTGTAGCTATTCAAACTTGCTCGGGAGTTGTTGGAAGTTTTGGAGTATATTTGCTTGGTGCGTTCATTGCCGGCTGTTCAATGTGTTTGCTTAACACTGTTGTGAATCCTATGCTTAACAGCCTTGGTGGCGGAGGAAATAAGGGTAACCAATTAATTCAATTGGGAGGCTCGTTTAATTCGCTTGCAGGAACTATTGTGATTATTCTTACAGGTATTTTGATTCCTTCGATAGCAAAAGCTCAAATCAGTGATGTGTTCCCGTTGATGTATGCTGCATTAGCTATATTTGCATTTGCCTTTGTGGTGATTTTGGTGTCATCAATCCCCGAAAAAGAAAAAGAAGAAACAAAGAAAGAAGATTCACAATATGGTCCAATGTCATTCCGTCACTTTATGTTGGGAGCATTTGGTATTTTTATATATGTAGGTGTAGAAGTTGGTATACCAAACGTGCTTCAGAAATGGTTGCAAAATCCGGATTTGAATGTGCTTGGTCTTACTGCCGGAGCAGAGGCTGTAGCGGCATCGGTGGCTGCTACGTATTGGTTGCTGATGCTCGTGGGACGTTTGCTCGGAGCTGCAGTGGGTAGCAAGGTGTCGGCAAAAGCTATGTTGGCAACAGCATCGCTTGTGGGAATATTGTTGGCTCTTGGTGCTATCTTTGCCGATACATCTGTAATGGTGAATATGCCTGTGTTTAAGAATAGTACAGATGGCTTGTTTGGGCTGGTGAATGTGCCTGTTAATGCGATGCTTCTTGTGCTTGTGGGATTATGTACTTCAGTAATGTGGGGTGGTATCTTTAACTTGGCAGTAGAGGGCCTTGGAAAGTATACAGAAAAGGCTTCGGGTATCTTTATGGCACTTGTGTGCGGTGGTGGCGTGTTGCCATTGTTGCAAAATGCAGTTGTCGATATGCAATCGGGAATAGGATATCAAGTGAGCTACTGGGTAGTTGTGGCAGGTTTGGCATATTTATTGTACTACGCTTTGTTGGGTAGTAAAAATGTAAATAAGGATATTCCTGTTGAATAAAAAACTTTAGAGGATTAAAGAGATTGTAAGGTGATAAATTGATGCACCTGTCGTGATTTTTGAATAAAAACAAGAATTATGACAGGTGTTTTGCGTGTAGATATTGTTAATAAGAAACATTTTTTGTATCTTCGCTCAATATTTGTAAAATGAATATCATTAACGATAATATGAACGTAAAATTGATGAGAAAAGCTGCTGATAATATTCGTATATTATCGGCGACTATGGTGGAAAAAGCGAAATCAGGACACCCTGGCGGTGCTATGGGTGGGGCGGATTTTGTGAACGTGTTGTTCTCGAAATATATGGTCTATGATCCAGCGAATCCGATGTGGATAGCAAGAGATCGTTTCTTCTTGGATCCGGGGCATATGTCGCCAATGTTATATAGTGTGTTGGCTCTAACGGGTAAGTATACTATTGAAGAGTTGCAGCAATTCCGTCAATGGGGAAGTGTTACACCGGGGCACCCTGAAGTGAATCCAATGCGAGGCGTCGAAAATACTTCAGGCCCACTTGGTCAAGGACATGTGATGGCTGTAGGTGCTGCGATTGCTGAACGATTCTTTGTGGCTCGCTTTGGTGAAACGGTAGCACATAAGACATATGCATTCATTTCGGATGGCGGTATTCAAGAAGAAATTTCTGCTGGTGCAGGCCGTATCGCTGGTTATTTGGGCTTGAATAACTTGATTATGTTCTATGATAGTAATGATGTGCAGCTTTCTACAGATGTAAATGAAGTTACTGATGAAGATGTTGCCGCAAAATATCGTGCTTGGAATTGGAATGTACTTGAAATTAATGGTAATGATGCAGAAGAAATAGCGGGTGCTATTGAAAATGCTTTAGTTGAGCAGGCGCGTCCTACGTTAATTATAGGTAAAACAGTGATGGGGCTTGGCTGTGTCACCCCTAATGGTGATAATTTTGAAGGAATGTGTAGTACACATGGTCAACCATTGAGTAAATCGGGTGCAAGCTACGAAAAAACTGTTGAAAATCTTGGTGGTGATATGAATGATCCATGGAAGATTTGGGAAGATGTTGCCGGTTTGTATGCTGATAGAAAGGCTGAACTTGAATCAATTGTAGCGGCACGTCATTCGGCTGAAAAAGAATGGGCAGCAGCAAACCCTGAATTGGCTCAGCAATTGGAAAATTTTATTGAAGGGAAATTACCTGAAATAGATTATGAATCAATTACCTATAAGCCAAATGTGGCAACTCGCACAGCTTCGGCAGCAGTGTTGTCTGTTCTTGGTGAAAAAGTGAAAAATATGATAGTTTCATCGGCCGACCTTGCAAATAGTGATAAGTCGGAGGCGTTCTTGAAGAAGGTGGGTGCATTGAAACATCACGATTTTAGCGGAGGCTTCTTACATGCTGGTGTGGCAGAACTTACAATGACTGCTATAATGAATGGTATTGCATTGCATGGTGGTATGTGGGCTGCTTGCGCTACATTCTTTGTGTTCTCTGATTATATGAAACCGGCTATAAGAATGGCGGCATTGCAAGAATTGCCGGTTAAATATATATGGACTCACGATGCATTCCGTGTTGGAGAAGATGGCCCAACACACGAACCGATAGAACAAGAAGCGCAAATAAGATTGCTTGAAGATATTAAGAATTCGAAAGGCTTAAATAGTATGCTTGTTCTTCGTCCGGCCGATAGTGCAGAGACTGTAGTTGCATGGAAGATGGCGATGGAAAATAAACAAACACCAACAGCATTGATTTTAACACGTCAAGATGTTAAAGATTTGCCAAGTGTAAGTGGTAGTCGTTATCAAGATGCTTTAGCGATGGAAAAGGGGGGATATGTGGTCGTTAAGGCTGAAAATCCTGTAATAACTCTTGTGGGTAATGGCTCGGAAGTTAGTGCATTGACCGATGCTGCTGAAATATTGAAAGCTGATGGAATAGAATGTAACGTAGTGTCGGTTCCTTCAGTGGGATTGTTTATGGAGCAACCTATTGAGTATCGTCAAACAGTGATACCAACTGAGATTCCTGCATTCGGCCTTACTGCAGGCTTGCCATGTGTGTTGCAACGAGTAGTGGGTTGGAATGGCTATGTAAAAGGACTTGAAAGATTTGGTGCTTCGGCTCCATATAAGGTGCTTGATGAAAAGTTTGGTTATACTCCAACTCAAATAGCGGAAGACATTAAAGCTTTTTTAGGTTAAATAGATTTCATTGATAGTATATGAGAGTAGCTGTAGTTAGTGCGGTTTTGTGTGCTTTATTTGGTGTGAGTATGATGAATGCTCAGTCGAAGTACACCGATGCTGAAGGTGATGCTTTGATACAGAGACTGAATCAAGCAGATACAAAGATTTTAGAATTGGAACAAAAGCTAAGGGATTGTACTATGAAATGTGAGGAAGAGTCTCTTAAAGCAAATGTACCATTGGCGACAATTTATTTTTCTATAGGTTCGTCTGAGGTAACTAATTTGGGCAAAACGATATTGGATGCAGTAGCAAATGTGATAAAAACTACTGATGATAGATATGTCGTTACCGGGTGGGCTGATGATTATACCGGAAGTGAAGCGATTAATGAAAAACTTCGGAAATATCGTGTAGAGAACGTAAAGAGATTGCTTGTTAAAGCCGGTGTTGATGAAAATAGACTCAAAGTTGTTGTTAAAGATGGAAATCTTGTTGGGCGTGGCGAAAAAAGTGCAGCTCTTGATAGGGCAGTGACTATAAAAATCGATAAATAATAATATAAATATGTGATGAAAATGCGAGATTGTTTTTGCGATTTCGCATTTTTTTGTGAGGCGTAATTTGTTTTGTGTGAAATAGTTTATTTACTATAATATTTTTTTTAAAAAATTGTAAAATAGGATTATTTGTGCTATTTTTGCATATTAAAATATTGCGTAACTATTTTTTAATTCGTCAAATGAATATAGATAAATAAACTCAAATAATTATTAACTAAATTAAAAGTTCAATGAAACAGAAATTTTACAATGGAGTACTTTTAGTGGCTATGTTATTTGCTACTATGGGATCTTTTGTTTCTTGTAAGGACTACGATGAAGATGCGTATGCTGAATTACAAGGACAGTTAATAGATCAAAATTCTACGCTATTGGAGGCTCTTGAATCTCAAAAGCAGTCAATGCAAGCGCAGATTGATGCATTGAGACAAGCACAAGAGGCTTGTCAAACAAACTGCCAATTGTGGCAACAACAAATGGAGATCTGGAAAACTCAGATTGAAAATTGGCAGAAAGAAATCAATGAATGGAAATCTCAACTTGATAATCACTATGTAACAAGAGAAGAGTACAATGCAAAAGTTGCAGAATTGGAAGGCAAGATTAGTTCATTGACAAATCAAATGATTGCTTGTACTGAAGATATTGCAAACTTAAAGGCAAGAGACGTTCAATTGGATAGCGCTATTAATGCTGTTGATGCAAATCTTAAAGATCTTATTAAGCAGGAAGATGATAAAATCTGGGATGCATTAAGAGCTTTGGAAAGTTCAGTAGCAACAACTGTTTATGTTGATTCGCTTGCAAATAGCATTGTAAATCAAATCCAAGATTTGAAAACTGATTTGCAAAATGCAATTGATACAAACACTGCAATGTTGGCTGATTCTATTGGTGATGTTAAGACTGAGTTGGTTGCTTTGATAAGTGACTTAGAGCAAAGAGTTGCCGCAAATGAAACTGCTATCGAGTCATTGAATAGCACTGTAACAAACTTGAGAACTTCAATTGTTGGTATTGAAGTATTGTTGAATGAAACAGTTTTAGCTGTAGAAAAAGTTCAAGCACTTGCTGAAGCTGATTCAATCAGAATTGATGCTTTAGTATCTGAATTTGAAACTTTGTCGGAAACACTTGGTGAACTAAAGCAACAGCATAAGGAAGATGTTGACAGTATCTGTGATGAATTATCTTCAATTAAAGATAGTGTAGATGCAGTTGCTGCACTTGCACGAGAAAACTTAGTGTTGGCTAATAATTATACCGATAACCGTATTGAAGTGTTGCGCACTGAAATGTTGGATTCTGTTGCAGGTCTAAATGTGAAAATTGGAGCTTTGGAAGCTGCATACAAAGAAGCTGATGCCAAACTTCAAGAACAAATCGATGACTTGGCTGATAGATTAGATGATTTGGAACCTCGAGTTGAAGCTAACGAAAAAGCAATTGAAACAATTTCAGAAAAGATTGCTGAATTGGCTGATAGAGTAGATAAGGTTGAGGAATCGATGAAGCAATTTATTACCGGTATAATTCTTCAAGGAACAGAAAATCCTGTATTTGGTTCATTTGCATTGCCGTTTAATATCAAGAGTAATGTGTTGATGGCTTATTATGGTTACGCAGGAAGCTACGGAATTGAATTCCCAACAAAATATCCTCGTTACTATGTAAACGATGCGGAAGTCCTTTCTGAAAAGGATCTTGAAATGCTTGGTGTAGCATCTGAAAGGTTGGCTGAAGATGGTGAAGCCATTGTAAGCGGAGCAGGTAAGGTTTATGTAACAGTAAATCCATCAAGTGTAAACTTTGAAGGACAAACTCTTCCTATCGTAAATAGTATTGAAGAAGAATCGGGAATCAAACTATCTCCACTTCAATATTCAGATAAAAAACTTACATTCGGATATTCAAGATCGGAAGAAAATGGACTATATGAAGCAGAAGCTACTTTAGCTACTGAAGATATTGAAAAGGTTAGTATGAAGTTTGACTTTGACGCGGCTGATATTAAAGCTACAGTTAAAGATATACTTAACCCGACTGATGGTGTAAATGTAACTAATGTAGCTAATACAATGGTTGACGTGTTAAATCAGTTTAATCAAAAGCTTGATGCAAATGCGTTGAAAGCTTCATGGACCGATTCATTAGGTGTAAAGCGTAATGTTTATTCAGAGTACAATATTGCAGCTACAGCTATTAAGCCATTGTCATATAGTTTCTTGAAGGATTATAAGGTTAGTTCATTGCCAGGAATTGAAAGAGCTGAAAGCTTTATCAATAAAGTAGCTGATAAGGTTAAGGTTAATTTACCGGACTTTAATCTAAATATAGAAGTTCCAACAATCAAGAAAATTGAAATTGTAGAATTGTCGGATGAATTACTTGCCGAGTTTAAGTTCTTGATAGATATGGATACTACAATCACAATTCCGGTAGATACAATTAAAATTGATGCTTACGACAAAAATGGAAATAAGGTTGATGTTAAACCTGTAGTTGTAGGTGGACAATCTGTTGAAATTTGGGTAACAGAAGTTATCGATATGAGAGATGAAGTTGAGGACTTCTATGCTGAAATAGAAAAGCCTATAGAGGATGTAAATCAAATCTTGGAAGATCTTGAAGCATTTATGGATGATGTTAACGATCTTCTTGATGAAATTAATAAGTTGAACGATTTCATTGTAGATATCGAAACCGGTGTTAATAAAGTACAAGACAAATTGATTTCATATTTGAACAAGTTTAATAACAAGATGTGTGATTTGATAAATTCAGCAAATAAAGTTCTTCAACCAACTCTATTAGTAAAGAGTGAAGGTTCATTTGCAAAATTGAGTCAATCATTGAATTATCCATCAAAGATTAATGGCACAGACTTTACACTTGTTCCAACATCATATACAGCAGAAATTATAGCTCCAGCATATAAGAAACTGGTAGGTGTAACAAATGTATATTCAATGGATTATACTAAGAATGCACAAGTAAATGGCGGTGAATATTTAACTGCATTGAAAGATGCAAATGCTAAGGAAGGTGTTGCTGAAATCTTAGAAGGAGATACTAATTTAGTAAACTTCTCTATTAAGCCAGGATATATTTACGAAGTAACTTACACAAGTGTAGACTTTAGCGGTATGGTTGCTGCTAAGAAGTTCTATGTAACTGTAAAGTAATCGCTAAAAAGAACAATAATTAAGTGGGGCTTGTCCCCACTTGATTGAAGAAATAATAATTTTAATAAAGAGAATTATGAAAATCAATAAAACATTATTGGCAGGTTTGTTGATGATGGGTTGTTTTTCTGCTACAGCACAAGATGAAGGTAAATCTGTGAGAGTAGAAAACGAATTCAATCCACATTGGTATATACAAATTCAGCCATTAGGTGCACAATATACATTAGGAGAAGGTTCTTTCGGTGATTTGTTGTCATACAATCTACAACTTGCCGGTGGTTATAACTTCAACAAATTGATTGGTGCGCGTCTTGCTATCAATGCTTTCCAAAGCAAAGGTGGTTGGGAAATGAATAATAACAAAGAGACTTGGAAGTGGAACTATGTAGCCCCTGCGGTTGATGTAACATTGAACCTCTCTAACTTAATGTTTGGTTATAATCCTGATCGTTTGTTTACCCTAAGTGCATTTGCCGGAATAGGTGCAAATGTGGCGTGGAATAACGATGAGGCTGCAGCCGTAAAGGGTCAATTGGGAACTGATTACGGACATAACCAAAATCTACGCTATTTGTGGGATGGTACTAAGGTGAAGTTCCTTGGTCAAGCCGGACTTATGGCAGATTTCCGCCTAAATAGCAATTGGAGTATAGGACTTGAATTGCAAGCTAATACATTGAGTGATAAATATAACTCAAAGAAGGCTGGCAATGCTGATTGGTACTTCAATGGTCTTCTTGGTGTGAAATATGTATTTGGAAAGAGTAACATAAGAAAAGAAATTAAGATTGAAGAACCTTATAAAGAAAAGATAGTAGAAAAGGTTGTAGAAAAAATTGTAGAAAAGGAAGTAGAAAAGAAAGTATATGTAGAAACTACAATTTATGAACTAAGCCGAGCTATATTTTTTAAGGTTGCAGGAAAAACAGTAATTCCAAATTCAGAAATGTACAAAGTTAAGGAAGTTGCTGATTTCTTGAATGAATATCCTGATGCTAATGTCACATTATGTGGTTATGCTGATAGAGGTACCGGTAATCCAACCATCAATGCACGATTGGCAGAACAACGTGTTAATGCAGTAGCTGATGCTTTGGTTAATAAGTATAATATTGACCGTTCACGAATTTCTACTGATCACAAGGGTGATGTAGTTCAACCTATGGAAGGTACTGATAACCGTGTAACAATTGCTATTGCTAAGTCAAAAAAAGTGATTGAAAAGTAATGCAATAAATTAAAAACTCTGCCTTGGTTGTGTGTTAATGTGCATATAGCAAAGGCAGAGTTTTTTGTATTTTAAATAGGTATGAAAAAAATTACGGTATTTACGTTAATGCTTGTTGTCGTTTATACTGCTTTTGCGCAGTATAACGGCAAGGGGTATTATAGAGTACAAAATAAGGTAACGGAACGCTTCATAAGGGTAATTGATAATAAAGGGAGCGTGAATCTTGCTACGACAGATGCTGATTTAGGTGCTCTTGAGACAAAGAAAAAATTTGAGAATGTAGTTTCCGACCCTGCATCAATTATTTATATTACTGAAGCCGGTGATGGATATGATTTTAAAGCACAAGGAACAAGTTCATATAGTATAATAGGGTATTATGTGAAATTGTATAAAAATAGTGATGGAACATATCGCGCGTATGCACAGAATAGTGGTATGGTAAAGTATTTGTGTGATGAAAATACAACTTATGATGAAGGGGTCGTTCTTACAAATAGCACAAAAACTCGTGATTGGTATATCAAACCGGTAAATCAAAATGATGGGCAATATTTTGCTCTAAAACCTACAGTAACGATTGGAGGAGAATATTATACTACGATATATGCGGCTTTCCCATTTACTCTACCGGCAGGAATGACTGCTTACTATGTTAGCACAGTTTCTGATGGTCAGGCTGTATGGAAAGAAGTGAAAGATGGAAAGGTTCCGGCTTCTACAGCAGTGTATGTGAAATGTAAATCTTCAAATTATACTGAGAATAAGGTGACACTTGGAGATAATGGTGTCACTTCATTATCGGGAAACTTGATGAAGGGGGTCTATTTCAATAATGGAACTAAGAAACACAATAATCAGAAAGCATATGACTCTAAAACGATGAGAGTTTTAGGGGTAATGTCGGATGGCAAACTTGGTTTTATTACTGCAAATCTTGATTATATTCCTGCTAATACGGCTTATCTTGTGGTTCCAGAGAATACACCAAGTGAGATAAAACTGGTGTCGGAGAGTGAATATAAACCAAATGTTGCAGTACAATCTGTGTCATTGTCTCAAAATACATTAACTATGTATGCAGGCGATAGCCATCCTTTGACAGCTACGGTACTTCCTGAGGATGCAACAGACAAGAGCTTGCAGTGGTCAAGTTCAGATAATAATGTAGTAACTGTTGATACCAATGGTGTATTGAAGGCGGTAGGCTACGGAAAAGCTACAATAACGGTGTCTTGTGTGGCAAATAGTGCAATTAAAGCTACTTGTGAAGTTAATGTATATGCGCGTTGTACAGGAGTTGAACTTTCTGCAACAAATGTTCAGCTATATGTAGGCGAAAGTTTTACACTTACGGCAAATACATTGCCACTTGCGACAACAGACGGTCAAATCGAATGGAGTGTAAGCAATGAATCTGTAATTAAGCGTAATGCAGATGGTTCGATTATAGCTATTGGTGCCGGAACAGCAGAAGTGATTGCAAAATCTACTGATGGAGGTCATATTGCAAAATGTACAGTAACAGTTAAAGCAATAGTGATGGCAGAATCTGTAACATTGAATATGAAATCGTTGACAATGTATGTAGGCGATACTAAGACGTTGACAGCTACAGTACTTCCTGAGGATGCAACTGACAAGAGCCTGCAGTGGACAAGCACAAATAATAATGTTGTCACAGTAGACGCTAATGGTGTATTGAAGGCGGTAGGCTACGGAAAAGCTACAATAACGGTGTCTTGTGTGGCAAATAGTGCAATTAAAGCTACTTGTGAAGTTAATGTATATGCACGTTGTACAGGAGTTGAACTTTCTGCAACAAATGTTCAGCTATATGTAGGTGAAAGTTTTACACTTACAGCAAATACATTGCCACTTGCGACAACAGACGGTCAAATAGAATGGATCGTAAGCAATGAATCTGTAATTAAACGAAATGCAGATGGAACTATTATTGCTTTAGCGGAAGGAATAGCAGAAGTGATTGCAAGGTCGGTTGATGGTGGCTATATTGCAAAATGTATTGTTACCGTTAAGGCTGTTACAGTCGCAGAGAAGGTGATAATGAGTGATGAGTCTGTGATTTTGTATGCGGGTGATAGCTATACTTTGACAGCTGAAGTTATTCCTGATGATGCTGTCGACAAGTCTTTATCGTGGGTAAGTAGCAGTGATGCAGTGGCAAGTGTAGCAAATGGTGAAGTGAAAGCTAATTCTTATGGAAATGCTAAAGTAATTGCTTTTGTTTCATCAAACAACGCAATAGCCGATACTTGCTATGTTCAAGTATACGAACATACAACAGGTGTTGAACTTTCGGCTACAGTAATCGAGCTGAATGTTGGTGATAAGGTATTACTTACAGCAAATACATTACCACTTGCGACAACAGACGGTCAAATCGAATGGAGTGTAAGTGATGAAACTATTGTTAATCGTGGTACAGATGGAAATATTGTTGCTAAAGCGGTAGGGACAACTGAGGTTATTGCAAAATCTATCGATGGAGGTCATATCGCAAAGTGTGTTATTACGGTGAAAGAAAACAGTGGTATTGAAGATTTACTATACGGAAAGAATCAGTCGTTTAAAATTTACAATTTACAAGGAGTATTGTTGGATAAACTTCAACATGGTGTAAACATTGTGATATTTGAAGATGGTACTACACAAAAGGTAATAGTGAAATAATCAATATACATATCAAGAAAGGAGGCTGTGCAAAAATATAAGATTTTGACACAGCCTCTTTTAATTAAAAATTGATTGGAAGAATATAGAAAAATGAGACTGAATACTACAATCCGAAGAACTTTTTATTCAGTCACATTATATGTGTGATGGTTATTCGCCGCGTGAAAGGACGTTGACTGTAAGGGCATTGTAAGCACGTTCAGCCTTGGCGCGAGCAGCTTCAACAGATTCATCGGTTGCTAAAATCACACCCATACGGCGATGTCCGTTGATTTCAGGCTTACCGAAGATGCGCATTTGGACTCCCGGTTCTTCCAAAACCTTTTCTAAGTTGTCGAATTCGATACGGTTAGTTTCGCCTTCAACTACGATAGCGCGTGAAGCCGATGGTCCGTAGAAACGGATAGAAGGAATAGGCAGACCGAGTAAAGCACGTGCGTGTAAAGCAAATTCGCTTTGGTCTTGTGAAATCATAGTTACCATACCTGTGTCGTGTGGACGAGGTGATACTTCGCTGAATATGACGTCATCGCCTTTGATGAACATTTCTACGCCAAATATACCGTATCCACCTAAAGCATCGGTTACCTTCTTTGCTATTTCTTGAGCCTTAAGTAGTGCAGTTGGCGACATTGGTTGAGGTTGCCATGAATAGCGGTAGTCACCATCAATTTGAATGTGTCCTACCGGTTCGCAGTATTGTGTGCCAAGTATGTTTCGTACCGTAAGGAGTGTTATTTCGTAGTCAAAGTCAACAAATCCTTCCACGATAACACGTCCTGCGCCTGCGCGTCCACCTTCTTGTGCGTTACGCCAAGCGGTAGCTACGTCCTCTTGTTTTTTTATGGTACTTTGTCCATGTCCTGAGGAACTCATAATAGGTTTAACAACGCAAGGGATGCCAATTTCTTCAACAGCATTGTAGAATTCTTCTTCGGTAGACGCAAATTTGTAGCGAGAAGTGGTGATGCCAAGTTCTTCGGCTGCAAGACGGCGAATGCCTTCACGATTCATAGTTAGCCAAGCTGCGTTGGCAGTAGGAGTTACGTTGTAACCTTCTTTTTCAAGTTCTACAAGTACGGGGGTAGCTATAGCTTCCACTTCGGGTATAATGTGGTCGGGTTGTTCGAGTTCGATTACTTCACGAAGTTTCTTTCCATCGAGCATATTGAATACGTGGAAATGGTGTGCTACTTGCATTGCAGGAGCATTGGGGTACTTATCGCAAGCCACTACTTCGACACCAAGACGCATCAACTCGATAGCAACTTCTTTTCCAAGTTCTCCGCTACCAAGAAGCAGTGCTTTACGACCTACACCAGTCATTAATGAGCCTATTTTAGCCATAGGTAAGTTTAATTTATTTGAATGATTAATGTTTTGTGCAAAAATACGAAATAATAGTGTATAAAACAAGAAAGGGAAAACTTGATGTTTCCCCTTTCTCAGTATAAAGTGTTGTTTGAAATCTAAATTAGATAAGTGAAATTACAATTTCTTCTTCAGTTTCGTTGATGTTAAGCTTGCCTTCGCGAGCCAACCAACCGATAGCTGCATAAAGTTCTTTTTCTTTAAGCTTAGTAGCTTTTTTCAAACCTTTCATACTCAAAGCGCCTTGTTCGTTTAGAGCTGTCCATGCTTTACCAGCCCATTCTCCAATAATTTCTACGTTCATTTTAAAATAAAAAATAGTTAATAAAAAACTTATTAAAATAGTATTTTCTCAAATATGGGCGCAAAATTACATATTTTCTGCAAAATAACACAAATTTTCGAGTTAAAAAATGTCGTTTTTCATTGAAAATCTGGTTTTTGCAATTGTAAAGAATGCTTTTTTATGTACTTTATTCTTATTTGTTGTATCTTTGTGGTGATGAATGGACTTGTAGTAAAAAATACGGGCAGTTGGTATGTCGTCAAACTTGAAGACGGCACAATCGCCAATTGTAAGATAAAGGGGAATTTCCGATTAAAGGGGATTCGCACCACTAACCCTGTGGCTGTGGGTGATGAGGTGAGTGTGGAGGTGAAAGACGGAGCTTCGTATATTGTGAGTATTGCTCCGCGCCGTAATTATATAATACGTCGAGCGTCAAACTTGTCGAAAGAATCACAGATTCTTGCAGCCAATATTGATCAAGCATTACTTATAGTAACACTGAAAGAACCTATAACCAATACTACTTTCATAGATCGTTTTCTTGCTACTGCCGAAGCCTATAATGTTCCGGCAGTGATAATAATCAATAAAGTGGATTTGCTTGCCGACGATGATGAGAAAGAGTATCTTGAGGCTGTGAAGATGCTATATGAGACAATAGGCTATAAGGTGATAAAGATGAATGCGCTGAAAGGTGAAGGTGTTGATGAATTAAAATCGGAGCTTATTGGTAGAACGACGTTGCTCTCGGGTAATTCGGGCGTGGGAAAGTCATCTATTATCAATTGTGTGTTGCCCGGTCTTAATTTGAGGACGGGTAGTGTGTCGGAATCGCATCACACAGGAATGCATACTACGACATTTTCTGAAATGTTTGAACTGCCTGAAGGTGGGTGTGTGATCGATACTCCCGGTGTTAAGGGATTCGGGACAATTGACTTTGATAAGGCTGAAGTGGCTCATTATTTTAAAGAAATATTTGCTGCTTCGGCAAATTGTAAATATAACAATTGTACTCATACCCATGAGCCAGGTTGTGCTGTATTGGCTGCAGTGGAAAATCATTATATAAGTCAATCGCGCTATATTAGTTATTTGAGTATTCTTGAGGATAGCGTAGATGATAAGTATCGCAAGCCGTTTTGATATCGAAAACAAACAAAAAAAAGAGTTTTTGCAACTTTGCAAGCAAAAAAGTTGTGAAATGTACGAAAAGTAGCTATATTTGTAAAAAATTGGATTAAAAGATGGCAGCCGATTTGCATTCTACTATTCAACGTATTCTAGGTAAGACAAATGTGCTTGTGGAGAAGTATCAAGCACTCGCAGAAGAGTTGGATAGGGTAGAGGCTGAAGTAAGGACGTTAAGAGGAGAAAATGCAAGTTTGACGAAAGAAAATCAAATGTTGCGCCAAGAGAATGATTATCTTAAATTAGCTCGCTCGATAGTTCCTTCACAAGAAAGCCTTGAGGAAAGTAAAGCCATCATAAACCAATTAGTGCGGGACGTAGATAAATGCATCTCTCAATTAACTTGTAAGTAATGGCCGGAGAAGAAAAAGATACAATAACGCTACATTTGGGAGGCGCGAAGGAGTTTAAAATGATAATAAAACCTTCGGAAAAACGAATCTGTCAAATGGCGGAAGAATCGGTTAACAAGTTTTGGGGAGCATGGAGAACGAGATATGACGGATTGACTTCGGAGGAGGTTATGTCAAGAATTGCATTTCAATTTGCACGTTTTTATATAGAAGCGAAAATGAGAAATGCAGAAGTAAATGATGCTCTTGAAGCGTTTGAAGAAAAACTTAACGAATTGCTCGTTAAAGTGAAGCGTGAAGAGGAATCGTGACCACTTGAATAGCATTATGCTGTGATAGTGAGCTAAACTAAGAGAGTTCCTGCACTATTTAATAGGATCGCCTTGTGAGGTGTACCTATTGAAGAGTGCATTTTTTATATATTAATTTTTAAAAAACTATAAACAAAATGACATTAGGTATATTACCCGTAGTGTTGATAGCTGTAGCCACATTGGCTGTGGGTGTCTTTGGAACACTAATTATAAGTCGAATGATATCCAAGTCGCGAGCAAATGGCATTATAGAAGAAGCTAAACTCGAGGCTGAAGTTATCAAGAAAAATAAGATTATTGAGGCTAAAGAGGCTGAAATGGCCATTAAGACTGAGGCCGAAAAACAGGCTAGCCAAAGATTGTCGAAAGTGCAATCGGCAGAAGCTAAGTTGAAACAACGTGAATTGCAGTTGAACCAACAACAGTCGGAAAATCAACGACGCAAGAATGAAAATGATGCTTTGAAAGCAAATCTTGAAAGTCAGTTGGCTCAAGTAGAAGGTAAAAAAGCCGAGCTTGATAAGTTGCAAAAGAATGTACAGGAAACTCTTGAGCACGTGTCGGGATTGTCGGCCGAAGAGGCAAAAGAAAAACTTGTGGAATCATTAAAAGATGAGGCAAAGACAGCCGCTGCGTCTTATATCAACGATATTATGGACGAGGCAAAAATGACAGCCAACAAGGAAGCAAAGCGTATTGTAGTGCAATCGATTCAGCGTGTAGCTACTGAAACTGCAATAGAAAATGCTGTAACAGTGTTCCATATCGATAGCGATGAAATAAAGGGACGTATTATCGGTCGTGAAGGACGTAATATTCGTGCACTTGAAGCAGCAACAGGTATTGAAATTATCGTTGATGATACTCCGGAAGCTATAGTGCTTTCAGGATTTGATCCTGTGCGTCGTGAAATAGCACGTTTGGCATTGCACCAACTTGTAGCCGATGGTCGTATTCACCCTGCACGTATTGAAGAAGTAGTTGCTAAGGTAAAAAAACAAGTTGAAGAAGAAATTATTGAAACCGGTAAGCGTACTGCAATCGATTTGGGTATTCATGGCTTGCACCCTGAATTGATTCGCTTGGTAGGTAAGATGAAATATCGTTCAAGTTATGGACAAAATTTGTTGCAACACTCTCGCGAAACTGCAAATCTTTGTGCTATTATGGCCTCGGAACTTGGCTTGAATCCTAAGAAAGCTCGTCGTGCGGGCTTGCTACACGATATAGGTAAGGTGCCTGATGAAGAACCGGAACTACCACACGCATTGCTTGGTATGAAACTTGCTGAAAAGTATAAGGAAAAACCGGATATTTGTAATGCTATCGGAGCGCATCACGATGAAGAAGAAGCTACCAGCCTTCTAGCTCCAATCGTACAAGTGTGCGATGCTATTTCTGGAGCTCGTCCTGGAGCTCGTCGTGAAGTCGTAGAAGCATATATCAAGCGTTTGAATGACCTTGAACAACTTGCACTTTCTTACCCCGGCGTTATCAAAACTTATGCTATTCAAGCCGGTCGTGAATTACGTGTGATTGTGGGAGCCGATAAGATTGATGATGCTCAAACAGAACAATTGTCGGCAGAAATAGCTAAGAAGATTCAAGATGAAATGACTTATCCGGGTCAAGTGAGAATTACTGTGATTCGTGAAACTCGTGCTGTAAGCTTCGCAAAATAAATAGTAGGTGATTATGGAAAGCAATGACTCAGAAGTAAAGAAAGAGTGTTGCGGACAATGCACCGGCAATAACGTGGAACCTCGTAGCAAATTACATAGCTATAATTGGCTTGCTGATGTGCCAGGAGGTTACAATGACTTCGAAATTGTAGAAGTTGCGTTTAAGAATACTCGAAAGGGATTCTATAAGAATAGTTCGCACATTCCGCTACAAATAGGCGATATGGTGGCAGTTGAAGCCAATCCCGGTCACGACATTGGTCGTGTATCGATGGTGGGCAAACTTGTGAAACTGCAAATGAAACGTGCCAATTTGCGTCCTGATTTGGAAATATTGCGCGTGTTCCGTAAAGCGAAGCAGAGCGATTTGGAACGCTATGAAGAGGCCAAGTCAAAAGAAGTGGATACGATGATTCGTTCACGAAAGATTGCCGAGGACTTAAAATTGAATATGAAAATCGGTGATGTAGAGTATCAAGGAGATGGAAATAAGGCGATATTCTACTATATAGCCGATGAGCGTGTGGATTTCCGTCAGCTCATCAAAGTGCTTGCCGAAGTGTTCAAGGTGAGAATCGAGATGAAACAGATTGGTGCTCGTCAAGAGGCCGGACGTATTGGAGGAATTGGTCCATGTGGACGTCCGTTATGTTGTTCGAGTTGGATGTCTAATTTCGTGTCGGTGGCAACAAGTGCTGCACGCTATCAAGATATATCATTAAATCCGCAAAAACTTGCAGGTCAATGTGCAAAACTTAAATGCTGTATGAATTTTGAAATTGATTCATACGTTGAAGCGGTGAAACAGTTGCCCGAAAGAAACGTTGTACTTGAAACAAAGGATAATTTATATTATCACTTTAAGACTGATATATTTAAGCGCGAGATTACGTATTCTACCGATAAAAATATTGCTGCTAATCTTGTGGTGTTGAGTGCCGAGCGTGTGTTTGAGGTGATGGCACTCAATAAAAATGGTGTTAAGCCTGATAAACTCAATATCGATAGTGATGAACGCCAACGAGAATACAGTATGTATGGCGACATAATCGGGCAAGATAGTGTAACACGCTTTGATAAGAATAAGAAAAAGAAAAACAAGAATCGCAACAATCGGGATCGCCATAATTTTGATAAAAACGATGGTGTAAGTGATGAACAACAAGTAGAAGGCGAAAATAAGAGCGAAAAAAGACGTAATCACGATAAATCACAGCGTAATTCGTGGAATAATAATCGTCGTTCTAAAGGTGAAAATCGTAATGGGAACGACTCAAGAAATGTTGCTAATAACGAAAAGAATGAACAAAGCACCCCAAGAACTGATGAACATAATGCGTAGTTATTATGGTTTAGGCTTGGTTTTCGTGTTCTTGATGATACTATGCTTAGGGGGGTGTACCCCTAAGCATTCTTCATATAGTGAGTTTAAGGACTTAGCTATAGATGGTTGGGTGAAGAACGATGCTTGTGAATTTGTTCCGGATTACAGCGATTCACTATCTTTGTATGATGTAGATGTAGCTTTGTGCTTGTCGCATAACTATGAATATCGAAATATCAGTTTGGTAGTAGATTTTGTGAAAGGTGATTCTCTGGTAAACCGAAAGGTTGTGGATTGTGTTTTGACTGATGCTAATGGAAACTGGCTTGTATCGGGTTTCGGTGTGTTGTATCAAGTGAGAATAGATGTGACTACAGGAGTGCGTTGTGAAGATTTTGACCGATTGCAAGTGTGGCAAGGTCTTGATTGTGACACATTGAAGAATGTGGAAAGAGTGGGCGTTTTTGTTGAAAAGACAGCGCATTAATAATGTATAACCGAATTAAATAAATAGGATGATTAACAATTCTTTAAAATCAGAAATAGATATAAGAATAAGTCGGATTTCAGCACTTATCGCTGAAGCGGGATATGATTCGATGTTGGTAACAAGTAATGCGAATCTATATTATACGTCGGGCAGAGTGTTCAGCGGTTATACATATATAACCAAAGATGCTGAGGTGATTTATTTTGTGAAGCGTCCTGTGGGTTTGCAAGGCGACAATGTAAAGTATGTAAGAAAACCTGAACAGATAGCGGAAATTCTTGAAAGAAAACCACAAAAAATTGCCTTTGAATTAGACTCTCTTACGGTGAATGATTGCAAACGATTGACGAAAGTGTTTGCTGAGAGTGAAGTGTGCGATGGAAGCGGAGTGTTGCGTCGTTGTCGTGCAGTTAAGACTCCTTATGAAATCTTGAAGATGAAGGAGAGCGGTGTGCTTCATGATGAAGCATATAAGCGTATTCCGGAAATGTATCGTAAGGGAATGACCGATATAGAATTGCAAGTGGAGGTGGAACGTGAATTGCGATTGAAAGGTTCGTTGGGTATTTTTCGTATTCATGGCGAGAGTATGGAGATATTCATGGGTAATGTGTTGTGTGGAGATAATGCTGATGCACCATCGCCATATGATTTTGCTATGGGAGGAGCCGGACTTGATGAATCACTTCCTGTGGGTTGTAATGGAACGGTAATAGAACCCGGTATGACAGTGATGGTGGATATGTGTGGCAATTTCAATGGATATATGACCGATATGACACGAGTATTCTATGTGGGTACACTTGATGATATGGCAAAGAAAGCACACGAGTTGTCGATACAAATACATCATCGTCTTGTCGAGGAAGGTAAACCCGGAGTGCCCGCAAGTCGCTTGTATGAGATAGCTATGGAGATGACAAAGGAAGCAGGTCTTGAAGCCTATTTTATGGGGCATAAGCAGCAAGCCGGCTATATTGGTCATGGTGTGGGAATAGAAGTAAACGAATCGCCTGTGCTTGCGCCACGTAGTCGTGATATTCTTGAAGAAGGTAATATAATTGCACTCGAACCAAAATATGTAATACCCGGAGTGGGTGCAGTGGGTGTGGAAAGTACATATATTGTAACTGCCAACGGGCTTGAATGTGTTACAAATTATCCCGAAGAAATAGCACAATTGTAATTAGAAATATTTAATGACTGAGTTGTTAAAGGAAAAAATAAATAAGCATTTAGAACGCAATGTGTTCCGTATCGTTGGTGAAGTAGCCGACTCGATGAATCGTGAATGCTATGTGGTGGGAGGATATGTGCGAGATATTATACTTGAGCGCACATCGAAGGATATTGATTTTGTTACAATCGGTAGTGGCATAGAAGTGGCTGAAATGGTTGCCAAGACAATGGGCAAACGTACGTCGCTTGCAGTATATCGCACATATGGAACAGCACAAGTGAAGAATGCGGATTATGAATTGGAGTTTGTGGGAGCACGTCGTGAATCCTATAACAGAGAAAGCCGAAATCCAATCGTGGAAGATGGAACACTCGAGGAGGATCAATGTCGTCGTGATTTTACGATAAACGCTATGGCTATATGCGTTAATAAAGATAATTATGGGAAGTTGCTTGATCCATTTGATGGATTGGGTGATTTAGAACGCCGTATTATTCGCACACCGCTCGATCCTGATGTAACTTTTTCGGACGATCCGTTGAGAATGATGCGTGCAGTACGTTTTGCCACTCAATTGGGTTTTGATATTTATCCCGAAACCTTCGATGCGCTGGTGAGAAATAAAGAGCGTATAAAGATTATCACTCGTGAACGTATTGTTGATGAACTGATGAAGATAATGAAGTCGGCAAAGCCTTCGCGAGGTTTCAGATTGCTGAAGGATTGTGGATTGCTTGAATTTATAATGCCAGAATTGAATGCTCTAAGTGGAGTTGAGGTAATGAATGGTAGAGGTCATAAGGATAATTTTGAACATACCCTTCAAGTGCTTGATAATGTTGCCGACAAGAGTGATTATGTGTGGTTGCGATGGGGCGCTTTGATGCATGATATAGCTAAGCCGATTACAAAGCAATATGATAACAAGCTCGGATGGACATTCCATAATCATAACTTTGTTGGAGCAAAGATGATTCCTCGTATTTTCAAAAAAATGAAGATGCCGATGGATGCCAAAATGAAATATGTGCAAAAACTGGTGGAACTTCATATGCGACCAATAGCACTTGTGGAGGAAACTGTAACAGATTCGGCGGTTCGTCGTTTAATTTTTGATGCCGGAGATGATATAGAGGACTTGATGTTGTTATGTGAGGCAGATATAACCTCAAAAAATCAAGAAAAGGTGAAACGATTTCTCGATAATTTCCAATTGGTGCGAGAAAAAATGAAAGAGATAGAGGAGAAAGATAGAATTCGTAATTTTCAACCTCCTATAGATGGGTTGGAGATAATGCGTGTGTTCGGTCTTGAACCTTGTTCGGAAGTAGGACAACTAAAAGAGAAAATCAAGAATGCAATTCTTGATGGAGAAATAGGAAATAATCACGAAGAAGCATTTGAATATATGCTTATCAGAGCTGCTGAGATGGGTTTGGCACCATTAGAAAACAAGCAATAATCAACAAAGAAGCTAAACTCAATCGAGCTTAGCTTTTTTGTTGGTATTATTTTATCTTAGCACCAAATAGATAGTGAGCAAGTATTGGACTCAGGCGAATAGTGTTGCTTATAATAAGGCAAACGATTATAACCATAAGTGAAATGATGATATTTGTGAAGAGTCCGACAACGGTTGACGACGAGCCCATAAATTCGCCCATAAACTTCAAATCGGGTAATAGGAAGTAGTGTAACAGATAGATGTCGAGAGTACGGCGTCCGATGTATTGCAGATATTTGCCTAATGTTTTCTCTTGTGTGAATGAATTTTGGTGTTTTTGGAAGAATTTGTAAACAATAGTAATACCAAGAATTCCATTGAATCCCATTGCAAGTTTGATATATAAGTCGTATTGAGCTACAATATGTTCAGGTTGTTGTAGAAAAAGAATACGAGTTGTGGTGATTGCAATGAACAGAATGAGAATAGAAGTGATAACGTATTTGTTGTCGGTAATTTGCTCGAAACTTTTCTTATACATTGAAGCAATAATCCCAAATATGAAGAATGGGAAATAAGATGATAATTGAGAGAAAGAAAGAATGTCGTAAGTAAGTGCTAGAGAAGGAAAAATCTTTAGGAATAGTTTTTCGGAAACGAGAACCACTCCGACAAGACCGATTAAAAGGATTGCGTATATATTCTTTTTGTTGTCGATATAAACTTCTCCCTTCGGAAGTGCTATTTTAGCATATAGAAATGATGTGGTGTAATAAATCAAGAACATTGATAACAGCGTGATTGTGAACCAATATCCTAATTTTAATGGGTCTGTTAAGAATGTTGTGATGTTTGATTGGTCAATCAAATAAGTAAAAGTGAGTCCAAAAACTATTGTTGGAATGAGTTGTACTTTGATTTTCTTAAAGCAGTCGAAAACGTAAGAATTTATGTTCCACACTTTATTCGCTTTATATGCGATGTAGCCACTTATAAAGAAAAATAATGGCATACGAAATGTCATAAGTATTCGACCGATAACCGATGGGTCGTTGTAGAAACTATGGCTCTCGATGTGACAAAATACCACCAAAATCATAGTGAAGCCACGAAGAGCATCGATGTATTCTATTCGTTTAGATTGAACCATATCGAATCAAATTAAATTAAAAGTGATATAATCGCGAATGTATCCGATGTATATTATCAGAGAAAGAAGATACAGCGCGACAGTGTTATATAAGAACCTATGATTGGCAGTAATATCGCGTTTATTTCGTGTGAGTTGGTATAGGTGAATGGCAATCCAACATAATACAAATATCGACCAGAAAGTCCATCCTTGACTAATACTTATAACATAGCCTGCAATCTCTAACGAATATCCCGATTTCAAGTATATAAATGTAGCAGCACCCGTAGCTGCGATAGTTGCGATGATACGACCTATCACGAGTAGGGTAGTAGGGTGATTCTTAAAATAGTTTAAAGTCCAATGTACTATGTAAGGGGTAAACAGAAATAAGCCTATTACAATTAATATCCCGATTATCTGTTTGAATAATGGGAGCGATAGATATATCGAACTATAAATGTTATCGAGAGTGAGAGCACTTGCTATAAAAATCAATGAAGATAGAAAAGAATTATTTAAATTACCTTTTCTGCTGTCGAAAAGAAAAACGCCTATCGACAATATCGTGAGAGTTAGTGCATTTACAATGCTGATGTCAATCCTATCAATAATAGGAAGAATAATGAGTGCTATTATGCATATAAGCACAAATGTCAGCGCTTTTTTAGATTCTATTTTTTTTGCCATAGCAGTTTATTTGCTGTTATCTTTGTTGTCGTTTCCAAGTACGGGTAAACTCCAATTATAAATTACTGAAAGAATTCTAACAATGATGATAATAGCGGCACAACTTACTTGTTGCAATACGACAGAGCCACCCAATTTATGTATCAGCCAATAGCTTATACCTCCGGCCAAACAAGCTGTGGCGTATACCTCTTTGCGGAAAATTAATGGTTCTTCGTTGATGAGAATGTCACGTAATACTCCACCGAAAGCACCGGTGATTGTACCCATAATAATGGCTACCCAAATTGGGAACCCAAAATCGAGTGATTTTTGCATACCGATAACTACGAAAAGGGCAAGACCGATGGTGTCGAATATGAATACAGTGTGGTCAAGTCGCACAAGGTAACGCTTGAACATAATTACGAGTACAAGAGCAACGGCAGTAACTACAAGATACCAGTAGTTAAGCATCCAAAATGGAGTTGTACTTAAGAATAGGTCGCGTATAGTACCACCACCAATAGCAGTGACAAGTCCAACAATATAAGCACCAAACCAATCAAATTTTTTTACGGCAGCAAGGCGTATTCCACTTATGGCAAACGCCAAAGTACCTATAATTTCAACTATTAGTAGGAAAGATATATCCATTAAAATATATTTTCTAAATTGTATTGCAAAATTAATAAAAAAGGAGTAAAAATGTGACCCATAAAATGTAAAAAAACATCGTTTTCGTAATTTGAAAACGATGTTTCTTGATAATATAACAAATTAGAATATTCTATAATCAGAATTTTATGCTTGTACCGAATGCAAGATTGAATTTAGCGGCGTCAATAGGGATAAATTGCTTACTATATTTAGCTAAAATGTAATCGGCTCCAATGAAGAAATTTCCTAATGCTATAACTCCACCCAATGAGTTGTGAGTGTTGGATACGGAACCATTTATGGTAGCTTTGAAATATTTAAATGGTTTGAAATTTACACATAGCATACCCTCGGTGTAGGTCTTAGGTGTTCCGATGCGTGTTGTGCCTAAGAATCCGAAAGACATTTTGTTGTTAATTATGCTATATTCCACGCCTGCGCGGAAAGTTGTGTGCAGTGAAGATGAAGCCGATGTTGTGGTTGCATCTTTCTCGTAGTGAGTAAGTTCTTCCAAACGATCTACAATATCATCAGCAGCATCTTCAAATTTTTGGCTGTTTTCATCGGCAATATTGTCAAAACCAGTGTATTCAAAGTTGTCTTCAATGTTACGATGAACTGAAGCATCGTTCCAATTGATAAAACCAATGTCGGTGATAGCAAATGATACATTCAGATTGTCTTGAATTTTATAAGCTGCTCCAAGGTCTAATCCAATTCCAAAACCATCAAGTCCGAAGGAGTAATCGAAATCATCGATTTCTCCGTTGTTTTTTGTTATAAGTTCCAAACTCTTTGAAGATGTGAAAGAACTATTTTGATGAATCATCCACTTTCCGCCACTCATATATATTCGCATATCTTCAATATTAGCATTGGCATATCCTGCACCGAGTAATAACTTGACTTTTGCACCCACAGAAAGTCGGTTGTTGATTTTTCGAGAGTGTCCGAGAGCTATTTCAGCATAATTTTTTGCTACAATATTAAAATCGCTGATGTTATATTCTGTGATGTCGTATTCTTGACCTGCTTTAAGGAATGTGAAGACATCTTTAGGAATATATGCACCTACTCGATTGTGAATACTAACTCCGATAGAGTTTACACCACCGAAAGCTTTGAATCCAACGTTCAAAAGTGCGTAATCTAAATTTGTTTCGATAGTGTTGTTGTCGTCAAACTTAGACAGAGCTTCATTTGTGGAAATAGAAGGGTGCAAGAATGTTATCATTTCATCATTGTAAGGTTGCATAAAAGCACCTAATCCAAGATTACTATTTGCACCAACCGATATATTCAGAGGAGTTTCGACCCATCCACACTCACACGCAAGTGCCGGATTCAAATAATGGCGTTGAGTGATGCCATCGAGGAAATAAAGTGAATTAGGAGCTTGAGCGAATGCTGCAATTCCCGTTGCTGTTGCAATAATTGCCGATAATATGTATTTAAATGAAGTTTTCATTTTAGTGTATGATTTTAATGAATAGAATTCTGTTATAGTTCTGTTGTGATACCATCAGGTAATTTTGCTATACCATTCTTCAGAACGATGTATTGTGATGATTTTAAAACAATATCTTTATTTACAGGATTTTTTGCCTTGATATTATACTTTAAAATATCTAATTGTTCTAATTGATTGCTACCGCTTTTCTCCTCGATAGTGAGGGTGATGTGTGTTGTAGATTCTTCTCCGTTTTGTGAAGCATTGATAAATACTTTGTTGGCTTCTTGACCGGAAACAGAGATTTCATTAAGAATATTGCCGTAGCTATCGTATAATTCAACACTTGCTTCAAGGTCGACAGGAATAGTGGTGACTGCGTCACATTCAACAATTATTTTATTTGTAAGATCAGCAATATCATTGAGGTCACTATGTAAATCTGTTACTTCATCGGTGTATTTGATAGATAGTTGTGAGAATGAGAATGGTACGTTTACTTTATAATTTCCCACAAGGTTGTAGCTATTCCCAAGCTCAAGCCCATTATGACCGGTTCCATCGGCAGTGATTTTATCGGTTGAAATCTTATAAGAATCAGGAATTGTGGCAAGCAATTCGGGCAGATTTTCATTAACAATATTGATAGTGCCATATTCAACTGCATAAGGCTTGTTGGAAATGACATATTTTGTAGTAGCTTCCGACTTTAGAACATTATCACCTAAAAGAGGAATGCTGATAGTGTTGCCGATAGCTGAGTTTGTAGAGTTATCCCAAGGAGTGATGTTAATGGTTGTCCCCAATTCCATTCCAATTGGGTTGGTTAATGTAAATTCAAAGGTGATATCATTAGGAGTGAAAGAAGATTCTTTGTCCTTGATGAAATCAGGAATATCGTTAAGCGATAGAGTTTCATTAATAGAAACTTCGGGAGAAACGATACCATTCACTCTTGTGATAGAAGCAGGTTCGATAGAGTAATCAAAAGCAAAGTGCATCTTAGTATTCTGAATTTGAGAAGGAATAAGCTTAATTGTTGTTTTTGCTTCAAAGCTAATTTTCTCATGTAAGTAGAAATACTTTTTACCATTTGCGTCTATAATATATTTGCTTTGTTCTTCTTCGCTAATCTGTAAATCATGGATATTAATAGGAATGTCCACTGAGAAATTATTAGCCGGATTAAGAGTTATGTTTGTTCTATTTAGTTCGTGAGTTCCATCTTGTAGTGTGAAAATCATAGGGAATTTTATATGAACATCGTTCATACTAATCTCTGTGATACCATTAGTACCATTATCTGTACTTGGAACTGATATTGTTATGTGTGATATAGCTCCGTTACCATTGTTAAATTCAGCAAAGAAAAGAGCTTCAACTTCTGAAGGCAATTCGGTTTTTGTTTCAGCAATTTCGTAAGTTGCTTTAGATTCAATAGTTACAGGCATTTCTTGCTCAATAGGGATATTTACCATAGGAAGATTGTCAATAACGAAATCTGTAAATTGAGGGTTAAGACCATTAATGGAGAAAGGATCTACATCAGTAATGTGAGAGTCGAAAGAACCTTCGGTGTGAAGTTCGTATGTACCCTCATGGTTTGTAGATATGTCTTCTCCTTCTTCGATTATTCGATTTAAAGGAATCTGAACTGTTTGTCCTACAGGAACTTGAAGGTTTTTACCTACGTTGATAGTAGTGTTGATGTCTTTGGAAAGGTCATATTCCTTATCACATGATGTAAGAAATATACAACCTGCAATACAACTCAAAAAGAGCAGTCGATTAATTTTTTTCATAATATACAATATATGTTATGTGATTAAATTCGATATATTGTGCAAAAATAAGAAAAATTGTAAATAAAATAAAATTCTAACTAATAAGTCTTAAATTGTATGAGTCGTAGTTGAGAAAGAAGTATTGTAGAGCTGTGTCTATTTGTGATTCTGAGAGTAGTGCTTGCAGAATGGTTTTAGACCGCAATTTAGACAGTCGGGTTTTCGAGCAGTACAGACATATCTACCATGAAGGATAAGCCAATGATGTGCAGTGGCAATGAGTTCTTCGGGAAAGTGTTTAACTAATGTGCGTTCGGTTTCTATAGGTGTTTTTGAATTGTTGGTAAGTCCGATACGATTTGATACGCGGAAAACGTGAGTGTCGACAGCCATTGCAGCTTGATTAAACACTACGGAAAGAATTACGTTGGCAGTTTTGCGCCCAACGCCCGGAATTTTAACAAGTTCGTCAATGCTCGAAGGAACTTCACCATTATAGCAATCTACAAGCATATTAGCCATTCCGAGTAATGATTTTGCTTTGTTGTTAGGGAACGTTACACTCTTGATGTAATGAAAAATATCGTCGATAGATGCTTTTGCTAAATCAAAGGGAGACGGATAAGCCTTGAATAGTGCAGGAGTGACCATATTTATTCGCTTGTCGGTACATTGAGCCGATAGAATAACAGCCACAAGTAGTTCGTATGGGTTGCTATAATGCAACTCGGTTTGTGGCGCCGGCATATTTTCTTTGAAATATTCTATAACTCCGTTGTAACGTTCTTTTATGGTCATAACAATTGTATTAAAAATTAAAAAAGAGGCTTCAGTGTGATACTTGAGAGCCCCTTTGATGATTTGGTTAGTGTGCTGATTCAAATTCTTCGAGGAATCGTACGTCGTTCTCTGAGAACATACGTAAGTCTTTTACTCGATATTTGAGGTTGGTGATACGCTCAATACCCATACCAAGAGCATATCCGGTGTATTGTTTGCTGTCTATACCACAAGCTTCAAGAACATTAGGATCAACCATACCACAACCAAGAATTTCTACCCAACCGGTATTCTTACAGAATGCACAGCCTTTACCACCACATAGGTTACAAGAAATATCCATTTCGGCAGATGGCTCAGTGAATGGGAAATAAGAAGGGCGAAGGCGGATTTGAGTTTCGGGTCCGAACATTTCACGAGCGAAGTATAGAAGTACTTGTTTCAAGTCGGTGAATGAAACATTCTTGTCGACATACAATGCCTCAACTTGGTGGAAGAAGCAGTGTGCGCGATAAGATATGGCTTCGTTACGATACACACGTCCCGGACAGATGATACGTATAGGAGGTTGAGAGTTCTCCATTACTCGGCTTTGTACCGAAGAAGTGTGTGTGCGAAGCAATACATCGGCAGGATTACGTTGAATGAAGAATGTGTCTTGCATATCGCGTGCCGGGTGATCATCAGCAAAGTTCATTGCTCCAAATACGTGCCAATCGTCTTCCACTTCGGGTCCTTCGGCAAGAGTAAAACCAAGACGAGAGAAAATGTTGATAATTTCTTCGCGTACAAGAGAAATAGGGTGGCGAGTTCCAAGAGGAGTCGGCGCAGCCGAACGAGTTAAATCGATAGTGTCGTCATCGTTCTTCTTTTCATCGAATGCTTCACGAAGTGCATTAATCTTGTCGGTTGCAAAAGTTTTTAGTACGTTAAGTTTTTGCCCTATTTCTTTCTTTTGTTCGTTTGGAACATTACGGAAATCATTGAAAAGTAAAGGAATTTCACCCTTCTTACTCAAATATTTAATGCGAAGTACTTCCAATTCTTCAGCATTGGCTACCTGCAATGATTCAATCTCAGCTGTGAGTTTCTCTATTTTTTCTAACATTGTTTATAGTCAAGTTAAATTTTTGTGCCACAAAGTTAAGAAAAAAATGTATCTTTGTCGTTATGATTGCTTGGAAAATTGAAGAAAAGGTTGCGGAATACGCAAAAGAACGTAATCTATGTACAAAAGGTGATAGAGTAATTGTGGCATTAAGCGGAGGAGCTGATTCTGTCGCTTTGCTACGTGTTTTACTCTCGATAGGCGTAGAGTGCAGTGCGCTACATTGTAATTTTGGTCTTCGAGGAGCTGAATCCAATCGTGATGAAGCTTTTGTGCGGAACCTGTGCAATCAATGGGGAGTTGCCCTAAAGGTGAAGCAATTTGATGTGGCAAGTTATGAGCGAGAGCATAAGGTATCGACCGAAATGGCTTGTAGAGAATTGCGTTATATGTGGTTTGAAGATGAAAGACGTGAGCAAGGAGTTAAGGCTATAGCTGTGGCACATCATTATGATGATAACGTAGAAACGTTTTTCTTAAATATGTTGCGAGGAACAGGTATTCAGGGATTGACAGGTATTCGAGCAAGGAATGGTTATGTGATACGTCCATTATTGTGTGTGTCGCGAGAAGAAATTGAGGCTTATCTTAACGAAATCGCTCAGGATTATATGGTTGATAGTACAAACCTTGAAAATGATTTCAAACGAAACAAGATTCGTAATGTGTTGATACCTACTTTAAATAAATTATTCCCCGAATATGCTGCCGGCGTGTCGCGAACTTTGCAAAACTTGCAAGGGTGCAATGAGTTTTATCAAAATGCTGTCGATGCGTTGCGAGCCAAAGCCGTTGAATATGAGGATGATAATGTAGTGAAAATCAAAACAGAACCTTTAAGAGAAATGAAATGTGGTCGTGAAACGGCAATTTTTGAATTGATAAAAGGCTTTGGTTTTAATTCTTATACGGCTGAGCTGATAAATCGTGCAATTGATGATTCTCGGAATGTGGGTATTCAGTTTTTGAGTGATAGTTATTGCTTGACAATAGGGCGCGAAGAGTTGGAAGTGTTCCGAGTAGAAGATGAAGATTACACTGAGGTTAGAGTGAATTTGAATGATTTACTCCAAGCCGATGATGATAGAGTGGGGTTTACAGCTTCGCTTGAATCGAAGAAAAAAGGCGAGAAACGAATAAATGGTATTGACGGGAAAAGAACGGTGGCTTTAAGCGTGAAAATTCTTGAAGAAAATCCCGAAATGATTATACGTCGGTGGTTAATCGGTGATTTTATCAGTCCATTTGGTATGAATGGGTCGAAGTTGCTAAGTGACCTATTTGCAGATAATAAATACAGCGCATACCAGAAGCAAAAAGCGCGTATCCTTACGTTGGCAAATGATGAAATATTTGGCGATAGGACTGTGTTGTGGGTGATGAATCTTCGTGCGTCGCGCCATTATGCAGTGGGTGCTGATGATGAGAGTTATGTAAAATTGACGATGAAATAACGACGATTACAGATGATTTTGACGATAAGATGAGAACTTTTGTAAGAAGTGTTTGTTTTTAATAAAAAATGTAGTAAATTTGTCGTCGATATTCAAGATAATATGTTTCTTTAGCAAGCGAAAAAAGAAACTTTCCAATTTCTAAAAACTATTTTTTATTAGCTGATTTTTGAAGTATTAAAAATCGAAATCAATGTATGACATACTTGTTTTGTATCCAAAAAGTGTGTTAAGGTATTAATAAAAGTAGTTTTTCAATTATTCGACTAAATAAGATTAGAGATTGCATTACATTAGCGAAATTGTGTCGACTAATATTGTAATTGTATCTCAATTAAATAGAATTTCATAAAATTTTATATGTATAAATTAGAGGATTTAAATCTAAAAGAAGAATCAGAACTTCAATCTATCGCTGAGTCGTTGGAATTAAAGAGAACATCATCGATGGACAAAGAATCGTTGATATACGCAATTCTTGACAAACAAGCAGAAGTGGGCTCGAAAACATTGTCAGCAAAAGGTGGTGAAAAGAAAAAACGCACCAAGAAGAATGTTGACAAACCGAAGGATGACAAGCAAGCTGATGCGAAGAAGGAAGATAAAACGGTTCAAACAGAAAATGAGGATAAAGAATCAGTGTCTACGGAAATAGTTGAAACCACAGAAACAAAGCCTAAAAAGAGTAAGAAGAAAAAGACGGCTACTGTAGAACCTGAATCTCCACAGCCTAATAAAGATAATAAGGTGGAAACTGCAACTGAAGATAAACTTGATAAAGAGAAAGAAGTTGGAGAGAAGGAACCTGTTGTAATAGATAATAGTCCTGTTATTGCTGAATCACAATCGGAAAAAGATGTTGAAAAGCAAAAGGAGAATGAAAAAGAAAATGATAAAGAGGCTAAGAAGCCCGAAATTTCATTAGGCTCGTTCTTTAACACTTTTGAACGACAAACATTTAAACCTCGTAGTAAAGAAGAACGTGAAGAGGCTGAAAGAATCGCTGCAGAAAAAGCCGCTCAGTCAACTATAATTATTAAAGAACCGACTCCACAGCCTGAACCTCAAGTTCCGCTTCAGCAACAACAGTCTCAGCAACAAGGTAAAAGCAAAAAGAAAAAACAAAAACAACAGCAACAACAAGAACAAAAGAAACAAGAACAACCTATAGCTCAGCAAGAAGCATTCAGTTTTGACGGAATATTAAAAGGCGTAGGAGTACTTGAAGTGATGCCTGATGGTTATGGATTCTTGCGTTCGAGTGATTATAACTATCTAAATTCGCCAGATGATATTTATGTATCTCAAGCTCAAATCAAGAATAATGGTTTGAAGACAGGCGATGTGGTGGAAGGTTTTATTCGCCCACCAAAGGAAGGCGAAAAATATTTCCCTCTAAGTAGAATAGAGAGTGTAAATGGCAGAACAATTGATTTTATACGTGATCGTATTCCATTTGAGCACCTCGTTCCACTTTTCCCAGAAGATAAATTTGACCTTACAAGTGGTAAAACTTGTAATATCTCAACTCGCGTGGTGGATATGTTTTCGCCAATAGGAAAAGGACAGCGCGGACTTATCGTGGCACCTCCTAAGACAGGTAAAACTGTTCTGTTGAAAGATATTGCAAATGCAATTGCTGAAAATCATCCGGAAACGTATATGATGATTCTTCTAATCGATGAACGCCCTGAGGAAGTAACCGATATGGCACGCAGTGTGAATGCAGAAGTAATTGCGTCAACATTTGATGAACCGGCTGAACGCCATGTGAAGATTGCAGGGCTTGTGCTTGAAAAGGCGAAGAGAATGGTAGAGTGTGGGCATGATGTTGTGATTCTGTTAGATTCGATTACTCGTCTTGCACGTGCTTATAATACAGTGTCTCCTGCATCGGGTAAAATATTGTCGGGTGGGGTGGATGCAAATGCTCTACAACGTCCAAAACGATTCTTTGGAGCTGCTCGTAATATTGAAAATGGTGGTAGCTTGACAATTATTGCAACTGCACTTATCGAAACCGGATCTAAGATGGACGAAGTGATATTTGAGGAATTTAAAGGAACCGGTAATATGGAATTGCAACTTGATCGTAAATTGTCGAATAAACGTATATTCCCGGCTGTGGATATTATTTCGTCAAGTACTCGTCGCGACGACTTGTTGTTAAACCAAGAAACATTGAACCGTATGTGGATTATGCGTAGGTTCTTGGGCGATCGCACATCAATAGAAGCTATGGAATTCATCAAGGATAGAATGGAACGCACTCGTTCGAATGAAGAATTGCTTCTTTCGATGAATGACTAAGAATCAATAAATACTCAATAAAAACAGATTGTCGGGATTAGATTCCTAACAATCTGTTTCTTTTTATAATAAGGTTGGATTATCATCGATTTTTCCACACAGCATTGTTGATGGTCTTAGCAGTCTTGATGTCAATCTTGCCATGATATTTCTTTGCATCGGCTTTCTTGTTGTAAATATGGGAGAATATTACGCTTGTAGCAAGATAAGAACCATTGTAACCAGGATGGGAACCGTCTTTGCCATATAGGTAGATTTCAGGGTGCTTGTTGCGCATATAAGACCATACTTTGCCCACATCAACAACTCCGTCGGCATTGAATATGTGAGCCATGGCACGAGTTCCTTTGTCGAGAGCATACTGCATAGATTGGTAACTTGTGAATATTTCAGGATATTTTGTGTAGTAGTCCTTTTTTTTAAAGCCGTCGTTGCCATGTTCTCGTCCCCAAGTGATTTGAAGGAGGACTTTTGCAGTTGGATTATGCTTTTTTACATAATTAATCATATTCATCATTTCTTCCATAATAGGCATCCCGTCAGGAGTGCCTACCAATGCTGGTTGAACGCTCTGACTTTGCAGAATAATATAGTCATATCCTCCTTTTTCGACAAGAGAGTTGCATTCGGCATTGTTTATGTGGTATTTCATTGTAGCACCCCCTTTTGTGAACTTAGTGATTTCAGGGGTAAAGCCATGCGCTCTAGCCATAGAGTCCATCATAGCAGGGGTGTCGTTGAGATATGTATAACTATTTCCAATGTAAAGGATTTTTTGCGCTTGAGAGTATCCTATAATAAAAAACAAGCAGAAAAAAGTAATATAGGCTTTCATTATTGTATTAATATTGGTTTAATGATACAAAGTTAGTGTTTTTGATTGCTGTTTTGGCTGTTTTACGGAAAAAGTTCTTAATTTTGTAGTTAAATAAAGCATTAAAACACTCATGGCAGGAATTAGCAAAACAAATGTTGCTCGACTACTTGATAAAGCAAAGATTGCTTATGAACTTATTCCATACGTGGTGGATGAGAACGATCTTGCAGCAACACATATAGCAGAGCAACTTAAAGAGGATATTAAGCAAGTGTTCAAGACTCTTGTGTTGAAAGGCGATAAGAATGGTCATTTTGTGTGCGTGATTCCAGGCGATGAAGAGGTGAATCTAAAAAAGGTAGCCAAGGTGAGTGGTAATAAGAAGGCAGACCTTATTGCGATGAAGGATTTGCTACCAACAACGGGCTATATAAGAGGAGGTTGTTCGCCGGTGGGTATGAAGAAGCCTTTCCCAACTTTTTTTGATGAATCGTGTGAGAAGTTTGAATATATATATGTGAGTGCCGGTGTGCGTGGACTGCAATTAAAGATTAATCCTAAAGACTTGGTGAATTATGTAAAAGCCAGTATTGCATTGCTTACCGATAGCTTGGAAAGTCAAAATGAGAAATGAATGTGATGAGGAATAGATTTGGAAATGTATTCAGTCTCACCAGTTTCGGTGAATCGCATGGTGTTGCGCTTGGTGGAGTGATTGATGGTATGCCTGCAGGGATAAAGATTGATCTTGATAGAGTGCAACAAGAACTTGATCGTCGTCGTCCGGGACAATCATCAATAGTTACCGCACGCAACGAGAAAGATGAAGTGAAAGTGTTGTCCGGTATATTTAACGGAGTAACGACAGGCACTTCAATAGGTTTTATTATCGAGAACACAAATCAGCATTCCAATGATTATTCAAATATAAAAGATGCATATCGTCCGTCGCACGCCGATTATACATATTCATCAAAATATGGAGTGCGTGATTATCGTGGAGGAGGGCGTTCGTCGGCTCGTGAAACAGCAGTACGTGTTGTAGCAGGAGCATTTGCTCGTCAAGTGTTGGAGCAATTAGGTATCGAAATATATGCTTATACTTCTCGAGTGGGCGATATTGCCCTCGAAAAAGATTACAGATTGTATGACAAAACTGATATCGAAACCAATATTGTGAGATGTCCCGATGCTGAAAAAGCTCAGCAGATGATAGACTTAATATCGGCAGTAAAGGCAGAGGGCGACACTATTGGAGGTGTGATTACGTGTGTTGTGAAAGGAGTTCCTGTGGGACTTGGTGAACCTGTGTTTGGTAAGTTGCATGCGCAACTTGGTTCAGCTATGTTGAGCATAAATGCAGTGAAGGGGTTTGAATATGGTCTTGGTTTTGATTTTGCAGCAAAACGTGGAAGTGAAGTAAATGATGAATTTGTGTGCAGTGATGGTAAGATGTCGACTATAACAAATAACTCGGGTGGTATTCAAGGTGGAATTTCCAACGGTGAAGATATTTATTTCAGAGTGGCATTTAAACCGGTTGCTACATTGCTTCGTGATATGAAAACAGTGGATGTAAATGGAGAAAACATAACATTGCACGCCAAGGGACGACATGACCCATGTGTATTACCTCGTGCGGTGCCAATAGTGGAAGCTATGGCAGCTATTGTAATACTGGACAATTACTTGATAAATAAAACCACCAAATTGTGAGTATAGAAAAAGGTTATTACGACTTTGCAGAGTTTTTGGCAAAGCATTTCTCTTATAAAGTTCAAAAAATATCTATAAATGCAGGTTTTTCTTGTCCTAACCGTGATGGCAGTAAGGGTAAGGGAGGTTGCACTTATTGTAATAACCAAACATTTAATCCGGATTATTGTCGTCCTGTGATGAGTGTAACAGAGCAACTCAATCAAGGAAAACAATTCTTTGCACGCAAGTATCCGCAAATGAAATATCTTGCGTATTTTCAAGCATATACAAACACATATGGTGAACTTGAACATTTGAAATCACTCTATGAAGAAGCGTTGAGGGTTGAAGATGTTGTAGGAGTTGTGATAGGAACTCGTCCTGATTGTATGCCTGAAGAGTTGTTGCAATATCTGCAAGAATTGAGCAAAAAGGTGTTTGTCTTAATTGAATATGGCGTAGAAACATCAAACAACGAAACACTAATCACCATTAATCGAGGTCATACGTGGGAAGATGCAGTAGATGCTGTGATGCGTACAAAAGCACATAATATCCTATGTGGAATTCATTTGATAATAGGGTTGCCCGGAGAAACAATTGATGATATACTTGCTACAGCCGATGCAGTGTCGTCATTGCCTATTGATACGGTGAAATTGCATCAGTTGCAACTGATACGCGGTACACGACTTGCTCAGCAGGTTGCTGTTGGAGAGTTTAATATCCTGCATTGGAGCGCGGAAGAATATATTGATGTATGTTTGAAATTTTTGCGAAGACTCTCACAAAATATTGCTGTGGAACGATTTGTGTCGCAATCGCCGGCAGAGTTGCTCATTTCTCCAAAATGGGGGCTAAAGAATTATGAATTCACCAATTTGTTGATGAATAAAATACGAATTACGGGCACACGCCAAGGGTGTGACCGGATTAATAAATGATTTTATCTGCTTTAGAAGCCCAAGCTTGGAAAGCAAGTGGAGCATCTGAGTGTTGCATATGAATGCAAGGGATGTGTCTGTCTTCGGGTGCTAATTCAATTTCATCGTAAATAAAACTGTCATCGAAGTTTATTGCAGCAGCGTCGGCTTTAGTATTGCAATAAATAATTTTTTTTACACCTGCCCAATATAAAGCACTAAGACACATAGGGCATGGTTCGCACGAGCAATATACAATACAATCGTTTAGCTTGAAGTTCCGGAGTTTCTTACAAGCAGAACGTATTGCATTGATTTCGGCATGGGCTGTGGGATCATTGTGTAAGGTTACAGTGTTGGTCCCGGTAGCAATAATGTTGTTATCTTTTACAATTACAGCGCCAAAAGGTCCACCACCATTGGCGATGTTATCAAATGCAAGGTTGCAAGCTAATTTTACAAACTGCATATCGATATCGGTAATTTTTTTGTTTTGATATGTTGTCATAGTATTATAGTGTTATGCTATAGGTAGCGTGAATTTGAATTCTAATCCGCCATTAGGTCGATTATGCGCTGTTATAGAACCTCCGCATAAGTTGATTGACTCTTGCACGATTGGTAATCCTAATCCCGTACCACTTTTTTTGTTTTTGTCTTTTTCTAAACGATAGAAACGATTAAAAAGTTTATCGATTGCATCTTGGGGAAC
Organism: Bacteroidales bacterium; assembly: GCA_015061055.1. Lineage (GTDB taxonomy): Bacteria > Bacteroidota > Bacteroidia > Bacteroidales > Muribaculaceae > RGIG4576. The sequence goes on from SUXH01000006.1 coordinate 102,860, forward strand.
TCCCGTTCCATTATCGTATAATGAGAAGATGATGAATTTATTATTACGAGACAATTCGCAAAGCACAATGTCAGTGCCATGAGAATAGAAACAACTATTTTTGATAAGGTTGCAAAATACATTATATAAAAGCATTTCATTTGCTCTTACAAAAGTGTCGTGTTCTATTTCAATTTTAAAGTTCATATTATATTCGCTTAAAGTGAATTTTAAATCCTCTTTGGCGTGATTCACTACTTCGTAAATGTTTATATCTTCAAGCGCAATATTGCTACTACCATCTTCGATACGATTGATTACGGCTATGTTAACCACCATATTTTGCAGTCGTTGAGTGTTAAGAAGGCATTTCTTTAAGAAATTCTGTCGGGTATTAAGATCAATGTCGGGGTGGTTGATAAGAGTGTCTAAGTATCCAATAATAATACCGATGGGTGTTTTGATTTCGTGATTTAAATTGTTGGCTAGAGTGTGTTTGGATTGAAGTTTCTCTTTTTGTTTTTTTATTGCTTGATCACGTTCAAGGTCGTGTTGGCGAATAGTGTCGAGTTGTTTCTTAAAAAGAGTGTAAAGGTCTTCGGTAATATTGTTGATACCACTCTTGTTTTGCTTTGTTGAGTCATTTGCAAGATCGTTCTCGTCGCTTAGTTGGAGGATGAATCTCTTTAGGCGGTCAATATTGTTGATGTGTTTTCGCATAAGACTAATGCATGTTATAGCAACAAATGATATAAGTATGACGAGGGTGATCTTTAACGACATTTCAGACAGAAATCCGGTAAATGTGGTAGTGTCATCGATAGTACATTCGGATATTATATATCGGTCATATTGATCACAGAAAGTAGTACTAACTATACACTTTTGGTCGAGTATATTATCGTGTATTGTTTGGCTGATAGTGTAGCTTGAGTCTTTTTTGCTCTTGAGTAAATTCTGGATTTCTTTGAATGATAGAATTGATGAATTACGCCCAGCCGATGCATTGGAATAAAGTCGTGTTCCTTTACTATTATATATACTTAGAAATACATGTGTGATAGGAGTATTGCTACATTTGAGCAATATTTTAGGAGCATTATTTATCGCTGATGTGTCGTTGGGGTTGATAGAAAGCAGATAATTATTATATATTTCGAGTTGATTTTTTGCGACATTAATACTTGTGTTGGAGTATTTATTCCATAATGCAACAAGGAGTGCCAAAATGACAATCCAAAAAGCGATAAATATTCCGTAGAGGGCTTTGTGGGTGTTGTTAGATATCTTGTTCTTGAAATCCATATCCATATCCTAAACGTGTTGTAATACAACTTCCGTATTTACCTAATTTCTTGCGAAGTCGTGTGATATTAGTGTCGATTGTTCGATTGGAAACTCCGCTTGAGTTGTTCCATATCTTTTCGAGGAGTTCTTTTCGTGAGTATATGTTGTTGCGGTGAGTCAGGAAGAAAGAAAGCATTTCGTATTCTGTCTTGGTAAGATTCACAACAACATCGTTTATATAACATTGCTTAGTGTTTTCATCAATTCGAAGTTCTTTGTAGCTTAATAATGATGTGTCGGGTGCAGAGTGTGTGATAGGTGCTTTTACTTCGATATGTGTTATAGGTTTCTGTTTTACAGGAGGTTGTTGTATTTGTTTTGAAAGCTCTTTAGTGACTCTTGCTCTACGAAGTACGCTTTTTACTCGAGCAATAACCTCGCGAGTACGGAAAGGTTTGGTAATATAATCATCGGCGCCTATGTTGAGTCCCATAATGTGTTCGTCTTCTCCGCTTAGTGCAGAGCAGAATATGATAGGAGTGTACATTGTGTCGGGGTTCGTTTTTAGTTTTCGAGCCAATTCGAATCCGTCAATGCTGTCCATCATAATGTCAAGAATAAAAAGTGAATAGCAAGATAAATCAAGTTTTAGAGCATCGACAGCGCTATATGCAATCTCGGTGTCATAACCTTCAAGCATAAGGTTATATTTCAATATCTCGCAGATTTCTTGTTCGTCGTCTACAATGAGAATTTTAGTTCCAATATTCATAGTTTTTTATTGTGTTTGTAATACGATTGTAAAATTAGTGATATTTTTGTTAGGATGGTGTTAAAAAAGTATAATATTTAAGGTTTGTGTAACAAAAATATGTTGAAATGATGACTTGTTGTATTTAAACTGTGTTTTTAGAGGTGTTATAACGAAAAGAAGTTGAGCCAAATGATGAAATGCCCAACCTCTTTATAACAGGATAAAATGTAATTATATTATTCAATAAGTTTCTTGTAACGAATGCGAGTAGGTTGAGTATCTCCGAGTCTTGCTTTTTTGTTTTCTTCGTAGTCGGAATAAGAACCTTCATAATAGAATACTTTGCTGTCACCTTCGAACGCAAGAATGTGAGTGCAAATGCGATCGAGGAACCAACGGTCGTGTGATATGATGACTGCGCAACCTGCAAAGTTTTCAAGGCCCTCTTCGAGCGCACGAAGAGTGTTGACGTCGATGTCGTTGGTTGGTTCGTCAAGCAAAAGTACGTTTCCTTCTTCTTTTAGAGCCATAGCGAGGTGTAGACGATTACGTTCACCACCAGAAAGCATACCTATTTTCTTTTCTTGGTCGGCGCCTGTGAAATTAAATTTAGACAGATATGCTCGTGCGTTCATATCTTTGCCTCCCATACGGAAAGTCTCACAACCTTGTGATACAACTTCATAAACGCTGCTTTCAGGGTGGAGATCTTTGTGATTTTGGTCGACGTAAGCCACTTTTACTGTTTCACCTATATCGAATGAACCCTTGTCGGCTTTTTCAAGCTCCATAATAAGGCGGAACATAGTGGTTTTACCAGCACCGTTAGGACCAATGATACCTACTATGCCGTTTGGAGGAAGCATAAAGTTGAGGTCGTCAAACAGTACCTTGTCTCCGAATGCTTTTGCAACGTGTTGAGCTTCAATAACCTTGTTCCCCAAACGAGGACCATTAGGAATGAATATTTCAAGTTTTTCTTCGCGCTCTTTTTGGTCTTCGTTGAGAAGTCTGTCGTAAGATGACAAGCGGGCTTTACCTTTGGCTTGACGCGCTTTAGGAGCCATACGCACCCATTCAAGCTCTCGTTCGAGAGTCTTGCGACGTTTGCTAGCTTGTTTCTCTTCTTGAGCCATACGTTTGGTCTTCTGGTCGAGCCATGAAGAATAGTTTCCTTTCCAAGGAATACCTTCACCGCGGTCGAGTTCAAGAATCCATCCGGCAACGTGGTCGAGGAAGTATCGGTCGTGAGTGACTGCGATTACTGTACCCGGATATTGTTGAAGGTGTTGTTCGAGCCAATCGATAGATTCAGCATCTAAGTGGTTGGTAGGCTCGTCAAGAAGAAGAATGTCGGGTTGTTGAAGCAATAGTCGACATAGAGCAACACGACGACGTTCACCACCCGAAAGAGTGCCAATTAATTGTTCTTCAGGAGGACAACGAAGAGCATCCATAGCTCTTTCTAGCTTGTTGTCAAGATTCCACGCATCTACTGCATCAAGTTTGTCTTGGAGTTCGGCTTGACGTGCAATGAGTTTGTCCATTTTATCGGGATCTTCAAGAACATCCGGATCTCCGAAACTTTCATTTACTTTATCGAATTCGGCAAGTAGGTCGAGAGTGGGTTGCATACCTTCTTGTACGATTTCTTTTACTGTTTTGTCGGGATCGAGTTTTGGTTCTTGTTCAAAGTAGCCTACTGAATATCCTGGAGAGAATACCACTTCTCCTTGATATTGTTTGTCAATACCGGCAATAATCTTGAGCAGTGTAGACTTACCCGAACCGTTAAGACCGATGATACCAATCTTAGCTCCATAGAAGAAAGAAAGGTAGATGTTTTTAAGAACTTGTTTTTGTGGCGGGTAAATTTTGTTTACTCCCACCATTGAGAATATTACTTTCTTGTCGTCAGCCATATTGTTTAAATAATTATATAGGGTTGATAACTGTTATTTCTTGGCGCTGAAAGCTCGTGTGCGGTAGCTGCAACGTACTTTACCGTCGACGATGTTACGCAATTTGTTACGAATGAGTTGCTTTCGTATTGCGGAAATGTGGTCGATGAATACTTTGCCTTCCAAGTGGTCGTATTCGTGTTGGAATGCGCGTGCAAGGAATCCTTCGATAATTTCTTCGTGTGGCTCGAAGTTTTCATCGAGCCAAGTGACTTTGATTTTTTCGATGCGAGGAACTGATTCATGAATGCCTGGCAAGCTTAAACAACCTTCTTCCCGATTGATTTTCTTTCCGTCCTCGATTATTTCGATTTTAGGATTGATAAGCGTAAATTGTTTTCCTTCAAGTTCGGGATAATAGTCTTTAAGAACATCGACATCAATACATATAAGGCGAATGTTAAGCCCAACTTGTGGTGCAGCTATGCCGATTCCGTCGCTGTCGTACATTGTTTCTTTCATATTTTCAATCACCTCTTTCAACTTTGGATAGTCGGGAGTGATGTCTTCTGATACTTTTCTAAGTACAGGGTGTCCATAAAGATAAATTGGTAATATCATATTCGTTTAAAATTGATTACTTTGTAAATAGTCGTTAAGAATTATAGTAGCTGCAATGGAATCGACGATTTCTTTGTTTTGACGATCTTTCTTTTTCATTCCACCATCGAGCATTGCTTTGTGGGCGAGTGTAGACGTGAAACGTTCATCGTACATCACCACCGGTATTTGTGGCAGAACCTTTTTCAATCGGTTTAGAAACGGCGTGATGTATTGCATACTTTCGCTGTCTTGTCCGTTGAGCTGTTTAGGCAGACCAACTACAATTTTTTCTACGTTTTCTTTTTCAATATATTTCAACAAGAAATCGATTACGGTGTGTGAAGGCACCGTAGTAAGTCCATTTGCAACGATTTTAAGCGAATCGGTAACAGCAATACCTGTCCGCTTTCGTCCATAGTCAATTCCTATAATTCTTCCCATATTTTGCAAAGATAACGAAAATTATTAGGAACTATCAATAAGATTAATTACAAAAATAATGTTTCTTGAAAAAGTAAATTGAAAATGTGTGATAAATTTTGTGTTAATAAGAAAATATTGTTAATTTTGCGGTAACTCAGTCGTCCGGAGGGGCGGAGGGGTTAGATAATTTATTGAAAAGGCGTTTACAAAGCGTTTATCTTCCGGTAGCCAAATCTCGCAAATTTGAACCACGCAGGAGGAAAATGGCAACAGTAAGCGTCCACTTTGAGATGATGTATCCGCAAGGCACGTCGCATTGTTGTGCGTCGTGGAATATTGTATATATACATTCGTCTTGGCGTGGGCTGGCTGAGTTGCTTATCCTTTGTGTGGTGGGCAATGCGAGAGCCTGGTTACCAAGGATGAGTGAAGAGTACAGTTTCCACGTCCTTTTTTTATCCAAAAAGTAATACTCTGAATCCGGGAAACTATAGGAAAAAATAGATTTATTATGAAATCGTTTGTGAAAAGTGTGTTTCCTTTGTTCGGGTTGTTGATGTACCTAACATTTATATCTTGTTCCGATGACCCCGAGATTGAAAAACCACAGTTTGAGATGTCGATGAACAAAACCACTTTGGCTCTCGAAGTGGGAACATCAGAAACTTTGGTAGTGTCTTATAATCCTTCTGATACACCCAATCAAGGTCACACTTGGGGCAGTAGCAAACCGGAAATTGCAACAGTAGATGAAACAGGTAAGGTGACGGCAAAAGCGATAGGGGAGTGTACCGTTACAGCGAGAAGTTTATCAGGCAATGTAACAACTACTTGTAAAATTCAGGTGGTGGATAAAATTATCAGAGTTACATCGGTAAGCCTGAATAAAATAGCAGCAGAAATCGCTACGGGGGAAACGTTGGCTTTGGAAGCAACCATACTTCCAAGCAATGCCACAAATAAAGGAGTTAAATGGACATCAAGTTCCAATGAAGTGGCAACAGTGGATGCGAAAGGTGTGGTTTCAGCCGTAGCAGAAGGTGAAACAACCATCACCGTGACCACAGATGATAATAACAAAAAAGCAACTTGCAAATTAACCGTTGTTCCTGTGGGTGTAAAATTTTCTGAGCCAAAGATAGAAAACGTTACCTCTAATTCAGCTTTGATAATAGGCAGTATAGAGCCGAGAGGTGTAAAAATAACAGAAGCGGGTATTTGCGTAGCCACAACATCTACACCTACTGTGGATAATGGAAAAATGATGTTATTGCAGGGCGGTTGCACTATATCAACGGTATTAAAAGATTTAAAAGCAGAAACGACCTATTATCTTCGTTTCTATGCTATTGTAGATGGTAAAGTAAGATATGGAAATCAAACGGTGTTTGAAACACTTCCTGCAGTAACCATTTCAGCTCCAACTTTCACTGATATATTGGCACATTCTGCTACTGTTAATGGTACAATTTCAGCTAATGGCTCTAATTTAACTGAAACCGGTATCGTATATTCAAAAACGTCAATGCCCACTATTGCTGACACAAAAGTAGCTGTTTCATCAGAAAAAATTTCATATTCGTTGATGGAACTTGAGGCTTCAACCACATACTATGTGCGAATATACACAGTTATAGGTGATAAAACGTATTATGGAGAACAAGCAGAATTAGTAACGTGTGATGAACTTATCACACATTTTGAACCATATAGTTATAGTTTTGAAGATCATACTAATGACCAATGGGGATATATACATGAATACGGTTATCAGACAATATATATGAAATCTAAAGCACCGAGAGGTTATAAAACCGTAAATATTTGTTATGCACCAACCAATGAACCTAAAATTACGCATTATACAAAGGCTTTAACTGTAAGCGATGATGGCTATATATATTTTGAGTTACGGATTTATTCAGAATATAATCAAGATTATATGGGATTTGATAGTGTATGGAGAATTAGATCATATACAATTACTGGATCTAAGGTAGAATATTCAGATGATATGGTAACAATAGCTCCTGTTCTATTTAAGTTTGAATCAATTTTGCCTGATATAGGAAATCGGATGTGTATAGCTGGATTAAGATCTTCTTCAGGTTGCGTTTATTATAAAAATTTACCGGAAGGATTATATGAATTAATTAAATCTGGAATAACTAACAAAGAATACGAAGAAGGACCTTCTGGTTATTGGTATAAGCATGAAGAAAGAAACTTCACTTTAAAGCATTTGGAATCGGGAATAACATTTGAATATAAAAAATCTGAATAAATTTAATCTATGGATTTACTAAATCGTCGTAAATTTTTTAGAGAAGCAGGAAAAAGGGTGTTACCGATTCTTGGGGCTATAGCCTTTGGTGGGAGTTTTTTGTCTTGTGAGAAAGATGAACCTACTAGTTGTGGCAATTCATGTATGGGCAGTGCTCAAAAGGGATGTGGGACGAGTTGTAGCAGTTCGTGTATTGGCTCTGCTAAGAATGGCTGTGGAAGTGGTTGCATGACAACGTGTAATGACGGTTGCTCCAATTCATGCCTAAATACAGCAAAAAGCAGTACATGTTCCAATTGTTCATCGTCATGTAGTAGTTCGTGCAGTACTACTTGCGAAGGTAATTGTAAGGGAACTTCAACATCATCGGGTTGTAGTGGCTGTAGCAATGCTTGCAGTGAGGCTTGCTCGCAAACGTGTGATCACACTTGCCGAACAGGCTGTAAGGTATCGTGTCAATTAGCATGTACGACTTCTTGTATTGGAGGTTGTGATACGTCATGTCTTGGCACTTGTAACAGAACATGCCAATATACTTGTAAAAACTCTTCGATGTTTGAGTGAGTTAAATAACGTTTGGCAGTTCTGGGTGGCTGAAAATATCACTATTATAGTTGCGAAGGACTGCCAACCTGCTAAGAATAAATGATTCATTAGTACAAAATAATAAATAATAGGGATTATGGAAGAGAATAAAAAGAAAAAAGAATTACAATCTCGTCGTGAATTCTTTAAAAAAGCAGCTAAAAAGGCATTACCTATTCTTGCAACAATGGCTCTTGCTAATGTGCCACAAATTATGAAAGCGAGTGAAGAAGCACCTTCGGATTGTAGATATGGTTGTGCTTATAGTTGTTTGTATGGGTGTTCAGGTTCTTGTAATAATTCATGTTCAGGTTCTTGCAATATTTCTTGCGTAGGAACTTGTAGTGGAGGTTGTCAAGGGTGTTATACCGGGTGTCAAGGTTCTTGTAAATTAGGATGTAGAGATAACTGTTCTGTTGGTTGTTATTTATATTGTGGATAATTTTAATGAATAAAATAAAAGAACAGAGTTTGTCATGGCAGTCCGGAATGGCTAAAAATATAACTTTTATAGTTACGAAGGATTGCCAACTTGCTTGCAAGTATTGTTATCTTGTGGGCAAGAATGAAAAAGAAAGAATGTCGTGGGAGGTCGCCAAACAAGCTGTCGATTATATTCTTGATAATGAATATGATGAAAATTTCAATTATGAATCGGTTGTGTGGGACTTTATCGGTGGTGAGCCGTTCCTTGAAATTGAACTTATTGATAAAATATGCGATTATATAAAAACGGAGATGTTCCATAGAAATCATCATTGGTTTGATTCTTATCGTTTCAGTTTTTCTACCAATGGAATAAACTACGATTCAGAGAAAGTACAGAATTTCATCAAGAAGAATCATTCTCATTTATCGATAGGGATAACTATAGACGGTACACAGAAGAAACACGACATGAATCGTATATGGAAAAGCGAGGGTAGCGAGGAAAAAGGCTCATATGTCGATGTGGTGCGAAACATACCGTTGTGGTTAGAGCAATTTCCCAATGCCGGTACGAAAGTGACGATAAGCAGTGCCGATATTCCATATATAAAGGAAAGTGTGCTACATTTGTATTCGCTTGGTATTCATGAAGTGAATATAAATGTGGTGTTTGAGGATGTGTGGAATGAAGGTGATGACGTCTTGTTTGAAAATCAATTGATTCAACTTGCTGATTCCATTATAGAGAACGAGTATTACAAAGACTTTGCCTGTTCGTTTTTTACCGAGAATATGGGTAAACCTATGGATTGCGTGTTGGAGAATCAAAATTGGTGTGGTGCCGGTAAAATGTTATCTATTGATGCTGCTGGTAATTTCTATCCATGTACCCGTTTTGCTCAATACTCATTACGTGATAAAAAAGCGTGGATTATCGGTAATGTACGTTATGGAATAGATAAAAATAAGTTGCGTCCGTTCTTAACACTTGACCGTTGTACACAATCCACACAAGAGTGTATCGATTGTGAGGTGGCAGGCGGTTGTGCATGGTGTCAAGGTGAAAACTATGACGTAGCCGATACCCCTACGATATATCAACGTTCTACAGCTATATGCAAAATGCACAAAGCACGTGTGAGAGCCAATAACTATTATTGGAACAAACTTTATCGCAAACTTGAACTTGAAAGCCATGATTAAATATTTAGTGATATTGCTTGATGATACTTCAGTATCATATTGTCATTATGAGAACAATAAGGCTGAACGTAAACTTATTTCACTCGAAGACTTGAATGAAGGGATATTTTATGCAATGAAAGAAAATCTGTCCATTCAGTTTGTATATCCTGATTATGAGTTACCGGCAGAATATAAGGACGCAATTAATACAGTAGACCATAGTTGCGTGAAACCATACGCCAAGGGAGTGAAAGCCGATGTATTGGTTATTAATGATATAGATAAACTTGGTAATGTGGATTGGCAACAAGATACAGCCTATGTTCTTCGTGTTGATAAGTCTAAACTATTTGCTTTTTACCAGAATATAATTTCTGTTTTGCCTAAGGTTATGCGTTTAAATGTGGTACTTACTGATGTTGAGACATTTACAGAATGTGATTTTGATGCATATAGAAAACTTTTGACAGAATTGGCTGATGTTGTAAAAACGGAATACGTAAGAGGGCGAATAGTGCAATTTAATTTGCTTTCTGATCGCATTATGCTAGATGCAATGAATAATTGCAACGCAGGGGTGGAAAATATTACTCTTGCGACCGATGGAAGATTTTATATTTGTCCCGGATTCTATTTTGCTGAGGATGATGCAGATTTTGGATTAGGAAAAGCAAAGTTTAGTGTAGGAGATTTAAAAAATGGGCTTGATATAAAAAATTCACAATTATATCGCATGACACATGCTCCTATTTGCAGAAAATGTGACGCATATCAATGCAAGCGTTGTGTGTGGTTGAACCGTAAGACAACGTATGAAGTAAACACACCAAGTCATGAACAGTGCGTAGTGGCTCACCTTGAACGTAATGTATCTAGAGAGTTGTTGAAAGGTATTCGTGAATATGGAGAGTTTATGCCCGAAAAAGAAATTAAAGAGATAGATTATATAGACCCGTTTAATATTGTAAAAGACTAAATCGATATGAGAAAAGTTGTAGGCAGTGTAACTGTAGAAGAAAAGAATGAAATTCAGGCTCTATTTGAGCGTAGAAACGGATTGAATGAACTTGCTAAGATTCTTACCGTAGAAAATACCGAACTTTATGAGAAACTCGTAAAAGATATGGGTGAAACCGGTACTAAGTTTCAGAATTGGTGGAATCGTATGAGTTCAAAATACCAATGGGAAAGCATTGAAGGTGGAAATTGGGAAATTGATTTCGAGACATGTGAAATCTATTTGATTAAGCCGTAGTCTTAGATATACGAGGAATAAGATTTCTCTGGGGAGTGGATATAAGGTAAGTGCCGACTGTCGCGAGACAGTCGGCACTTTGTGTAATAATTAAATTTATAAGGGATATTGTTTTATATTGTGTTATGATTCTTTTGTTGATAAAGGTGTGTGGTATTTATTTTTGTTCTTAATGTTTTAGGAGCTATTATTAGGTGATAAAAGTAAAAATATTTGGAAGTGTTTTATACACATATAGTAGCTGTCTAATTTTTTGCTATCTTTGCAGTGCGTTTAAGTAAAGCGCATTGTTATATATAAGTAATGTGTAGAAAGATAAATATATTTTTTATTATTTTTTGTGTGAGTGTGGCTATGGTCGTATGTGGCTGTAGTTCAACAAAGCATGTACAAGGCAGTGATTTGCTCGTGGATAAGGTGAGCATAAATGTTCTTGATAATAAAGAATTTAAAGAAGCCGATTTGTATAATTACCTTCGTCAGGTACCAAATCACTCGGTTCTTGGAGGATTGAAATTACAGTTGGGACTGTATAATTTGTCGGGGCGTGATAGCACAAAGCGAGTGAATCGTTGGCTTCGTGGTATGGGTGAAGCTCCTGTTATATATAATTCTAAACTTACTGAAGCATCTAAAAAGGAAATAACCCGATATTTTGTGAATAAGGGGTATCTGAGTGCGACTGTAGAAGTGGATACTATGGTTGATGTAAACAAGCGTAAAGTGGAGGTGGTATATAATGTAACAACGGGAAAACCACATTACATAGCATCGATAAATTATGATATTCCGAATGATGCGTTAAGGGAAATAATCCTATCGGATACGGTGAGAGCAAAACTTAAGCCTAATATGCTGTTTGATCGTAATGTTATGAGTGAGCAGCGAGATGATTACACGAGAATGTTGCGTGAGAAAGGGTATTATGCTTTTGACAAGGAGTATATCACGTTTGTAGCTGATACAACAGAAGGTAGTAACGAGGTGGAGCTTACGATGAAAGCTACTAATCCTCGTGAAAACAAGAACTTGCCATTCTATACAGAACATAAACCGTTCTATGTGAGAAACATTGTGTTTGTTACCGACTATGATCCATCAAAGTCATACGAAATAGACTCCAATAGTGTTGTCGATTCGTTGTTATATCAAGGAATAATTGTCCTTTATGGTGACGATCGTTATATCAGAAGGCGAGCATTGAAAGAGTGTTGCTTTCTTGAGCGTGGTGGATTATATAATTCGGCCGACGTAACAAAAACATATCAAGCATTGAGCCGTTTAGGGATTTTGAAATTTGTAAATATAGAGATAAAACCTGTGGGTGAAATCGCCGGAAAGGCTTGGCTTGATGCTTATGTGTTACTTACACCGGGTAAGTCTCAGTCGGTATCGTTGTCACTAGAAGGAACTAACTCCGAAGGAGACCTTGGTTTTGGTGTCGGTGCGGGATATCAGCATCGAAATATATTTGGGGGCTCGGAAGTGCTTGATACTAAGTTTCGTGCATCGTACGAAAGTTTGTCGGGAGATTTTAGCGGTCTTATCAATGATAATTATTCAGAGTATTCGGGTGAGGTGGGAATCACTTATCCTAAGTTTAAAGCACCTTTCTTGAGCAGTAAGTTTAAACAGAAAATACTTGCTTCGACAGAAATATCTTCTCAATTTAATTATCAAGAGCGACCTGAATATACCCGTATCATAGCGGGAGCCGCGTATAAATATATATGGAAAGAACGTAGCCGAAATACTCGTCACACAGTAACATTGCTTGATGTAAGTTATGTGTATTTGCCTGAGAGTAAGATTAATTTTCTTGATAGTATACAGAATCCGTTGTTGAGGTATTCTTACGAGGATCACTTCATTATGCGATTGGGTTATTCGTTCTATCATAGTAATAAGAAAGAGCGTGACCTTTTGACTTCGTTGTTTCAAGAGAATGTGTATACTGTGAGGGCCGGAGTGGAAACGGCAGGTAATGTACTGTACGGAATATCGAATATGATAGGTAGTGAGAAGAAAGATGGTGCATATGAAGTGTTTGGAATACGTTATTCCCAATATGCGAAATTTGACTTTGATTATTCGTTGACACATAATTTCAATAGAAAAAGTTCGGTTGCATTCAGAGTGGGATTAGGGGCTGCTGTACCATACGGAAATTCAACGGTACTTCCATTTGAGAAACGATTTTATGCCGGAGGGGCAAACAGTGTGCGTGGTTGGGGAGTGAGAACACTTGGTCCCGGTAGCTATAATGGAGTAAACTCAGTGAATAGTTTTATATATCAATGCGGTGATGTGAGATTTGATATAAATTTGGAATATCGAACAAAATTATTTTGGGTGATTGAACTTGGTGCGTTTATTGATGCAGGAAATATATGGACAATAAAGGATTATGAAGACCAACCCGGAGGTGTGTTTAAATTCGATGAATTTTATAAGCAGATAGCAGCGTCTTACGGACTTGGACTTCGATTGGATTTTGATTATTTCTTGCTTCGATTTGATGTGGGTATGAAGGCTTATAATCCTGCACAAGGACAAGAGAGGTGGCCATTGTTTGAGCCACGATTGAAACGTGATGCTGCATTTCATTTCTCGGTAGGTTATCCGTTCTAATAAAGAAAAAATGATTATGAAAAGATTAGCTATTTTTGATCTTGATGGTACATTGCTTAATACAATAGAAGATTTAGGACAGTCGGCAAATTATGCTTTGGCTAAGTGTGGCTATCCTATTCATAATATGGCATCATATCCTTTCTTAGTGGGAAATGGTGTAAAGAATTTGTTGTTGAGAGCTATGCCTGAAGATACTCGCAGCGAAAGTGCCATAACACAAGTGATGGCAGTTTTCAAGGAATATTATAATGAGCATAATTGTGATCGTACGGTACCATACGAAGGACTGCCGGAGTTGCTTGACACATTGGTAGCTATGGGGGTGAAAGTCGCTGTAGCATCGAACAAGTATCAAGAGGCAACGGAAAAAATTGTGCGTCATTATTTCCCTCATATCGATTTCGTGGCAATAAATGGTCAACAAGATGGCGTGCCTGTAAAGCCTGATCCTTCGATAGTGTTTGACATATTATTAAAGTCGGGAATGACTAAAGGTGAAACAGTGTATATAGGAGATTCCGGAGTGGATATGGAAACAGCTCGTCGTGCTTGCATAGACTCGATAGGGGTAACGTGGGGATTTCGCCCCGAAAAAGAACTTATAGATACCTATGCTGTGAATATAGTGCATAGCCCGTTGGAAATCTTAGAAATTATCAAGTCTCATCACAGATTACCGTAGAATTGCGATAAACTATAATCGATACATTCTGCTTTTTTATTGACGAAAAAGATGCTAAGTGATTGCGCTGGGGTGAAAATTGTAAGCAAAACAGGCGGAATGGTAATAAAATGTAAGTTTTTTGAATTATTTTGTGGATTTTCTTTGTGGATTACAGAAATACATTTATCTTTGCGGTATAAAGATGAAACAAAAAGAAAGAATTTATGAATACTTCTGTTATTAATATCCTGAATGTGGTGCTGGTGGCATTGGTAAATGTCGTCGTGGTCATTATTGGATAAATTAATGTATAGGAGGATTTGTAAATTATTAATAGAGAAGAATATTATAAAGATGTATATTAACCTTTCCTCCTAATGCGCAGGAAAGGTTTTTTAATTGAAATTATATTATGAGCATACCATTAAGAAGTTCGATATCGATGAACGGTCGCCGAATGGCAGGAGCACGCGCTTTGTGGCGCGCAAACGGAATGAAGGTAGAACAAATGGGTAAACCGGTGATTGCTATAGTGAATTCATTTACACAATTTGTTCCCGGTCATACACATCTTCATGAAGTGGGCCAGTATGTAAAAAGTGAGATAGAGAAGTTGGGCTGTTTTGCTGCCGAATTCAATACCATTGCTATTGATGATGGTATTGCAATGGGACACGAAGGTATGTTATATTCATTGCCATCACGCGATTTGATAGCTGATAGTGTGGAATATATGGTAAATGCACATTGCGCCGATGCGATGGTGTGCATAAGTAATTGTGATAAGATTACTCCCGGAATGATGATGGCAGCAATGCGTCTGAATATCCCAACTATTTTTGTGAGTGGCGGACCAATGGAAGCCGGTTGGCTCGGTCGTCGTGCGCTTGACTTGATTGATGTGATGATTGATTCGGCCGACCCTACGGTAGATGATACCACTGTGTCTAAACTTGAAGAATTGGGTTGTCCTACTTGTGGTAGCTGTTCGGGAATGTTTACGGCAAATAGTATGAATTGCTTGAATGAAGCAATAGGTCTTGCTTTGCCCGGAAATGGAACAATCCTTTCCACTCATGAAAATCGTCGAGAATTGTTCCGTAAGGCAGCATTGCAAATAGTGGAGAATTGTCGTAAATATTATGAGGAAGAGGACGAAAGTGTTCTTCCACGCAGTATTGCTACTCGTGAGGCAATGTTGAATGCTATGTCGCTCGATATCGCAATGGGTGGTAGTACCAATACAGTGTTGCACTTGCTTGCTGTGGCTAATGAGGCAGGAGCCGATTTTACGATGAAAGATATCGATGCTTTGAGCCGAAAGACACCGGTGTTGTGTAAGGTAGCTCCTAATGGTCATTATCACGTACAAGATGTGAATCGTGCCGGTGGTATTATGTCGATTATGTATCAACTTGCAATACAAGGACTGCTTGATACTGAGGTGAAACGAGTAGACGGTCTTACACTTGGTGAAGCTATCGAGAATTATGCTATCGAAGGCAAGAAGTTTGGCGATGAAGTGAAAAAGTTGTGGCTTAGCGCACCTTGCAATGTGAGAAACATTAAGTTTGCGTCGCAAGCTAATTATTATAAGGAACTCGATGTCGATAGAACTGCCGGATGTATAAGAAATTTTGAACACGCATACGTGAAAGATGGTGGAATTGCTGTGCTTTATGGAAATATTGCTCAAGATGGTTGTGTAGTAAAGACTGCCGGAGTAGATGAAAGTATTTTCCATTTTGAAGGAACAGCAAAAGTGTTTGAGTCGCAAGATGATGCAGTAGAAGGTATATTGGGCGATAAGGTGCAAGCAGGCGATGTTGTGGTAATCACACACGAAGGTCCTAAGGGTGGCCCGGGTATGCAAGAGATGCTTTATCCAACTTCTTATATAAAATCAAAACACTTAGGTAAAGCGTGTGCGTTGATTACAGACGGACGTTTCTCCGGGGGTACATCAGGTTTGTCAATAGGACATATCTCTCCCGAAGCTGCATCAGGAGGAAGTATAGGTCTTGTGCAAGATGGCGATGTAATTGTTATAGATATTCCTTCTCGCAGTATCAACGTGAAATTGAGCGATGAAGAGCTTGCTGCTCGTCGTGCTGAAGAAGAAAAACGAGGTAAAGACGCATTTACGCCTAAATATCGTAACCGAGTAGTATCGAAAGCACTAAAAGCATATGCATCAATGGTAACATCTGCCGACAAGGGGGGTGTGCGTGAGTAAAATCAAATAAGAATAATAATTAAGAATAGATATATGAGTGAAAAGATAACAGGTGCAGAAGCGATGCTCAGAGCTATTGAAGCAGAGGGCGTGGATACGATATTCGGTTATCCCGGCGGAGCAATAATTCCGGTATTTGATCGCCTATATGATCATGGAAGCAAGTTAAAACACATCTTGGTTCGCCATGAACAAGGGGCTACTCATGCAGCGCAAGGGTATGCACGAGTGAGCGGAAAAACCGGAGTGGTGATAGTGACTTCGGGTCCCGGAGCAACAAATGCAATTACCGGTATTAGTGATGCTATGATGGATAGTACACCAATGGTGGTGATTATGGGACAAGTGTCGAGCGAATCGTTGGGTAGTGATGCTTTTCAAGAAACTGACGTAATCGGTATCACTCAGCCTGTAACAAAATGGAGTCATCAGATACGATCTGTTGAAGAGATTGCATGGGCAGTGTCGCGAGCATTCTATATAGCTTCTACCGGTCGTCCAGGTCCTGTTGTCCTTGACTTTGCCAAAAATGCGCAAAATGAACTTGTGGAATGGGATAATGATTATAAGAAATGTAAGTTTATTCGTAGTTATATACCTTATCCTGAGGTTAAAGAAGAAGACGTGGATGTAGTAGCCGAAATCATCAATGCAGCAGAACGTCCATTGATAATTTCAGGACACGGAGTTATGATTGCAGAAGCTGAAAAAGAACTTGTCGCATTTGCCGAAAAGGCAGATATCCCTGTGTCGACAACGTTGCTTGGATTGTCAACTATCCCGACAACACATCCACTTAATAAAGGTATGCTCGGAATGCACGGAAATGTAGCACCCAATATGGCAACAAATCGTTGCGACGTGATGATTGCGATAGGAATGCGCTTTGATGACCGCGTAACGGGTGATGTGAACGAATTTGCTAAACAGGCGAAGATTGTTCATATAGATATCGATGAGTCGGAATTTAATAAGAACGTGAAGGCTGATGCAACTATTCACGGTGACGCAAAGACCGTACTTGAGATGCTTTTACCTAAGATAAACGAAACGAAACATAGCGAATGGCTTGCAAGTTTTGAGTATGATGAAGAATTGGAACGCACCAAAGTAATTAATAAAGAGGTGTATCCAAAAGAAGGCGACTTGAAGATGGGTGAAGTGGTGAATAAGGTATCGGAAATGGCAGGTGACAGTGCAGTGCTTGTAACCGATGTGGGACAGAATCAAATGATGTCGTCGAGATATTTTCAATATGGAGCTCCTAAAGGAATTGTAACATCCGGAGGTCTTGGAACGATGGGATTCGGTTTGCCTGCAGCAATTGGAGCCAAGATTGGAGCGCCGGAGCGTCCGGTGTGTTTCTTCGTGGGCGATGGAGGTATTCAAATGACGATAGAAGAGCTTGGTGTTATATTGCAATATGGCGTGGCTGTAAAAATTATCATATTGAATAATAATTTCTTAGGAATGGTGCGCCAATGGCAAGATATCTTTTATAAGAAGCGTTATTCACAAACTCCAATGGTAAATCCTGACTTTGTAACTATAGCAAAGGCTTACGCAATTCCAGCAGAAGATGTTACCGAACGTTCGCAATTAGATGCTGCTATTGACCGAATGATGAAATATGAAGGTGCGTATGTATTGAATGTGAAGGTGGAAACCGAAGGGTATGTATTCCCAATGGTTCCGGCAGGAAGCACTATGCTTAACACTATATTGGCGCCGGGAGAAAAGTATCAACCTGAAAACTGATGAAAGATATGGAAGAAAAACAATTATACACAGTAACTATATTCTCGGAAAATCGAGTGGGGCTCCTAAATCAGATTTCAATTATTTACACTCGTAGAAAATTGAATATAGAGAGTCTTTCCGTTTCGCCTTCGTCAATAAAAGGTATACATAAGTTTACAATTACTTCGTATAGCGATCGTGAGACTATAGAAAAACTTGTAAAACAAGTTGAAAAACGAATAGGTGTGTTGAAATCATTTTTCTACACCGATGATGAAATTATCTATCAAGAAATTGCTCTTTATAAAGTGCCAACAAGCAATCTTATAGAAGAACCAAATCTCGAAAAGATAATAAGAAAATATAATGCACGCATTCTTGAAATGGCTAAGGATTATACAATTCTTGAAAAAACCGGTCATCCGGAAGAGACTGAATCTCTATTTGAAGAGTTGAAACGTCATGATATACGTCAATTTGTGCGAAGTGGTCGTGTAGCTGTTACAAAAGATATTAACGAATATGTAACAATGTTCCTTGAAGAAAGAAGATTAAAAAAGGAGACGTTGATCTGATGGAAAACTTAAAATTATATACTCATGAATTCTTTATGACGGCAGGAGAGTGTACTCCCCAAAAAGAAATGCCGTTGCCATTGCTTGTGTCCCGATTGATAGAGGTAGCCACCGAACATGCTAATATATGGGGCGTGGGATATGCTAAACTGAAAGAGCTGAATCAAGCTTGGGTGCTTTCAAGAGTAACGATAGAAATGACAGGTTATCCACGAGTGAATGAGAGTTATACTATACGTACATGGGTGGAAGGTTATAATCGATATTTTTCACAACGTAATTTTGAAATCGTTAATTCGAATGGTGATACTCTCGGATATGCTCGTACTATATGGCTTGTAATTGATAGTGAGAAACGTGAAATGGTGGATATCTCCAATCTTAGCTATGTGATAAGCAATATTTATGACAAAGATTGTCCGATAGAGCCTCAATCAAGATTGAAGCCTTTAGTAGAAGGAAGGGTGAGACAACATAGATTCCTATATACAGATACCGATATAAATTGTCATGTAAATAGTGTCCGTTATGTGGAAGCATTGCTCAATCAGTGGGATTTGGAACACTATGATAAGTATATGGTGAAACGCTTTGAAATAGCATATGTGAAAGAATGTTATGGAGAATGTGGCTATGAAGTGACAGTGAACGAAGACGAAGAACTTGACGCAAAGCTTGAAATATCTAAGCTGGTAGGTGATGGTAGGTATGAAATAAATTGTCGAGCAAGAATAGTTTTTGAGAACAGATGATAATAATTAATAATTAACTAATATATAAAACTAAAATTTATTTATTATGGCAGTAATGAATTTTGGCGGGGTAGAAGAAAATGTAATGACCCGCGAAGAATTTCCATTGGAAAAAGCAAGAGAAATTTTGAAAGATGAAACAATTGCAGTAATTGGATATGGAGTGCAAGGTCCGGGTCAAAGTATGAACCTTCGCGATAATGGCTTTAATGTAATTGTTGGACAACGTAAAAACAGTAAGAGCTGGGATAAGGCTGTAGCTGACGGTTGGGTACCCGGTGAAACACTTTTTGAAATTGAAGAGGCTGCTGAACGTGCAACTATCATTGAGTATTTGCTATCGGACGCTGCGCAAATTGCAGTATGGCCTGATTTGAAGAAGCACTTGACTCCAGGTAAGGCTCTTTATTTCTCACATGGTTTCGGTATCACATATAAGGAAAGAACAGGTATTGTACCTCCTGCTGATATCGATGTAATCTTGGTTGCTCCAAAGGGCTCGGGTACATCATTGCGTACAATGTTCCTACAAGGAAGAGGATTGAATTCAAGTTATGCAATTTTCCAAGATGCAACAGGCCGTGCAAAGGATCGTTGCTTGGCTCTTGGTATTGGTGTAGGTTCGGGTTATTTGTTTGAAACTACATTTAAGCGTGAGGTATATAGCGATTTGACAGGTGAACGTGGTACATTGATGGGTGCAATTCAAGGTCTTCTTCTTGCACAATATGAAGTGCTTCGTGAAAATGGTCATACTCCATCGGAAGCATTTAATGAAACCGTTGAAGAGCTTACACAATCTCTTATGCCACTTTTTGCAGAAAAGGGTATGGATTGGATGTATGCAAATTGCTCAACAACAGCTCAACGTGGTGCGCTTGACTGGATGGGTCCATTCCATGATGCTACAAAGCCTGTATTTGCAAAACTATATAGCGAAGTGGCTTGCGGAAATGAAGCTCAACGTTCGATTGATACAAACAGTCAGCCTGACTATCGTGAAAAGTTGAATGAAGAATTGAAGGCATTGCGTGAAAGCGAAATGTGGCGTACAGGAGAAGTTGTTCGCCGTCTTCGTCCTGAAAACAACTAATAGTAAGACTGAAATTGATGTTTTTCGGTGGGCAAACATTGAGTTTGCTCACCGTTCTTTTTCTAAATTGTTTGCGATTTGTTGTTGTGATTTTTAGTTTTGGAAAACTTTTTTCTAATTTGTAAAAATTAAAATGCAGATAATCAATCGAATAGAAAAAAATGTTGATAACTTTATGGAAAATAAAATTAAAATAGTTGTGTGTTATGGTTCTTTCTTCATATATTTGTAGTCGCAAATGAAAAACAAATAGCAAACTATACTAATGGAACAACAGAGTTATACTTACGAACAAGCTTACGAAGCTTCTTTAAAGTATTTTGAAGGAGATGAACTTGCTGCGCGTGTGTGGGCGAGCAAGTATGCGTTAAAAGATTCTTTCGGGAATCATTTTGAGTTGACACCAGACGATATGCATCGCCGTATCGCTCGTGAAATTGCTCGAATTGAAAAGAAGTACCAAAACCCGATGAGTGAAGATGAAGTTTTTGATTTGATTAAAAACTTCAGATATATTGTACCTCAAGGCAGTCCAATGTCGGGAATTGGAAATGAATATCAGGTGGGATCATTGTCTAATTGTTTTGTGATTGGACTTGATGGAACCCCCGATTCATATGGTGGTATTATAAAGATTGATGAAGAGCAAGTTCAATTGATGAAGCGCCGAGGTGGTGTGGGACATGACTTGTCGCACATTCGTCCAAAAGGTTCTCCTGTGAAAAACTCTGCATTGACATCAACTGGTTTGGTTCCATTTATGGAACGATTCTCAAACTCTACACGTGAAGTAGCTCAAGATGGACGTCGTGGAGCTTTGATGCTGAGTGTAAGTATTAAGCACCCTGATTCAGAGGCATTCATTGATGCAAAGATGACCGAAGGAAAAATTACCGGAGCAAATGTGTCGGTGAGGATTGATGATGATTTTATGAGGGCAGCTGTGAATGGAGAACAGTATGTTCAACAATATCCTATTGATGCAGTAGAACCTAAATATAAAAAGGAAATAGATGCAGCTACGTTGTGGAACAAGATTATTCACAATGCTTGGAAAAGTGCTGAACCGGGTGTGCTATTTTGGGATACTATTACTCGTGAATCAGTCCCTGATTGTTATGCCGACTTAGGCTTTAAGACTATTTCAACCAATCCTTGTGGAGAAATTCCATTATGTCCTTACGATAGCTGTCGCCTTCTTGCGATTAATCTATATTCTTACGTCGTGAATCCATTTACAAAGGATGCATATTTCGATTATGAGTTGTTTAAGGCTCACGTAGCAGCAGCACAACGTATTATGGATGATATTATCGATCTTGAAATGGAAAAAATCGATAAAATTATCGCAAAAATTGAAACTGACCCGGAAACAGAAGAAGTTAAAAAGACTGAACGTCATTTGTGGGAAAAAATCCGCACAAAAACACTTAAGGGACGTCGTACCGGTGTGGGAACAACAGCCGAAGGTGATATGATTGCCGCAATGGGATTGACTTATGGAACAGAAGAAGCTACTGCATTCTCGGAAAATATTCACAAGACACTTGCAGTGGCTGCTTATGGTTCGTCGGTAAATCTTGCAAAGGAACGTGGAGCATTTGAAGTGTTTGATGCTGAACGTGAAAAAAATAATCCATTCATATCTCGTATCAGAGAAGCTGCACCTGAGGTGTATGAAGAAATGGTGAAGTATGGTCGCCGAAATATTGCTTGTTTGACAATTGCTCCAACAGGAACAACAAGTCTTATGACTCAAACAACATCAGGTATTGAACCTGTGTTCTTGCCTGTGTATAAGCGTCGTCGTAAGATTAATCCAAACGATCCTGATGTGCGTGTGGACTTCACTGATGAATCGGGAGACAGCTTTGAGGAATATATTGTATATCACCCTAAGTTTACTACTTGGATGAAGGTGAATGGTATTGAAATCAAGAGTGATTATACACAAGAAGAACTTGATGAAATCTTGGCGAAGTCTCCTTATTATAAGGCTACCTCGAATGATGTGGACTGGCTTGCTAAGGTAAGAATGCAAGGTCGTGTGCAAAAATGGGTAGACCACTCAATCAGTGTTACAATCAACTTGCCTGCCGATGTGAGCGAAAGTCTTGTAAATGATTTGTATGTTGAGGCTTGGAAATCGGGCTGTAAGGGTTGTACAGTGTATCGTGATGGCTCGCGAGCAGGAGTGCTTGTATCGACTAAGAAAGAAGAGAAAAAGTGTAATCCTTATATTGCAAACGAGGAACATATCTTAAAACGTCCTATTGAACTTGAAGCTGATGTGGTTCGTTTTCAAAACAATAAAGAAAAGTGGATTGCATTTGTTGGCTTGATTGAAGGACGCCCGTATGAAATCTTTACAGGTCTTGCTGATGATGAAGAAGGTATCTTCTGTCCGAAATCGGTTAATAAGGGTAAGATTATAAAGGCATTTGATGAACAAGGAAATAAGAGATATGACTTCCAATTTATTAACAAACGTGGTTATAAGACTACAATAGAAGGCTTGTCGGATAAGTTTAATCCTGAGTTCTGGAACTATGCAAAATTGATTTCTGGTGTGTTACGTTATGGAATGCCTATTGACCAAGTGCTTAAGCTCGTAAGTAGTCTTGAACTTGATAGCAAGTCAATCAATACTTGGAAAATGGGGGTTGAACGTGCATTGAAGAAATACTTACCAAACGGAATGAAGGCAAATGGTCAAACTTGTCCTAATTGTGGTCAAGAAACGCTTATCTATCAAGAAGGTTGCCTGATATGTACTTCTTGTGGAACGTCAAAGTGTGGTTAAATCAAAATAAATGATAATTTTTAGGCGGAATAATGATTTTATTCCGCCTATTATTTTATTAATCATTAATAAATTATTAATTTAGCCAAAAATAAAATAACCTATAGTATTCAACACTTAAAACATTTTATGAAAATTAAATTTAGTATAAATTATCGTACGCAATGGGGTGAATCTCTATATGTGGTGGGTAATTGTAAAGAGTTGGGTGATGGCAATGTTGCAAATGCTGTCAAAATGAACCCAAAACCATACGGAGTGTGGTGTTTAGATGTGGAAGTACCTAATGATTCATCAAATCTTTGTTACTCCTATTTGGTAAAAAATGATAATGGTGCAATTCGCTATGAGTGGGGTAAACCTCATGAAATGGTGAGTGGTAAGGGTGCGAGTGTATATGAACTATTTGATCAATGGAATGATCAGCCTGAAAATAAGGCATTTTTTTCATCGGCTTTTACCGAAGGAATCTTTTCTCGTAAACGTGATAAGCAACCTCAACAACCATCGGCCGGAGGTGTGGTGCTTAAGGTGTTTGCACCAGTGGTGAAGAGTGATGAAGTGCTCGCTATATCCGGTGATAGCAAGGCCCTTGGAGAATGGGACCCAAAGAAGGCTTTGGTTCTTAATAGTAGTAATTTCCCCGAATGGGAAATTGCGCTCGACAAGGAAGATGTGAAAGTACCATTCAATTATAAATTCTTAATTCTTAAAAAAGGAGCGAAGAAAGAGGTAGTGGTATGGGAATATAACGATAATCGTCAATTTATGATGGATGTTCCTACTGATACCATAGTGGCTATTTCGGGGTTGAAGTTTAATGATCCGCAACCAGCATGGAAAGGTGCCGGAACTGCTATACCAGTGTTTTCGTTGCGTAGTGAAGATGATTTTGGTGTAGGAGACTTCTATGATTTGATGAAAATGGTGGATTGGGCAAAGGAAACAGGACAACGAGTGATACAGCTGTTGCCAATCAACGATACCACAATGACTCACACTTGGGTAGACTCTTATCCATATAAAGCTAATTCTACTTTTGCCTTGCATCCAATGTATCTACGCCCCGATAAGGTTGGTACTTTAAGTGATACGACCAAGCTTGCATATTATAAAACTGTAGCTGCTGAGCTAAATGCTCTTGATGCAGTGGATTATGAACGAGCAAATAACGAAAAGTTGGCTTATCTGCGTGATATCTATGATGAAGTAGGAGCTAAGACGTTGAAATCGGTATTGTTCCGTACATTCTTTAAGAAAAATGAATATTGGTTGAAACCATACGCTGCGTTCTGTGTGCTACGCGATAAGTATGGAACACCTGAATTTGAAAATTGGGGAGAATATGCAAAGTATAGTAATGAGGTCGTAGAGAAAGTGTGCGCAGAAAATGCAAACGAAATAGATTTCACTTATTTCTTGCAATATCACCTTGATAAACAATTGCGTGAAGTGCGTAATTATGCTCATGAGAATGGCGTTGTGCTTAAGGGCGATATTCCAATTGGTATTGCACGTGCAAGTGTGGATGCGTGGATGTATCCTAATTTGTTCTATATGGATTGTCAAGCGGGAGCACCACCGGATGATTTTTCTGTTCTTGGACAGAACTGGGGATTCCCAACTTATAATTGGGAGGAAATGAATAAAGATGGTTTTGCTTGGTGGAAAAATCGTTTCCGTAAAATGGCAGAATACTTTGATGCATATCGAATAGATCATATTCTTGGATTCTTCCGTATTTGGCAAATTCCGATGGATGCTGTTCATGGGCTTCTTGGTACATTTAACCCTGCAATGCCATTCAGCGCAGACGAAATGCGTAATAGTTATGACTTTTGGATTAATCCTGAGGTGCAAACTAAGCCTTATATAATGGATTATTTCCTTGGTGATTTCTTTGGGGAATATACTGAAGAAGCTAAAAATAAGTTCTTGGAACAAATGAATGACGGACGTTATCGTTTGAAAGAATTTGTTGATACGCAACGTAAGGTAGAGGCTTATTTTGCAGCACAACCGGAAAATGAGAAGAATGAGCGACTAAGAGATGGCTTATATGGCTTGATAGACGATGTATTGTTTATTGAGGATGCAGAATTGAAAGGTCATTATCATCCACGTATTTCGGCACAATTCACATATTCATATCGTTCGTTGACCGACTATGAACGTTGGTGTTTCGACCGATTGTATAATGATTTCTTCTATCACAGACACAATGATTTCTGGTATGGCAAAGCAATGTGGAAATTGCCACCGCTAATCAATGCTACCGATATGCTTGTGTGTGGTGAGGATTTGGGTATGATTCCTGATTGTGTGGCTTCGGTGATGAGTGGACAAAAGATATTGTCGCTTGAGATTCAACGAATGCCAAAGGACCCAAAACAAGAATTTGGTAATCCGTACATATATCCTTATATGTGTGTATGTACAACTTCGACACATGATATGAGTGGTATTAGAGCATGGTGGGAAGAAGATCGCGAAAAGACACAGCATTTCTATAATAATGTGTTGCAACAATGGGGTGAGGCTCCTCAATTTGCCGAACCTTGGATATGCGATAAGATTGTGTGCGATCACTTGAATTCTCCGGCTATTCTTACGATTCTGCCTCTACAAGATTGGCTGTCGGTCAGTGGTGACTTGCGTAGAGAAAATCCACAAGAAGAACAAATCAATGTGCCGGCTAACCCGTTCCATTATTGGAGATATCGTATGCACTTGACTCTTGAAGAATTGCTTGACCAAAAAGTGTTCAATGAATCGATAAAAGACAGAATCAAGAATAGTGGTCGATAATTAATCGGAAGTGTAAATCAAACAAAATAAGCGCTGCATTTGTAGCGCTTATTTTGTTAAAAGGAATTTAGAAATATAGTTTTCTAAGTTTATAAATCGATTGATTGTTGCTCTCGGAGCCAATTTTTTGAAGAATGGGTTAGAATTCGTAAACTTGTTGCGGGTTGTAGATCAGCATTCCTTCGGCTACCTCGCGTGCTTTCTCTTCGCATAGAGCATTAGCTACAATTGCAAGAGCAAAAGCGATAGTGTTGCCCGGTCCGTTTGCTGTGATTACATTGCCATCTACGATTACGGGCTTAAATCCAACTTTGCAACAATTCATTCCATTTTCAAAACCGGGATAGCAAGTTGCTTCTTTCCCTTCAAGAATACCCAGTGGAGATAATACTACTGCCGGTGATGCGCAAATAGCTGCTATATTTCCATCTTTTGCATGGTGATTTTTGATTAATGTAGTGAGAGGTGCGTAGCTGGCAAGATTAGATGCTCCTGGCATACCACCAGGCATAATGAGCCAATCATTGGCTGAATAATCATTGTCGGTAAAGACAGTGTTGGCTGTAACTTCAACACCATGTGCACCTGTTACTTGTAGAGAATCTGATATAGATACTATTATGGTTTCAATACCTGCTCTACGAAGTACATCAACGGTTGCTAATGCTTCAATTTCTTCAAATCCGTTTGCGAGAAATATAAATGCTCTTTTCATAATCATATTGTTTTGTTGTTCACTATTTGACAAATATACGAAAAATATCTAACTTTGTTATTCACTATATATTAATTTATGGAAATAATTAAAAATAAGAGAACTTACATTCTGTCCTTTATATTATTAATATTATTTATATTGGGTGCTGTGAGTTATTATAATAGATATTATAGTAATAGTGAGTATGAACCGGTTCCATACCAAAGAAGTAGTGGAATCGTGTGGACTACTCAATATCATATAACATATCAAAGTGACATTTTGTTTGATGATTCGATACAGGTTGTGTTTGATAAGGTGAATGATTGTGCGTCGATGTTTAATAAGAACTCACTTGTGTCGAAGGTTAATAGAAATGATGAGTTCTTGGTTGATAGTATGTTTGTGTCTCTTTATAAAGCATCATTAATTGTAAATAAAGAAACTCAAGGCGCGTTTGACCCTACAGTGTCCCCACTGATGAAAGAATGGGGCTTTGTTGAGAAAACAAATAAAATACCGAGTAAAACAGTGATTGATAGTATTCGCAGATTTGTAGGAATTGAAAAGACAGAACTTGTTGGAGGGGAAAAACTTGTAAAGCGTGATTCTCGAATAGAGTTTGATTTCAGTGCTATAGCAAAGGGGCTTGCGTGTGATGAAGTGGGGCGTATGCTTGAACGCAATGGAGTAGTGAATTATCTGGTAGAAATTGGCGGTGAAATAGCTTTGAAAGGGGTAAACCCTGATGGTTGCGAGTGGTGTGTGTCGGTTGATTCACCTAAAGAACGATATAGTGTGGAGTTCAAGGATGGAATTACGACTAATGAAGGACTTGTTATATTAAGAATGTCAACGGGTGCGATAGCAACATCAGGTAATTATCGAAATTATAAGGTTATTGGAGGTAAAAAAGTGGTTCATACGATGAATCCACTCACCGGTTATCCTGAAAAGAATGATTTGCTCAGTGCTACAATAGTAGCTAATAGTTGTATGTGTGCTGATGCATATGCAACTGCTTGTATGGTTATGGGAGTTGAACGGAGTAAGTCATTTCTTGAAAGCCGTAATGATTTAGGTGGATTCTTGGTGTATTCGGTAGATGGAGATACATTGATGGTGTGGAGTAATAATAGATTTAAACAACTGACAAATTAAGGCTATTGTGTTTCTATGTTTTATTTGCATAGAATGCACAATAGCCTCATTAAGATAATAATGAAGGATGTCTTATTCTACTTCTCGTCCTTCAACTATTGCTTCAGTGTCGCGAGCAATTAGGTATTCTTCGTCGGTTGGGATTACAACAACCTTAACTTTAGACGTTGGTGTACTGATAATGGTTTCAGTGCCACGAATCTTGGCATTCAGTTCATTATCAAGTTCTACGCCCATAAATGCAAGTGGCGCGCATACGTTTTCGCGTACACCGGTTTGGTTTTCGCCTACACCTCCTGTAAATACGATGATGTCTACACCTCCCATTTCGGCAGCATAAGCACCTACGTATTTGATGATACGTTGTTCGTAGATATCAAGACCGAGTTTAGCACGTTCATTACCAGCATTTACAGCTGCTTCTATTTCACGCATATCAGATGATATTTCTGTTACACCTGCAA
This sequence comes from Bacteroidales bacterium, assembly GCA_015061055.1. GTDB lineage: Bacteria > Bacteroidota > Bacteroidia > Bacteroidales > Muribaculaceae > RGIG4576. The sequence continues at coordinate 131,172 of SUXH01000006.1, forward strand.
TTCCGCTCTGCTTATTGATGATGTTTTGTATGTCTTTAGCTGTTAGGTTGTGCTTTTCCATAATGTAAGTTAAAGCACCTGGGTCAACGTCTCCAGAACGGGTTCCCATCATAAGTCCCTCAGTAGGCGTAAGTCCCATTGAAGTGTCGATGCTCTTGCCCTTGTAAATAGCAGTAATACTACCACCATTACCGACATGACATGTGATGATTTTTTGATCTTCATATTTTACACCAAGAAATTCGCATACACGCTTAGATACATATCGGTGGCTTGTGCCGTGGAATCCATAGCGACGCACGCCGTCTTCTTTGTAGAATTTGTATGGAAGAGCATACATATATGATTTTGCGGGCATAGTTTGGTGGAAGGCAGTATCAAATACACCAACTTGAGGAACGTTAGGCAGAATACTTGAAATAGCATCAATGCCGGCAATATTCACAGGATTGTGAAGAGGTGCGATATCATAACATTCTTTTACTTTGTCGATAACTTCTTGTGTTATAAGCACGCTTTTATTGAATTTTTCGCCTCCGTGTACTACACGGTGTCCTACAGCGTCGATTTCGTTGAAACTCTTTATGCATCCAAATTCTTCACTTGTGATAGTGTCGAGAATGGCTTTTATTGCACCTTGATGATCAGTTATATTAAGTTCTACAATTTTTTTAGAGCCATCGGCAAGTTTGAATTTAATAAAAGCATCTGCAAGACCTATTTTTTCAACTCCACCTTCGGCAAGTACTTCGTTAGCTTTGATCTCGATAAGTTTGTATTTTACTGAACTGCTACCGCAGTTAAGAACCAAAATATTCATAGTAGTTGTTGCTTGTATATTATATAAATATGTGAATTGTATTTGTTTTATTGCTCTTTTTGTGCGATTGCTTGGTTGGCAGTGATGATAAGCGTTTTGTAAATGTCTTCAGGGCTACAACCGCGAGAAAGGTCGTTTACAGGTTTTGCGAGACCTTGAAGTATTGGACCTACAGCTTCTGCATTGCCAATACGTTGTACAAGTTTATATGCTATATTACCTACTTCTAGGTTAGGGAATACAAGTACGTTGGCTTTGCCGGCTACAGGGCTACCTGGAGCTTTACTAAATCCTACTGATGGTACAATTGCTGCATCGGCTTGTAGCTCACCGTCAATAATTAAATCGGGGCACATTTCTTTTGCAATCTTAGTGGCTTCGATTACTTTATCAACGGTTTCATGTGATGCACTGCCTTTAGTAGAGAAACTTAACATAGCCACAACCGGGTCAAGTTTTGCAACAGCTTTAGCTGTTTGAGCTGTAGAAACGGCAATCTGGGCAAGTTCGTTTGCTGTAGGTGATGGAATTACAGCACAGTCACCAAGAACAAGGATTCCGTTAGTACCATAAGGAGAACCAGCGGGAAGAAGCATTACGAATGCTCCGGAAACCACATTGATTCCGGGAGCGGTCTTGATAACTTGGAATGCAGCACGAAGTACGTTTCCTGTGGTGTTCTGTGCTCCGGCTACTTGTCCGTCGGCTTCGCCGGCTTTGATGAGAAGACACCCAAGATATAGAGGGTTTTTTGCCGTTTTTCGTGCAGTTTCCATATCTATTCCCTTATTCTTACGCATTTCGTAGAATATTTCGGCATATTTTTCAATAGCTACATCATCAGTGTTGTCAACAATTTGAGCTTTGCTGATGTACGTTAGTTTTAGTTCGTCGGCTTTAGCTAATATTTCTGCAGGTTTGCCAATTAAGATAACATCGGCAACTTCTTCGGCTAAAACTTGATTGGCCGCTTGTAGTGTGCGGATTTCTGTGCTCTCTGGAAGGACTATGCGTTGTTTGTTTGCTTTAGCCCTTGCTTTAAGTTCTTTAAAAAGGTCTATCATAATGTTTGAAATATTATTTGCTACAAATTTAGTAACTTTTCTTGTGCAAAACGCATAAAAACGAAAAAAAATACTCGAAAAGTTGTTTATATATAAATTATGTGTTAGATTCGCAAAGAAGAAATGAATAACAGTAATCTATACAATAGAAAAACGCTATGTCAAAGACGAAATATACTCTTGAATTTGATATGAGAGGGACTCCTCCATCCATGTTATGGATGTATGTGGCTACTCCTAGTGGGCTTGATCAATGGTTTGCCGACGAAGTAGAACAGGATGGTAAGAATTTTACTTTTTATTGGGATAAATATCCTACTGAAGCAGTTTTATTATCTGTGCGTTCGGGTGAACGTGCTAAATTTAGATGGGTAGAAGATGATGATAAGTCTTATTTTGAATTTAGAATAAGTGTGTCGGAGTTGACAGGACACACACTTCTTACTGTAGTTGATTTTGCGACTACTGATGAAGAGGATGAATCTAAGGCGTTGTGGGAAAAGCAATTGAAGGTGCTGAAACGTAAACTTGGTTGCAAGGAATAATAAAAAAGTTGGTTTCGTAAACAGGTTATTTTCAGGTTATTAAAGAATACTGTTTTTATAGATAATTTGTGTTGTAGTTGCTAGAAGTGTGAAATACATAACAAAATTGTCTATTTGAGTTGTTGTGTTTATGTGTTTTTGTGATATTTCTACACGAAAAAATTATTATAGTGAGATATGTCCTAAATGAGTGCATTTTTGCTTATGCCGATTAAATTTCTTAATTTTGCGGTCTTGATAGATAAAAAGAGAAATGTTTAGGATTAAGAAACTGTATTTGTTTATACTTCAAACTTTCTTGCCGTTGTTCTGTATGACATTCTTTATAAGTCTGTTCATTGTGATGATGCAGTTCTTGTGGAGATATATTGATGATATGGTAGGAAAGGGGTTGGATATTGCGGTGATTGGGGAATTGTTTTTCTATGCTTCACTCACTATGGTGCCCTTAGCATTACCATTGTCGATATTGCTAGCATCATTGATGGTGTTTGGTAATTTGGGAGAGCATTTTGAACTTACTGCGATGAAGGCTTCGGGGGTGTCGCTGTTGAAAGTGATGAGTCCGCTCATAGCATTGATAATAGCGGTTTCTATAGGTGCATTTTTTTTTCAAAATGATGTATTGCCAAAGGCACAAGTGAAAATGTGGACACTGCTGTTTTCTATGAGACAAAAGTCGCCTGAACTTGAAATTCCTGAGGGTGCATTTTATGATCAGATTAAAGGATATAACTTGTTTGTGAAGAAAAAAAATCCCGATACCGGAATGCTGTATAACGTGATGATATACGATGTATCGAAAGGTTATGGGCACGCAAATGTGATTGTTTCCGATTCGGGTAAACTTAGTTTTACTGAGGATAAAAAGTATCTTTTTTTGCAATTATATAATGGAGAATCATTTGAGGATTTGAAAGAAGATCGTTCGATGGCAAAGCGTGGGAGCGCATTGTATCGTAGAGAAACATTTGCTTTAAAGGAGATAATGGTTCCGTTTGATGCCAATTTTAATAGAATGGATGATGGTGCAATGCGAAATCAATATGTGGGAAAGAATCTGGCGGAGCTGCGTCACACAGTCGACTCTGTAAATGTTAAAGTGGATTCAATGGGAAACACTATAGCTCGACAAATGTTGCACAATTCGGTGTGTGGTGTACCTATAAGAAAGAATGTAGTGAAAAATGGTAAGACTGTTGAAGTAAAAACGGGTCCCGTAGTTTTGGATATGCCGATTGCTTTTGATTCAATATTTGACGCTTCTACATCTGAAAAGAAACAACGATTTGTGGAGGATGCTCTTCATCGTGCTAATAGTGCAAAGCAGGAGTATGATTTCAAGAAATATACGTTTGAAGAAAGTTTGATGACTATAAGACGTCACCAAATAGAAATGCAACGAAAATTCACTTTGTCATTTGCTTGTTTAGTGTTCTTCTTTATTGGGGCACCATTGGGAGCTATTATACGAAAAGGAGGGTTGGGTACGCCAATAGTTATTTCTGTGATACTTTTTATAGTGTATTACATTTTTGATAATATGGGCTATAAAATGGCGCGTGATGGGCATTGGGATGTTTGGAAGGGTATGTGGCTCAGTTCGGCAGTGCTTTTGCCTCTTGGTGTGTTCTTTACTTATAAAGCAGTGAATGATTCGTCGGTATTCAATCCAGATGTTTATTTGAATTTCTTTAAAAGAATAATAGGTATGCATCAAGTTCGTCATCTTGAAAAGAAAGAGCTTGTGATAGATGATGTGGAAAATAATGTAGCTGTAGATAAAGTTCAGAGACTTAAGTTTGTTTGTTGTGAATTTCTTGAAAGATATAGAAAACCACAATCATATATTAAATATTGGACTTGTGGGTATTCTGAAGAAATGAGAGCTGAAATATCAATAAATATTGAGGATGTTGTTTCGTATTTAGAGAATTCACAAGAACAACTCGTTATAAATAAAACAGCTGATTTACCTGTTATGCGCAATTTGTTGTTATACCAGCCGGCAAAATCTTCTAAATTGGGCTTGGTAATGGTAGCCTTATTTCCAATAGGATTATTGATATATGCTGTTGGTAGAAGTTCGCAAAAAGCATTCCTACAAGAATTACAACATACTATTAAGGTGTGTGATAGTCTTGTTGACTTGCTTGAAAGATAAAAAAGTATTCCTGTTAAATGAGTTCAGCCCGATATTTTATTCTATATATCGGGTTCATTGTTTTAAATAGGTGTGTGTAGTTTATGAGCTACGCGCGCCTATTTTCGCTTAAAAAAGAGCCTAAAAACCGTATGAGAGTATAAAATATGTTGTAGAACATAAAATAAACATTATTTAACATTTGTTATAAAT
>SUXH01000042.1 GCA_015061055.1 Bacteroidales bacterium
ACTCAACATTATGCTGTTCAAAGAGTTTAACCAATGTTTCCTGCTTTACTCCGATACCGAGATAGGCATCTTTGAGTTTGGCGGCTGTAACATAGCCATCGCTACGCATCAACTCCTGATAGTGGCGATTCACATCCACACGGATTCTATCAACCGCAGCGTTGATCTTCTGTGCTTCGAGGCTCTTGCCCGTAGCACGACCATTCTTTACATCCCACAAACGGAGCGAAACATCCATCTTGCAACTGAATTGCTTTACCTCGCCATCAACGGTTAGACGGCACATCAGCGGAAGATTGCCATTAGGCTTCTCGCTGCCTTTCTTCACATAGAAGAGAATCTTAAATGTACTTCTCATACTCACTAATTTTTTTGTTACAAAATTACTTCTTAGTGAGTTATCTGAGTGTATGCAAAATATTGCAAACCACTGAATACTACCACCTTACTAAATAAAAAGCATCCTGATTGTCTGGTAACGATATGGGAACTCAACTTGTGCTTAGCTTTGCCAAAAGGTATTTTTTAAACCTAAGCAATGCACTGAACTCCAAACATAACTCGCAGACAATCAGGATACTTTCTCCTTATCGCAATATTTCGCTTTTTTCTTTTGTGTTTATTTTAACATTAGAGGAGCCCTTATCTTTATTTTTGACAAAACTCCTGATTTATTTACTGCAGAACAACTAAATACACTCCATTGCGTACTAAATGCAAAACAACCGAACATCCATAATTCATGTTGCGCAAAAAAGTATTCCAATGACTTCCACACTCCGCAATCAAATCTTAGAACAATTGGAGACAAATGGCCCAGTTTGCACAATTCTCTGAAAAATTTTGCAGAAGAGATAGAAGGCGACAAAAATAGTCGTGGTCTTCGTTATGCTACTTTTTGGAAAATTAATAATTGCGACAACATTGAAAATGAACCAATATACAAACAGTTTGAGGCAAATTACAATACGGACACTTACCCTCGAGCATCCCAAACCAGAATAAATTATAACGAAGAACACTATCTCAACAATATAAGAATATCAGATCTTAATACAATTCGCATCTATACTTATTTAGATGTATATAAAACCTTCGCAGACCAAGATTACCTAAAAGAAAGAGGCCTTAACGAAGATAATTTGTCTGTAATTGCCATACCTGTCGGGATTGATGGAGCTATAAAATCTTTAGACATATGCTGCTTTTATATAAAAGATATTGTATATACCCCCTTTATTGCCCTAGACTACATTACGCAGTTCCAAAATGATTTAACGAAACATCTCCGGGCTTATAATGTGGAAATGGAGAGCAATATGGTAACATATTTAATGGATGCCTATTTAACAATACCAAAACAAAAACAGGTTGAGTTTTATCGCACAGCTTCTGAAACATTAGCTCATTTCAACTGCACTAATGATTGTTTAATATATGTATGTAGCGGAAAGGATACATTACTATTTACAAATATGGAAGACATAAATGAGCCTAGCTCATTCATGAGCAAGCAATATTATTTTGGCAAAAGATGCTGCTACATACCACCGAAATACTCTTCGGACAAAGAATTTATAAAGAAATTATCTTCTTTGGAATTATTAGACAACAATGATAATAATGTATATATATATCGTAGTTCACGTAATGACTCTATAATTAAAAATGCACTTTTCATAACAATTGAAGACAGTTCCAAATTTGAAAAATCCGGTGTTATTATACTTATTAATAAAAGCCACAAAGATGAGAGTACTGGAGTTTATGATTATGATGATATAACTATGGATAATGTTTCCATTTCATATCTCAGCGCATTATATCTTCACCAATTTGGATTATGGAGCAAAGGAATCAGTCGAAAAAACTATTTATTGAAGAAACTTAGGCACGAGATACCACATTGCACTACTATCATTGGAGATAGAGTATCTCAAATACGACACGACATATCAACATCAGGTCTGATTATCCCTAATATTGATAACCACACCAACACTATTGAGATTAACCGTAATAGAATTAATATTCTAGCTAGCTTTTTTGCGGCCGTAGATTACGATGACGCAAGATTTTCCGAACACAAAAGGCAACAAGACTTAATTAACATTATAACAGTCAACTTGCCATTATTAAAGGAAGAAGCGGCAGAAAAAGGAGTTGAATTGATTACCAGATATCACATAGAGCATCTTAATCTGTCCATCAGTGATTTTTATCCGTTAGCGATAATCAATATCATAAATAATGCAATCAGATATAGCAGTTGTGGAACAAATATCATTATAGATGTATATGAAGATAGAATTGAGGTAGCTGATATTGGAATACCTATTTTTGATGCTGATAAAGAGTTTATATTTGATGATGGATATCGCGGAAATAACGCAAAAGAAATTGATTCACAGGGAATAGGTTTTGGTTTACATATTTCCAAAAGAGTATTGGAATCACATGGGTCATCAATCTTAGCTACATCAGATTATTTATCGGAGACAAATTACTTTATTGAATATGCTATAGCTCAGTACATAAAGCATCTGCCTCAATATAAGCGTCAACAATTCATATACGACACCACACTGCCAGCGGAAAAAAAGATTGCTGATCAAATGTACACTCAGATAACTAAAGATGCTATTATTTTGGAGAATTACAGTGAGTTTTATAATAAAAACCTAACGTCAATTAATTTATGGATTGAAAAAAACAAAAGAGATGGAGGACCCGTTTTTATTGAAATGGAAGACAACTGGTTCTCTGCAGCAATAGCGAAAGTAACATTTACAATTATATTTTAAACCACAGAAGTATGAGAAAGAAAATATTTTTACTAGACGACAACACTGCCGCATTTGAGCGCTCAATCAAACAGTTGGAAACAAAATATGAAGTCATGAGATGTAAGGATATCATAAGCGCCATTAGACGAATACAAATGCGAAAATATGATTGTATCATCATTGATTTAATGATGCCTACACGAGGATTAGAGGTAAAAGATGAGTTTAAAGCCGGATTTAACTTCTACTTAGAGCAAGTTAAACTACACCAATCTGAGGTACCTGTTTTATTTTGGAGCAATCTAACTGATGCGTCGTTTATACAGTTCAAAAAAAGCCATCCAGAGACATGCTCTCTACTGCATTATTTACATAAAACAGATGACATTTATGAGTTGGAATCAATGGTAACCGAAATACTGAGCGACGATGAAAAGAATTAAGATATACATGAAATATAGTTTTTATATTTCAATGAGCATCCTAGCTATAATCAATTCATTGTTTTTTATAGTAAACTGGAAGAACTGGGAAATCAACATAAGCAATGAGGCTATTTTACTTTCTGTCGTTGGATTCTTTTTTGCTTTTGCCGGTATTAATATTTATTCTATTTTCAACACAAATATTGAAAACGAGAAGAGGATACTCAATGATCTGATCAAAAAGTACGACAATGAATTAAGCATATCCTCTTCTGGACTAAAATTTCCACAAAAGATTCATGGCGTCTACCAAAATTGTCAATACTTAATTTCCTCAAAATCGTTACCATTGTGGGCACATGACAGGCTCCTCGAAATCAAATCTGGCATTGACGATTTAAGGAACACAGTTTTGGAACTAAAACGCAACCACAAACTAGCTGAATTTGATAATTGCAGAAAACAACTAACAAATCTAACTCTAGGCGTGTTGACTCTACTAGAGAATTACCACGAAAAGCTTGATTATGATAGATTATATTTTCATGGACTTGATGAGAAAGACATCGATGATTATAAAAAGAAAGTAAAAGACATAACAGCTCACATAGAGGACGTACAATATGATGATTATATTAAAAACTGCTCAGGTGATGATAAACTAACAATTCACGAGAAATGTTCAGAAATAATCAATTTCTGCAAACAAATTCTAGCTCAATAATCAGCGTTTACCCTCCAGAATCTTGACAAGATCACGTTTCATATCGATGTCGATATCACGGTAGCGATTGAAGGCGCGACTGCCTTCTGCGTGACCGGTAAGGGCTGAGACGAGGTTCGGATCTTTGACCAGTTTGTAGATGTTGCCGATGAAGGTACGGCGAGCCATATGGCTGCTGGCCATTTCATTGATCGGCACTTTGGATTCTGTTCGGGTAACGGAGTCCAGTTTGGTCACAAGATAGGTTATCCCTGCCTTCTCCAATATGGTCTTGATGTTTTCGT
>SUXH01000025.1 GCA_015061055.1 Bacteroidales bacterium
GGCTCTATATTTAACTCTGAAAAATCCCACTCTACTGGTGGCAACTTTATTTTATGGTATTCTTCTATCATTTGTTCGTGTTTCTCATCTTCGCGTTGATCTTCAGCTGTTTTATTGAATCCAAATATGAGATTGATATAACATTCACCAAGAGGAATAGAAGAGTTTGTGTTGAGAGTCCATAGCCCTTTAAAATAGTCTTCGGAACTATCTGTTGGTTTAAGAACTCGTATCTGCTCTAAAAGATTGCCAATATTTTCGTAATTCAAAGATGTTTCGTTTTCATTAATTCGAATATTGATTAAGTATGTTTTTAAATTACAAAGAGGTATATCTTGCGATTTTATTACATATAATATCTCTTCAATGAATTTGTTGTTTGAACAAGAAATTTTGAATGAGATGCCATATTTTAATGTACTGATTCTTCTGAGAGTGCGAAGATCTGCATAATCAATATATACAAATGGTTTATCCCCCGATAAATAAATGTCTTCCGCCAATTTTTCAACTTCGAATCTATCAGTAATAACTTCGTATTTCATAATCTAATAAGTTTATTCGTCAGTACTTCTCGTTTGCGTATTGTTGTGGGGTTAGACCTCCTGTTTTCTTCAAAATGGCTTCATATAGAGTCTTTATATCTACGAATCCACCTGCTTGTTTTGCTAAGGTTCCATCTAACCCGATGTCAAATCGTAAATCGACTGAGTTCGCATTAAAATCATCCATTGTGCCGTGGCAATGGCCATGTAACATTACCGCTCCTTGCTGCTTACCAGGCCAATCTAACAAGGGATAGTGGCATAACACAATACATAGCTCCTCACTCAATACCTCATACATTGACGGTTTGATGGTTATTTCCATAATCTGGGCGACTTTACGGAAATAGTTTGAGTGTGCTTTAATAGCCTCGTCATGGTTGCCGACTACCAAATATTTTTCTCCTGGCAACTGCTCTAATAATCGTCTTGCATCCTCGCTTTTGCGAAATGTCAAATCTCCCGCGAAGTATATCTTGTCGTGTTTGCCAACAGTTGTTTGCCAAAGGTTAATGATCCACTCGTCATGAGCTTGTATATTCTCCTCTGAGGCGTAAGGACGATTAGGCATAAATTTCAATATGCTTTGATGCCCGATATGCGTATCAGCACTCCAATATATATTACTCATAACAAACAACCTTTAAAAATTTAGGCAGTATATCTCCTGTTAGCCAAATCCCGTTTTGGGCTTTGTAGAACTTGTAACCAGCACTAATCATTGCTTCGATATCAATAGAAAGAACAACTGGGCTGCCATGTCTAGTGCCGACCTGCTTTGCTACATCTATAGTCTCGGATAAATGTACAAAGTTGCGCTTACGAGGTCTTAGCCCCTCTTTCATTATGCTATCAATATACTTTTCTGCGGTTCCGTGATATAATACCGGTGGAGGTATGGTAGGTTCTAATCCCAAATTGACATCGATGGAGTGACCATATAAAGCCCTAACCGATGATTTATCCTCTGAGAATTCAAAGCGTCCCTTTGTATCCTCATACACAATTTTTTGAATATCAAGCAATAATACGCCCAATTCATTTTGCACAACATCAACCTTTATCCAGCCTTTATGGTTAGGCAACTTGGAATGTCGCAGCAAGTAAGCCAATCGCTTAGAATGATATGTGAGATGACCTATGTCGGAAGAGAACAGTTTCATTTACATCAATACGCCAATTCTTTTTATATCATGCTCATATCTTCATTGTTATTCGATTTGACAGCACAAAATATTCTGTTGCCCCCCTCCTGATACCTCCCGCCTTTATTTTGTTACAATAAAGATGGTATTCTATTTTTACTAAGAAATACTATTTCCCCAGAATCTTTGATATGACATGATTTCTGTTTTTTAAGATGGAACTAGGGATGTAGAATAGGTGTAAATTCTCCGTAATAAATTATCATTTCATTAGGATCATATACATATAACTCATCAATAGATTCTCCTCGCATCCAGCCATGGCTATATTCATAACGATAGCCATTATTGGAAAAAATATATTTCTCTCCCAATGGTGAACTTTCATCATCAGTAGCCCATTCATCATAAGAAATATAATTATTACTGTATGTCCAGTATTGTTTTGTACCAGAGGTTATAACAAGGTTTGGTTCTCCATTTTTTGTATCTCCATTCCAACATTTGTAAGTCCAAGAATTCTCGCTATTTTGTTCAATTCGAATGAAGAATTTTTCATTATAATATTCTGCTGGTTCATCATATTGATTAGGTTCAAAACATCGCCCATCCCAATAATATTGACGATATTTTAATGCCTTGTTCTTCAGTGGCACACCTTTAATGACATATAGCTCTTTCTTTGATATACTATAGACAACCAGCGAGTCATCTTTATCGTAATCTATCTCTACATATCCACCAAAATCATCCCAAGAGAATTCAAGTCGATCAGATAAGTGTTTTTCATTTACAAAAGCTCCTTGTATTTTATGTAAATTATTGTTGCCTATTTTATAGACATAAAGTGAGTTATGTTCGTATGTACCTTGATTCATGCTTCCTTGCCAATCTTTCAACAAGTAAAATTTATTAGAATCAATATGATATATATGAGTAATGAAACCATTGAAGCTTTTAACTTCTTGATAGAATATAGACTCTCTCGACCTGTATTGAAGTAGTGTCCTACATGAAAATCCCCAAGAAGGGTTACCGCCAAAACCATATCTTTCTAAACTATAAGCTCGCATATTGCCATCATCGGAAGTGGCAATTTTCACATGAGGTATTTCCTCTTTAAATTCATATTCAAGCGATTGGGGATTTCTAATAATAAAGTCAAAAACAGAGTCCATAACTTCATCAGAATACATTCCATCCTCAGGCCATGCAAGCATCTTGTTTAACTCTTGAACAAAAGTTTGCTCTTGTTGATTATTATTTTGTCCACAAGAAACAAATGACAAGGTTACAAATAACCATATACATATATTGCGTGTATTTGTTTTCATAAAAATATATTACATTGTTATTAAATTCCGACTCTCAACAAGAAAGCACAAAATGAGAATGTAGAAATTAGGTCATCCTATTCTGATACTATAAATTCAGGCATTGTATTATGCTTATACTCACTATCGACAACCTTGCAATGCTCATAGATATACAATCGTGCCTCGAAAGCAGGAAACAGATAGTACTCGGTATATAACTTCTTGAAAATGCTCAAGTCCTCGACAGAAACCCCACTATCTTACTCAAGAGGCACAGTGCAATTTAGCGGAATTTAGCGTGCCTATGCCGACTATATCTCGATCATCTCGCCCAAGAACTTCGGCTGCTTGTCTAACACAAGGTCGACAAACATCTTGACTCGCGCCAAAGCCTCACGACCTACGCCATAAATGTAATAGGTCCGTGTTCGCTTAATATCTTTAGCATCATAGCCGATAGCATCGATCCCCGAACACTTCGCCAAATAGATTGCTCTGGCATTATGGTATCCTTGAGATATTATGGTCACACGCTCTTGACCAAACACCTTCTTGCACCTCACGACCGAGTCAAGAGTTCTGAAACCCGCATAGTCCAAGACAATGTCCGACTCGGGAATGCCTCGCTCCATAAGGGCCTGCTTCATACACGATGGCTCATCGTAATCTTTACTGTGGTTGTCACCGCTAACCAAAATCTTCGAAACCTTACCCGCCTTGTACAACCTCTCGCAAGCATCGATTCGATACTTGAAATAGTAATTCATATTCCCCGATGGCGCCAAGGGATTCGTTCCCAACACCAGAGCAACTCTATTGTAGGGAATCTTCGACACATCGCGATACTGCCTTGGGTAACTGCTATACATAACAACAAGATATGCTGTAGTAACAATCGCAACTCCGACAATTATCAATATGCAGATTACTAAAAATCCCATTTTAAACATACGCATTGCCATGACATTATCAGTCAATTGATTACCTGATCTATCTAATTCACTCCAACGGTTTGGTCATCCTCGCCAACCTCATCGGATTGATCAACTGCTGTGGGTTCTTCGACATCCGTAGGCTCTTCGTTATCAGGGATGGTGAATTCGGGCATAGTGTTGTGCTTATACTCGCCGTCAACAAGTTTGCATTGCTCGTAAATGTATGAACGAGCCTCAATAGCAGGAAGCAGGCAATATTCGGTATATAGTTTCTTGAAGATATTTAAATCTTCTACCGACATCTCATCCAAAGACTTGATATGAGGGAAGAGTAATTTACAATATGCTGTAGCGATTTTCCTAACAGACTTAGCGTGTCTTACATAAGCCGTCTTTTTATCGTACATTACCAATTCATCGAAAATATTTTGGCTATATGTTTCAGTTCTCATATAATGCAAGTATTCTGAAAAGACCTCAGCATCAATCGCCCAGCCATAGTATATTTGACCTTCTGAAATTTTAGGCAATTTCCATCCGGGAATGAACAAGTGAAAGCGATCCATCATTGCTGATGAGCGAAATATATCCGGGAGAATACTTTGAAAATCTTCATTTACAGGCTGCATGTCTTCTGTTAAAGCAATGTTACCAGCCAATCCAAGACCACACGATGATACAATCTTTATATTAGATAGTGATGCATTACCAGCCTCCAAATAACTCTTTAGAAAACCCTGAAGTTCACCTGTTCTATCATCAAAACTTAAAGTAGAGACTTCATCGAAAACAATTAAATCATGATTTTTAATTGCTCCATATTGTTTTGTGGCATGATTGTATATAAGTTGAGCTCGTGTGCATTTGCCACTAATCATTCGAAAATATTGACTTAAATTGTTGTAGGTATAGCTCTTTCCCGACGATTTTGGACCGAGTTCTATGAAATTCACATTAGGTTCTATTGCTGGTAACAATCTTGTTATCATTGCAAATTTTGATTCTAATGTATCAAAACTATCTGGGGTATATCCCATTGTTGTCAAAAGTACATCAATCCACTCTTCAGTGCTAAACAGTTCTCTCTTAGAGATAAAATCCTCAAAGTCAAGGTTCTTATATGGATTAAACGACTTATATGATGTCATTAATACATATCCTTTTTTCCTACCTTCAGGAGGCATATATTGCATAGTTATATTACCCCAGTTTTCACCATCAACAAGGTCTGCCTTATTATCAGCCAATACTTTAGGCTGGATGAACATATTTGCGGTGATATTAAGGTCCGGTAGCATAAATGCAACCATACCATCATCAAGTTTCGTTTTGACAACAATACGGGTAGTTATATTAACATTCTCACCTTCAAGAAGTCTCATCATAAGACTATCACTGTTCCGTGGCATCTTTGCCGCCAAATACTCTCGTATTCCGTCCTCGTCTCTTTCCTCGCCCTTAGAGAATCTATTTAGAATATAGTCTTTTACAAAGGTTGGCAAATTGCGTCCTGCGAACAATCCATACGCAGCTCTATCTTTGCAGATGGCATAATCTGCAAATGTCTCTTGAATTTTATTAGAAATAGTATTCATAATGGTATGTTGTTAATAGTTATCATCAAAAAGATGTGTCAATATCAAAGCCTCTTTTCTCTATTGATTTTGTTCGGACATCATCTGTTAACTTAATAGTATCTGTCTCGGTATTCCTTTTATGCGTAATAGATGAAATATTTACTTCTTTGCCAAATATATTTTGTGACCTTTTATTCTTTTTTTGTCGTTGTGGCGCTATAGTGTGTTGATCTGATGGAATACTCTGTTGACACTGTAGACTTAAACCCTGTGCGAATTGTTTATTATCAGAAGATATAATCCGAATAGTGGACTGCAATACATAATTATCCCCAGATAAGCAATTGCATTTTCCTCTCGCAGTACCCTCAATAGAGAAAGTGTCATCATGTATAACAGACAGATTTTCCCCATCAACATATAGACTCAGTAAATTTTTAAACTTGAAATAAGAACATGTTTTTTTCGACCTTCTTTTTTGTATTGATATAGGTAGCGAATACCCCATCATCTCGGATTTAGGGGCTATTTTATTCCTTGCAAGTTCATCCTCGAATTCAGTATCTTTGAATTCATATACAATTTTAACACGTCCGTCGTATACAATAACAGTATCAGATACAACATGTTGCAAGTAGGTTTTAAGCAATTGCTTTAGTAGCATTTGATATAACCATATATGTAAGCGTGAATACCATTTAGTATTTTTGCACTTTAATTGTTTATTAGAGGGCTTTATCAGATTTAATAAAAAACGAAGTAACATATGCCGTTAAAATATAAAGTTCCACCAATCAATAATATCATTCCAATATTTAGGGAATATATATGTTACCGCACCAACTATTCCTTTCCTAATGCTTAATAGTATAATTGTTGCGTTAAAGAACCAAGCAACAAACAAGAATAAGAATGCTTTTATGTATCCCTGCCCCTGTATATCTGGTTGATACAATTTTGTCTGAGATATAAAACACATAAGATGAAATGCCAATGTAAAGCCTATGAATAAATCAAATACATAAAGCATCCTGTTGGCTCCCATAATGCGCAATAGTAAAAATGCGTAGGTAAGTATGGGTAAGCAATATGGTGCAAGGCTTATAAAAATGTCTCCAATTTTTCTTCCGCTATGATATACTACTCCGTGATCCTCATTCGCTTGCAAGGAATGAATTTTGTGAAAAAACATCATTCCTACAATAGCATGCGTAGCCTCGTGGGATGTTGTTTGTAGCCATTGTTCATTACGAGAGAAAAAGTTGAATCTTCTTATGATAAAATATGCTCCTATGCCATAAAGTAGCCATTGATACACAGCAATATGTTTACACGCATACATCAAGACCGGGAAAAACTCTGCACAAGTCAACGCTAACAATAATATTGCAATTGGATAAAATAAATATTTCATGTATAATCAATAGATTTAAAAGACTCCTGTTCGACAACCACCTACATGTAATACGGAAGATTGATTCGTATTATCATCATTTAATATTTTATTTATATAATTCTCAATATTAAGCCATTTCCCATTATAAACATCATAAGTACAATTCCATGGTTTATCTCCCAATTTACCACTTAATGAGTCAGGGGGACATACGAAGCAAATGTATCTAAATTCACAATCTTTACATCCATTAATGTCCTTTTTTGAGTAATTCAAAATGTTATCTTGAATTATATTTGAAAGATTATCTTCCTTAAGATTACCATGCTTTAATCTTCGTTCCATTGCACACGGAAAAACATCTTGATTACATGAGATGTATAGTAATCTAGAGAAGCATGTACTTTTGTGCAAATTGACGATATTTTCTTTTGTCCATTCATAGTTTAAACTATCCAATGTTTTTAATCGCTTCCTTAATAACTCGCTATTATAAAGTTTCAAACTTCCTCTACCTACCAATCGCACATAATCTAAACTAAAATCATTTGCAAGTTCTGGATTGTCTCCAATTTCGAGATTATTTGCAGCAATTCCAGCATATAGCGTCTCAATATTTTTGTTTCTCAGGTATCCAATGGCCTTTAAGGTTTTCTTGTGAGATCCTCTTACTCCCGTGAACTTATCATGTTCTGCTTCGATGAAAGAATAAAGAGATAATGAAAATTTCACATTGCGATATCTTGATACTTTTTCAGCAAATTCATTATCTATTAATGTTCCATTGGTGTATATCGTAATGCTTTTGAAACGTGGAGAAGCATAGTCTAGTAATTTAAACAATATACCTCTATTTACTAATAATGGTTCGCCTCCGATGAGTTGGAGCTTTTCTATGCCATAGTCAGATACTTGTTCAACGATTTTTATCAAATCATCTAATGTCAGTGATATTTTCAGATTATCGGCAGAGGCATTATAGCAATGTTTACATTTCAGGTTGCATTTTTGAGTTAATTCAATATAGCAGGATTTAATCTTTTCGTTGTTTATTAGTAAATGTTCTATATTATCTGAAGAGCAATCACTCTCATTGCAGGTAATTACTCCAGCTTTGATAAATTTTATTATATATTCATTGCATTGTTCTGTGAGATTGTCAGAATGTAATACTTTGTGTAGGAACTGAGTAGTGTCATCATTGAGCCAATAAAGCACATTTAAGTTAAAATCATGTATTACACTATTTATAGCTCCTCTTACCCAATAAACCCCGTTCTTTAGAAACCAATGTTCTCCTCCTTTTAATGTAACTTGATCAGGTGTAGCATAGGCTTTAATCTTTTCATTGTCCCCTTCAAAAGGGGATACCAACTGAATGTTCTGAAAATTTATGTGGTCCATTTGAAATTACTGTTTTTACAATAGGACATAGGAGGAGGATAATCCTGCTCCTATAGTCCTATTGAGACTAATCTTGAATGTCATAGATAATCTGCCTATGTTAATCAGGTCGGCATCTATCGCAATAACAATGATAACATTCATACTCGGCAATTTTAACACAATCGTTTTTGCCCTCAGTCTTCATGTCTAGGTCGCTGAAATCAAAAGCAACCATCTCATTAAAATTGAACATAAGATAGTATTTAAAGTAATGCCTCCACTTTTACGGCTATCGGCTTCTCCGTTTATTATAAAACTTTTATTAATCGTTCTTTAACCAAGAAGAGAATTGTATTATAAAAAGCTTGGTTGTTTGCGTCTACGCCATATTTCTTTTGTAAGTCAGAAAACTTGATTGGTTCTTGGTTCGTTAATTGTTTAATAAAATCATAATATGCTTTGTTGACCATGAAGTACATATCATCAAGAACATTATATACGACATAGACATCATTTTCTTCTTTTCTATATAAATATTGATTGTTAAATTGCAACATCGTATCTGGCAACAACTCTATAGGTTCGGAGATAAGTGGAGGTTGAGTTTTTAGTGGATTAGTGGCCCACATGTCACGACTATTCCATTCTCCATTTATGGTTTTTGAACTTGTACGGCATCCTCCATTACAGCGATTCACCCAACTACAAGTTTTACAGTCATCTGGAACAAATTTAGCGGTTCGCCAATCTTGCATCTTCTTCCAAATATCTTTTAAATCCTCTTGCAGGATATTCCCATATGAGATTGGATTATGTGCACATGGCCGGACATCTCCATTACACGAAACAGAGATTACGGTACGACCTGCTTGACACTTTCTATTGAGGAATGAATGCTTTTCAGATAGAATTTTTTCCGAGAATACGCATTTAGGCAATGCCTCCATAACATCTACATACAAATCAAGGTGCTCTTCAATCCATAATAAATCATTGATAACACTTTGAACTTCTTGAATTGACAGCAATAGATCCAAACGCGGGTATGTCATATTCAGTCCCATTGGTGTAGCAGCAAAAGATTTACAGCCTAAATCTTTCATTGCTTTAGCCGATGTTCTAATTTCATGCAAGTTATCTTTTGTGATAACCATATTAACCGAAAATTTGACGCCTGCAGAGACCATTTTTCGTACATTGGTCGCAAATAACTCATAGTTATCAACGCCTGTTAATTTTTTAAATGACTCTGGTATTGCTGAGGGACACGATGTGAGTACAGTAATCTGCGATTTTGCTAAAAAATCAATAAAACTATCATCGAATAGTGTGAGATTTGAGTTCAAATGTACTTGGACATCATTATCCTTAAAAAGCGTTATTAATTTCTGCGTCAAGTCTTTCTTGATCAACGGTTCTCCGCCACTAATTACAACAGAGAAAATGCCATTGTCAATTAACTTTTGTGCACATTTAATTACTGTTTCATCCTCAACTTTACGCATAGGACGATTAGCAATATTCGAGTCCAAATTGTAACAATGAATGCATCTATGGTTACAAAAATCGGTAACCTCAAGTTGTGCCGTAATAGGAGCCGATAAGTATTTCTTTTCTATCCTCATTTAATTGTGAATTTATAGTTATTAACACTTGAATTTTAAGAGGTCGGGGTGTATTACTGGATACTTAAAATCGGTATCTTCGGGTAGAGAAATACTTTCATGGGCGACTATAAACATATTCTGCTTATACCAAAAATCAATTTCTTCGTTATCCCAAATTTTATCGCGTAATATATCGTGAAAGACATAATTATATCTCAAAAACTTTTCTTTCCAATATTCTGGAAATTGTTCATTAATATGATTATGCCCCCCTTGTCCTGGAATTGCTGCTGAAAATAGGATTACCTTACCAGCATTGATCAATGATTCAACAAATGTATCTGCTGATTCTTCAGACAAATGCTCTGCAACCTCAAGAGATATAACTAGGTCGTAAGGTTTATCTAAAACAATAGGATTCTCCAAATCTACTGTTTTATATTCAGATTCTAGAATGTTTTTGAATAATAATGTTTTATCACACCAATAACCATCTAACCCCAATACTTCTTGTACACCCATAGCTTTGAAAGCTCGAAGCCATGTGCCTAATCCACATCCAAAGTCAACAACGCTATGAATATTCGGTAATATATTTAACACTAGCGGAACAATTATATTTGGAGACTTCATGTTATGTAATTCCTCGGTATGCATGTAGCGTTTGTCGCCATTTCTTAATTCGTTTATTATATCCCACAAATAATCCTCTCGATGGTACAAACATTTTAAAAAATCCTCTATGACATACTCCTGAATATCTAAGCCTCGTCTTATACAAGTTTCATAACGAACAATTAGTTGCCAGAACCATGTTTTGTTCATAGATCTTCCATATGACAATCCTCCTTCATGCCGTCTATATTTAAGAGTGAATTTATCTAGAATATAGACGCCTCCGACTTCCTCAAGTTTTGTGTACATATCTTGATCAGCAGCCATTCGTTTCAGCGGGTCAATACCTATGGTTTTATCATAGAATGATTTTTTAAAGCTGACAAAGTGTTCAGGCTTGTAATCTCGGTTTGTAAAGTAATCTTTTCCTCTCTCAATTGTCAATTTCCGACTTTCACTCAAAATATTGAGGTTTTCGTCACAAATATACATTCTAGAAAACACCTGAGAAGTGCTGGGATTAGCTATATGAACATTAACCATATCTCGTATAGCGTTAGGCAGTAAGACATCATCTGGGTCTAGAAAACCACAAATCGCACCATGCGAAAGTTCTACACAACGCTTCTTGGTATATCCTTCTCCTCTGTTCTCTTTATTATAAAATACATGAATCCGATTATCTTGCTCATATTCCTTATATATTTCACATGAATTGTCCGTAGAACAATCGTCAACAATAATAATCTCCCAATTAGCATATTCTTGGGCATATACGCTATCAATAGCTTGTTGTAGAAAACGAGCATTATTGTATTGTGCTACTAAAATCGAAAATAATGGAGATGCTATCATACACGAGTGTTAATACAGTAACAAGAAATTTATTAGCGTGCTAATTGTCTTGTTCTATAAGCGTTTGTACATTGTCTGTAAGAGAAAATAATAGAAGAACATTCTTTCCTAATTCAAGAATATCACCATCTTCTAATAAATACAAGAGTGTTGTATTTCGCATTTCTATCACATTTTCATTTCTAACAATTTTGGTCGGACTACCTCCTAATGCACGGCATCCACCAACGGCAGCACGCAAATAGTAATTACCATTTTTAAATACTATATCAGCATGAGCACTACTCACATGCAAATTTAGATTTCGAAGTTCTTGGTGTACTTCATTATCATTAATAACAATGTCATTAATTCTGTATTTTCCTTCTTTGCGAGATGATTTACCTCGACCAATATGATAGATTGTTTTAGAATCTGAATCTAAAATATATGAATCCTCCTGAAGTGAGCCATTTCCATCAAATATTGAAATAGTAGCAGTAACACGCTTATATTGTTCATTGGAAAGGGAGGTGTCAGTTGAGTTTTTTAATTTTCCCCACTTATAGTAGACTTTATTCTCAATTAAGCAGAGACAATCAATAATTTCACTTTGGGGTTTAAGTTCAACGCATAATGAACTACTTCCAATCGAACTCAAAAATGCATTTGCTAGTTCTCGTTTTAATTCTTCTTCAAATCGATTTCCAGCCCAGTCGTATTGAGTCATATCATCGTTATCATCATCACGAACGGCAATGACGACTAGATCTTTTACATAGGGCGAATCAGTTCCTGTCGAAGATTTAAATTTTTTCAAAAACTCTTGTACGATAAATTCTCGTTTATCTATTGCTGTGGCAAACTTCTGCTCAAGAGTTTCGTTTTTACTTCCGAATAATATAATATCTTCTTTCCTCAGTAAAAATTGTGTTTCATTGATCTCTTTATCCGCAATTTGCTTAAATTCGCGTTCGGATACAATAGCAATAGATAATGTAGACGAACCAATCTGTGGATTTAGTTTGTTTGATTCAAGCGCCTGCTTCAATTCTACCTTAAACGTATTGTCATTCCACTTAAAATCACAATGTGTTACCTTTCTGATATAAATTGTAAAATGCCTGAGGGTATCAGGTCTTTTACATTCCAATTTAGAAAGAAGCTCAACAAGATATTTATGCCAAGCAAATCGTTGTTCAAAGAGGGTACCTGAATGCAAATATTTTTTATCACAAGTAGAAATTACCTCATTGGAGTCTTCACTATTTGGTGCTATTTCTAGTCCTTTATCTTTGCCATTAATATTTGAGGAATTGGTGTATGAGCCATTCCCAGTCTTTAATATCTGCGTATTAATAGATTTATCATCTATATCAGTCGTGTTAGGTTGATTTAAGTCGGGTGCTGTCCCATTTATCTTAGAGGCCCATTTACTAAAAAAACTCATCTGGTTATATATTTAAATATGTGTTAAACAAATTACATATAATTAGGATTTTCCCAATAGAATAATGCATTATCTGCCTTTGATTTTAAATTTCCAGTAGCCAATCCAGATGCTTTTTTCATAAATGTTATAGCTATCTGTTGTGGATTTTTATATGCCTTTTTACTCCATTTTGTTTTATACCTAACGATAAGAGCTAAACGAAACCATCCTTCTGCATTCTCAGGGTAAACAGTTGTTAATTCTCTATAAGTAGCAATTGCGGTGACATAGTCTCTAGAAGTGTAATATCTAGCTGCTATACGGAGATACTCTTGTTCTGTCTTTTTTTTTACATTCTCAACTTTGGTGGGATTCTCTGGCACCTGAGAATCTTGTGACTCTTTTATCACCGTTTGATTGGCAACATTATTTACATTATTTCTCAGCCAACTGCTAGGCATCGTGTTGTAACCATTAATCTTATCTATTAACCCACTTGATGCTTCAACCTCAAAAGATTGCCATATTGTTATGGCCTGATTATCATGTATGCATGTTTTTTTTATTTTCGTATCGTAAAAATACAATTCGTCTTTACCATCTATGTCTGGCGCGCTAATAGCTTCCGTATATAGAATTTCATGTTCTAATTTTAAACATTTCTCTTTGTATAGCATAGTGTATAGTTTGTTACAATATGTCAGGGAATTCGACACTGTTCCAAGTCCCAAGTAATATAACTCACTGTTATAATTATTCTCGAAATCTGAATCTATTGTAATTGAACCACGACTATTTCCACTTGCATAAAAACAGTGTACGTTTTGTTCGTGTAGTCGGTATGCATCATCGCGCTGGGTATCAGACAAATGCGCTAATCTTTCTAGATTTGATATAAACACCACGACCTTATTTGGTACATCTACGTTTGTTGGAGCAGCTGATACAATAAGAATTGGTGACAACAATAGAACTACTAAATAAATCTTTTTTATTACCATGGGAACATCGTAAAATTAATTCCAAACGTATAACCCTTTGATGAATCTGAACCAGTAAAGTAATCACTTTCTTTAAATAAATTATAGCTCATAAATTCGTAAAATACACCAACATTCATTCCCTTCTTTTTTAAATGAGGGCCACCTATAATCATTGATATACGAGGCGATAAACCGGACTTAAGGCAACTAATCCCATCTCCTAATTTCCCTTTATAAAAGACAGGAAAATCATAACGAAGGTTGATATCAAGCATCACGCTTATTGGCGATGTGTCTTTCCCGAAAGTCACATTCCCTCCAACACCCGGAGAACATCTTATCAAAGAATTACCATACTGTTCGAATAAGTTCCCATCCGTGCTAACATCAAGAGAAAAATAATTGTATGTAGCGTGTAGTGAGCCATATAAGGCCCAGTTTTTTATAAACATTCCAACCTCATGCTTATATCCTAACTTAAAGCCTGTTCCTAGCCCGTTCAAAATATCGGGTAACTTGAAATTCCACAATGAATTCATATTATCAGAACTAGATTTAATGTATGTGCGATTCGTAGGATTATTCACATTTACGGACCATCCATTCATGGTTAGATAATTGTCCATAACAAAACCTTTATTCACGGCTTTATTAACACCGTAAGTCGCCCAAATACCGATCATATCAACCCACGTATTCCCAGAGGTCAGGTCTGCCTTAAAATATGTTTGACCTTTTACATTATAACTGGAACCTATTACCAATAATATGGTAAGACCAATTGCCAATTTATTTCTCATTGCTATATTTATTTTTTTGTAGTGATGTTATAAGCCATCCAGAATTAGTAGATTGCATTCGTATAATTTCCTTCACAATAAAGAAGTATTCTGGTATTTGACCGCAGTGAAATTCAACCTTTTTACAACCTAGAAATCTTAATTCTCCACTATGAATTAATCCATAAAAGAAAGACAACCCGTCAATTTTTAAGTCTGTTTTTCTTGTTGCTTCTATTTGGGAATAATTATGGAGAAATATACTTTCTAATCCTATAAAATTTATTTCATGTTCAACTGGACTAATTTGTAAAACACCTTCATCATTAAGTAGTCCACTATCTTTAAGGCCATTTATATCGAATACTGCCCAACGCCAACAATGATTAACATCTTCTTCAAGTTGCATTTTAAGTGTTAATGTTTTTATTGATTCTTTCCATTTGAATTCACATGTGGCCTCAATCCAATTATTTGGATTCTCTATTGAAATGGTAATTGAATCGGCACTTACTTGATGTACAAATTCTTCATATATGGAAGGGATACTATCATTAAGTTTTATATCCTTCATTATGTCTGAATCAAATAGCAGCAATCTATTTGTCCGAATTCTATTAGTGTCGTTAATTTGTACAATGGGGGAAAATTCTCTTCCATTAAACCGCTGGATGAATTCATCTAAACTCTTAACATGTGCGTCATAAAAAAAGTCTTCAAGTTCATGAGAACCTATTAGAATCTGCCCAGAAACAACATTAAAGTTAAGAATAAAAACTATACACAAAGCTATTGTGTATCTATACTTATAGAAATAGCGTTTCATAGAATTTCGATTATAGTCTTTCTGTAAGTGAAACTTTCATGTCTCCCAACTTTATCTCATATATTATATCTACACCTAATGAAGTTGACACTTCATAACTGTCTATAATAATTTTTACCGCCTTTTCTGTATGATCACTATATATAACACCCATCTCACCACCATAGCCAGCAAAATATTGATGGATATGTGCAATAGCCTCATATTTCCCCTCTCCAACTTTACGAATATTGTCTACACGAACCGCTTTAGACTGTTCGATTTTAATATTTGAGTAAGCCCGATTGTTTAGTATATTGGTAAAATATTGTTTCATAGTCTGGCTTTTTCTCCTTTCGTAGCCATTTGAAATGGAAGAAGTTTCCATCTTGACAGCTTCTTTATTCTCAAGCGCGCCAGTACTAATATTAGTTACGGTATATGGCTCGCATTTGCCAATAAAAAGGAGAATATTCGATTTGTGAGCACTCGTTCTAACTTGCTGAGAATTCTTTTTGTCTGCCATTTCTCCAAGGAAAAACTGAAAATCATCAAGTTTATCGACAATTCGTGCCTTGAGCTGATTTTTCTCCTCTATAGGAAGTTCGTGGACATCTTGAGCATAAACACTAATCCCCATACTACTCATAATAAACAATAGGGTAATAATTATATTTCTCATCTCTTTTTATTTTTTTCTTTGACACTTAATTTTATTAGTTTTTCATGCTTTTCGCTGCCAATAATTTCAATGCTGGCAATCCTTCTTGACAATGCGATTCGTCGGAGAAAGTCTTCCACATTTTCATAATCTAAAATTATGTCACTTTCTCCAACCGTACATATTTTGGCATCTTGCTCAAAATATTTTTCTATGATTCGATTTATACTATTAAGTCTAGCATCCGTTGATATAGAATTATCAATTAACATATTCAACGCATCTTGAATATTATCAGGAATTTCGATTGCTGCGGGTTTAACATCGCTCTTACTAGAAGTTATTGGAGGAGTATTTCCACTGCGTTTTGGTTTTATAGGTTTCGGCGTTGTCCCCAGCTGTGTCTCTATATGTTCTACGTTTGCTTCAATATCGTTGACCAGAATGGATGCACTTGAAGTAACCGTACCACTCTCATTTGTCACTGTAACAATAGACTGACCTTTATTAACAGCAATAAAGTTATTCCCTTCATTCCTTACAATGTTGGGATTAGAAGACTCCCACTTGACTTTTGTATCTGTCGCATTCGCTGGTTTAATTTGGGGAACAATATGAAGTGTATCTCCGACAGTTAACTCATACTTTGTTGATGGCAGGATTATCTCTTCTAACAATATTTGAGAAGAATCTTCACTATGAAAATGCCATAATATAACTAACGCTAATACAGCCAAAACACATGTGGCAAGAATAATTCTCCATATAGCTCTATGCTGCTCCTTATTATTTATTTTTGAAATATCGCTTTTGCTTATATTATTATCCTGTGGATGAGACATTGGCTTATCTGTTTCTATCCCGCCATTTTGAGAATCATCTTTACTCCTATATGCTTGTGATTTGTCATTATTTTTATGCCTATTAATATCGTCAAGCAGTTCCCTTGCATCGGTATATCTATCTTTGGGGGATTTTGATAGACATTTCATAATAATTTTATCAAGCCATTCTGGATAATCTCGTTCATATACAGCTCCAGGAACCACACTTTCAAAAGCTTCTTTTCTTAACAAATATATAGAAGGTGGATTTTCCTCTTTATGTTGTTTGCATATTTTGTTTAGTGCTGCATATGAAGGTTTCCCATCTATGCCAATATCCAACACAAATGGTGGCCGTCCTGTTAAAACTTCATACAACAGAACTCCCAACGAATAGACATCACTACTTGGAGTTATGTCTTCTGAATCATATTTTTCAGGAGCTTTGTATTCTGGACTTCCATCTGATTTACAACTGCTTTTTACATATACTCCGTTCTGCTTGGATAACCCAAAGTCCAATAACACGAACCTCCCGTCATAATCACAGCGCATTACATTATTTGAATGGAGATCATTATGGACAATTCCGTATTTATTAACTAGTTCTTGTTCTTTTTCTTTTGGAATTAAATACTTCTTTCCATCATTAGGATCAAGATCTAGATTGTCTTCTTCCGGAGTCATTAAGAATCTATATATATCGCGATGGGTATATGCCAGGGCTCCAACTATATCATGTATGAAGGTTTCTATTTCATCATACCCAATAAATCTCTTTTCCTTTATATAATTATCTAATGTAACTCCTTTAATATAATCCATCTCCACGATAGCATGATTTTCTATTAAATCTGGGCCATATATTCTTACTATATTGGGATGGTTACCATTGCCTATTTTTAAAAGGGTCTTGCATTCTTTAAGAAAAGACTGATAGGACGAATCATTTTCGTCCTCTATGTAATCATTAAGTATTTTGATTGCTCGTATATGACCAAGCTTTGCATGTTTCACCTTATAGACATGTGCGTTAGCCCCTCTGCCTATATGTTCGAGTTTTAAATAGTTTTTGTAAAATATTTTGGTTTCCATAAACTATTCGACTTTATATCCTAATTTATTTAATGTTGGAAGGACAACATCTGCAACAAATCTCACAGCATTTCCAGAACCGAATTCAGACGCTCCAGCCTTTCCATTAATAATATCTTTAGTTCGCTCAAATCTTACGGCAATAGCTAGTGGTGCATCTAGTTTCTCTGATTCGATAAAGAATATATACCACGCATCATTTGAGATATGAGAGCCTTTGTCCCTTGTCCAAAATTTCTGAGGTAGACTTCTTTCTGGGGTTCCAGTTTTTCCTCCCATTCTATTACTTGACTCGGCAGAATTTGGAAGGCTGTAATTCTTTCGATGCTTATCTGACTCTGCCTGCATATAAGATTTCAGGATTTGGGCTGACTTTGATGAAATAATCTCTCTAGAAGGAAATACAGGATAGTCTTTTTCCCCAATACTCAAAATGTACCGAGTTGGCGTTAATTCACCATTATTGGCAACTATGGATGCTACTCGAGCCATATTTAAAGGAGAAGCGAGAATTGGTCCTTGTCCCCAAGCTGCTTGTGTTTCGCCAAAATTCATTTTACGGACATTGCCTTGAGAACGCTCTGTTAAGTAACTATTATACTTTGATATAGCCTGTGTTTCTAAACTTTTAATCAACACATTAAATTCATCTCTCTCTGTGAATTCATCTAAATAAAAGTAATATGGAACAATATTGCCTTCTGCATACACTTTATTTGGGTTTACCCTAATTCCGGTATTGCAGTAGATACTATCTAACTCAGGGTAAAGTTGTTTATCATGTACCAAATTTATGAAATAGCAATTTGATGATTTTACGATAGACTCCTTCATAGAGACATTAGGACCTACTGGCTCTAATAGCTGGCCACGTGAATTTATATCTATAATCTCTTCTGGTCTGATTTCATATGTCACTCTAGACGCACCTGGACCTATAGCCATAAATCCAGCCATTGCGGACATAACCTTTGCAGTTGAACCTGGTTCTGTTTGGAATGTCAATCCTAAGTCTCTTTCGGTTATGGGTGTATGGTTAGGCATCTTTTCAAAAGGAACATTACCATAAATTTTGCGTTCATTCAACATGAAAATTGAATCTTGGTTTGGCAATGGATAATTTGCTGAGCAAATAAGGTCACCATGTTCAGCATCAAGCACAACCACAGACGCTCTCAATAGTTTCTTATTTTGGAATACATTTTTCGTGTCTCTATATTTATTAGAAGAGGTAATATAATCCCTCATCTCATTTTGTAATTTCATCTGTAAAGAAGCATCTAGGGTTAAGATCATATCCCTTTTGCCTCTATTATCATTATGTTTTTCTATTACTGGATTACGTTGTATTCCATAATCTAAAAATCCCTCCTTTAGCAAGTTTGAATAATCGTATTCGCGATCATAGAAATCACATTCAATTTCTTCCGTAAACCTACTTTTCTTATAATGATGCGCCTTTAAGCGAACCTTCTTGGAGGGGATCTCAAGACCTCGTAATTCATGCATATGTCTGGCTTCCGCCAAATATCCAGTTGGGTTATTATCGTTATAACCAAATACCTTTCGTGTATTATAATCTCCGAGCATGAATAGCGTATGATCGCCGAATGGATAATACCTATATTTTCGCTTATTAGACTCACTCTTGTACATTTCCTCATGGACACCAACATCTATCAATTTGTCGTGAGCCATTTTTAATTCTTCCAGTGAACTTGTTGCTAATAAAACGTTATTTCTATCGTATATGTTTCCCGAATGTATTTTACGAAGGACTAGGTCTATACGGGGATTATACTCAATAATTCTCGCACCTTCCATATTCGTTACATACGCAGGTCTTATCAATGTTTTATCACGTGAAAATATTTGATAATCTGCAGATTTGCACAAAATCACAATGCCTATTAAGAGAAAAAGGGCGGAACATGCCGTCATTGAGCCATTGAATGAATTTGTGTACTTTTTTTGAATATCGCTAGCTCTTAATCTTGAAATCGAAATAATAAATCCAAATGATATTAGAGACATAACTAGGCTAACGGAACCATAACTTAAGAATGGAAGTGTTACACCAGTGAGAGGAAGTAGCCCGATAGAGCCTGCAATAATAACGAAAAACTGGATCCCCGTAGTTATACCTACTCCTATCGCTAAATAAAATGGGAAAGTGTAGCCAGCTCTACGACCTATCAATAAAGTTCTATGTATGATCACAAAGAAACACAAAACGACTAAAGTTATTCCAATGAAACCGAGCATTTCTCCGATTGTCGTGAAAATCATGTCTGTATAGCCAGCAGGAACTATTGAAGGACTTCCGTTACCTAAACCTAAACCATCTATACCACCAGTTGCTAGACTCCATATACCTTGCACAACTTGATCTCCACCTAAGACTTCATTATTCCAAGCACCATCCCAAGTCATATTTGTGCGATTAGTTAATCGGGCCGCAAGTGCATGTTGCCCAATTGATTCTAACATTGGACCTGCTAATGAAAACACAACTATTACTAGATTTAAGAAAATTGCACTCTCATATATTTGCCTTTTCTTCAAATACCAATAAGCAACCCAAATAATAAACCATATCGTAGCTGATATCAACAATGTGGGCAAAGAGTTATTTACCCAACGTGCACAGAGCATAACGGCAATAAAAGATAAAATACCCAAAAGTAATTGAGCGAAATCTCGGCGAGCCATAGAGTATATAAGGATGAATGAGATGAGTACCACTAAAGCAGGTCCCATATCACTCAATACTAAATAGACCGACATGATTGCAATTATTGCAATCATTATCCATGATACTACTGTGACTTGGCGTTTTGCAGTTTGCTTTGTTAGCATTTGACTAAAGCTCTGTATTAGATTTGCTTTTCTCGAAAAGAACCATGCGATGAAAATTATTATTAAGATTCGGACTATTTCACTAGGTTGAATCCCAAATAATTTCACTTTAGCATCACTCCCGTCTGGTCCTGATCCGAATAAATAAAGCATACCTAGTATTCCTATAGCAGTAAGGAAGGCTACCCAACCATAGTTCCTAAACAACATCCATTTACTATAAGTCAGTTTTGAATCAAGTTTTGCATAATTAATTAACATTACGCCAAACATCGCTGCTACCCCTAATAAGAAAAACTTCGTAGTAGTAGAGCCATATAGTGTATCGGTCAAAGGATTCCAAATACCAAAAATCGTTAAAAGTCCGATACCTGTTATTGCCATTAGTGCGATAATAAGCAAATAGTCAGTTCTTGTTTCCCATTTTTTATCAAGGTAAAAAGTAAATATGAAAAATAAAGCCCAAGCCAAAATATATGCAATTGTCATAAATACTAACGAGTCTATGAATTTAGCTGGGCTACGCACTATCAAAGTCCGATCATACTTTATATTCGAGAAAGTTTGCCGTGAAAGTAATGATATAACATGTGGCTTTTGAACAAATGTAAGATTTAGTTCCTCATTTAAAGCTCCATTGGTCGTCCCTTTCTCTCGTCCATACTGGAACCCCTTTTTTATAGGTAATACACTATAATGTTCTCCCTTTTTAACATTAAATGTCGCAACTCCATTGACATCAGTTACAGCGTATCCCAATACCACCTCATCGACTAAAATACTATCAATAATCTCTTTTTCCCCTTTTGAATTGTTTTGATAAATATACTGATATGTTTTTTTTGTAGGATAACGTTTTATCCTAACAGGTATGCCAGATAGTGTGTCATTAATTTGCTTTGCATTGACCACTTGTACACAGATTACACCATCTGCACCTTCTACCTCAAAATTAGGTGTTTTAGGGGCCTTTTCAAAGTCCTTAGTAATTCCTAGATTCTTATAATCATTTTCTATCCGCAACTTAAGTCCTTCTCCTCCGAATAAAAGAGCAGTATCAGCAGATACTTTTAATTCATCTTTTAATAACGAACCCAAATTGGGAAGTCCTTCATGTATATCCAGATACTCAGTTATTCTAGCGGCAATGAACTCTGCATCTTTACGATCCGAGATGTATCCACTTTTATATAAACGTTCTGACAATAGTTCTTTTTTTAAGCCTTTTTCAAGTACTAAAGTCGTTCCTTTCTCAATCGCATAATCGGCCTCATCTAACTGAGGCTTTAAATTATTGTATAAGGAAAATACTCCTAATATGAATACTGCTATTGTGATAAAATATGCGATAATAGTTTTCTTGGGTGTCATAGATATACAAAATATGAACTAGTTATAACATTTCTTTTATTCTTGTGTCGCAACACTCTCCTTTTTATGAGAAAGTGAATCTACGGCAATTCGATGGTCGTTTTTTATTAACTCTGGCGTAAATAGAAATGTAGAATCATCTATTGATGTAGAATGTGAGCCAAATTCACTATTGTCTAACTGCATGTCAATATTAGAGTGAATGGGGTGTTCCAACTTACAGTCCGCCTTATACATGTTATACATCTGTGATATTACTATTCCTATTATAAATCCGCAGATACCTGAAAGAATAGGGCAAATATTAAACTTTTTATTCTTGGTTATTTTGTTAGAATACTCAAAATCTTCTACATGTGCATTCCCTCTTGCATTGGTTCTTAAATTGGCAATTACAACAGTAATATTATCCCTTCCGCCAGCATCATTAGCCGATGCTATAAGCATTTTTACTTTATCTTCAATAGATGAATTTAATGAAAGTATATCAATTATTTGTTGACTTGTCACCAAATCGGTTAAACCATCAGAACAGAATAAGTATTGTGTGTCTCTTATTATTGGCCAAACAGAAATTTCTATGTAATTTGAGGAGTCTAATGACAAATATTGCTCACCAATAAATTTATCTATGACATTTCTTTGA
Organism: Bacteroidales bacterium; assembly: GCA_015061055.1. Classification (GTDB taxonomy): domain Bacteria; phylum Bacteroidota; class Bacteroidia; order Bacteroidales; family Muribaculaceae; genus RGIG4576. Next base: position 22,812 of record SUXH01000025.1, read on the forward strand.
GGGTGACGCATGGCATCCCCTTCTGACATTTCACCAATTTCTTCACGATAACCAACCAGTGAGTGATCATGGGTGAGTTTTTTCAATTCTCCATCGGTGTATCGATATATACGAGAGTCTCCGACATGAGCTATAGCAATTACACCATTCTCTAAATCTATCAATCCTATGGATGCAACGCATCCCATTTGTGTTGATTTAGGATATGCCTTACGTTGGCGAATAATTTCGTTATTAGCCTCAATGACAGCATCCTTAAGAATCTCCGTTATTCCTTTTGCTCTAAATTCTTCCAAATGCTTGATTATTGTGCTACGGGCAATCTCAGCTGCTATCTCTCCACCTTCGTATCCCCCCAATCCATCAATAGCTGCACATACTATATGGCTATCATCCCATATAAACTGACAAATGTATGTATCCTCGTTGTTTGTACGAACCTTGCCTTGATTGGTTTCCCCATAACAACACCCATCGAACCTAATTTTACTCATTTGGGCAGAGTTTTAAAATGACAATAAAACAAATACCCTATTAGACAACATAGGCCAACTATAAAAATAAGATTCATAATCATCTTGTTTTGAAATCTATTTGATATTCATCATTAATTATGATACTTGAATTATGAGGTAATATCACCTCTATATCGTTTTCAACTTTTTTACCACCTAATTTAACATCCCCATATGTTTTCAGAGTAAAATAACCATTTGTTATGTTCCGCGATATTAATAATGTAGGATTTAATATGTTTTCATCATTAATATGAATTTCATCTACAGAACTAGATACAGAACCATTTTTTCCTGACACATAAAGTTTATCACCAGTCATATTATAAACTCGATATTTAAATTCATCAGATATGAAATCTCCGTCTACAATGTGCAGTGTTGCATTTACCTCTATCTTACTACCTTTACGTTCTGCTTCGCTTTTTGGAGCATCGTCCAACAAATCGCTTAAATTGAACTCAACTCTATATCGATCCTTAGCAAGTTCAGTTAACTCATTTATCGCTTTAAGATTTAAAGCATCAGGCATTCGTCTCGATGAATCTTTCGTGTGAATTGTTGTTACACAGTGTTCCTCTTCCTGAAATCTTGAGTCATAATTATTGACTGCAAATAATTTTGACTTAATGATTGTTAAATTATCATCTAGTATCTCTGTATTTATACCATCAATTTCAGCATCCCTAGGGATAGCGACGAGTTGCATCTCCCAATATTTTGAATGATTTTGGTAATTAGGGTATCTTTTGACAATTTTGCGCAATTCTCTCACAAATACATTTACCGCATCACGAACGGTTTGTGCAAAGCTCGGTGACAAACGCTCATATTCTTCTTCTCTAATATAAACTGTAAATGATGTATGATACAACAGACTCTCCGTAGTTGTTTCATTTCTCATTTCTATTAAGAATTGCTCTTTGAGCTTATTTAAAATTCTCTGACGAGGTGCGATTTTCCCATCAGACAAAACCCCATCCATTGATGCATTTATATCTTCATCATTATTCGGAAGAAGCAAATCCCCTATCTTTCTAAATAAAGTTTTTATCATAACATTAATTTAATATATGCAGTATTCATTTTTTACCTATCATAGATGTAAGCCCCGAATATGGTAGTTGTCATAGTTGTTGAATACTGGATAGTTGATATTTTATTTTAAGTTTTACTTTGCGAACAAAATCATTATTAAAACCTTCTTTAGTCAGTTCTAACAACCATTTTTCATCGGTTTCGCGAGTTATAGTAAAACCGATAGCCAGATCTGCCTTTAAAGAACGTCGGTTATGCTTATATATACCTGTTGAAATTTTGATATTGGGCATTAAATCATATATGAGCGAAAGCATTGCTATTGATGCATACACGCCATAACCATGATTAAAGTACTTAGGGTGTACTCCTCCAACATATGTATACGCATTCTCCTCCTTATAATAAAAATGTGCGAATCCAACATCTTTAAGAATTCCGTCTTCATCCATAATTGATCCTATGAACTTTATATCTTTGCCATTATCTGCTATATATCGTTCTAAGTTACTCACATTTATTGGGTCATTATGATATAGCATATACTGAAATTCATCGTTAAAAAAACATTCAGTATAAAAATCTATATCCACTAATGAAGTGTGCCGAAAGGAAAAATGCATCATATTCTTCAAAATTATTTCAGTTCTAAAATTGTTGCCAATTTTTCGATACCTTCAAGTGTTCGCATTCTTTTATACTTTTCTTCGTTTGAAAGAGTTGTAATATCAGTTGGATCATTTACAATTCTGTTATACTCGTATTTGGCAACCTCTGCAAATCTAATTTTATGTAGTTCACATAGCGATAAATCTCTTGCTGCAATATCGCCTCTTGCAACATAATTTGAGCCATAACAAGTAGGGCATATTGGTAGCAGTTGACAAGAACGACAATGTTCTGAGGTGTACTGGTTAGGATCTGTAAAGTCTATCGCAGCGGCTTTCTCTGATTTTTCTTTGCCACAAACAGACTCAAAAAATAGATGACATGGGTATTTCCTTCCATCAACATCTATAGCTTCCATTTCTGTTCCTGCACCACACCATTTACGTACGTCTTTATTAACAAGACCTGCAAAATATATAGAAAATAAGGAACATTTTTCTATTTCAGGATGTAATAGATAATATTCTGATAGTTTTTCCAACTCCCTTTTATATATTTCCATGTATAAGGGATCTGACCAGTCAATCATTTCGGCAAGGTTGGCACGAACATCTTTAAATCCCGTTTCGTGTATAAATATTAGACCATCAGCCAAACTATGAATTGTTTTAGGGCTTATTGTCATTTTTACACCTTGTTTGGGCCATGTTTTAATGAAGAAGTCCAAATCAATTAAGTCAAAAGAGTTGCTCCTATTTATATTTTGCATCTCTTTGGTTCCATCAAGACTTAGACCAACAACAAATCTATTTCGATTTTTATATAACCAGTCTTGTATTTCGCCATGTATGAGCGTGCCATTAGATGTAGCAAAAAACTTAAATGTTTCAGGGAAGTTTTGTGCCCACGCCCACTCACACAACTCTTTAATCTTTGCATATGACAAGAATGGCTCACCACCATGGAAATTTACAAGTGTGCCTTTATCTGTTTTAACTGAGAGGATTTCTTGCAATGTGTTTTTTGCTTGTTCAAGATCAAAAGTGATTTTTGATGTTTTATCTTGCTCATAGCAATATATGCAGCGCAAGTTACAAGTTAAATTAGTGGTTATGTATATACTTCTCGTCAAGGTTTTCTTATCTGGCATCGCTATATTATTTTATTTGTCGTTAACATTATGTGGGAAAGGGAGAACCTTGCTCGAATAGCGACTGGTTCTCCCCGCAATAATTTAGTTGCTACCGCAGTCTCCGCAGCCATAGCAAGCTCCTTCGCAAGTGTCTTCACACCCGCCCGAGCATCGTCCAGAGCAATCACTTTCACAACCATAACAATCTCGGAAACTACCGGAATAATCTCCGATACTGCCCGAGAAAGCTAATTGAAGCTCCTCTTTTTTTTGAATAAGTTTTAATAAATCAAACATAATTGTACAATTGTTTGTTTGCCTCCACTTTACGGCTTTCGGCATCTCCGTTTTTCTTTTTGTTCGATCTTTAGTTTTATCACAGAGTCTATTATAGTTTTTGTATTATGACAAATGACATCATCGCCATATATGATATCCCTGGCTTTACATTTTACTACACATATCGGAAGATTTGAACATGAATTACATTGTTCAGCTTTTATATTGGGCTCAAACATCTGGTAGCCCAGAGCAGAAGGATTGATTCCATCTTTTACATTTCCACAAGCATATTTATTGTCAGAAACCAAGCAATGGCATCTATACAATGAGCCATCTGCATTGACAACATAATGATGCCTGTTCATTGCAGTGCAATAAGCAATTTTTCGTTCGTTCGCAATATGATGAATAAATACATTATCAATGTATGGATTAGCCAATATATTAATGTCGTATCCATTTCTCATAGAATCAATATATTCCAATGTTTCCTCTAACGAATGCCCTCTATTTTTATTCCAAATAGGAGCATAATAAATGTAATATAGAGATTTTGGAAAATCAGCAAACAGCATTTCTAAATGAGAATATATGTTCTTGGCTTTTTCAAAATCCTTAAAGTTGATTCTAAGAAGGACTCTAATTCCAGCAGATAACACAGATCTGATATTATTTATTAGTCTATCATATGCTTGTTCTGATGGGAAATTGACGAATCGCTTGACTATACCATAATTTTCTCCTATCGCATCAATTGTGATGCTCATAGATATATCTTTATAGTTCTCTTTGAGTAGACTTATTAGTTCAGGGTTTATTAATGAACCATTTGTTGTTATGCAAGTATTCAGTGTGAAACCTGCAACTTTAGCAGCCACCGTAATTTGCTTTATTGCATCAAAATGCATTAATGGCTCTCCACCAAACCAATTAATAGATAATTCGCGTTCTGTTTGAAATTGTCCCTTAATGAACTGAATTGTGTTATCTATTATGTCTTGAGACATATCAAAATACTCTATGCCTTTTTCATAACAGTACCAACATCTGGCATTACAATTTGTGGTGGGCAAAATAGTTAATGATTGTTCCCCGTCATTTACCTCTTTTTGTATTAATGATATCAACTGTGATATTTCATCACAATTATCATTCACTAATATCCCACAATCATGACTGCTACTATGTTTGTCTATATTAATATCCTCGTAACTATTTTCTGCTTGTAAAATGTATTTACGAGATAATGAATTATAGACGGCATTAGTGCCGTCGTCTAAGTTAGTAATAATATTAAATTGCGAGTATTTCATTATAGCAGTTGATACAATATATTCCCCCTAAATATTTTAAAATGCTTATTAATATCCTGCACCACCATCGCATTGCTCAACGCAATTGCCCTCACAATTTCCTTCACATGTTCCATAACAGTCTCCTGCACATGTGTCCGAGCAACAACCATAGCAACTATCATCACAACCACCTTGCCCTGTACCAGAGCAATCTCCTTCGCATCCATAGTTGTAACGATATGCGTCCTTAAAACACTCTGTTACATTAGCCAATGCTAATCTGAGTTGTTCTCTTTTAAATATTAATTTAGTCAAGTCCATTATCATTAGAATTTATTTTTTCCTGCAAAATTCTGCTAATATTTGAGCAACATTCTCAATATCGGATAACGAAACAACTTCCACTGGTGAGTGCATATATCTACAAGGAATTGATATTAATCCAGTAGCACATCCAGCCATTGTCACTTGCGCTGCATTGGCATCTGTGCCTGAGCATCCTGATAGTGCTACCAATTGATAATCAAGCCCTAAATTTTGAGAAATATTTTTTAATTCTTTTTGTATGTAAGGGGTAAGGTCTGATCCAACTGGAATAACTGGACCTTTTCCAATTCGTACATCTCCATATTTCGATTTATTTACAGTCGGATAGTCTGTGGCATGAGCTACATCAACAGCGATACATACATCAGGAGATGCGGAATATGTCGCAGTTTTTGCTCCACGTAATCCTACTTCTTCTTGAGCCGAAAAGACCAGAACAATATTATTTCCAACGGCATCGTCTTTAACGAGGTCTAGCATTCTTATGAGAGACACTACACCAGCTTTATTGTCGCAAGCTCGACTTGAAATTAACTGATTGGGTAATTCCACAAGTGGAGCATCTATTACAATACAATCTCCGATTGAAATCAACTTCTCAACTTCTTCTTTATCTGTAATACCTATGTCAATCCACAAATCAGATTCTTCTAAATCCTTGTTGTTGCCATTGCGCCTCATATGAATAGGTGTAGTACCTATTACTCCTAATATTTCTGCATCTCCATGAACAATTTTAACATTGCGTCCTTTAAGCAACATTAAATCGACACCTCCTATACGTGTGAAACGGATATATCCAGACTCCTCAATGTATGTAACCATCAAACCGATTTCATCCATATGAGCTACAAACATTATGGTTTTATTTGTTTGGGGGTCTTTACTATATTTAGTACATATGAGATTTCCTATTGCATCCTGATATATGGAATCCACATAATTTACCACATACTCTTTCAACGTCTTAGCAATTGTTTCTTCGTTCCCAGACGGTGATATGAATTGAAATAAACTTTTTACTATTCTAGAAAGTTCCATAAATCTTATAATGATATATGAATTTTATGGTTTGATTTTTTCTATATTACCTCTATGCACGTGGACGGTTGCAAAACCTAACAAGTCTATATATATGGCTATTTCTGAATTGCTAATACCACAACAATACCCAGTAAGACCTTTAAGAGAGCCATCAATAATTCTTATAGCATCTCCAACTTCAACTTGAGAACAAAAAGCAACAGGTGATTCTGATTTATTTAATAGAAATCGCAACTGCTCGATTTGATTATCAGGTATTGGCGTAGCTAATTCATTTGCTCCAGGATAGGAAATAAATTTCATTATGAACGGCAATCGACGAAATTCATCTTCTTCATTTTTAGCGAGACGAACAAAAACAACCATAGGAATTACAATCCTATCTATCTTTTTCTTGCGGTCACTCCATTGGTGTTCTTCCTTTTGAATCGCTACATAATTTTCTATTCCAAGTTTCTCTAGTTTTGTCGCAACTTTCTTTTCACAATTAGTATGAACAAGAGCCGCAACCCAGCGTTTTGGGTACGCTTCGCGGTCGTTTGTCCCATTGACAAACGAAGTTCTCTCTTTGCTAACATCGCTCTCTACCGCTATCTTGTTCATAGTAAATAGAGTTTATTTTTAGGAATAGTTCCACAAAAGAACTATAATTGCAATGTAAGACCTTGATTAAAAATGTAATGCAAAATAAATAACTGACATTTTCATAACATTTTTAATCATAGCCTACTGATTTATAAAAATTTACAAACAAAAATAATTTGCATAGTTTGTCCTGATAAAGTGATGGGATTATCATAATTCATTGAATATAAATTTATTTGGTACTATTATTTAATTTCTTGAAGAAGGAAAAATAATCGCCTATTTTTGCTATTCATTAAGCATTTTTTAGTAATTTTGCAAACGGTGCATAGTTCTTTTGTGGAACTACTCCAATAATGACCTAATAAGTCCTTGATTGGCATCATCTATCACTGAGTTTTCCAACATTGTTAGATAAATCTGCGTTGTCTGTTCAGATGTGTGTCCCATACCTGCACTGATGACAGAAATTGGCACATTGTGGTTTCTCGCAGCGGTAGCCCAACTATGGCGGGAGGTGTATGATGTCAATTTACAACCCGCAGGTAACATCTTGGATAGTCGTCTTAATAAGCGATTATGATTGTTGATGGCCACTTGATACTCCTCGTATGCCTGCTTTGTTTCCGTAGATGTCAGTATCGGGAAAACATAAGGCGATAATGCCGATGAATACTGGTCAATAATGCGTTGTATGCTCGGCTCTATACGCACACTCAATAATTGTCCCGTTTTGCGGCGAGCATAACATATCACTCCGTTTTGGATATTCTCTTTCTTCAGATATGCAATATCCACGAATGCCATTCCACGGGTACAATAACTGAAAATGAATATATCCCTTGCAAGTGCAAGAGGAGTACCTTCTGCCAAATTTAGTTTATACAACTGCGATATTACAGACTCTGAAA
>SUXH01000026.1 GCA_015061055.1 Bacteroidales bacterium
ACAGAGTGTTCTGCGACAAGGAATGTAACCTTATTATTCTTGAAACTGCTGACGGCATCGTCTACGAAGGATATTTACAAGAAGAAATAAAATAAAAACTAAATAATAAAAATTAAAACAATGAAAACAAAAACGTTAAGTCTGCTATATCGTAATAGAGGGTGTACCACAGGAATTACCAAATCCTTATTTGTTAAATCAATAAATAGTGATTATCTATATGTTAAATTTAAAAACTTAAGACTATGGTAAGAGGTAGATTTTTATCAATATTAATAGCGCTTATAAGTGTGTTTAATATAATGGCTCATGGTGTAACTCCGATAAAATCAGAGAACCTAAGTAGTGAGCAGGAGAACACTTTGCGATACGCAAAAAAGATATTGAAAGCCCAAGAAAATAAAATTACATTGCCACTTGAAGTAAATGCGCTAATAGGTGATACTGTTGCGCCAGAACCATACATCGCTACTCCATTGTTGGACGAGGCTTATTTCTTGTCAGATACAGTTTTTGAAACATCATTGATAATTCCCTTAAAGGCGACTACTCCTAAAGGTGAAATATTATCGGAGTTAAAAATATTAGAAGCCGATAAATACACCTTTTGTAGAGTTGTAACCACTCAAATATGTTATCAGCTAAGTGATACTATTACTTTAAATATTGATATCGACTCTAATCTTAATGGTATAATGCTAATGACTTCTGTTTATGAGAATGGTGTATTAAAAGGTCAGGCAACTGGAGTGGCAAGTTCTTTTGGAGTAGTAGATTGTAGTTATGAGTCAAATTATAGCCAAGATTTAAATAAATTCCGTATATTTCACACAAGCATTAAGGCTCCAGATTGGCGTTATAGTACTATTGATGATAATATATATAGAGACATACTAAGAAAAACGGCATTGGGTTTAAAATAATAGTTTGTATGCAGTAGAGAAGGATTATTTTAACAATTATGAAAATATCGTAATAGAGGGTGTACCACAGGAATTGCCAAATCCATATTTGTTAAATCAATAAATAGTGATTATCTTTATGTTAAATTTAAAAACTTAAGACTATGTCAAGAAGATGGCTTTTATTAATAATGACAGCACTGATATATTGGAGTGTAACTTCAGCAGGTGAAAAGAATCAAATTACAAATTTGTTTGATGGTGATTCATTGGCTCAACTAAACGAAAACCAATGTAAAATATTGAGCCTCACTTTGGAACTACTGGCCGAAAATGATAGCGCAGTGATACTACCACAAGAATTGAGTATAATGTTGGGGGATAGTGCTATTATAAAGTCATATCCAAATTGGATTGAAGCATATTTTAGTCAAGAGAAAAAGAAAGCTAATTTAATAGTGCCCACCTATGCCGAAACGCCTTCAGGTCTTGTTAGGTCAAGAATGATAGTGGAATGTAAAAAAGATGACGAATATGAGTGTGTAATAGAAACGAAAGTGTGGGAGAGTGTAGACAAGTCGGCATTTAGTGGAGTTTATATGGAGTCAAGTATAGAAGGCTGTTTTTTGAAAGGCAAGGTTTATAAAAATGGCATGATAGTGAGCAATATAGAAAATAAAGTAAAAGGTAAAGTGTATAACAAGAAAATAAATGGTAAGTCGTATCCTTGGTATGCTTCTGCCGGATATGAACATTTTAGTAAATTTGGAATATATAAATCCAGCTATGACAGGCCTACTCCTATTACAGATTTGGAACGTTCAAGTGGAGTTATACCTTCTAATTTAAGATGTTTTTTGCCATAATAGTGTTGAAGAATAAGTATAATATAATTATTGCCGGGATCGTAGCTATCTTTCCTTTTATGGGAAAGATAGCCGGTTTCGGTGATTTATCGTTGATAGTACCTACATTGATATGCTGTGTACTGCTGTCAGTGGTGATAACGCGTAGAAAAAGAGCATTAAGAATAAGCCTAACGGATGTAATATTAGTTATATTCGGTGTGTATGTGATAACCAGAGACATAAGCAGTGACAGCATAACAGCAGGGCGATGTATGCAGTATTTGTTGACAACTTCGGCTTATATGTTAGTACGTCTCTATTGCGACCGAGCAACGAAGGCTGTATTAATGGGGATATTGCTGTGTGGAGTGGTGCAGAGCACAATTGCTTATCTTCAACTTGCGGGCGTTCTAAACTCTAACCACAGTGCATTTGCTTGTACGGGCAGTTTCAGTAATCCAGCATTGCTTGGTTGTATCGTAGCTGTGTCAATTGCTGTAGCAGTGAGTGAATTGAAATTAAAATCAAATGCTGTACGTTGGGTGCTAGTGGTGTGTATAGCATATATGCTTCCTGTTTTGATATTATCCGATTCACGTGCATCGTGGGTTGCATTTGGCATTGGTGTGATAATAATATTGCTGAGGGAATGGAGGCTTAAGACCTTTTGGAAAATGGTAGTGGTAGGAGTGATGGCGATATGGGTTGCTATTCCGCTCTACAACCATAAACCGGTGTCGGCAGACGCTCGCGTGCTGATATGGAAAGTGTGTGGTAATATATCAAAGGAAAACACATTAACAGGAGCGGGAACTGATGCAGTGCGACGAGAATATATGCACTATCAAGCCGATTATTTTCAAAATGGAGGAACAGAAAAAGAACGTATTATCACAGCAAACAATAATTATGCTTTTAATGAATTGTTGGATATACTTTGTTCTTATGGAGTGATTGGGGTAATATTGTTTTTGAGTGTGGTGGTGACTTATTTTGCTTGCAATGGAATAGGTGGTACACCCTCGGTGGGCGTGATGTGTATACTTGTATTTGGGATGTTCTCCTATCCTTTCTCAAATATTGTAACACTTACCATATTTACCTTACTGCTTGCAATGGAAAAGGGGAAAACTATATTATATTTGCGATATAGATGCGCTAAATACATAACAGTGATAATGGTGGTTGCCTTATTGAGTGTGGCAGGTGTGAAGTGGTGGGAATTTAAAAGATTTGATGATGCACTGAAAGAATATTGTTGGAAGATAAGTGAAAAGGAATATGTGAAATCCAATTTTCATAACATTAAAAATGAACCAATGCTTGTGTCGAGGTATGGCAGACTATTATATGAAACAGGCAATTATGCTGAGGCTATCCCCATCCTGGATAGAATGCGAGAACTTCAAGCCTCGCCCGAAGTGTATTATGACCTTGGAAAATGCTATGAAAAAACAGCGGAATATGATAATGCAGAGCTTTGTTATAAAATGGTTTCTTATATGTTGCCTGCATATATTACACCTCAATATAAACTGATGAAATTATATAAATTGAGTAACCAAGATGTGAAAGCTATTGAAACAGCTCAATATATGCTCGATATGCCTTTGAAAAAGGAAACAAGCGAGAGTGAACGAATGAAGATAGAAGCCATGCGAATTATTAAAGCACATGGGGTATGAATAGAATAGTATATGTTATTATACTGATTGTATTGATGTCGTCGGGTTGCAGTGGTGATGTGGAATTGGAAGAAGCATTACTACAATCGGGAAAGAATCGTGTAGAATTGGAAAAAGTGTTAAGTCATTATCAGAATGATAAACTGAAATATGAGGCTGCGAGATTTCTTATAGTGAATATGGTGGGTGCATACGGCTATGATAGCAAGATAGAAACTGCTTGCGATGATTTTTATAACAAATATGATTCCTTGATGCGTGTGCATAGCTATGACTCATTAACACACATTTTTGATTATGGAAAAATGGATGTGTGGGATAGGCAAGTGGATAGCCTATGGGCAGATTATAGTGAAAAGAATAGAGCCAAATTGGATTACCCGGCAGTGATGGATTTGCAAAATATATCGTCGGAATATTTGATAAATGAAATAGAACTCGCTTTTGAGGCGTGGCAAAAGAATGTGTATTCTCGATTATGTTCATTTGATGAGTTTTGTGAATATATATTACCCTACAGACATAGAAACGGACTGATAGCAGAAAGTGCAAGGCACGAGTTTTGGGAACGGCATAAAGGTCGATTCTTTGAAAATGAAAACAAGGAATTAACCGCTGAAGTGGATAGCTTGATGTGTGAGTATAGCCACATAACTCATTCAGGTTTTGCCGGAATGAGTATACCGGTATTAAGTCCGCTCGCTATGGAACGATTACGGCATGGGTTGTGTGAACAACGTTGTTGGTTTAATACCATTTTATTATCGTCGCTTGGTATGGCTTCTGCAACCGATTTTGTCCCTGCGTGGGGCAATCGGAATAATTCTCACACGTGGAATGTAGTTATAAAAAATGGGGAATCTTACGCATTTGAATCCTTTTGGGACAATGATCGTTGGAAATACAAGCGAATTTACAATAATAAGGAGTGTGATAGCGTGTGGGGGCGTTATCGATTGCCTAAAGTGTATCGCCACACCTATAGAAGATACATAGAAGGACCAATGGCTGACGAGAACGAGGATATTGCAAACATTCCTGTTTTCTTTAAGAACGAACGTAAGAAAGATGTGTCGAAAGAGTATTTTGAAACAACAGATGTAACACTTGATTTTGAGAATTTAGATAAATCGGTGAGATACGTTTATCTGTGCGTGCTTAACTATGGCAGTTGGTCTCCTGTTCAATGGGGAAAGGTACAAAATGGGAGGGCTGTATTCTTGGAAATGGGGAAAGAAGTGCTATATCTTCCGATGTATTGCAAAAATGGGGTGATGTTACCATGTGGAGATCCTATTATTGTGAATAAGAGTGGCAAAATAGAATATATTGAGCCAAAAAAAGAAACAGAAAGTATTGTTGTCAGCCATTTTTCGGGAGCTTTAGCGTTTGTGAAAACAAAAACGTTTTTTGAAGATATAAGTGGTACAGTTTTGTTGAGTGATGATAATGATACAATATGCAAATTCCCTAAAGGATTGGAACTAAACACTGTAAAAGTAGAATCAAAATGTGATAGACCAACAAGGAGTGTGAAAATGCTATTACCACACAAAAAAGTGGCTTTAGGACGCATAGAGTTTTTTACTTTAACTGAAAACGGTATAGAGAAAATAAAAAATGTAAGAATAAAAACTTTGTTGCCGGTATCTGAGAATGGTGAAAAGGCTTCGTTTTTATTGGACGAAAGTTCGTCGACCGGTTATAGCTGTGAACTTGATAGTGATTGCATTGAATTTGACTTAGGTGGAAGTTATCAACTTAAGGAAGTGCGCTTTTGTCCTTATTTAAGCAGTGGGTTTAGTGAAGGAGTGGAGTATGAGTTGTGTTATTGGAATGGGAAATGGAAACATATAGATAAAAAGGTAGGAAAGGAGTTTATTTCTTTTGAAAATGTTCCTAAAGGGGCTTTATTGGCTATACGACCAACCAATAACACAAAGCGTATAGGATTTCGCCCATTTAGGTATATTAATGGTGAGGTGGAATGGTGGTAATGTGTCGGCAAAATATTTAGCGCAACGTATTCTACGTAGGTGTCGGTAGGGCGAGGTTAACAGTAAAAAAAGGATTACACCGGTGGGGTGCAATCCTTTTTCGTATATTAAGATTATCTTAATCGATTACTTCTTGCAAGGACAAGGGCTTTGCTTGATTTGTGTGAAGAAGTCGTTGCCCTTATTATCTACAAGGATGAATGCAGGGAAGTTTTCAACTTCAATCTTCCAGATAGCTTCCATACCAAGTTCGGGATATTCTACGCATTCGATGCTCTTGATGTTGTTTTGAGCAAGGATTGCAGCAGGTCCACCGATACTGCCAAGGTAGAAACCTCCATGCTTTTTACAAGCATCGGTTACAGCTTGGCTGCGGTTACCCTTAGCAAGCATAATCATACTGCCGCCGTTGGCTTGGAACAGGTCAACGTAAGAGTCCATACGACCGGCTGTAGTAGGTCCCATAGAACCACAAGCCATACCAGCAGGAGTCTTAGCAGGACCGGCGTAGTAGATAGGGTGATCCTTGATGTATTGTGGAAGTTCTTCGCCATTGTCGAGACGTTCTTTCAACTTAGCGTGTGCGATGTCGCGACCCACGATGATAGTACCGTTCAACGATAGGCGAGTAGACACCGGATACTTGTCAAGGTCGGCAAGCACTTCGTTCATCGGACGGTTAAGGTCGATTTGAACGCCACCGCCTTCGCCTGCTTCGCGAAGTTCTTCAGGAATCAATTCGGTTGGGTTATCGTCAAGTTTTTCAATCCAAATACCATCTTTGTTGATCTTACACTTGATGTTGCGGTCGGCTGAACAGCTGACACCCATACCAACCGGACAAGATGCACCATGACGAGGAAGACGTATCACGCGAATGTCGTGTGCGAAATACTTACCTCCGAATTGTGCTCCAAGACCAATCTTATAAGCTTCTTCAAGAAGTTGCTTTTCAAGTTCTACATCGCGGAATGCACGACCACCTTCGTTGCCTGTAGTAGGAAGTTCGTCGTAGTAGTGAGTAGAAGCAAGTTTCACAGTAAGCAAATTCTTTTCGGCAGATGTACCACCGATAACGAATGCTACGTGATAAGGAGGACAAGCAGCAGTGCCAAGAGTCTTCATCTTTTCTACCAAGAAAGGAACAAGAGTAGAAGGGTTAAGGATAGCCTTAGTTTCTTGGTAAAGGTAAGTCTTGTTAGCCGAGCCACCGCCCTTAGTAACGCAAAGGAACTTGTATTCCATACCTTCAGTGGCTTCAAGGTCGATTTGAGCAGGAAGGTTGCACTTAGTGTTCACTTCGTCGTACATGTTAAGAGGTGCATTTTGCGAGTAGCGAAGGTTTTCTTCAGTGTAAGTTTTGAACACACCAAGCGAAAGCGCTTCTTCGTCGCAGTAGCCTGTCCACACTTGTTGACCTTTTTCACCATGGATAATAGCAGTACCTGTGTCTTGGCAAAGAGGAAGTTTTCCCTTAGCTGCTATTTCGGCATTGCGAAGGAAGTTGAGCGCTACGTATTTGTCGTTGTCGCTTGCTTCCGGGTCGGTAAGAATCTTAGCCACGCATTCGTTGTGAGAGCGACGAAGCAAGAACGATACATCGCGGAATGCTTGGTTTGCCATAAGAGTCAAACCTTCTTTAGCCACTTTAAGCACAGGAGTGCCTTCAAATTCACTCACGCTCACATAGTCCTTAGTGAGCAAATAGTATTCAGTTTTGTCTTCTCCCAATGGGAAAGGGTGCTGATACTTAAACTCTGGAGTTGCTGCCATAGTAGTTTGTTTATAAAGATGTTTTATATATTAAAAATCATTTTTAGGAACACGAAGAGAGTGTAAATGCACTTTCTTTGTATTCTATGCAAAAATAATAAGAAAAACCAATACAAAAAAAATATGAGGCCGATTTTTGCACAATCAGCCCCATATATTTTTCAGTGTAGTTTATTTTGTGATTACATCAGCACTTTTGTGGTTTTGGCACCTTGTTTTTTAATGAAGATGCCATTTTGTGGGTTGTCGACCTTCACCCCTTGCATATTATAATATACCACTGGATCGTTCACACATTCTTCAATCTCGATATTGTCAATTCCAGATGGCTCCCATTCCACAACTTTCTTAAATATCTTAGTCCAGTCTTTTTTCATATAGATATAATTATCCAAAGATCCCTTAGGTACATGAACAGTTATTTGTTTAGGGTACTTAAAGCTTGGATTGTCTGAAATATTATAGCTTTCATAATAAACATTTATATCTGGTGGGATAACAGAACACATATACAAATCTGTAATCTTATTACATTCTGTAAATGCATCTTCTTCTATGTATTTAATATTTTCGGGTATTGTTATTTCTTTAAGATCTCCCCAAAATGTATGATTACCAATTCTGTCAATTCTATCATCTTTGGGGATACTTGATCGTTTATCCCCATAACTTATAATGGGATGAGGCTCACTATCATACATCAGTTTCCCATCCATAACAAAGCTCGAAACATGATATCTAATAACCACATGACAATCACTATTATATTCGATTACAGGATTACCTGATTCAATTTCAAATTTCTCAAGATTTTCACATCCAATAAACCCCCAACATCTATGAAAAGAGTTAACTTTAGAAAGGCGTACGTATTTTAATTTTGGACAGGAAGTGAAATATATGCAAATTTTATATGATTTGAGAACACAATCATCATATGAAATTGAGTCGACATTAGTAGTGAAAACAACATTCTCCAAGTTTGGACATTCAGCAAAAGCATCACGTTCTAACACCTCCAAACTATCAGTAAACAGTAATTCTTTTATACCACTATTTCGACTAAATGCGTAAGTACCAATACTCTTTAAGTTCTTAGGCACTACCATCTCTTTTGTAATATTTGTGGTACCATAGAATGCATATTCACCTACCACTCTTAATGTTTCGGGCAATATAAGTTCGGTCAATCCACTACAACCATAGAATGCATATCCACACACCTCTCTTAATGTTTCGGGCAATACAAGTTTAGTCAATTCACTACAACCATAGAATGCATACTTTCCTATACTTTTTAAATTATTAGGCAAATCTATACTTGTTATATTTGTCCTATTCTTAAACACGTCATCACCTATGATTTCAACAGAATTGGGTATGACAGATGATTTATTACCCATAAACATCAACTTATTATCTGATTTCCTTATCAACCCATTGCAATCATCACGTGAATCGTAATATAAATTTTCCGAATCAACTTCGATATTTTCCAAATTAACACAATTGGAGAAAGCTGTTTCAGCAATATCTGAAACATACTTAGGTATCTTAATCGACTTGATTTTGCTCCCGGCAAATGCATTTTTATCAATTTTTCTTATCGATTTAGGCAACTCTACACTGGTAGCAAGTCTTAAGGCTTCTTCGTAAATAGCAACAACTCTATGATTAAGCTTTGTGAATTCGGGAATCACAATATCGCCTTCAGAATAAGCCCTGTTTGGCACATTTTCACCAGGAGAGAGACCAACAACTACAGCAACTTCACCTTGATCGCATATATAATAATATATTCCATTTTCCTCGTATGAATAATAATAATCGAATGCTAAGACATCAATCGACAGCAGAAGAACTACCGCTAACAAAGTCAACCTAATTTTATTACTTATTTTACCCATAAAATGCCTCCTTAAATGAAATATATAACTCAAAATATTACTCAATTCTTAAGATGCTGTCATTTGTTTTAATAGTACTAACTTGATACCATGATACCCCACGTTTTGTATAACATATTTGGGAATCATCACTTTCACACCACACGATGTCACCATTTTGCCATGTGCCAAGAATTGGTAATGATTCTATCAAACATTCCACGTTATCTCCCTTATAAGTAATATTCAATACATCTGTTAATAAAGCAAAAGTACTAATTTAGGAACACGAAGAGAGAGTAAATGCACTTTCTTTGTATTCTATGCAAAAATAATAAGAAAAAACCAATACAAAAAAATATGAGGCCGATTTTTAAAAAGCCTCATAAAATATTATGCCGTTAGGAGTGTTTTACTTTTTTAGAAGTGTGTCGAATGCTTGCCAAAGGCTGTCGTTGGGTAGTGGTGCTGTTACGTCGACCTCTTTGCCCGATACCGGGTGAATGAACTTGATGCGACGAGCAAGCAACGAAATGCTACCATCGGGGTTGCTTCGCTTAGCGCCATATTTCAAATCGCCCTTAATAGGGCAGCCGATAGCGGAGAGTTGCACTCGAATTTGATGTTTGCGACCTGTGAGCAGGTTGATTTCAAGCAGGTTGTAGTTGTCGCTCTTGGCAAGGAGTTTGTACTTTAGTATCGACTTCAAAGAGCCTTTTTTCTCTACATTCCACGCATACGATTTGTTGTTTCGCTCCACCGATGTGATGTAGTGCGTGAGCGTGTCTTCTTCGCGTGGAGGACATTCCTTAGTGATAGCCCAATAGGTCTTGTCGACCTTGCCTTCGCGAAACATCTCGTTCATTCGCGATAGGGCTTTGCTCGTTTTGGCGAAGACTACGAGCCCTGCAACAGGGCGGTCAAGACGATGAGTTACGCCACAGAACACGTTACCCGGCTTGGCGTATTTCTCTTTAATCCAATCTTTTACGATTTCGGAAAGGGGCTTGTCGCCCGTTTTGTCGCCTTGAACTATTTCGCCTGGCGCCTTATTTACTATAATTATGTGATTATCTTCGTACACAACCTCCATAACTATCTCATTTATAGGCTCATCAAGAATTCTTTGAACTTGTCCATCGATGCAGGAAGCTCAATAGTGCGCTTGTCGCTGTTGAGGAATGCCGCAAGGCGATCGGGAATATCGATTTCTTCGCCTATGATGGCTTCCACAGTGGATTTGAATTTAGCAGGGTGAGCTGTTTCGATGAACACACCTGTTTCTTCGGGATTCAATCCTTCTTCAAGGCTGCGATAAGCTACTGCACCATGAGGGTCGAGCAAGTAGTTAGTTTCTTTATAAGTTTTAGCTATTGTTTCGGCAATTTGTTCATCGGTGTAGCTGCAACCGCTTATTTCCTTGCAGATAGCTTCGTGCGAATGCTTGTAGAGGTCGAGAACGCGTGCGAAATTGCTTGGGTCGCCTACGTCCATAGCATTGGCAATGGTTGCTACCGATGGTTTAGGAGTGTAGACGCCGGTGTTCAGATAATTTAAGAAAATGTCGTTACGATTATTTGCCGCAATGAATCGTTTGATTGGCAGCCCCATACGTTTCCCGATGAGAGCGGCAGTGATGTTTCCGAAGTTACCGCTTGGAACTGAAACGACGATGTTGGATAGGTCTTGTCCACGCTTAGCAAGTTGTGCATAGGCATAGAAATAGTAGAACATTTGAGGCAAGAAACGTGCCACGTTGATAGAATTGGCACTTGTGAGTTTCATATGCTCATTAAGTTCCTTATCCATAAATGCACTTTTCACAAGAGCTTGGCAATCGTCGAAAGTGCCGTCTACTTCGATAGCAGTGATGTTCTGTCCGAGAGTGGTGAATTGTGCTTCTTGAATACGACTCACTTTACCCTTAGGGTATAACACGAATACACGTACGCCTGGAACTCCAAGAAAACCATTAGCAACAGCACTACCTGTGTCGCCCGAAGTGGCTACGAGAACGTTGACCAACGCGTCATTGTTGTTGTGACGGTTGAAATGTCCTAATATACGAGCCATAAAGCGTGCGCCTACGTCCTTGAACGCAAGTGTGGGTCCATGGAATAATTCAAGACTGTAAATGTTGTCTGAAACGTGGCGCAACGGAATGTCGAAATTGAGCGTGTCGTAAACGAGATTTTTAAGAGTGCCGCTTTCGATATCATCACCGAAAAGGGTATTTGCAACCACATACGACATATCTTGTAGCGACATCTCTCCTATGTTGTTGAAGAAGGCTTTAGGAAGAGTGGGAATGCGTTCGGGCATAAATAAACCACGATCGGCAGCCAAGCCTTTAACAACAGCTGTTTGTAGTGATACTTTCGGAGAATTTCCGTTAGTGCTATAATATTTCATAGATATCTTATTTCTTTAAAAATTCAGTTATAAATTCATCATCTTTCAAAATGCCGAAGAATCCATTGCCGGCAGTGCGTTCGCTTAGTGTGGTAAGTTCGTCGGGTGCACAATTAGGATTGTAAATCAAAAATGGCACCGGCGAAGAAGAATGAGTGCGAATGTTACAAGGAGTGGGGTGATCGGGTAATACTGCAATAGCCACAGGTTCATCCATATTTTTCACTGCATCGAGAATTGGAGCGCATACACGAGAGTCAAGATCCTCGATAGTGCGTTTTTTAAGATTAAAATCGCCTTCGTGTCCGGCTTCGTCGCTTGCTTCGATGTGTAGAAAAACAAAGTCACAACCATTGTTGAGTGCATCGATTGCAGCTTGCACTTTGCTTTCGTAGTTGGTGTTCCATAGTCCGGTGGCACCTTCAACGATTATAGGTTTCAGCCCGCAGTATACGCCAATACCACGAATTAAGTCGACTGCCGATATTACTGCACCATTCTTGATACCAAACTTTTCGTTAAGAGTTTTCATTGCAGGTTTGTATCCTGCCGACCAAGGCCAAATGCTGTTGGCAGGGTCTTTCCCTTCGGCTATGCGCTTGATGTTGACAGGGTGATTAGCCAATAGCTCTTGAGAACGCAGAATCAAGTGATTGAGCAGGTGTGCAGTGTCTTCGGCTTCGGGTTTGTCGGCCTTAACCAACACATCCTTATAAGGAGTTCCCGGAACGTCGTGAGGAGGAGTGCAATGTACGTGTTTGTTGCCCCCTTTGATTTTCAAAAGGTGACGATAGGATACTCCCGGGAAGAACTTCACGTTGTCATCGGCAAGATTATCGTTGAGGAACTCGATGAGAATACGAGCTTCTTCGTCGGATATGTGTCCCGCCGAATGGTTTTTGATTTTATCGTTCTCAATGCAGATGATGTTGCATCTCATTGCCATTTCACCGGGTTCGATGTCGATGCCCATACTTGCCGCTTCGAGCGAGCCTCGTCCTTCGAAAACCCGGTCAAGGTCGTAGCCCAACAGAGCCAGATGTGCCACTTCGCTACCGGGACTATAACCTTGTGGAACGGTGCTGAGCAAACCTATGCGCGAATGAGCTGCAAGCCAATCAAGATTGGGCTTATGAGCAGCTTCAAGCGGTGTCTTATTGCCTAATTGCTCGATAGGTTCGTCTGCCATACCGTCGGCAAGTATGATAATGTATTTCATACGACTTAAATGCTTGTTTATTATCTTATGTTTGCAATACTGATAATATCGGAGAAGATACCCGCAGCCGTAACTTCTGCTCCGGCTCCATATCCTTTAATAACCATAGGATATTCGTTGTAACGTTCTGTGGTGATAAGAATCACATTGTTACTGCCGGCAAGGGTGTAGAATGGGTGGTTTTGGTCGACCGATTCAAGTCCCAAAGACACCTTTCCTTCGTCCATACGGGCCACGAAACGGAAATGTTCGTTCTTGGCAGCAATGTTTTTGCGCTTTTCTTCAAATTCAGCATCAATGCTTTCCACTTTCTTGAAGAAGTCGTCGATAGAGCCTTCAAAGAATTCGTTAGGAATGAATAGGTTGCAATCCACGTCTTCTTGCTCAACCTTATATCCTGCTTCGCGTGCAAGAATCACAATCTTACGAGCCACATCCTTTCCACAAAGGTCGATGCGAGGGTCGGGTTCGCTGTAACCAGCTTCCTTAGCCATCATAATGGCTTTGCTAAGAGGAATTTCGGGGCAGATAGTGTTGAAGATGTAGTTTAAAGTACCCGAAAGCACAGCTTCAATCTTTATAATCTTGTCGCCTGTGGCAATAAGGCTGTTGATGGTGTTGATGATAGGTAACCCTGCACCAACGTTGGTTTCAAACAAGAACTTAACACCTTTCTTGTGAGTAAGGTTCTTGAGATATTTATAATTGTTGTAGCACGACGATGCTGCGATTTTATTAGCAGCCACAACATTCACGTTGTGTTCGATAAGGCTGCCGTATATATTGGCAATTTCAGCACTTGCAGTACAGTCAACGAACACCGAGTTGAATATATTCATTTCGATGATGCTGTCCTTTATAGTGTCAGGAGTGGCTATGGTGTTGGAGTTTGCAAGAGCTTCTTGATAGTTCTCAATATCTATACCATCGCGATTGAATACACATTTTTTTGAATTTGAGATTCCGACGATGCGTAGTTCGAGCGATTTGTTTTTCAGCAGGCTTTCTTGTTGATGCTTGATTTGAGAAAGCAGGTTGCTTCCTACGTTGCCTGTACCTGCAACAAAGAGGTTGAGGACCTGAGTTTCCGATAGGAAGAAGCTGTCGTGAATCACGTTGAGCGCTTTACGAAGGCTGCGGCTATCGATAACGAAAGAAATATTTGTTTCGGAAGCCCCTTGAGCACAAGCAATTACGTTGATCCCATTACGGCCGAGAGTGTTGAACAACTTACCGGCAATACCCGGAGTGTGTTTCATATTTTCGCCTACGATAGCCACAGTGGCGAGATTCTTTTCGGGAGTAATGTCGCTGATTTCACCTGTGCGAAGTTCGTTGGCAAATTCATCTTGCAACACTTTTACGGCTTTTTCGGCATCACCATTCTTTACTGCAAAAGAGGTGTTGTGCTCAGATGATGCTTGCGAAACAAGGAACACGCTGATGCCATTGCGTGCAAGTGCCGCAAAGATACGAGAGTTTACTCCAATCACGCCCACCATACCAAAACCTGTAAGTG
Organism: Bacteroidales bacterium; assembly: GCA_015061055.1. GTDB lineage: Bacteria > Bacteroidota > Bacteroidia > Bacteroidales > Muribaculaceae > RGIG4576. Next base: position 14,242 of record SUXH01000026.1, read on the forward strand.
TGATAAGGCAAGTGTCATTGATTGAAGATATACCTTTGATTGCTTTTCCTTCAACAGAACCATGTACATCGGAAATGAGTGTACCCGGAGCCGAGCTGTTGAAAGTGTTTTTAATTAATATTGGGATGTTCTTCTTGAAAACAGGGTAAATTGTAGGCGGATATACCACTTTTGCGCCGAAATTACAAAGCTCCATAGCTTCGATAAACGTTAGTTTGTCGATAACGTAAGCTGAAGATATTACGCGAGGGTCGGCAGTCATAAATCCGTCGACATCGGTCCATATTTCAAGCTGTGTAGCATCGAGAGTTGCGCATATAATAGCAGCTGTGTAGTCGCTACCGCCACGTCCGAGGTTTGTGACATCGTTAGCCGTAGTGTCGGAAGAAATGAAACCCGGAACGAGAGCTACCTTACCGGTGAAATTGTCGAACGTATCGTGAATGAGCTTTTCCGAAAGTTCGGCATTAAGCACGTGTTTGTTGAACACTGTATCGGTCTTGATGAAATTTCGTGAGTCGAAAAGTGTAGCATCGTTGATGATGTTGCTAACGATAGCTGACGACATTCGTTCCCCATAGCTCACAATGATGTCGAGAGTGCGGCTTGACAGGTCCTTGATAAGTGAAACTCCACGATAGATGTTGCCCAATTCTTCGAGTAACATATCGATTTTCGTTCTCACTGCGTTAATTTTTTCTTTTGGAACAATGCCGTTGATGACATTGATATGTCGTTCAACGATTTTGGCATAGTTCTGCATATATGTAATATCGCCGGTAGACGCTTGATGTGCTGTGTTGATTAGAAGGTCGGTAATGCCTCCAAGAGCAGAAACTACTACTATAACTTGATCATCACATTCTTCAACTATTCTTTTGACGTGACTTAGGCTTTCAACTGTACCTACTGAAGTCCCGCCGAATTTAAATACTTTCATCAGTCTTTTTGCCTTATAAATTATATATTAGAATGAGAACGTAAAGGTAATACTTTTCGGTCAATTATTGGCAATAAATAGTTGTGAAATAGATGAAAAATGTAGAAAAGTAGCGGGAAATGAGGTTATGATAGCAAAAAGATGTGTTTTTGCTATAAATTGATAAGAAATGAAAGTGAGAAGTTGTGAGTAAAGCGAAAAATGCTAAGTGAATGAAGTGTAAATAATGATTGTGGGGGAAAATAAAAAAGACGATGTAAAAACATCGTCTTTTGAGGTTCCTGGCGGATTCGAACCGCCGTACACGGTTTTGCAGACCGCTGACTAAGCCACTCATCCAAGGAACCTTGTTTTGGTTTGCGAGTGCAAAGTTAGGATTTATTTTTTAATTCTGCAATATCTTACTTGCTTTTTTTCGATTTTCCGCAAAGAGATTTTGCCGAACAGCAATCACACGCCCCATCAGAATCATTACATTGCTTAATTTTTGCGATGTAGCGAATGAGAATTACAATTATAGCAATTAGTAGGACCGATAAAATTATGTATTGTATTAGAATGCTATTGTTCATTGTCGGTCTCTTTAAGTTTAGGTAGAATTCGTTGATACTCTTGCTCGAAATTGGGAGTGAAGACTCCTTTACCTAAATTGCTGTTGATTTCGTCGAAAGTCCAAAAACGACCTTCGCTAATTTCGTTTTTATCAATAACAAAATCAGTGTCGTCAGGGTTCACAGTAGTGAAGAAGGTATTTACCAATTCCCGTTCAATCTCACTTTCGAAAACATAGGATATGATGTGATGATGTGTAAAATCGGTGAGTCCTAATTCTTCACTTGCTTCGCGTTTCAAGGCAATGAAAATGTTTTCGCCGAGGTCGACATGGCCACCAACGGCAGTGTCCCACTTCCCGGGTTGTATGTCCTTGTTGAGGGCACGTTTTTGTAAAAACAGGGTATTGCGCTCGTGGTTAAGAATGTGCAGATGAACTACCGGATGCAGGAGTTTGCTTCCGGAATGGCATTCGGCTCGAGTTGCGGAGCCTGTTATGTTGCCGTTTTCGTCGACAATGGGAAATATTTCTTCCATAAGTTATTTCTTGGGTTTCTTTTTGTTGTCGCTATCATTATCGAGCGGAATGCTGCTGTGGCTATTATCCTTTAATACATCAATAACAATTTTGCTAACCATATCTTTCAGTTCGGAAATAAAATTGGCAGCAGTGTATTCGTTGCGTTCGATTTTCCTTAGTTTGTTTTCCCAAAGTCCAGTTAGCTTTGCCGACTTGAGAAGCTCTTCATTGATGGTGTCGATGAGTGTGATACCGGCTTGAGTGGCTTGCAAGTTTTTCTTGACTTTGCGAATATAGTGTCGTTTGAAAAGTGTTTCGATAATAGCAGCACGAGTTGACGGTCGTCCGATACCATTTTCTTTCATTGCATCGCGAAGCTCATCGTCTTCTACGAGTTTGCCCGCAGTTTCCATCGCGCGCAAAAGAGTACCTTCGGTATAGTACTTAGGCGGTTGAGTCTGCTTTTTCAGCAAAGAAGGTTCATGAGGACCGTTTTCTCCTTCTTGAAATTCGGGCATAAAGTCGTTGTTTTCGTCATCGTTTTTTTCATCTGTCGTTTTATCCTTAATGTAAAGCTCTCGCCATCCGTTTTTCAATATTTGTCGTCCAGTAGCTTTAAATTCGATGTTATTAATGTCGGCAAGGACTGTGGTGGATGCAAACTCACAATCGGGATAAAATGCTGCGATGAAACGTCGTGCCACGAGATCGTAGACAAGTTTTTCTTCGCGCGTGAGGGGAACTCGTTGCGGTTCTACGTTGGTGGGTATGATAGCATGGTGGTCGGTAACTTTGGAGTTGTCGAACACTTTTTTACTTTTCGGTATTTTCCCACCTTCAAGAATGGGCTTTACGAAATTTATATAAGGAGTGAGCTTCTCGAGAATGCCCGGTACTTTAGGGTATATATCATCGCTAAGAAAAGTGGTGTCGACACGCGGATAGGTGGTAACTTTCTTTTCGTAGAGTGATTGAATGTATTTTAGGGTTTCTTCGGCTGAGAATGCATATTTCTTGTTGCATTCTACTTGAAGTGATGTTAAGTCGAACAAACGTGGAGGAGCTTCCTTACCCTTCTTTGTGGAAACAGATTTTATAGTGAGCAGTGAATCCTTTATTCGTTCGATTACTTCGTTGGCTTCGGCTTCGCTCTTGTAGCGCCCTTTTGTGGAATTGAACGTGGTGTTGCGATATAGAGTCTTTATTTCCCAATAATCTTCGGGAATAAAATTATCGATTTCTCGTTGACGATTGACTATAAGCGCAAGTGTGGGAGTTTGTACGCGCCCAATGGAAAGTACGTTACGATTCTGTGAATACTTAAGCGTGTATAGGCGAGTAGCGTTCATTCCCAAAATCCAGTCGCCTATAGCTCTTGATAATCCTGCAAAATACAGCGAGTCGAAGTCGGTTTGAGGTTTTAAAGATTTGAACCCTTCGCGGATACTTTCATCGGTAAGAGAAGAAATCCAAAGACGTTTCACCGGCTTACTGCACTTGGCTTTTTGCATAACCCAGCGTTGAATGAGTTCTCCTTCTTGCCCGGCGTCACCACAGTTGATCACTTCGGTAGCAGTCTTGATAAGAGTCTCAATCACGTTGAATTGTCGCTTGATACCCTCGTCATCAATTAGTTTTATGCCGAAACGAGCAGGAATCATAGGCAAAGCGCCAAGACTCCACGCTTTCCAAAGAGGGGAATAATCGTGGGGTTCTTTAAGGGTACAAAGATGCCCGAACGTCCAAGTTACTTGATATCCATTACCTTCGTAGTAACCATTATGACGGTCGTTTGCGCCAAGAATTTGTGCAATGTCCTTGGCAACGCTTGGTTTCTCTGTTATGCAAACTATCATTTGTTGCGTTCTAATTGTTTTGCTTCATTCCAAAGAATATCCATTTCGTCAAGAGTCATCTCTTTAAGTTTGCGACCTTGTTCTTTGGATTTTGATTCGATATAATTGAAACGATTGATGAACTTCTGATTGGTTTTTTCGAGAGCATTCTCGGGGTTGATTCCATAGGTGCGAGCCACGTTAACGACACTGAATAGTAAGTCTCCAAATTCCTTTTCCAAATCGGTCGCATTGTTGTTGGAGATTTCGTTTTCCACTTCGCTGATTTCCTCTTTCACCTTGTTCCACACATCGGCGGGATTATCCCAATCAAATCCTACGTTGGCGGTCTTTTCCTGTATGCGGAAAGCCTTGATGAGAGAAGGCAAGGTGGAGGGGACACCCGAAAGGACTGTTTTATTGCCGTCTTTTTCTTTCAACTTGAGTTCTTCCCAATTTTTCAGTACATCATCGGTTCCGTCGATATGGGTGTTACCATAGACGTGAGGATGGCGGAAGATGAGTTTGTTGCGTAGAGCGTCACAAACGTCGGCTATATCGAAACGGTGTTGCTCATCGGCAATTTTTGAATAGAAAAGCACGTGAAGAAGTACATCGCCAAGTTCTTTCTTAATGTCCTCTATGTCGTCGCGAATGAGTGCGTCGGCAAGTTCGAACATTTCTTCGATAGAATTGGGGCGAAGGCTCTCGTTGGTTTGTTTCGCGTCCCATGGACATTTTTCGCGTAGAGTATCGAGGACGTCCAGCATCTTGCCAAACGCCTCGAGTTTATCTTGTTTTGAGTGCGACATCGGTTTTATTTTTTGCCTGCGTTAAGAAAATCAATAAATTTGTCGATATCTTCGTTGTAGAAGTAAGGTCCCGAACGCAATTCGCCATTGTTGTCAAGTATCGCATAGTAAGGCTGAGAATTGGCGTTGAACTTGTATCGTTGCAAGTAGCTCCAACGGTCGCCGTAGGTTTCGAGTTTTACCTGGCGTCCGTTTTCAACCACGTAGATGGGTTCGGGAAGAGGGCGTTTGTCATCAACCATAAGAGTGATGAATACAAAGTCCTTTTCGAGAATGTCTTTCACTTTGTTGTCGTTGAGAACAGAAGCCTCCATTTTGCGACAATTGACACATCCATATCCTGAGAAATCGATGAATGCAGGTTTGCCTTGAGCTTGTGCGGCACGCATTCCTTCGTCGAAATCTTCGTAGTGAGTCATACCTTCATCGTAAAGATTGAAATCTTGAGTATATAAAGGAGGAACGAATGCGCTCACGCTCTTAAGAGGAGCGCCCCAAAGACCCGGAACAAGATATATTGAGAATGCAAGTGAAATCATTGCAAGGAAGAAACGAAACACGCCAATACCTTCGTTTTCGTCTTCGTGAGCAAAACGAATCTTGCCAAGCAGATAGAAACCAAGTAGTGCAAAGATTACTATCCATAATGATACGAATACTTCACGATCGAGGATTCCCCAACCATAAGCGAGGTCGGCTACCGACAAGAACTTAAGTGATAATGCGAGTTCGATGAAACCAAGAGTAACTTTTACGGTAGTCATCCAACCGCCCGATTTAGGCACTTCCTTCAACCAAGAAGGGAAGATTGCGAATAGAGAAAAAGGAATGGCAAGTGCAAGAGCAAATCCAAACATACCTACTGCAGGACCGGAATAGTTGCCCATATTGGCAGCTTCTACAAGCAGAGTGCCGATGATAGGACCTGTGCAAGAGAACGACACTAATGTGAGTGTGAATGCCATAAAAAAGATACTCAACAGACCGGAAGTCTTTTCGGCATTTTCGTCCATCTTGTTAGCCCAAGAATCGGGTAGCTTGATGTCGAACGCACCGAAGAAAGATATTGCAAATATGACAAGCATCAAGAAGAATATGATGTTGAATATTGCGTTGGTCGACAAAGCGTTGAGTGCACTCGCTCCAAAGATTGCCGTAACAGCCAATCCAAGAACAAGGTATATTACGATGATTGAAATACCATAAAGAAGAGCATTGGTGATAGCTTTACTACGAGATCCACTCTTTTTCAAGAAGAAACTTACGGTAAGAGGAATCATAGGCCACACACAAGGAGTTAGCAGAGCAAGTAATCCGCCAATGAATCCGCCCACGAATATCAGCCAAGACGACAGCCCTGTGATAGAAGCTTCGTTCTTGGTAGTGTCAGTGTTTTCGGGTAGGGTTACAGGTGCCCATAGTTGGTCGGAATCAGCTATAACTGTTTTAGCCGAGTTGTCAGTAATTTCTCTTTTTAGTGGTTCGGTAACAGCACCTTTAGAGAATGAGAAAGGTTCTTTTGTAGGAGGTTGGCATGTTCGGTCGTTGCATATCATATATTTGATGTTGCCCGATATTTCGTATTTATCGGGGTCGGTAATTTTGAACTTTTGGGTAAGGGTGATGTCTTTTTCCCACCAATTCAATTTCATCGCCATAACTTCGTCGAACTGCTCATGAGGAGGGCGGCTTGGAGTGATTTCACCATCGAGTTCGATGCCTTCAAGGGAATCCCATACAATGGTGGTGGGCTGAATCCCGCTTTCGGCTGGTAATACTGTGCCGTACATATGCCAACCATCATCAATAGTAGCCGAAAAAGTTATTTCACCTGAATTGTTGTCGGATAGTTTAATGGAATTTTCCCATGTAACAGGGGTTATTATTTGAGCTGAAACAGCAAAAATACTTATCAGCAATGAAAAAAGTAGAAATGATAATTTCTTAGTCATAATATTATATGTAATTAACGATTATATATATTTTGTTGCAAAATTACTGCCTATAATTAATAGACACGCTAAATTGAAACACAAAAATACTTAAAAATATATTAAATTGCTCTATCTTTACATTAGATAAATGGAATATGACACGCAAAATAAGAATTTTATTTTTATCTTTGCATAATTATTTGTGCTGAGATGATTAAAAGAGTAGTTGCCGATGAAGTGTTGCAGAAACTGAAGTTGATGCTTGTGGCTTCTCAAAAAATAGTGATTACTTGCCATGTGTCGCCCGATGGTGATGCTGTGGGGTCGTCGTTGTGCTTGATGCATGTGCTTCGTAAATGGGGTAAACAGGCTAATGTGATTACTCCCGATATGCTGCCACCATCGCTTACGTTCTTGCCAGGAGTGAGAGATATTGTGGTGTATACTCGCCAAGAGCTGATGGCTAAACACCTTGTGAATGAAGCCGACTTGATTGTGTGTCTTGACTTTAATGCACCATATAGAGTGGATAGATTTGCTCCTGTGCTGACGTCGGCTAAAGCTAAGAAAGTGTTGATAGATCATCACCTTGAGCCTGAGAATTTTACCGATTTGCAAATTTCATTTCCTGAGATGTCATCAACTTGTGAGTTGTTATATCACGTAATTTATTTCATGGGAATGAAACGTTATATGAGTCGCTGGAGTGCAACTTGCTTATATACCGGAATGATGACTGATACCGGCAATTTCACATATAATTCGAATAATCCCGATTTGTATGTGATAATATCGGAACTTCTCAAATGGGGTATTGACAAGGAACATATATATAATGTGGTGATGAATACCAATTCGGCTAATCGCTTGCGATTGCTCGGATATGCACTAAGTGAGAAGATGGAATTGTTTCCTGAGGTGGGAGGAGCTCTTATTACACTCGGACACGAAGAACTGATTAAGTATAGCTATCAGCGAGGAGATACAGAAAATCTGGTGAATCGCCCGTTAACGATTCCCGGAATATATTGGTCAATATTTTTGCGTGATGATCAAGAATATATAAAGGTGTCGACACGCTCGGTAGGCGATTTAGCAGTGAACGAGTGGTGCGAAAAATATTTTAACGGAGGCGGACATAAGAATGCCGCCGGAGGAGAGTTCAGAGGCTCGTTGGAAGAATGCAAATCGATTGTATATGAAATAGTGGAGTCTTTGAAGAAAGAAAATAAAAACGAATAAAAAATATATAGTATAAAGAAATGAAACTGAAATTGTTTTCAATATTATTGGGAGGTGTAGCGATGCTGTTGATGACTTCATGTGAAGAAAGTTATAGCTATGCCGATCTATTGCGTGATGAAAGAAGAGCGTGTAATTCATTTTTGTCGGGTTATGAGATTGTGGATGAAATACCATCTGATACTGTGTTTGAAGTGGGACCCGATGCTCCATTCTATAAATTAGATCCTGATGGTAACGTGTATATGCAAGTGCTTGTTTCGGGCAGTAAGGATAAGCGCCCATCGGACGACCAACCTGTGTATTTCCGTTTTATGCGTTTGGATTTGAATTATTTGTATACCGACGGTGTGGAATTTTGGGAAGGTAATGCCGAAAATATGATGGCCGATCCTACGTATTTCCTATATAATAATTATACACTTAATTCATCGGCATATTATGGCTATGGTTTGCAGATGCCATTGCAATTTATCGGACTTGGTGGAGATGGTGTGTATCCAACTAAAGTTAATCTGCTTGTGAAATCTCAATATGGATTTACAGATGAAATCTCAGATGTAGTGGGATATTTATATAATATCACTTATTATGATAATATGATAGGTGGAGGCAGCGAGGATTAAAAAACTAAACAAAAGAAAACTAACAACATAAAACATCGATTACAATGTCACTTATTAAATCTATTTCGGGTATTCGCGGTACAATAGGAGGAAATGCCGGAGACGGTTTGACTCCCCTTGATATCGTGAAATTTACATCGGCTTATGCTATGTTCATTCGTAAAACCACAACAAAGACATCAAATGTTATTGTTGTGGGTCGTGATGCTCGTATCTCGGGCGAAATGGTGAATGATATCGTAGAAGGAACATTGGTGGGCTGTGGTTTTGATGTGGTAAATATCGGAATGGCTTCTACTCCGACTACAGAAATTGCTGTGGTGGAAGAAGATGCTTGTGGCGGTATCATTATCACTGCATCGCACAATCCAAAACAATGGAATGCATTGAAACTATTGAATGAAAACGGAGAATTCTTGAATGATGCACAAGGAAAGGAAGTGCTTCGCCTTGCGCAAAATGATGAGTATAAATATGCCGATATAGACCGTATTGGTAAAGTGTATACAAATACAACATATGCCCGTCATCACATCAATAAGATTCTTGAACTTGATCTTGTGGATGTAGAGGCTATCAAGAAAGCAAACTTTACAGTGGCAGTAGATGCTGTGAACTCGATAGGTGGAGTGATTATTCCTGAATTACTTCGTCGTCTTGGTGTTCAAAACGTGATAGAGTTGTATTGTGCTCCAACAGGAAACTTTGGTCATACTCCTGAACCTGTACCGGAAAATCTTACCGACATTTCAACACTTATGAAAGAAGGTAAGGCTGATGTGGGTTTTGTTGTTGACCCTGATGTTGACCGCCTTGCAATCGTAATGGAAAATGGTGAATTCTTCGTGGAAGAATATACACTTGTTGCTATTGCCGACTATGTATTGTCGCGCACACCGGGTTCTACTGTATCAAACCTATCTTCATCGCGTGCGCTTGCTGATGTTACTAAGAACTACAATTGCAGCTATTCGGCATCGGCAGTGGGTGAAGTGAACGTAACTACTGAAATGAAGCGTACCAACGCTGTGATAGGTGGTGAAGGTAATGGAGGTGTTATCTATCCACCGGCTCACTATGGTCGTGATGCTCTTGTAGGCGTTGCATTGTTCTTGACTCACTTGGCTAAGAGCGGTAAGAAAGTGAGCGAACTTAAAGCAGGCTATCCTCAATATAGCATTTCTAAAAATAAGATTGAACTTACTCCTGATATTGATGTCGATGCAATCCTTGAGGCTGTGAAGGTGAAATATGAGAAAGAAAGAATCACCGATATTGATGGTGTTAAGATCGATTTCAAAGAAAGTTGGGTGCATTTGCGCAAGAGTAACACAGAACCAATTATACGTATTGTAGCTGAGGCGCATACTATGGAAGCTGCTGAAGTTCTTGTGGAAGAAATTAAGGCGGTGATACGTTCGTTGTCATAAAGATAAGAATCATATATTGAGCAAGGAGGTGGATTGTGTAATCTACCTCCTTGTTGTGTAATTGTGTGCCGAGTGTGGTGCAAGTGTAGGTATTGCTTGAATTTGATGTTGAAAAGATGCTATTTTGTATTTTTTTGAAAAAATATATGCAAAAAAAAAGAAAAAAGCAGGATATTTTACGCATTTTGTCAAATATTGTTTAACTTTGAATGTTAGATTGCCGTTAAATATAATGTAAGGTGGTGTAAATCAGAAAACGTAATTATATTGGCGGTATAAAAAAGGTTTGATTAATATTAAAAGAATAGAAAATGATTAAGAAATTCTTTACAGGTGTATTGAGCTCGTTTGTTGGAGCATGGATTGCATTATTTGTATTCAGTGTGTCGAGTGTTATAATGAGTTTTGCATTTATCGGTGCATTTGCTGAAAGCACGTCGTTGTCATCGGGTGTTCAGGACAAGTCGGTGTTATATCTCAATATGGCGAGTTCGTTTGCTGAGCAGAGTAATCCGGATGACGCTTTGAGGGCGATGTTTAGAGGAAATAGTGATGTGTCGACAAGCAGCCTTGCTACAGTGTTGAAGGCATTACGTGTGGCAAAGGATAATGATAAAATAGAAGGTGTGTTTGTGGAATGTAATGGTTCGACAGCAGGTGTGGCAACGTTGAGCGAGATACGTAGAGCATTGCAAGAATTCAAGGAAAGTGGGAAGTGGGTAGTAGCCTATGGAAACAGTGCAATTGCGCAAAGCGACTATTATGTGGCGTCGGTAGCCGATTCAATTATGCTTAATCCTGTGGGAGCTGTAGATATTCATGGACTTTCAACATCAATTCCATTTTTTAAGAGACTCCTTGACAAGATTGGAGTTGAAATGCAAGTGGTGCGTGTGGGAACATTCAAGAGCGCAGTAGAGCCATATGTAGAAACTGAAGCAAGTGTGGCAAATCGTACTGCTACAGAGGCTTATATGACTTCAATATGGGGTGATTTGGCAAAGAGTATATCTGAATCTCGAGGTATTTCGGTTGACAAGTTGAACGGAATGGCGGATAGTTTGTTGATGACACAGCCGGTGGGATACTTGCTTGAAAATAATATTATTGACGGATTGTGTTATCGTTTCGATATGATGGAACGATTGAAAGATAAATCGGGTGTGAGTGCAAGTGATGATTTGCGCTTGGTTAGTCCTGAAGATGTTGCAGCGCTTGCTGCATCAACTGTAGCTATCGATAAGGTGGCAGTAGTGTATGCTGTGGGCGAGATCGATGGTTCTGACGATGGAGTTAATTCATCAGAATTGGTAAAAGATATCATTAAGATAGCTAAAGATGATGCTGTGAAGGCTGTAGTTCTTCGTGTGAATTCGCCAGGTGGCAGTGCATATGGTTCGGAACAGATATGGGCAGCATTTGAGGAAGTTAAGAAGGCCGGCAAACCATTTGCTGTGTCGATGGGCGACCTTGCCGCATCGGGAGGATATTATATCTCATGTGGTGCGGATAAGATATTTGCGGAACCTGTTACAATCACCGGTTCGATAGGTATATTCGGACTTATTCCTTGTGTGAAAGAATTGGTTAACGATAAGTTGGGCGTAAACTTTAGTGTAATCAACACCAATAAGAATGGAAACTTCATAAGTATTACTGAACCGATGACAGTAGAACAGCGTGTTGCAATGCAGAAAATGATAAATCAAGGCTATGAACTGTTTACAACACGTTGCGCCGAAGGTAGAGGTATGGAACTTGATGCCTTGAAGAAAATCGCCGAAGGACGTGTGTGGGATGGTATTACTGCAAAGGAAATAGGTCTTGTAGATGAATTTGGTAATCTTTCGGATGCTATTGACTATGTGGTTGAGCAGGCTAAAATAGGAGAGTACTCAATAAACGAATATCCACAAAAAGAGTCATCGTTTATGCGTTACTTGAAGATTTCGATGAAAGCCGAAGTGAACGAAATCTTAGGAACTGAAACAAATGGATTGTCAAAGTATAAAACTATGGCTGAGGATATATTGTCGCGCGACTACGTGCAGTGCATAATGGAGCCTGTTGAAATAAGATAAATCAAATGTTGTTTCTTAGATAATCATATATAACTGAAGAATGGCCTCAAAATTGCAAAAAGTGTTGTCGAAGGTAATACTTACACCATGTTCCCTAATATATAAAGGGATAGTGGTGGTGAGGAATCTTATGTTCAATACCGGGCTGTTGAAGCAGCGTGAATTTGATGTGCCAGTAGTGGTGGTGGGAAATCTTGCTGTGGGTGGAACAGGTAAAACACCGCACACAGAATATATTGTAAGTCGTATGTGTATGCACTACAAGATAGCTGTGCTTAGTAGAGGTTATAAGAGAAAAACCTCGGGATTTGTACACGCTACACCTTCATTGTCGTCGTATGATATAGGAGATGAACCATATCAGATTTATCGTAAATACGGTTCGAGTATAGATGTGGCTGTGTGTGAGAAACGTGTAGTGGGTATCGAGAAAATGCTTGAGATAAATCCTGAAATCAATCTGTTTGTTCTTGATGATGCGTTTCAACACAGATATGTGAAACCTCGTGTATCGATTCTGCTTACCGATTATCGTAAATTGCCATGTGAAGACAAGATGCTTCCATTAGGAACATTACGCGAGCCTGCCGAAGGTATAAATAGAGCTGATATAGTTGTGGTTACGAAGTGCCCGATGGATATGAAGCCTATCGATAGGAATGTGGTGCGCAAGAAGTTGTCTCTTGAGAAATGGCAAAAATTGCTCTTTTCTACATATAGATATAAGGATTTGCAACCGGTGTTTGTGGATGTGGATTCGTCTAAAACACCTAATTTGAGTTGGCTTGGGGAAGATGATTCGGTGCTTATGATAACGGGGATAGCCAATTATCTTCCAATGGCGAAATACCTGCGTCAGTATAAGGCGCGTGTGCAAATGGTGCATTTTACCGATCATCATGATTATAGTAGAGATGATTTGTCTTTCATTAAAAAGAAATTTGAAGCGATGAAGGGAAAGAATAAGTATATTATCACAACAGAAAAGGATGCTGTGCGACTTATAAATAATGCTTATTTCCCTCATACATTGCGCGAATATATGTTCTATTTGCCAATAGAAGTTGTGTTCTTGCACGATGATGAAGATGATGATTTGATTAATCTGATTGCCACTAAAATCACTCGAAAAAAATCGCTCGAACTCTAAGAATTTGTAATAATAAAATAAATAAAACGATTATGGATAAAGAAATGTTGGATTTGATAAAGCAGACTGCTAAGTTTATCGAAAATAAGGTAAAGGATATGCCAAAGACTGCCATTATTCTTGGAACCGGTCTTGGCGAACTTGTGAATCATATAGATATAACCGATGAATTGCCCTACGAAGAAATTCCAAATTTCCCTGTTTCGACAGTTGAGGGACATAGCGGAAAACTTATCTTCGGACAACTCGGCAATAAGCGTATTATGGCTATGAAGGGACGTTTCCACTTCTATGAAGGATATAATATGCAGTTGGTTACATTCCCTGTGCGCGTGATGAAGGAACTTGGTATCACAACTTTGTTCGTGTCGAATGCAGCAGGTGGTATGAATCCTGAATTTAAGATTGGCGACTTGATGATTATCAATGACCATATTAATCTATTCCCCGAACATCCACTACGTGGCAAGAACTTCGATGAACTCGGGCCTCGCTTCCCTGATATGAGTGAGCCTTATTCATGGGAACTTATCGCTGATGCTAAGAAGGTTGCTGCCGAAAATGGTATTCGCCTTGTGGAAGGTGTGTATGTGGGAACTCAAGGTCCTACATTTGAAACTCCTGCCGAATATCGCTATTTCCATCGTATCGGTGGCGATGCTGTGGGGATGAGTACAGTGCCTGAAGTAATCGTGGCTCGCCATAGTGGAATCCGTTGTTTCGGTATGTCGGTGATTACCGACCTTGGTGTGGAAGGAATCGTAGAAAAGGTGTCGCACGAAGAAGTGCAAAAGGCAGCTGCCGCTGCCGAACCAAAGATGACTTTCATTATGAAGGAACTTATCAATAAATTTGAGGAATAAGAATTGAATATGATTCAAAACGAGCAAGAAACTGAAATATCGACTCTTGGCGAATTTGGTCTTATCGACCGATTGACTAAGGATATAAAATTGGTGAACGAATCGTCGGTGAAAGGCGTGGGCGATGATTGTGCTGTGTTGAGATACGGCGAAAAGGAGACCCTTGTTACTACTGATTTGTTGCTTGAAGGTATACACTTCGATTTGACATATACTCCGTTGAAGCATCTTGGCTACAAAGTGGCTGTTGTGAACTTTTCGGATGTTTATGCTATGAATGGTATTCCTCGTCAGTTGACTGTGTCGCTTGGTGTGTCTAAACGTTTCACAGTGGAACATATCGATGCACTATATTCGGGTATTCGTCTTGCTTGCGAGATTTATGGTGTTGACCTTGTGGGAGGTGATACGTCGGCTTCTGTGACCGGATTGATTATCAGTGCTACTTGTATCGGGGAGGCTGAGAAAGGCAAGGTGGTGTATCGAAATGGAGCAAAAGATACGGATTTGATATGTGTAAGCGGTGATCTTGGTTCGGCTTATATGGGACTTCAGTTGCTTGAACGTGAACGTTCGGTGTCGAAGGATTCGCAAGAAGAATTTCATCCCGCTTTTGAAGGTCGTGAATATCTGCTCGAACGCCAGTTGAAACCCGAAGCACGACGTGATGTGGTGGAAGCGCTTGCTAAGGCAGGTGTGAAACCTACGTCGATGATTGATGTGAGCGACGGATTGTCGTCGGAACTTATGCATATATGCAAGCAAAGCAATACGGGGTGTCGCATCTATGAAGGACGTATTCCAATCGATTATCAAACTGCAATAATGGCTGAGGAGTTTAATATGAACCTTGTAACGGCTGCGCTAAATGGCGGAGAAGACTATGAGTTATTATTCACAGTGCCATTAACCGATCACGAAAAAGTGGCGGCAATGGAAGGTGTGAAGATAATAGGTCGTATAACCAAGCCGGAACTTGGTATGTATATGGAAACTCGTGATGGTGCCGAATTGCAACTTAGAGCGCAAGGTTGGCAAGCATTCGAACAAGAAGAAGATTAAAATTGTACAAATATTTAGTTAATGGCGTGAGAGGCTTAAATGAGTTTTCTCACGCTGTTTTTATTTGAATAATTGCTTAAGTCGTCGATATCGATGATTCTGTCGTGAAGGACTTTCGTGAATGGCATAACTCCGATGTAGCAAAGCTGTTATCTCCACCCATTTTGAAAATAAGAAATCAAATAAAGGCTATTGGTTCTAAAATATTTAGTATCTTTGTGGAAAATAGAATATATTATGAAGAAAAAAAATATATATAATTTGTACGCTTTGTTTGCTGTTTATCGTGGCAAGTTGTGGTCTTAAAAAACAAGTTTCTGTTAATGGCAATTATGCATCAACCCAAGGTAAAATTTTAATAATACAAACTAATCAATATTTGCCTACCAACATTTATAGAATAGGTTCTATTGTCGTTGGAGAGAGTGGCTTAACTCCATCTGGAAATTGTACTTATGAAGCGTGTATGCAAGTAATAGAAGAAGAAAGTAGAAAAGTGGGTGCTCAATTAGTTTATCTTGTAAAAGTAGTTGAGCCTAATATAACAAGTACTTGTTACAATATCACAGCAGAATTATATAGATACGACGGAAATTAATTTACTGCCTTTTACGCATAGAGCATGTTGCTACGCCTTAGCGGTGTAGTAACATTTCTTTTTTTTTTTAGGGTAATAATCAATCTTATTGTGTTTCGTGGCCGGTACGGACTCGATGATGTGGTTTCTTTCAGAAACTTATTTTTGTGTGTTCCTTTCCGCACGTGGCACTACGTTTACGCGTGGTTAATATGTGATTTTAGGCCTTCGACATAATGTTTTGTTAATATGTTGGACTATTCAGGTCTTTTAACATTTTCAGATATTGAACCAATCCATTTTGTTTGTAATTTTGTATTCTTACAATTTATTTCGGTGTATGAAAACCGTGCAGAATACCATTCCGGCAGTATCACTTGAAGATGGTGTTGTCCTCAAATCAATTGTTCAACAGGAACAAGTTGCCAAGTATCTTCAACCTCATAGGATGGAGTTGGGCTGTTTGTGGATTATCA
>SUXH01000027.1 GCA_015061055.1 Bacteroidales bacterium
TTTGCTTGTTTTCTTTTTGCAACACTAAGATAAGTGAAAATTCTGACATGGCAAAATCCTGGGCAACTTTTTGTTGCTCAGGAACTTATAAATAAAGTTAAATTATAGTGTTGCGGAATTAAGGGTAAAATAATTGCTGATTTATTTTGTTATTAGTAGTAAAATTACTACCTTTGAAGCGTCAAACAAAAACATTAACGAGTAATGAAGAAATACAAAGTAAAGGAAGTAATTAAATTGCTTGAGGAAGACGGTTGGGAGCAAATCTCACAAAAAGGAAGCCACCGGCAATTCAAGCATCCAACGAAAAAAGGTCGTGTAACCGTAAACGGTGCCAGCAATGACAATTTAAGTCAGTTTTTATTAAACAGTATTTGGAAACAAGCAGGGTGGCGATAAGCCACCTTGCAAAAAAAAATAAAATGGTTATGGAAAATATTAAAGTAGAAATACATTGGTGCGATAAAAATTTCGCTTGTGTGTGGGGTACCCCGGAATTTGGCTCTATTATCGTAACTAACAAAACTCTTGAAGGTCTTAAAAAGGAGTTTGAAACATCATTACAAGCACAAATTAATGATATGTTGGCCGACGGCGAGTCTGTTCCGGAATATTTGGCATCAGGTGAATATGAAATAGAATATGATATGCATATATCGGCTATTCTTCGCAACGCAGAACAATTTACGACCATGGCAGCCATTAGCCGTGCAAGTGGCATTAATCAGAAGCAATTGACGCATTATGCTTCGTCTCTTAAGGAACCTCGCCCTGCCCAACGTGAACGTATCATCTCCGGATTACATCGTATAGGAGAAGCATTTTTAGCTATTCGTTAGTTTTTGTTTGACAGCGTAACTTACGTTATAGCCAGACCTCGGAACCTCGTTCCGGGGTCTTATATTTTTAGAGTGTTATATTGTGTTTTGCCGTCAAAATCCCCTGTTACCCCCTATGTTATAGATAACAGCAGTACAGTTGTGCACAAGTACCATAAAAAAAAGAAAAAACGGAGGGTGTGGGAGGGAGCCGGCAAGCTGCTTGGCAACGTATGTAGAATGAGAGTATATTGAGTACTCAAAATAGAAAAAAATCGACAAAGCTATATGTGTATATTTATTATTATTTTTTTTAAAATAGTTTGAATCTTAATATTATAGAAGAAAGAGTACAAAAGTACGGAATACCGATTTGCATTTGTAAATCAACAAGTTAGCTCCGTACTTTTTTTACGAATAAAGAGTGCAAAAAAGTACGTACAGTACAAAAGTACAGAAAAAAAATAGTACGAAAAAAGTACAGATGTACTACGTTGGGATTCAGTGTGTTATGTTAATTCCGTACTCTTGTACTCTTTTTTTTGTGTTTTCGAGGTAATATATAAGGAGTTTTATCAGTATGTAAAATTTACAATTTGTTTAATTGTAATTTACAAATCGATAAATTTTCAGCAATTTTGATTAACTTTGTGATTAATAATCATATATGACATCATGGAACCTGTATTGTTGTACCTGAAATTAGAACCATACATAGCTCAATGGTTCGTTCACGAAATGGGAGGAGAACCGGTAAAATTGCCGAAGCGATCATCGGAAAGTGACATCATCGAGTTTTTTTTAGCACCGACTCCTAACAATGCTGTAGCCAATCTCAAGGAAGATGGGTGTATTTCAATCTGTATTCCGACATACAAACATAAGGATCCCACATATTTCAATTATCTTGCACCAAAAGCAATGGCAGCACTTGCTCGATGTATAACTGTGCGCTTCCGAGTACAACTTTGGCAGGATCTTCATAAATTGCATAACCTTGAATGCTGTTGCTTGACGGATTTGATTTATGCGTGGATGGAAAAGCACGGTATTGAGTGTACCGAACAGAATTGGGAGGCTATACGTCAGTTCTATTTTCGGAAGCGTAAAATTTACGTTAAAAAATCTAAAAAAGACTCCGAAATTACGGATTAAAAAACACAAAAGGAAACAAAGGAAAATAAAGAAAATCAGGAAAATGAGTACCATTTCATTACCGGGCATTTTCAAAATTGGATTTTTGGAATGTTCAAAATTATCTTCACACTTGGCATTAAAATCTATTGCCGGAGTTCCTATCGCAATTTTGACCGAGATTACCGATATTATTTTTTCGGGAGAACCAACCTGTGAAGCTGTGAGTGATAATGATAACAACGGACGAAGTGAAAAAACAACACTTAAATTTACTACGACACAGAAAATACCCGACGATCGTCCGCTTGCATTTGTTGTTCAATGTGTAAATGGGCGAAAATCCCTTATTGGGGCAAAAGAAAGACCATATCCGATTGTAAAAATCACAACCGCCACCGGGACAGCTTCCGGAAATATATCTGCTTACTCGGTAGAGATTACCCATTCTGCTATTAAATCACTACTTTCGGTAGCTGTTTAGTCTTTTATATACCTCGTTTTAAGCTGTAGTTTTGTGTAAAATATTACAACTCTATGGCTAAGAAAAAATTTAATCTTCATCTTAAAGGCTATGTAGGAGGCTGGGACTTTGATAGCGACTACGTGGATTACATCTTGAAAAAGAATGACGGTCAAGAGGTCAATGTGTTGATAGATTCTCTTGGTGGTTCTGTAGCTACAGCCCTTTCTATTTCATCGGCATTTCGTAACCATGGTAATGTGAATGTGCATTATGTGGGAATGAATGCATCGGCTGCCACTATTGCCTCTCTTGGAGCTAAGCACGTGAGTATTGATGCAAGTGCAATGTATCTTGTTCATAAATGCTCTAATTTCGTATTCAAATATGGTCAGCTTAACGCCGATGAACTTCAAACACTCATCGATGAATGCGAAAAACAAAAAAATGATCTTCAAAAAATCGATCTTAATATCGCTTCGATGTATGCCGGGAAGTGCAAAAAGAATAAGGACGAATTACTCGACCTTATGAAAGTGGGTGGTTGGCTTACTGCGAAGGAAGCTCTTGAATGGGGATTCGTTGATGAAATCACTGATAATCCTGAAGATGTTGCCCCTGCTATTGATGATGCAACTGTATCTGCTCTTGCTTCAGCCGGTATTCCAATTCCTAATATTGAGCCTAAAGACAAAGAGGGCTTTTTTGCGAAATTCCTTGCTTCGCTATCCGCTTTGTTTGCCAACAACAATTCTTCATCTACAAAAATAATTACAGCTATGAACAAAACGTTCAAATTCGTGTGTGCTTTGCTTCAAGTCGAAGCCCTTACATCTAATGACGGAAATATAATCCTTTCCGATGAACAAATGCAAGCGGTCGAGGATCGTATTGCAGCACTTGAAACGCAGAATTCGGACTTGAATAATCAAATCAAGGATAAGGATTCTCAAATTGAGAACCTTAAGAAGAAACCTGCTGATGACTCTCATTCGGTTGTTGACGACGGCAAAAAAGATGAAAATTTTGCCGATGATTATGTTAACAGCCTAAACAATGCTCGTGAAATGTTTAACTCTATTCCTTAAAAACTATGGCAAATCATACCATTTCATTCTCGGACGAGGAATATAAAAAAGCGGCAGAGAAGTGGAAGCGTGAACTTCTCCTTATGCCTTTATTCTCTTGTCAAGACACGCTTAAGTATATGACAGGAATGCCGGGAGTGCGTAATGCATTACATCTTGGCTCTGCTGAAAGTAACGCACAATTTGCTCCTTATCGTAGCGACCGTAAAAGCGCCAACACTACAGATGTAAAGTACCGTACATTGCGTACTTATTTCGGCAATGCGTGTGAGGATTTCGAGCCAAACGCATATATCACAACTCTGCTTGGAGAGGGTGCTGCGTTCCTTGGCGATGGTCAAGCTAAAGCCCCATCGGCAAAGCTTGTACTAGCTTGTGTTGCAAAATCTCTTGGTGCTCATCTTAATGATGTTTTGTTTAGTGCAAAACGTAAAGATGACGGAAATACCACAGCCGACCTTTTCAATGGTTGGGACACTATTGCCGACAATGAAATCACTGCCGGTAATATCTCAGTTGCCAAAGGTAATTTGCTCGAACTTGATGACGTTATCGACAACTCTAATGCTGTTGATGTCGCAAAGATGATTGAACGTAAAGCCGATCCTCACCTTCGCAAGCTTGATAAGTTCTTGTTCTGTGATCCTGCGTTTGCTGATGCTTATAATGATAATTATCTGCTCACACACAGTGGCATTTCGTATAATACGAAGTTCAATCAAGCCTTTGTAGAGGGTTCTAACAACAAGACTACAATTGTACCTCTTGATTGTCTTGCAGGTACAGATAAGTATTTCCTTACACCCAAAAGCAATATGCTTTACGGCTACGACTCAATGAGTGACGTAGAGAAAATCGTTGTGGATCGTTTCTCTCCATGGGTGCTTACATTCGCAGCTGCAATGTTCTTCGGTACTGAGTTTTATACTGTGGATAAGCGTTTCCTTCAAGTTGTTAAACTTAAATCTGAATAATTATGGCCGGAACGTGTCTTAATTTACAAAAATCGTTAGGGTGGTGTGAAGGTACTCCCGTACTGCCCGGTATTCGTCGCCGTTTGTACTATATCGCTAAATCGATGATTGTTAAATGGCCTACTTTAAAGAAAGATGAAAACGGCAGAACTACAACTGCTGTTTATGAGGGTAATTTTACGTTGGCTGCCGATGCATCTTGGAAGCACATAGATATTCTACCCTCTAAATCTCAAGTGCAGAGTGAGTCACAGGGCGAAAAACCTAGTCAGACCCAATTGAATACCCTTACAGCTGTTCATCCAGGTGTAGGTGATGAAGCTACAGCCGCAGCTGCATATATGAACAACTGCGATAATGTGTTCTTGGTGCAAGATATGACCGGTAAATTCCGTGTTGTGGGTTGTGAAATGTATGATACCGATACTACAGTTGCTCAAGACTTAGGTCAGGGAGCAACCGGAACAGCTTCTACAACTATCACCTGTAAAGCTACCGACGTTGTGCCTGCTCCTTTCTATCCGGGTGAAATAGTTACCGATGACGGAGTGGTAATGGGCGATGGCTCAGCTGCTTCTCCTGAATGATAATGCGATTTAAAGCAAATAATATAGCCAAGAGTGAGACGGTTGATATAGATGGATTCTTGAATGGACTTCCGTCTCCTGAAATTGACCTGAACACTCTTGGCGTTGTTTTTAACCCTACGCCAAAAGATATTTTTGCGGAGGAACAGAGAAAAGCTTGGGATAAATCCACTGAAGCAAGATGCGATTTTGACCGTAAAATAAGAATTACCCGACGTAGTGGAATTTTCTTTGTTTCGCTGTGGCAGAAATCTATATATGGCAGAACCCTTACTGATATTAAAGCCGACGATAGTATGGTGGAATATTTTGCTGAAAACATTACACCTGTTATCACTGATATATTGGGAGATTTTCTTTCGTTAGGAGATTGGGCAATTTGTACCACTCCGAAACGTCGTCATTTGGTTAAGAACTTTGCTACTCGCATTAGCGAACAAATCGCTATTAAACTTGGTATCCCATTTTACGAAGATGTCGCTTTTTGCCAATCTCGACAACGAGTTAATGCTGTGTTTTCATTGAATCTGTTGCCAAAGGAAAGAAATATAATCGTTTTTGACGATTTTGTTACCACCGGGCAAACTCTAATGGCAATGAAAAAACTGCTTTCTCGGCACGACAAAAATATTTTATTTTTTACAGGAATTAATAATAAACTTTTATATGGATAATCGATTTACAAATCAGCTTCAGGAGTTTTTTAATATCCCGGAAGAAGAACGCGACTATGATAAAGGTGCATTGATGTTGCTACAAATAACAGGCAATAAAATCATGTATCGTAATATTTCTTTTAATGCGAAAAAACATGCTAAATTCATTAACTATGAATTGCAGAAACACTTTAATGTGAGATTACAGAAAATATCTCACGCGGAAGTAGAACAAATGCAAGCTCAAGTTGATGTTATTGTAAAAGAACACCTTTCGCTTACAGAAAATAACCCTGCAAGCGAATTTAAGAAAGGAAAGCGAACTGATCACGATTCTTTGCCCGACGAAATTCAGGCACTTTATGTGGAGAACTTGAGCATTACACAACGTATGCGTGATGTTCAGACTCAATTGCGTATGCTTTCGGTCGAAGGGAAAACTTGCCCCGATAATGACAGATATCCATATTTGAAAGAACTTATCTCACTTGATAAGAAACTTCATGAGAATTGGGAAAAGTATGACCATTATGTGGGAATTGCTGAAAGTGGAGCTGTAGCTCTTTCTGCCGATATCAGGGAGGAGAGTAAAAAATATACTCGACTTGTAAACCTCAATAAAGGTAAATATAAAAAATCTCCTTCTGAAGAATTGAAAATTCAAATCGCAGATTGGTTTTGCAAAATTGTTAATCCGACAGATAAAATGACTGCCGAACTTAAAGAATTGGGTATTATCGAATGAAGCGAAATTCTGACATAGAAAGCATCTTGCTCCCTCTTGACACGAAGCCTTATCAAGCTTATTTGTCAAATGTGGTGCAAGTTGCTGATGTGTTGGACTGGGTCCTTAAACAAGTAGGCAAATCGGAGGTTTGGCAAACGTCGTTCTCTATCTCCGAAGAATTTATTCGCCGACTGTACTTTATTGAAAAATCAGGAAATGTTAGCCGTTTTAGCTTGGTGTTGGACCATAAAGCCACAACCAAGACTTTCAAATTGTGGTCGTTCATATCTCAAGTTATTCAACACACATACCTCGCTGATAATCACAGCAAGATTTTATTGGTAAAATCAGAAGCCGGTGATATGGTTTCGGTTGTAACCTCGCAGAACCTAACGCGTGGAAATCGTGCTGAATCGGCTTTTGTTACTACTGACCCTGAAATATTTGCCACTTTGCATAGGCAAGTAACAGATTTAATAACATATCATTCAGTTCCTTTACATGACTTATTCCACTCTGCAACTTGAACAAATCGAAAAAATGGCAGCTCTGTATATGACCATTACAGATATAGCCACAATTCTCAATGTTTCTTCAGAACAACTTCGTTGGGATATCTCTCAAAAAGATACCGATGTGTCTAAAGCTTATCACAAAGGGAAAGCTTCGCTGAAACTTGCATTGAGAACGCAAGAAACAATGCTTGCTAAAGTTGGTTCTCCTCTTGCTCTCGAAAATTGCCGAAAGAATTTGCTTGATATGGAAGATGACGAATAACTATGCCACTGCCTGCCACTATAAATGTTTGCCAAACGGATTTGTTTACTTCCGAAAAAGAACTGCGTGCGAAATACGATGAAATAACCGTTCAGCGTGTTTTGCGTATTCGTGATTTATATAGTTATGTCATTGCTAATCCGGATACGAAAGATCGGCAATTCGTTGAAAGAGCTGTATCAATGTTTAAGGTGTCTCAAAGCTGTGCTTACAATGACCTTGCTATTATAAAATCTCTTTTGCCTATGTTGTCGAAGGCAAGTAGAGACTTCCACCGTTGGAGGGCAAATGAGATGTTACTAGAAACGTATCGTATGGCAAAGGCTCGCAAGGATACTAAAACAATGGAACGTGCTGCCTCTAGCTATGCTAAATATAATCGTGTGGATCTAGAAGAAGAACTACTAATTCCATATGATGAAATAGTTGTTCAACCATTTACAGCGACCGATGACCCTACACCTCTTGGGATTAAACCTATTCCGAATATTCAGGAACGCATTAAAAAAATGGTCGATAAGTATATTGCTGAATCGATTGACATTCAGGATGTGGAATTTGAGGAATATGATTTGGAAGAAGATGAACTATTTGGCGATTTAGACGATGACGAAGAAGAAAGGTAAAGAGGTTTATTTCAACACGCCCCAACGACTTACTCAGTTAATAGGGGCTAATATCACTGTTATTGTTGCCGGACGTCGTACAGGCAAAACTGATGGCATTGCAGCTCCTTATGTGCTTCGCAATATGCAACGAATGATTGGCAGTACAGGGGCTATCGTGGTGCCAACTTTCAAACATGGATTGACAAATACACTTCCGGGATTATTCGCTGCGTGGGAAAGGTGGGGATTTCATAAAGGTGTACACTATGTAGTAGGTCTTCGACCTCCCAAGAGTTTCGGCAAGCCTATTACAGAACCGGCAGATTGGGAACATATCTTATCATTCTATAATGGCAGTATCGCCGTCATCGTGAGCCAAGACCGTCCCGGCTCGTCTAACTCTCTCACTCTCTCTTGGATGTTGGTAGATGAAGCGAAGTTTATCGATTATCAGAAACTGAAAGATGAAACTTTGCCCGCAAATGGAGGTATCAAGTCGTTCTTTGGGCGTCATAGTTTTAACCACGCCATTATGATTCTGTCGGATATGCCACAGACACAAAAAGGCTCGTGGTTCTTGCATTATAAAGACAAAATGGATGTTGAGCTTATAGAAACAATCAAAGGGACTGTTTACGAAATATGGAAGACTAAAGAACGAATCCGGCGGCTCCGAACCGATAATAAGCCTGTTCCCGGTTATCTCCGTTCTTACCTCCGTCGGCTTGATACCAACCTTAATAAAATGCGTTCGGTTGCTGTATACTACAAGGAGTACTCATCGATAGAGAATCTTCAACTGCTTGGGGAGAATTACATTAAACAAATGAAGCGAGACCTCACCCCGAAGACATTCCAAACCTCTATCCTTTGCCAGAGGATCGGAATATCTAAAGACGGTTTTTATTCATCGATGCGTGAAAAGCATAAGTATAATGATAGCGATTTTGATTATCTTGATAGTTTGGGATATGACTTTGACAACTCACTCCTTGACAGCAGAGCCGATAAAGATGTAAATCCTCTTGCTCCTATTTGCATAGGAATGGACTACAATGCAAATATAAATTGGATAGTTGCCGGTCAGCCTGACGGCAGACGGTTGAATGTTATTAAGAGTTTCTTTACAAAATTTGAACGAAAAATACCTGCATTGATTGATGATTTTTGCTCTTATTATGCAAATCATCAAAATAAAATGATAGTGTACTATTATGATGCGACTGCACTTGGCAGCAACTATGCCGTAAATAATCAGGATTATCACTGGGTGGTTATGCACGAATTCCAACGGCATGGTTGGGATGTGATCGATGTGTATCTCGGCAACCCTATGCGGCACGATGAAAAATACCTTTTGATAAATCAAGGTTTCGCCGGCAAGCAAAGACTTATGCCTTTCTTTAACCGGCAGAATAATGATGACCTTATCCTCGCCATTCAGAGTGCCGGTGTATCTCGTGGACGCAATGGCTTCAAAAAGGATAAGGGGGGCGAGAAACTTGATGAATCGGAAGAGAATTTACTTGAGCATCGCACTGATGGCACTGATGCTTTCGATACTCTATATATTGGTTGTGAGAAATTTCCACAGTCGGCATTGAGCCGTATCTCTGTGGGTGGTATAATGTGATTCTTTCATAGATTGGTTTTAGGTTTAATTAAGTACTTGAGAAGTTCCCGGCTTGTGAAAGTCGGGGCTTTTCGTCTTTTTGTCGATGGCTTATAGGAAGTATCTTCGCTTAAAAGATTTTAAGATATGGCAACGAGTTTGATAACTGAAATACCGATATTTGTCTATTCTTCACAACTGCGAGATATAAAATTGGCAACTGACCTAGATAAGCTCATTGTGGCGTTGAATGATGGAGAAACGGAGGTATACCGTACAACTCTTTATTCCTTTGACGGCATAGTTTCTATTTATGATATTCGAGATATCGCGGAAATTTATATGCTCGATAATGATAGATGCTTTACAGCTTTTACATTCTATTATTTTGATGCTGACGGCAAGGAACTTGGATCCTTTAACCTAAATACGGTCTATTGTACCCATATAATGCCGGTTGATGCCGGAATATTTGCTTCGTATAATTTTCTCACTACTCTCACGTCGAAACGTATAGCCCCTCATTCTGTGGATTTTTTGTCGATTCTGCATGGACAAGAGCGAAGTGAAATGAAAGCTCATTGTGTAACAGTCAATGGAGAAGGTAATACCGTTTCATCGGTTATTACTCTTTTCGACTTGGGTTATGATGATATTGGAATTGATACTATTCGGATTAGATATGATGATATTTTACAGAAACTCACGAATCAGGGGAATAATGTAGATAAATTATTGGCATACTCTGTAACGTGGGGCGATCGTGTTTTTACATTTTATGTTCACAACGTTATTCTTGATGAAACATTTACATTTAGGAATTGTTTTAATGTCCTTGAAACAGTCTCATTTCCATCTGTTACAACCACTAAAACTAAAGTCGAGAGACCGGTCGCTGTTGCTCGGTCACGATACTCATTTTATGACCAAACCACGACAAAAGAATATGAGGTACAATTATCGCCACTTACCATGGAGGAGGCTCATTGGATAGAGCAACTGTTTATTTCTCATTGCGTGCGTCTCGGAGTTGCAGCAGAATTGTCCTCATTGCCTATAGTCCTCATTACTGATAGCAGTTGCGAAATATCTGACTCAAACACTGACCTTAACAGAGTTAGGTTCACTTGGCAATTCCAAGATAAAGCACCTCATAATCTTAATGTCTCAATCACTGCTCCAGAAGATAGAATACATCAAGAACAATTTACACATCAATATCAATAATATGGCACGTTCGATACATATTTCCACCCTTCGACAAATGCTTAAAAGTGGCGACCCTTGCGATATCAAGTTATGGACAAAAAGCGGAGAGATACAGGAATATCGCAATTGTATCTCATTGAGATATAATTTCTATAAAGGCACTCGGCAGATAAAACTGCTTGAGAGTAGAGAAATAAGACAAGTGCGTGATGTGTGTATTTTTGAAATCAATGGTCTAACAGTTTTTTTATAATATGGATAAAGAGATATTAAATTTTTCAAGTATTGAGGAGTTGCCGAGATTGTCGGCAAAAGCTGCTTTTTTGGTGGATACCACATCGGTATTCCGAGAACAAGAAGATATTGCACCGATTAAGGTTTGCGATAACCTTAATTATATGCCTTGGGGCGATGATAATGAAATGCCTTATAATATTCTCAAATTGATTGAGAATGATGAAACACTTTCTACGTGTCAAATATTTAATGCTGAAGTGTGTTATGGTGCCGGGCTTGTGTATAACAAAGATAATTGTAAAACTTCCATCCAAGAAGAAATTGATGATTTCTGTATGTATAACTCGTTGCCGAGCTATTTCCTTGGGGTGGCTCAGGATTTTAAGTATTTTGCGTTTTGTGTCTCAGTTTTAATATTAAATGCCGATGGTTCTAAAATTGTGCGTTTGCTCCGTAAGGAGGCCTGTTATTGTCGCTTTGCAGAGGCTGATACATCTGGCAAAATCTCCAAGGTGCTTTATGCTAATTGGAGAAACAATCCTGACATTAATAGCATTGAGGCAATTGATTTGCTTGATGTTAATGCTCCTATATATGACCTTATGGTACGTCTTGGAAAAATCCCCGGCGATGACGGACAAAAAAAAGTGAGATCCTCGGTTCGCAAATTTGCCATTCTAACAAAGGTACCAACGCCGGACAATACCTATTATCCTATCCCTTACTATGCTTCCTTATTCAAAGGCAAATGGTATAATATTAAACGACTGATAGCCCTTGCTAAAGAGGCAAAATTAAAAAACTCTGCACCTATTAAATATCATATCGAAATCTCAGGTGATTATTTCGATAAACTTTGTCGGGCAGAGGGAATCACTGATAGACTCAAAAAGCAGAAGAGAATTGTTGCCGAGAAGCAACGTATCATTGACTTCCTTACTACTGCTGAAAATAGTGGTAAAGTATGGTTCTCGCAGACTTATACCAATCCTGCAGGAGAGGTGCAACATGATGTTGTGATTAACAAGGTAGATGACAGTAAAGAGGGAGGCGACTGGGAAAGCGATATTCAAGAAGCAATTAATATTATCTGCTTCACTATGCGTGTGCATAGCAATCTCGTAGGTTCTGTACCAGGCAAATCGCAAACAAATAATTCAGGATCTGATAAACGCGAACTCTACACTATTGCACAAGCACTGCAAAAGCCTTATCACGATTTGCTGTTCTTACCACATCAACTTATAATAAAATTTAATGGTTGGGAAGGTGCATACCCTGATTGCCCTTTTGTGATGCTCACAACTCTTGATGAAAATAAAGATGCAGAATTAGTGTCAAGAGGCTTGACCCCCAATAAAGACAATACTAATAGTAACATAAAACCTTAAGACGATGGCGAAGATAATAACTGATGATGCTACACTTCGAACGTATATTCCGAATGTGCTTGCAACAGTAGATGATGAAGTTTCGTTGTTTGACAAACTATCTCCACACCTTAATATGGCTGAATCTTGGTTGATAGAAAACGTTACAGGGCAACCGGTTTTTGATAAAATCGCCATTGGTGATAGAGATATGCGATTTGTTAATGTAGCTATGTTTGTCGTGTCTCATGCATTTGCTATGGCAATACCATCTCTTGACCTTGTGCTGACTCCTAATGGCTTCGGTATCGTTAGCAATAACAATATTGCACCGGCTTCGGCTGAAAGGGTGGAACGCCTGATTAACTCGCTTTATGTGATAAAATCTCAATGCTTGACAGATTTGTTACCAATGCTACGTGCCGATGTGAATTGGCACGACTCTGAGCAATGTAAATGGTTGGCTGAATCTATAATTCAAGACTTGAATTTAATCTCAAAGTGTGGAGACAAAAATGACCCTTATGCTGACTATGACACTGACCGTTGGGGCGTGTTCCTTGCTTTACGTCAAAAATCTTATGACATCGAACAAGAAATTGCCAATGGGTGGATTTCCCAACAGTTAATGGCTCGGCTTCGTAAATGTGAGGCTACTGCTACTTATTACGATGAAATACGTTCTCTTATCTCACTTGTTAAAGGTGTGATATGTGCTAATTTACGAACTGGTGTATTGAATCGTAAACTTCTCGATGATGCTGTTTCGTATATTCGTTCTAAGCCTAAAATATTCCCGGAATGGTATGAGTCCGATACAGCCAAGCTTTTTACACCTCCAATATTTGAGAATGAGAAAAAATCGGGTGGATATTTCTTTTAATTATTATTCATTATGGTACAAAAAATTTCAATTGTGGTACCGAAGTCTTGGCAAGAACTTACGGATACACAACTTTATTATATTTACAACCTCTTTGCCTATAATCTTTCTTTAGGACAAATCAAAACATTCTGCCTCATGAAGTGGGGTAAAATGAAGGCGCTTCATCGCTATGGTGACGGCTATATGCTTCAGCAAGGCAAAACTAAATTCGTGGTTACTGCTGAATTGCTTGCTGATGCTATTCATGCTCTTGACTGGATTGATGAATTGCCGTCTTCGCCTGTACGCATATCTTCAATTTATAAGGCTAAAGCTTTGGATGCAGCCTTTATTGG
Organism: Bacteroidales bacterium; assembly: GCA_015061055.1. Taxonomy (GTDB): domain Bacteria; phylum Bacteroidota; class Bacteroidia; order Bacteroidales; family Muribaculaceae; genus RGIG4576. The sequence continues at coordinate 13,482 of SUXH01000027.1, forward strand.
GGTGCCACTTGAAAAATTCTTATACTGTGATAACCTATATCAAGGCTATCTTGAAACACAAAACCACGCACTCCTTGTACAAATGGCTGAGGTTTTATATGACAAAGAGAATATCAAGATCAATCAAGCCGAAAAGATTTCAATATTCTATTGGTGGGCTACTCTTAAATCGCTGTTATCTCGTTCTTTCCCTACATTCCTGCAGCCAATGCCTGTCGGTATGGATAATCTTCTTGATGATAATAATATCGGGAAAAGGCTGCAAGATGCTATGAATGCTCAAATAAGAGCATTGACGAAAGGCGACATAACAAAAGAGAAAGAGGTGTTAGCGATGGACACTTGGCGAGCTATGACTGAGCTTGAAGCTCAAGCAAAAGAGTATGAAGAAATAAAGCGTAAATATGGAAACTAATAGCTATAATTGGGATGCGACGACTTTTTTTGAGAATCTCACTACACAAAATCTTCTTGCTCGAGCTAATGAATTTAGGTTTTGCCGAGTTAGTGGTATGGATGGTTTTCAAGAAGCTCTTTCATCTATGCAAAATACGAAGGCTTTTGTTTGTGTTAATGAGGTGTCCCAAGGTTATACCTCTCTTGATAATTCACCTCGAACTCGTCGAGTTAAAACGGTTTTTCTCGCTATGCGTCATAATATCGACGATATGAAAGCTCGACAAAATCGTTTCGACACATTGCGTGAAATATTCCGTCAGTTTATGACCGTTCTTATAAAAGAAAAAACGAAACTTGAAGAACATTGCATTGAACTTGACCGACGCATAACATTTCATGAGATTGACGAATATTTCTTCTCCGGTTGTGCCTGTGCGTATTTCTCTGTCGCTGTTGATGTTCATACTGATTTACGTTATGACGAAAACGAATGGGTCAAGAGGTTCGACCCCCGATAAATTTCAACTATGGCGGAAATAACAGATAAGCAAGCTGTAGAGCAACGACAATTATATGTGGAAGCATGGAATAAAACGATGCTTTCTATTTGGCAAGAACAGATTACTCTGCTCGATGTGATTGACACCAAGCAACTACTTCAATCGGTAGTGTCGCTACCTGTGCGCGCCGATGGCAGATTCTTTGAAATAAATCTTTCTCAACAGTTCCTTGAGTATGGCTTATGGCAAGACTATGGAACAGGTCGAGAATTCCGTCCTAATAATGGTGGTAATCTTGACTTCCTTGACAGCTCCTATCGTACCGAGCATAAACTTGACAAACCGCGTAAAAGAGGTCCTAAATGGGGCGGCGGAGAGACTAGTGGTAAACCTCGTGAACGTCGCCAATGGTTTGCTAAAAAATATTATTCTTCCGTGCTAAATCTTCGCGACTTTATGGCTGATAGTGTTGGGAAAGAGTTTTGTGGTATTTTCACTGAAATGTTTGATAATGGTTTATTCAAATCGATGACTGAATACTACAAGCGAAACAAACGGACTTTATCGTCTTAAAGCGGTGCTTATGTACGGCTTTTTTGTCTTTTAAACAAGTTTGACAATAAATTATTTTTGAAATAAAAAAACATGGCTGCAACAGAACTTTCAACATTAATAACCGCCCTAAGGGTAGAAACTGAGAAAAATTCTATTTCACCGGAAAATATCGGCTACTTAATTCAATTAGTATATGAGTATGCTAATTCTCATTATTCATCATTGCAAAATTCTTTATTAGAAAATACTCAAATCTCCGAGAAAATAAGTACTACACTTTCCTCTTTGTTGGTTAAATTTGAGGAGGTTGTATCGGGTTGTAGTGATGTTGGTGTTGAATTGGACAATACCAATAATAAAGTTAATCTCTTATTAAAAGACAAAGAGGGTAATACTAAGCATACAATGACTATTCCTGCAGCTACAGTGAATAGTATCGGATTGATGACAGCTCAAGATAAGAAGAATCTTGATGCTTTAAATAGTCATCAATTGTTTGAAGTTGTAGGGGCTACTGCAGAAGGATTGCCTGATGTAGATAATGATTTAAGACGAAGCGATGTTATTTATCTTGTATATCAAGGAGGGGATGATGCTAATAATGTTTTAAATGAATATGTTTGGGTAGAAGTTACTAATGAACTTACAGGAAGTAAGCAATATCAATGGGGACTTATTGGTAGATTTAATGTCAAAGAGTTATACCAAATGGCTTCTATTGGTGAACTTATAGGCGGAACTGGTCAAGAGGCTCCATATGTAGGCGGAAGTGTTGAAGTTGAAGGTGATGGTATTGAGACTCCTTGGAAAGTTAAAGTAGATTTAAGCTATTTAGCATCTATTCTGTATTATTTAGATAATCAAATTTTAGGAAATGATCCAATTCAAAATGGTTTATTCTTAGAGTATAGAATGAACCATAATTCACTACAAAATCATCTTGATGTTATTGCTAAAGAAGTTACTAAAAAGCATATTATTTCGATGGCTGGTGAATCTGAGGATCTTAGTTATGAAACTGCTTCAAGAGAAGCTATAAACTTATATGTGGATAATTATGATACTGAATTTCCACAAGTAGATTTATGGATTCAATATCATGGTACATTATATCAGTGTTATAGCGGTAATCACAAAGATGATGGTAGTATATATTTGTATGCTCAAAATTTTGGTAATAATGTAATAAGAGATGTTTATGGATTCACATTTAAAGATAATATTTTAAGTTATGATAAAAAAATTGGTGGTATTACTGATGATGAAAAATCTTTTTTGAATGGTGCAGGTACTTTTACATTACCTATTATTTATTATGAGTTACCACATAAAGGTACAATTACATTAACTCAATATTATAATTTAAGATATTGGGGTAATACTCCTATTTGTGTTAAGTTTACATATCTTAATGGCGCAGGTTTTCCTTTAGTTGGATATGTAACACAAGTACAGGTATTAGATACAGGTATTATAATTAAAGCTATAAGCTACCAAAAACAATCAGAGAGTGTAGTAAAACTTGTAGAAGTAACTTGCTCAATAAATCCGGCAGGGTATGTAGAATGGAGTACTGAAGAATTATTTAATTATAAATATGAAGATAACACTATTAATAATTTAAGTAATCAGAGAGCGTATACTGAGAATGTATCAGACATTTATACTCCTTTTAATGAAGAAGTACCTACCGCATTTGTTGATACAATGAAAGCAAGTGGGACTAATGAAAAGGTTCAAATGCTCTATGACCCATTGTATAAAACTATACAAATGAGAACTTCTATAGGTGATGAATGGAGTAATTGGGAAGTTATCAATAAGAAAGAGGTTTATATATTTGATTGTGATGCTTTAGGTATAGCAGATGAAGCACTTATTAATTCTACTCTTTTAAAAGAATTACATAAAAATTATTTTGGAGGAGTTGCTTGTTTTTTTAAGATTAGTGGAATTCTTCAACCTATAAAGTATCAATATAGTGGTGGTGAAACAATGATAGATTCATATACATTTGGGGAACAAGAATCAATATCACTTCGTTTTAGTGGAGATGCTTCTTTATTTGCCGATGATAAAGATATAGAAGTAAGATATAGTAATAGTCATCATTCAATAATTACATCGGATATGATTATAACAAATGACAAAATTGATGCTTTATTTGAATAATATTAACTATGGTGGTAGTATAAAAGCTACCACTATTTAAACTTAAAAGATATGAGTGAATTTTTAAATAATGCAGGACTTAGTAGACTTGTTTATAATATAGAGAATAAGTTCCAAACCAAAAAAACTCATTGTAAATTATGGAATAATGGTGGTTATTGGACTATTACTATTGATAATAGAGATTATGAAATAGTAAGAGATGGAGCTGCTTTATATGAGGTACTAAAAGATAAATTAGATAATTTAACATTTGATATTATTAAAGGATATAATGATTATTTGTTGTATAATGTTAATTATAATACTTATAAAGATGATGATGGAACAACATTGATAATATTAACTGGTTTAAAACACACAACTTATGATGAACCTTCAACTGATATTTTTAAAGTAGGAATATGGTTAGGTGAAGGTGAAGAAGGTGATTGTATGCTATATGAAGGAGTAGATATTGATATTACTAATTTAAGTATTATTAATAAGTTTACTAATAAAGGTGATGGTACTAAACTATTAGCTGATGATGGTAAGTATAAAGAAATCAGTGCTCTGCATTATACAGGTACTATTAAGTTTGCATATAACAAAGAAAGAATGAATATGCAGGGTGATGGAAATTCTTATATACCATATTTCGGAGATACTGTATATGGAACTTATATAGGAGTGTTTAATAGAGATACTGGTCATATTAAATACAATAGTGGTATATACAAACTTGTAATGACGAGAGGTGATAAAGATATCTATGTAGGAGATTGTATTGTTGAAATAGGAGGACATACTACTGTTGTCATTAAACGTGTTAAAGGTAGTAATTACTATTTTGCAAAGGCTACACAATATACACTCAGTGAAGGAGAAGAATCTTATCAACCTGGTTATTTCGACATTGCTTGTATTGACATAGAGGATAATACTGATATGTATGATAAACATATTGTAGAACATAATCCTCACAAGAATGATGATGTGGTTGAAATATGTGAAGATGGTGCAACTCTTAGTATGTATCCTACTAATCAAGGTTTTTGTAAAATTGTAACTGAGTATATGGAAGGACAACGTAAGTTTTGTCCTCCGTATAATACTCAATCATCATTCCCTTCTATTCATACTCCATGGGATGTAGGTGATGCAGGAGTTTATATTAATTTAGATAGCAATTACGAAGATGTTACAATATTAAGTAGTGGTATACATGAGGATTATTGTATATTAGATAATTATTTAGGACTTGCAAGTAATTCTAACAAAGGTATTCATAAAAAAGTAGTTAGAATCATAAATGATGAATCTATATTTAAACGCATTTGTATTTGTCATCTCCAAAATGTTTATATAAGAGATGATAAGTTTATTATGGAAACTAACGACACTGATGAAGATATATACGTATTATATTTAAAACCTAAGCAAGTATGTGAAATAACTATTATTAAAGGTAGCATATATGAAGCATTTGATAATGGTGATGGTAAATACTTTATTGAAGATAGATTGTACATGTTTGCTAATTTTGTTAATGGAGTAGAAGATATAGTTGAATTTGATTCTAATGGAGGTACTATCAGTGATTATTATTTATGGTTGATAAATTATTTTATTAATTCAGGAATTGACATAAAAGTTAAATGTGTGGCTTTTGCAGACACTACTACTCAGCAAATATTAGATAATAAAGTGTTTACTATTACAGAAATAGAAACTCCAAATAATGGTGAAGTAGTTCTTAAGTGGAGATGTGTAGGAGATAATCAGAGTCAATGTATCTTATTGATTAATAAAAGTACAGGGGCATATGAGTTTTCAACTATTTAAAGTTTAATAATGCGAATGGGAAAGTGGATATTGGGGAGTCATAATACGATGAGTTATTTGAAACCAAAGACGTGGTGGGGGAGATTGTTTGGCTTCGTGGCTCGCTGTCAGAGTAAGACGATAGAGGAGCAATGGAACGCCGGTGTGCGATACTTTGACTTGCGGATAGGTTATGACAGTGATTGGAATGCAGAGTTTCGTCATGGTGCGATAGCTTATAAAGGTGATGTGGAGGATGTGATCAAGTGGCTTGAGACTAAGGCAGAGAGTGTGCTTGAGCCGGTGTGGATTAGAATCCTACTTGAAAAGGGGAGAGAATCGAGAGTGCCGGGTGCATGTGTGGATATGTTCCGAGCTGATTGTGAGAGGTGGCAAAGGTTGTACCCTAAGTTGTTTTTCCACTGTGGAAGACAAAAGAGCGATTGGCAAGTTCTATATGATTTCGGACGTGAAGAACCGAGCATGGCACAGGCTGTAAGCTCGATGACGTGGAAGAAGTGGGATGATTGGTGTCCTTGGCTATATGCAAAGCTGATGAATAAGAGGAACGTTGCTAAAGGAACTGAAAAAGATGTGTTATTGATAGATTTTGTGTGATAGAGAGATATGATATCTTTTTTCTGTCTTTTTATTATAGTACCATACATTCGATATTTGTATAGAATTTAATATTAAAAAAACTATGCAAGAAAATTATTCTATCATTGGGCGTTGGCTGTTGTCACTCGCTTCTGGAATTGTGGCAATGCTACAGCCTACATTGCCGTATTTCATCATTTGTACTTTGTTCATCTTTGCCGACTGTTTTACGGCGTGGCGTCTCGATAAACGTGTGGCAATTGCTCACCCTAATAAGGTGAGAAAAGGAATCGGTGGGAAATTTAAATCCTCACATTTTGCTAAAGTGTTGTTTACTTTGATTAAATGTTATGTGCTGATTATTCTCGCATTTCTCGTTGATGTGTATATTGTACGAACTTCTGCAGAAACTCTTACCCGTATTGCTGCTGGTTCTATCCTCGGTTGGCAAATGTGGTCAATTCTCGAAAATGAATCTTCTTGCAATGGCTCGCGATGGGCGAAGCTAGCTCAAAAGATTCTTGTCGACAAAACGGAACGACACTTTGGAATCGACCTCTCAGACTTGGAGAATAATCCATCTGATTTGGTGAATGACATTCATAATCCTTTAACATCTGAAAGTCATGAGAAAGATTGATACGATTATCATTCATTGCTCGGCTACGCCCGAAGGTCGCAATTACACTGTCAAGCAAATTGACACTTGGCATCGCAATCGTGGTTTTAATGGTATCGGGTATCACTTCGTGATTTATCTTGACGGCTCGGTTCATGTGGGCAGAGCGCTGGCTAAAGCCGGTGCTCACTGCAAAGGCTATAATGCCCACTCAATCGGTGTTTGCTACATCGGTGGCGTTACTTCCGACGGCAAAACCCCTAAGGACACTCGCACTTCACAGCAAAAGGCGTCGCTCGTGAAGCTCATTACCGAACTTCGACAACAGTTCCCTAATGCCTCTGTTCACGGTCATCGTGAGTTCGCCAACAAAGCGTGTCCTTGTTTCAATGCTAAAATGGAATATAACGATTTATAATCTTTCCGTTATGAGAAATCTTACAATCATCTTCTTGCTCGTGGTGCTCACTTCGTGCCACTCAAAAAAGAACATTGCAAGCTCGGCTTCGGCTGATGCCAACACTATCGCCACGACGGACATACGCGTGAGTACAAGCAAGTTGGACTCGGCTTTCTCCTCTATGGCAATAGAGTTGGACTCTTTTGATATTACAGCCGAACCTGTTATAATTACCTCTTGTCGTGATAGTGCCTCTAATTGCTCTGCAGTGATTGCCTATCGTTATCAAATCAAAGCCAATAGTGCCACCGTCAAGGGAGAAAAGAAAGCAGTAAGTCGTTCCGTTGCCGACACACTGCAACAGGATAGCATAGCATCGAAACATCAACACTCGTCGGCTCACTCCGAAGCGAGTGATACGATTTCGGTCTATGAGCCTCCTGATATGACGCGTATTCTTTTGTTACTTGGATTTGTTATTGTTGTATTATTTTATATAAGAAAATATTCTCGCTAAATATTTGGTCGTGCTGCTCGTGAGAGTCGCACGATTTTCTTTGTCCCCACCCCTCACCCCATTTCGATGACTTATCATTTCGTTTTGCTCCTTTCACACCATTGTAATGCCATATAGCCACCTCCATAAAAGCAAGAAATGTTCACCGCACTCCTTTCGGTGGCATTTTACCATACATTCGTACATATTCCGCTCGTTTTTAGAAAAAAGATAAAGCTCAGTTCCGTAGGGTGGTCGGGGGAGCTTTCGGGTGAAACAAGGAAAAAATTCCTTGGTAATCCTTTTTAAAGGGCTGAATATCAGCCTTATTTTATTTTGAAGGGTGGAAATTCGCAAGAATTTCGTAATTTTTCGTTGAAATTTCTGATGTTACTATGACTGAATGTCAATCTTTTATGAATACTTGTAAAAGTCATTTTTTTTGACTATTTTTGTAAAAAGTAAAACATTCAGATATGGAATTATTGACAACAGGTTGCTTAATCCTCTTTATCTTACTTCTGATTGGATTTCTATTTACACATATAAGGCAGGTGCTTGTTTGTGGCGTGATAATTTGTGTTGGAATATATGCAATTGTTTATAACGCTATATTCTGGATTGCTCTGTGTGCGATAGCTCTTATAGTGTGGGGTTATGCGATACATTATATTCGCTTGCTCATTAATAAACATAAGTGAAATTTATTATTATGATTTAAAATGCTTTATTCGGGTTCAATCGCTTGTGATAGCCGTTGAACTCGTTTTTTATATTGAACGGCTTTTTTGTCTTTTATAGTGTTATCTTTTTTCTGCAATTTCGCTAAAAATAAGCGAAATTATGAGTGATTATACTACTAGGGCAACTGTTCATCTGAATGTGAATGGGAAAGAAGCTGAAGCAGCGTTAACTAAACTAAAACAACGTGCTTCTGATTATAGAGATGCCATTGCAAAAGCTGCTGCTGCAGGTGATAAAGTCGAATTGAAACGTTTGCGTAAAGATTTAAAATCTACTGAACGTGAAATTAAAGCTATTCAGAGTGCAACTATTAATGTTGCAGATGTTCTTAAACGTCTTGATTCGGCTACTCCTAAAGAACTTAAATCTACGTTAAGACATCTTAATACCGAACTTAATAAAATGGAACGAGGCAGTGAGGCCTGGAATGAGCATGTGACTAAAATTCATGCTGTTAAAAAGGAACTTGAATCGGTTAATTCTACTCTTGGGTTGCAAAGAAGCGGTTGGCAGAAACTTAGTGATTGGGTTAATAAATGGCAAACGATGGCTGTTGCCGCATTCGCTGTCGTTATGAAAGTCGTTTCAGCTGGTCGTAATGCTGTAAATGCTTATGCTGAAATTGACCAGGAAATGGCAAATACGCAAAAATTTACGGGGATGACTCGTGAGGAGGTGGAGCTGCTTAATGAGGAGTTTAAGAAAATGGATACTCGTACGTCGCGTGAGGGCTTGAATGAGCTTGCTCAAGCTGCAGGAAGGCTCGGAAAAAATTCGGTTGAAGATGTAATGGGTTTTGTACGTGCAGGGGATATTATTGGGGTTGCAATGGATGAACTTGGAGCTGAGGCTCCTCAAGTTATTTCTCAGCTTGCTCGAATATTCAATCTTGAGAGTGCAATGGGAACTGAGAGAGCTATGTTGAGTGTAGGTTCTGCTATTAATACTTTGTCGCAGAATTGTGCTGCTTCAGCTCCTAATTTGGTGGATTTTGCCGGTCGTCTTGGGGCAATTGCCAATAGTACGAATATGACGATGGATGAAATGCTTGCTTTTGGTGCATTGCTTGATGATCAAAAGGTTTCTATCGAAAAATCTTCGACTGCGATACAAGGTGTGATTACAAAGATGTATGCCAATCCTGCCGAATTTGCGAAAAAGGCTGGAATGGATGCGAATGCTTTTACTGAAGCACTGAAACGTTCATCGACAGAGGGCATAATGATGTTTGTTGAATCACTTGCTCGAATGGATCAAATGGATCAAGCTGCAACACTTAAGGATCTTGGTACTGCCGGTGCGGGTGTGGTTCAAACCTTCCAAACGCTTGCGGGTAAAGTGGACTTGCTTAAGACTCAAATGCAAACCTCAAAAACGGCATTTGATGAAGCTACTTCGGCTACGGAGGAGTATAATGTGCAAAACAATACGGTGCAAGCAGGGCTTGATAAAGCAAACGAAAGGTTTAGAGAGTTGCAACGGGAATTAGGGCAGAATCTTGCACCTGTGATGAAACATGTTATTTCTTCCACCGGAGCAATAGTTCGGGTTTTAATTGAAGTTATTTCTTTTGTGAGTAAATATAAGGGAGAAATTACGGTTCTCACAGCATCGATAGTGGCTTATAATATCGCTGTTCATGCTTCATCAATAAAAACACAGGCACTAGCTGTGGCTCAAAGTCTTGCAAAAGCATCTGTATACGCGTGGACTGTGGCAACACAGGCTGCTGCTGTGGTTACAGCTCTATTAACAGGAAAACTTCACAAAGCGAAAATCGAGTTTATGATTTTCTCCGGTTTACTCAAAGCAAATCCTATCGGTCTGTTTGTTGCAGGCATTACAGCTGTGGTGGGTGGCTTGGCGTTGTGGATTACTCGAACAAAGGAAGTTTCCTCATTGCAAAAGGCTATTAATGATGCAACGAAAAAGGCAAATAGTTCTATTGCAGAAGAAAAAGCTTCAATTGAATCACTTGTGTTTGTTGCTGAAAATGAACGTATTTCTATGGAAAAACGCCTTGAAGCAGTGAATAAACTTAATAATATTATTCCTGATTATAATGCTCGGATAGATGAAACTACAGGTAAATATACATCATCAAAGGAGGCTCTTGATGCTTATTTACAATCTTTGGAAAAGAAAATCAGATATGAAGCTAATTTGGCAAAATTAAGTGAGCTTATTGGAGTTCATGAAAATGCGTTAGATGCACGTGAAGACCTTGAACTTGCACTTGAAGAAGAACGTAAGAATCTACCGAAAAATCAAATCCATACAAGTGGCCATGCCGCAACCGGAGCGTCTCCGATTGAACTATTTAACTTGTCGGCAGATGCACGCCGTAAGGCTTTAGATGAAGCAATAACACAAGCAGAAGCTGATATTGATGAATTTAAACGACGAATGAACCTTAAATTGGAAAAAGGGTCTATTTCCCCGGATTCCACAAATCCAACAATCGAACCACAGGACAACAATATAAAATGCCCCAAGTGTGGCAAGTCGCCTTGTGAATGCTTCAAAGACGATGTTGATGACGATAAAAATAAAGACCGTTTTAAGGCTGAAAACGAGTGGCGCGAAAGAGAGATTGCTAAGGCTCGAGTGCTTTATGCTACGGGGGGGTCGGATTATGAGAATTATAGGTCTCGCCTTTCCGATATAGATATTGAATATTATGAGAAATTGAAGTCGAGTGATAAAGCGGGAGTAGTGGAACGTCTTGGATTTGAAGCTGATTATTGGGAGGCTGTGAAGAAGAAAGATGAAGCTGCAGCAAAGGTTCAGGTTGATAATGAAAAGCGAAGATATGATGAGATTTTAGGCGTGATTAAAAAGCGTAGGGCCGAGGGGTTGATAACGGAGCAGGCTTTTATGGTGGCAGAGGAGTTGCTTGAACTTGAACATTTACGACGGATGATTCAGTGCCATGAGGAAGGAAGTGACGAGAGGATTGCTGCCGAGTCGCGCTATTATGATGCTCTTTTTGCTTTAAAACAGAAGCGTGGCGAGGCGTGGATAAAGGGTTTGTGTGATGAAGCAAGAGAGTTTCGAGTGGGCTTGAATCTTACTACCGGTGAAGATGGGTGGAATGTTCCGGGTGGTTATTATGAACGCCTTGCTTTGTCGGAGGAGGCTTTGAAGAAGCAGAAAAAACTGAAGGATGATTTAAAGGATGATTTCTTCGGGTTGAATGCAGATGAACGTCAAGGTGCATATAATGCGGAAGTTAAAGCTTTGAAAGATTTATATGCTGAGGAGCTGCTGCTTGCGGGTAGTAATGCTGAAGAAAAGTTGCGAATTGAAGAGGCTTATCAGAATGCATTGATTGTTTTGAGGAAGAAGTATAATCCTAAGGATGTGGATAGTGCTACCCCGAAGGATAATTCGTATATAAAGGCTGTAAATGATTTTAATGATTGGTTGAATAGTGAGGGTGGTAGTGCTGTGCTTGGCACTGCGGAACTTGTTACGCAGTCGATGAGTGGTATTTTCAGCCAATTGTCGTCGATGGCTCAGGCGGAGCTTGAGATTCAGACGGCAGCTATTGAGAGGCGTTATGATAAGGAGATTTCGTTGGCGGAGGGTAATTCGTATAAGGTTGCGAAGTTGGAGAAGAAGAAGGAGCAAGAAATTGCTAAAGCAAAAAACGAGGCTTCAAAGAAGCAGTATGCTATGCAGGTGATTCAGACGATAGCTCAAACTGCGATAGCCGGATTGAATGCTTACAGCTCTACGATGGCTATTCCTCTTGTGGGTCCTGCTCTTGCTCCTGCGGCTATGGCTCTTGCTATTGCTACGGGTATGCTTCAGGTGGCTGCTCTGAAGAAGCAACAACAGGCAGCGGAGGCTGAGGGCTATGCGAGTGGTGGATTTACTCCGAAAGGTGGGAAGTATGAACCTGCGGGGATTGTGCATAAGGGTGAATGGGTGGCGAGTCAGGAATTGCTTGCGTCGCCTGTGGCTCGTCCTATGATTGAGGCTTTGGATTATGCTCAGAGGACTAATACAATTGGCTCGCTTAGGGCTGATGATGTTTCTCGGACTATTACAGCTCCAACGGTAATTGCTTCGTCGAGTGATGGTGGTGCAGTGAGTGAGTCGTTGATGGCTCAGGCTCGTGCTCTTGCCGGGTATGTGAATGTGATACGTCGATTAAATGACCGTCTCGATGAACCGTTTGTTACTGTGAATACAGTTACCGGTGATGCCGGGATTAAAAAGGCTCAAGATGATTATGATAAGTTGATGAGAAATAAAATGCCTAAATCTAAACGTAAAAATATTTGATATGCAGATACTTGTTAATGGTAAAATAGCTTCTATCAAGAAAGGATCTTCTTTTGAATTTGTGTCGGAAAATCGTTTTTTTACTGATTCGGACGGCTATTCTCTGTCTATTACGTTCCCTCTTGCGGGATGTCCCGAAAATATTGCTATTTTCGGGCATTTGAATCGTAAAGATGTGGATAATCCTAAAATGACGCTTGATTGTGAGATTTGTGATATCCACTTCTTAAAAAGTGGGGCTATTACAATTACGGATTTGAATGAGACGGAGGTGAAGGCTCAGTTTCTTGAGGGACGCAGTGCTCAGAATTTTGATGTGACGTGGGATGATGTGTATATCAATGAGCTTGATTTGGGTGAACCGGCTTCTCTTTCTCCTCCATCACAGCCATATACTGCTTGGCAAGGGCTGATTTACGGACAGGAGTATGTGGCGTTGCCTTGGGTAAATAATTCTTCGACTAATATTCAGAATGAAGTTGTTAAAGAGAATAATTCTACTCGATGGGGTGATGATGTGGAGGGGTTGTCATTTTTTCCTTATCTGATAGTGATCGCGAAACGTATCTGTGAGGCTGTAGGTTATGAATATGATTTTTCGGAATGGGAGAATGATGAAGAAAAACGGTTTCTGCTTGTGTGTAATGCGTTGCCTTATGCTTGGGATATTCCGCAATTTGCAAGGGCTTTACCTCATTGGACTGTAACCGATTTTTTTGAGAAATTAGAACCTTTCCTTGCAGGTGAATTTGATATTAATCATAAATCCAAGATTGTTAGTTTTACTTTTTACAAGACTATTCTTGCGGGGAAAAACGATGTTCTTCTTAATCGGGTGGTTGATAGTTTTTCTTCGGAAGTGTCAAGTAAGGAGGAGTGTGAATATAAAGGTAGTGCCACATTGAAATATAAAGAGTGCGGTCATCACATGCAAAAGTTTTATTCGTGTGATTGGTTTGTGGCAGAACAGCGTGATTCGATTGTTGAATATGATACACTCAAAGAATTGATTGAAGCTAATGAAAAGTATCGTGTTATCACCTCGTCGGGAAGGAACTCGACACATAAGAGAGTGTTATATGCTAAAGATGTGGATAGATTTTATGTTATACGCGTTTTTTTATATTCTCCGATAGGGTCTTTCCCGGATTCCTTTTTCCCTTATACTATATTGCAACCAATTAATGTTTTTGGTGATGATGTGGTTATAGAAGATACAGATAATGAAATCGAAATTGAATTTGTGCCTGTGTGCATAGATATTGATGATGAAAAAGGGTATTTGTTGTTTTTAGACTTGCCTTCTTATGATGAAACTGAAATAGAGATGAATAGTGGGGGCTTATCTTCTAATTCGTTTCAAACGTTACCTGTTCAATTGCTAAGTGCAGGAGAAAAGGAGTCTCGAGCTGAATATTTTGATGTGATTAATATTGGCTTTTGGGATGGATCGAATTACAACTTGTTGAATAGTCCTATTCCTGCCATTGACTCGATTATGATACGTGAGGATTGGACTTTAGCACATACTCATTTCAGTATGCGTTTGAAAGATTTACGCATACAAAGCCCCCAAATCGATAGTCAACAGAAATATACTTTTTCTTTTCTTTATGATGGTGTTCCTGATGTGCGTTCTGTTTTCTATATCAATGGCAAGAAGTATTTATGCGAGAAAATTACTTCTACGTTTTCAGAAAATGGAATGTCGCAACTCAAAATAGGGGTGTTTTATCGCATTGTTGATGAAAACTAAAAAGAGCCGTCAAAGTTGAGAATTTCCTTGTTAGCTTTCTCTAAATGTCGCGTGTAAACATCGGTAATTGCAAGTGAACTGTGTCGAGCTTGATCTCTTACGGCAAGATTGCTTACCCGTTGGTTAGGCAGGCTTTATTTTTAACTCACTGATTTTCAGTGTTAGTTTTTACGAAAATTACGAAATTCTACATAGGAGACTACATGAAGGTCGTAATTAAGCCAACTAACTACGAGCACAAAG
>SUXH01000028.1 GCA_015061055.1 Bacteroidales bacterium
CGGATATCGAGCGTATGCAGATTGACTCCACAACTATGGCTGTCGATGCTAAAGCACTACGCCTGACCATTGACGAGTATGAGCGATTTCGTGCTGCTGATGCCGAGAAAATCCGTCAGATGGGAGTAAAAATCAAAGACCTTCAGGCGGCTGCAAAACATCAGTTGGGGATAGCTGCACCTATCAATGCAGTAATCCGTGATACAGTCTTCATTCGTGATACGGTACCTGTAGTTCAGCAGAAGGTCGAGATGGTATCACCTCATATCCAGCTTGACGCAGTTATTGATAACGATAGCCTCAAAGGTGATATCCGTTTGCCTGTTACTCTACAACAGACCGTATGGGTCGAATACAAGCGTAAATGTTTCTTTTGGAAGAAGGTTAAGGCAATCCATCAGACCATATCAAGCGACAATCCCTATGTCGATATCAAATACTCCGAATACATACAAATAGACAAAAAATAACCGAAGCCTTCATTCACTGCGAATGGAGGCTTTTTTAGTTAATGATATAGATTAAATGAAAATATTATGGCAACAGTAAAAGTAAAATTGCGCCCATCATCAGTAGAGGGCAAAGCAGGTGTTATCTACTATCAAATCACCCACAATCGTAAGACCCAACAGATTACAACAAAGCTCCGTGTATGCCCATCAGACTGGGATGCTGACGAAGAAAAGTTAGTGTTGTCTGCACAAAATCGCTCGATGATTCAGAACCGCATCGATAGCGATGTAGCACTGCTACGAAGGGTTATTTTGGACCTTGATAGTTGTGGTGTGGACTACTCCGTAAGTGATATTGTCAATCGCTACAAATCGCCCCAGAGCCATATTCTCGTGCTCGATTATATGCGTACACAAGTTGAGCAACTACGTGCGACAAACCGCCTCGGAACTGCCAAGAATTACGAGAAAACAATGTGCAGTTTTGGCGAGTTTTTGAGCGATGTTCGCTTGCCGCTGTCAGCCTTGACTGAGCAAGTGATTACAGATTATAACGCATTCCTTGTTCAGAGGGGTTTAGTGCGTAATTCAGTGTCGTTTTATATGCGGGTGCTTCGTGCTATCTACAACAAGGCTGTAAGGCAGAAACTCATAGAACAGCAGCACCCATTCACAGAGGTTTATACAGGCATTGACCGCACTCGCAAGCGCGCTGTCTCTGAATCGATTATCGCACAACTGCACCGTTTGGAGTTGGAGGCTGGAACACCTCTCGCCTTATGTCGCGATATGTTTATTTTCAGCTACTGCACACGCGGAATGGCATTCGTGGATATTGCTTACCTAAAAAAGTCAAACTTACAAAATGGAATGATTTGTTACGCTCGACGCAAGACCGGGCAACTGTTGAGCGTGCGTGTTGAGCCGAGCATCCAGCGAATAATCGACCGCTATGCCGATACTGAATCGCCTTATGTATTCCCGATTTTGAACTCACTTGACGCTAACGAAGCATACGAACAATATCAGGTTGCTCTGAATACTCACAACCGCTTACTCGGCAGACTATCAGAGATGTTGGAGTGCGGATGTAAACTGACCTCATACACCTCACGCCACAGTTGGGCGACCGCTGCGCGAAATCACAATGTGCCAATTTCAGTAATCAGCCAAGGTATGGGCCACACCTCAGAACAGACCACGCAGATTTATCTAACAATGTTAGAAAATTCAGTGATAGATGATGCAAATAAGGGGATAATCAGCGGTTTGGGGTGAGAGTTCTGCCAAAGAACACTAAACCAATATGCAAAGATATAGTAAAAAGTTTAAATTAAAGCAAGTTTGGACTAATTATTTTTCAACACAATTCTGCCAAAGAACCGATTTGCAGACGTTTGAACTATAAGCATTTACAAATCGTTTTTAATAGTTATTCGTTATAATCTGCTGAAATACTGAATTTAACAATGTATTAATTGATAATTTTTCAAAACTAAAAATGTCTTTTTTGCTGAAACATTTTTTTGTGTCGACTCAAAAATGTTTTAAAACATAAATTTTAATAAGTTACGAACACATTGCTTATCAGCCACTTTGGAAACAATCATAGTTCTTTGGCAGAACACATAACCAAAATAGACTCTATTTACTATGAACAAGATAGCAGTGGAGGGCGAAAATCGCAAAGAGAAATGTTCGCTTGTCAATGGGACAAACGACCGCGAAGCGTACCCAAAACGCTGGATTGCAGTGCTTGTTCAAGTAAATTGCGAAAAGAAAACTGCGACCCGATTGGGTAAAGTTGGCTACGAAACCTATATCCCGACACAGCAAGAAGTACACCAATGGAGCGATCGCAAGAAAAAAGTTGATCGTCTGATTATGCCGATGGTGGTATTTGTTAGAGCAACAGAGAATGAGGAAGAGTGGCTCCGCAATCAATCGTTCATTCACAAACTCTTGGCGCTTCCTGGTAGTGATGAAGATAAGAAAAAGTTTGCTACTCCTATCCCAGATAACCAGATCGAGAGATTAAAGTTCTTACTTGAAAATGCAGAAAGCGAGGTAACTATTGTTAGCAATTTCAAGGTCGGCGATTCAGTTCGCGTAATATCTGGACCATTGAAGGGTTTGGAAGGCGTAGTTAGTGAAACCGATGAGAAGAGTTCTATTGTGGGTATCCAGATTGATGGATTGGGCTATGCTTGTGTTAGAATCGCCAAAAACCATGTAACTTGTTAAATTGAGCCTATTTACAATTTTATTTGAATATGTGCAAAGATATATATATGTTCAAAGATAAGATGAAAAAAACTTGTCATAAAACGATATTATCATTCTTTTTTTTATTATTGTCGTTTACATCCTTCGCTTCGGAGTTGCCTAACCATTATATTATAGCCTTTGACCGTTCTGTTGAAGGACGTCGTGTTTATTATGAATCAAGCGAAATACTAAAAATCATAGATAAGACCTTATCGGAAAACAAATTTAATTATAACCAGGATTACATATCAATCTTAGGCTATACAATGGAATATGGCAATCCTTCCATTGATAGATACGTAAGGGCATACAGCAATAACGGGACACCAATCATATGGCATAAGTTAAAAGGGGAAAATATCTTCGAATTATTTCCAAATTGGCCCACAGGACAACCGACATTGGATTACTATAACTCACCTTATGGTTCTATGCAATCTTTGGCCAAACCGTATTCTGTAATTGAGACACGAAACCAAAAGAGTTCCGAGACATTAGCAAATAGAACCTTTCTATATGTTATTACAGATGAAGTGGTAAATGGCACTGACGACAATTATCGACAAGAATGGATAAATGCTTCCACGTGTTCTGGCGCCAATTATTCAATATTCAATAATATATCTGATGGGGTATTTGCTACTTTACAAATGTTTAATGAGGAGTTTAAATTTCTTCAAATTCAGTTAAATAGGGATAACTCTATGGTGGACAAAATTCCCATCTCGGCAGATGGAGTTTATAAAATTGTTCCGTACGAAGTGGTGTCAGTAGATAGACCATCAGTTTACGCAATAACTGATATGCCATCTCCTCTTCCATTGCAAAGAGTAAAAGGAGGTTTCCTCTTAAAAATAGATACGCATTCACTTTTAGAGAAATACATAATTAAAGACATAAGTATTTCAACTTCAGATGGTCAATTACTAGGTTCATCTGATTCTGGTAAATTAGAATTGTTCATACCATCTGAAAAGGTCAATGTTGGAGATGTCATTAGTTTATCATTAACAGTTATTCTTAAAGATGGCCTTTATGATGGTGTAATCATCTCACCTACAAATACTCGTTACCATGATGGAATGGTTGTTAACCAAGTTGTTAAAATACAAAACGAGGCTAAAATTTTGGGAATTTTACCTTTGTCAGATTCATTCTGGTGGTGGTTCCCTAATGATATATTTTCTGCAGTAATGATATGGGACTTACTTATCTTATTAATCTTGATATTTATAGTCGGTTACATATTTTATAGGTGCTTTGTGAGAATAAACACATATAGCCCTGCAAATGACAAGATAAAAATAAATAAAACAGAATAATGCAAGTTAAAATAAACTTAAACAATCCTCCTACTGCAGATAAAATAAATGTTGATTTGCAGTGGCGTGTGCAGGTAACAAGTCCGAAAGGCGGTTTATTTGCAAAACTCTTTCGTAAACACAACCGTGTATCTCGAGATGTAAGAATTACGGTGTCTGATATTATTGTACCACAAGATATAGTATGTGATAAGAATAATCTATTCTCTATTTTATATGGCGATAGGCTATACTCTCAGTCAGAATTTCCTGTTGAGGCACATATTAGCGATATGGCACAACCATTCCAGCTGCTTTTTCATCAAGCGGAAATAAAGGATTGTATAAAACCTCAAGATGAAAATCCTCGTTCTTATTCAATACATTTTACTGTTAATCTTACCGATTTAAAGGGAAAAGTAATTGATTCTGTTAAAGAAAAAATAGATATAGTATTTGACCCGCTTGGAGTGAAGCCTCATTTTGCTTTTGATATTGATAATGAGGAGATTCAATATTCAGCATCTCTTAAAAATGAAAAGATTGGAGTTTTCGCAGCATGGCTGGATGAGGAATTTAAGTTTACTCCAGATCAAATAGCGTCTGTCTCACTAAAGTTATATCAGGGTAGGAATGAACTCCCAGGACTTATATCATTAGGAGAGGAAAATCTCTCAAATATACTGATTAAAGCAGGAAAGAGGAATGTCGTAAAGCTTCCAATAATGGTGGATTTTACCACTATGCCCAACCCAATAACAGAGGAAGAGGATTATACCATCGAGGCATTGATAGTGTTGTCTGCCTCTTATAGTCCAGAAGTTAAAGAAACCATTCTAAAACAATCTCATTTTAGGTTATTGAAAGATTTACAAGGTACAGAGCTTCGCGTTTCTATACAAATACCCGAAGGAGAGCCTATTCTTTGCAATAAAGAACGTTCTTTCCCTGCGATTCCGATGAGTTTTGTTCCACGAAGCAGATTAATGGGGCAAGTGGATGTTATATTACAGAATATAGCAACAGATAACTCTAATCAACAATCAGGATTGTACATAAAGAACTTATCGCTTACAGAGGAATTGGTTGGTGACATTACTGTGTTGGGAGAGAATAATTCTATACTTGATAGATTCATCACAATTGATGGTGTTGGCGTTGAAGCAATGAATAGTTCGGAAGGTTTATTTATACCCAATGGCCCCAACGCGCATTCAATTATACGTGTTTCATTTAATCCTTCTGGAATTGTTGATTTATTGAACTGTAAGAGTTATAATTTCAAGATACAATCTACTCTGACTTTTGACTATTGGGAAGACCAAGATGGTATTGAACACTTTAATGAAGAATTTAGAAAAAAGAAAAGTATACCAATTGTGTGGCAGTTACATTTAGAGCCTAATCCAGAATGGCTGTGTGTGGATTACGGTTCATCTGCAATAGTATGCCGATACGATAAAGAAATCCTTGATTTAAAGAAACAAAAGGATAGTATATACAGAAAAGCTGAAGATGGGAAATTTAGGCTTGATACGATTGAGGGTAAAACTCCTTTCTTGTCGTCGGACATCGTTTTCCATACAGTTCGTGACACCTCTAAAACTACGCTCTGTAGTCAGCAATGTAAAGATGATGAAGTTCCATATCTTAATTTGTCCGTATGTTTATCCCCAACATCTAGCTTGATAAAAAATGATGTAAGAACGCAACTACCTTGTCTAAAAATTCTTGTAGGTAATGAATTTTTACCACCAAAACCAGACTTCCTTACATTTAGATACGCCAGGAAGGATGCTAATGGCACTGTGGAAACAATCGAGGCGAAAGATGCAATGTCAAGCAATGAGGCCTCCTGCATATTAAGAATATCTTCAATATTTAATGAAGCATATTCTGCATTATTTAAGTATTTCATTCTTCCTGAAAGTAAGGATAAAAGTATTAATAAGTTAGTCCTGACGTATCCTAATACATATACACCTGCACACCTGAAAGTCCTTGAGAGAATTGCACTTGAGACCTTTCCTAAAGTTAGAAGTGGATATTTAAGGTTTGTAAGTGAATCTGATGCAGTCTCCGCATATTATCTTCAAAATTGGGATTCATTTAATAAGGGTAGAAATATTTCTGACGACGAAACAGTCCTAGTATATGATATGGGAGCTGGTACACTTGATATTACTCTGTTTAGTAAGCGACTAAATAAAAATGGCAAAATAGAAGTAAACATACTTGGTAAAATAGGTACGGGCAAAGCCGGAAACTATCTTGATTATATAATAAGTGAGATTATTAATGAGAAAGTCACAGGGGCAATACGAGGACCTAAAACCGTGTCCACGGCATCTGTACCCGATGTTCAAACTCTTAATGAACGTCTAGATGTTAAGCAAACTGTAAAAGATAATATCAAACCAAATCTTAGGCCAGATGTAGAGTTATCTTGTGGAGCAAGTAAGTTCAATAGTTCAATTATTTTAGGAGATAAGAGGTTTGTTGACTTCCTAAATCAAGTTACATCTGGAATAATTGCACAGCTTCTTTCATATATTGGCGATGCTAATCTAAAAATTGATACAGTTCTGATGTCAGGTCGCAGTTGTCGATTAGAGACATTACAAAAGGCGCTACGGAATTCACTGAATGAGATAGGATGTCAAGAAGCTCGTATTGTGAAGTTTAAAAGTGACGGTGATAAGGAAAAAACAGTTGTAGTTGAAGGTGCGATGGCTAGAGCGGCTTTATTTAGTTCACCAGAATCTCCAGTATTAATATGTTCTCGTCGTCTATATGCCTCCTATGGTTTAATATATCAGAAATTAGGAGGAACATATAAATACGCAGAGCTTTTAAGAAGTTCTGATTTGCCATTTATTTCAGATAATACCAATCTAAATGATTACGAGAGCAAGAATGTTACCGTAACAGGCACGGCGTCAGCAGGAACAATTAAATTAATACAGACATACCTATCTCCGGAAGATACTGAAATTGCTTATAATAAGGGTGACCTTGAATTTATCTCTGAGATGGAAGAGTATGATATGGCAGATTTTGATGGAAAAGACCAATTAAATGTAAAACTCAAGTTAGATTATAAGAACAATATCTCTCTATATGTTAATGGACGCATTTCAATTGGTAGTTCTCCTAAAGGTGTGGATCTATCTAGCGAGATAACCAAACGAAGCATTTGGCCAGTAACCATATAATTTCAAAATAACAACAATAATACATTGATAAATGAAAAAAATATTCTTTACGCTGCTAACATTGTGTATTAGCTGTAGCGTTTTTGCACAGAAAGGTAGTGAACTTGATTTACTACCTACAAATGGCAATTTCAATATTTCCAATGAAGGTGTGTTACTTGATTCAAAGAATCAGATAGTGTACAATTCCAGTAAAGATACGGTATATATTGCCTTTGGGAAGTCCAATTTTATTAAATTAAAAGCTAATGTAGCGAGTTCTATCAATAGAGGTAGCGTAAACGACCGTATAAAGACTAATAGCAAAATATTTGTGCAAATTGGTGGATTCCAAGGTAAAGATTACATAAAAGAAAATGCAGGGTATTTGGTTGACGGAACTAAAGGTGGAACCCAAAAAGACGCATATGTTATCATTAAAAAAAGCGATTTGCCATTAAACATTGTGGTTGATAGTAAAGTTATTCACGTTATGGAGTTTATGTCGTCAGACTTATCACATTGTGAAACAATTCGAAATAGCGTCGCTGCATATCAAAAACTACCTGATTGTGAGAAAGACACGATAACAATTAACCAAATAAAGGACTACAAATACCCCGCATTTGAGTTAAAGTTATCAAACGCATGGAAAAAATCAACTATTAAGTATTATATTAATGATCAAGAGTGTGAGGTTATAAATGGGCACATTTGTTTCCCAAGCGAGTTTGCCGCTACAATGAAAAGTGGGGATAAATTAATCATATCATATAAAATTGAATGCGAACATGATTATTTTGGACATATAAGAGAAGGTGAACTTGTAGAAGTGTATATAGAGAAGTCCACGACTTCATCATATTGGTGGTATTTATTGTTAGTACCAATTATCGGTGCCTTTATTTGGTTTATTTTGTATAGACGGAAGCAAAAAGTCAATAAAAATAAGGGGAATGAGGACAGGGATTTGAATAACAACGATGGTGCTAATGATGATGTAAAGGAGGACATTGAAGAAACAGTAACCCAAAATACACCTGATGTTAAGAGCAATGATGTAAGCGCGATTGATGATGTGTTAAACTCTATAATGCCAAATATCAATGATTTCGCAACCCAAGAAAAGATTGATTTAATAAAAGAGAAAATCGTATCATTTGATAAGATGAATACGTATTTGTTGAAGTTCTATCAAGAGTTAAATTTGTCAAACAATAGTACTCCTGGTGATTTTCTTAACAAATTAAAGACATTAAAGCAGGATTTTGATGAACTAAAGAAGAAGTTAGAGAAATGCCCTGAGGACATTTACGCTCAAGTTATATCCTTATTACTAAGCAAAGACTCTAAGATTCTATCATCATTAATTGATAAGGCGAAACAAGAAAGTACTGGTGTAAGTCAGACAAATTATGACATAGTAAAGAGGTTTGTCAATATACTTCCAATGAGCCTTAAAGAAGCCGTAAAATCAAATCCGGCTGTTCAAACTGCTGATTTGGATATTACAGAGCAACAAATGGGTATAGCGGCTAATCGTCGCAAAATGATGGTCTGGATGATAGAGCAACTAGAGGCAAGAGGTTATAAAGAATTAAACAGAAATGGATTAATCGATGATAATTTCAAAAAATTGTCTCAAGCATTATTATCTGTATCTGAAATCGAAGCAAAGCCTTCTATTGAAGAAATCATAAATACTGCGGTAAATAATGATCAATTCACTTTAGAACAGAAAAATATTTTATTAAAACGAATAATCGAGCAAATTAACTATAAGATTAATGATGAAACAGCTATAATAAATACATCTATTTCGATAGACGATTTCATCTCGATGGTTTCAGAAAAGATACAGTTGCCAAACTCTTATGAAGAAGCACAAGAAATTATTCGTGGAAATAATCTTAAACTTATTAATGAAGTTCTAGAAAGTAGTATTGATGATTTAACCCAGCAGTCATTAGTGAAAGCATTAAGAAGTGCTATTGTTAAACTTTTGAGCAGGCATTTAAAAGGGCTTAATGCTGAAAACTTAGAGGATGTCATCAATGAGTTATCTATTTCGCTGACCAATTCAACGATATTAACAAAGACGTTGAATGAATATAAGATCAACACTATTAGCGAACTTCCGATGATTATTCGTCAGAAAATGAGCGAAGAAATTATAGCATCTGTAAATCATAAGGTCAACCAATTCTTCCCTGACAAGCACTTTGATTCTGTACAAAAATTAGTCAATGCATTATTGAAACTATCAGAAGATATTAAAGATAATGAGGCCCTAATTGTTGATGAGTTAGAAGAAAAGATAAGTATGCGTAATAACTCATATGTGTCATCAGGACAACGTAATATAATTAAACTCTTGAACGATTATAATGATTTAGTAATTACACATGAAGAGCAGCTAAATACCGATATAAGAGGGAAGGCAGAATATATCACACAACTTGAATCAAAAATTGAGTCAAAGCAAGAAGAAGTTAATGCACTCACTGAGAAGAATAGTGTTCTAATGACAGAAACAGAAAAAATGTTGGAAAATCTGAGAAGTAGTGCAGATCGTATTATTGATTCTTGTAAAACTATTTTACACCCTTGTTCTGATAGTGATGAAAGCCAATGTGTCGACATTGAGGATCGCCTATTTGCAGACATATTAAATTCGACAAACCGCATAAAGGCTCTTAGTATATCAAATGAGAGTATTCCAATTGATACCCGTAAAGCCATTCAACAGATACTAATACAAGAACTCATAGTAGAGAATAGCCCTATAAATACTGTATGTCGCTATTATGCATATAGTAGGCTGCCTTTTATGACAGATACCTCACGAGAATATGGAATAACATTTAATCGTAAGAATATGTCTGAACTCTTTAATGCAGTAGAAATATTGTATGTACAATTTGGTATCAATTTGAGTATTCCGGACTTATTTGTTGCAGGATTTGAAGAGGGCAATTTTGAGAATCTTACCGGACAAACATATGGCGATCTTGACAATTTATGCCAAAACTCTCGTAACCATTTCGATAATATAGACTCAAAAGTTAAGCCGTCAAATGTAATTGTTGATGTAATAAATGTTGGATATGCTGTAGATGGTAAGGTCGAGAGAATAACATCAGTATTAACATATTAAAATTAAACACATATGAGAAAGAATATCGTAATTGCAATCATTTCGATTATTGCTGTGGTAATTGTCGTCAACTTGATACGCAAACCACCCATTGATGATAATGTTTGGGTAGATAATCGAATTAGTGCCAGCTTTGAAGCGTCCACAATTAATGAAACAGTTGGCGAGATGCCTATTACGGCTGAATTGCATATTGATGCCTCAGGAAGTATGAAACCATATTTTAGAGCAGAAGGTGCAGGTATGATAAATACATTATCAGAGATTGTTAATCTAAACGAATCTGGAACCTCTATTTACTTTTTGGATAATAAGAAAAAATATACAGGTTTAGTTAGAGATATACTTGGGGATATAAATAAGCAACCTAATAGTTCTAACACGCTTTTTCATGATTTTTTCGAAAGTGCCGCATGTAAAATAGATACTACAAACACCATAGTCTATTTAGTCACAGATGGTATTATGAGTATTCACGACACTACGAAAGATATGTCAGATGCTCTTGTTGAATTAAGGGGAAAGATTGAAAATTCTCTGAAGAATCACTCGAATTTAGCGGGAGCGGTATTCAGATATGTTGGAGGATACAAGGGCACTTATTGGAATTCTAAAAGTAAAGGGATTACATTAAAAGAACAAATCGATAGACCTTATTACATCATTGCTTTGGGTAATAAAGAAACTATGAGGTGGTTGGAGTCTATACCTGTCACAAAACTCAATAATCCCGACAGATTATTTATGGGAATTCATGATTTGGACGGACACAAGAAGGCAACATTGGCTCTTGGAGAAAATGCCAAAATACAAGATATCAATAATGATGTAACTCTAATTTTAGATTTGCCTAAATGCCTCCATAACATAGATGTTGCAAATGCCGTACTTACAAATAATGAACGCAATTTGAACATTAAAATTATTAAAGAGGAGTCTCGTTTAAAAGCTATTATTCCTCCGACAATACCACTCCGACCAGAAAGTGATGGTAGAATAAAGATAGAATTATCTATTCCTAATATTGTACCTAATAGATGGATTAGTGAATGGAACTGTGATAATGATATTGCTGGACCTGATTCTACAAGTACATTTGGACTTGGTACACTGGTTACAGGTATGTTTAATGGTCTTGAGAAGGACTCAGACTTTCTAAGTGTAGTATTTACCTATAAAAGACAGTAACAATTAAAATATTAACATTATGGATTTCTTTTATTTCTTCGTGACTGGTTCCGAAGCTTGGGAACCTCACTATCATGAGAATTTCTTCAATGTACAAGGAGGATTCTTATGGGGTTTTATTGGCGCTCTAATTATAGGAGTGATTGTCGCTTGCGCATTCTATTTTGGATGTTGCAATAGTTCTAAAACAGGCAAGTCTGCAAATATCGGTGTTTGGGCAGTATCACTATGCTTGTGCGCCGTTATTTCATATTTTTACGCAGACTTCGTTGTAATTGGTGATTCAAAGACAACAGATAATAATTCTGTGTTTAGAACCCATTCTTTCTACAAAGCGAACGATGATTACTTTATTAAAGTTACTAGTCAGCCTGGTGTCTCACAGACCTTGATTGATGATTTAACACAAAAAAGAAATGAGATCAAATACAATCTTGACAAGGGCGGAGATGTGCGTTTTGACTTTGATATAACAACAGCAGTACTTGCAGTTATTTTCTTTTTCATAACGAGTGTTATAGTTAAGAGATTTACCATTAACGGAAAAACAATACCATTTGAGAAACCATAACTTAAAACTTAGAAACAATGCCTAAATTATTTATTTTCGCAATAGGTGGAACTGGTGAAAGAGTTTTGCGTTCTTTCACTATGGTTCTTGCGTCAGGAGCTCCGACTTTTGACAATTACGAAGTCTTTCCGGTAATCATTGATTACGATACAGAGAATGCGGATAAAGACAGAACAGTAAAATTACTTCAGAACTATGCTGCCATCCATGATGCCGCGTTTACTAGACATAGTGCTTCTAGTGATTTAAAGGGTCAATCAGGACAATTCTTTGCTGCAAAACTTAGGAATCTAAATGGGTTGAGCAATTATGTGTTCCCATTCCATCCAGCAACTGAACACGAAAAATTCCGTGAGCATATCGGTTATGACCAGTTAGCCGGAGATACATTGGGAACTGCAAAATTATTATCAAGCCTATACGATGAGTCTAAACGCTCTGATACAGAGCTGAATTTGGATATGACTGTTGGTTTTAAAGGCAATCCTAATATCGGAAGTGTCGTGTTTCATACTATCAACAGTACAGAAGAATTTGCGAACTTTAGATCTAGATTTCAACCTGAGTCTGGTGATAAAGTCATAGTAATAGGCTCTCTGTTTGGTGGAACTGGTGCCTCTGGAATTCCGGAAATTGTAAAGGCTATTGATGCGATGCAAAACGGGGCTAAAATAGCCACTATTCTCGTACTTCCATATTTTGCACCTAACGAGAAAAAAGATGGTGCTATCCAAGCTTCGCGTTTTAATTCTAAAACGAAAGCTGCACTCAGTTTTTACAAGGATTCCGGGTTAATGGACAAAATAGACAAAGTATATTATGTCGGAGATCCATATCCAACAATTGTGCCTTACAGTGAAGGAGGAAAAGAACAAATTAATAACGCAAATATTGTTGAGCTTATTGCTGCTATGATGATAGAACATTATGTAGCAGGTCGTGATGCTGGACAAAAGGAGTTTAAATTCTCTCCAGATGCAAACATAGTAGTTAGCCCTGGTAAAAAGAGTGGACAACGACTGTTTATTTACGACTTTGATACTATATCGATTAATAATGTCTTGAATCACCTTGTAGAACTAGCTATTGGTTTGAAGTTCTTCCACGATGAGATAAAGTCAAAAAAGGCGTCTTCAAAAGATTTTTATAAGTATTTAAGCCTTGAACAAGCGATAGCAAATGAAGATAATGGAGATAAATCTGACAAGTTACGTAATTTATGTTTTGCCTTAGAACAGTTCTATGCAAAATACCAAGCCTGGTTAAAAGAAATTGATTTTGAGGGAAATGGTGATGCTATTCCGGCTAATTCTCATAGAGTTGGATTATGTGATATGACTCGCAAATACTCTGAGATTATTATTAAAGAAGCAGTAAAAGCCGATGATGCTGATAATGCTGATTTTCTTAAACGTGCTTCCAATTATATATTCGGAAACAATAATAAGGATTCCTTATCAGATGACTATTTGTTGACTCGTATGAATTATCATATAAGAGATGATGCTAAAGGTAATGGTCATTACGATACTGCCACTAATGCTCTTAGAGTTGGGCATGAACCTGAATGGGTGTTCGCAGACATCTTGCATTTAGCTTCTGTAGATGGATTTAAGGTATTGACAACTGCTAAATAATAAACGCAACTATGACAGAAATAGATAAAACTAAAAAGAAGGATAGTAACTTCTTTACAAATGAAAATCCAGAAAAGGCGAAAAACTCTTCTGGCAGTTATGGTATTATAAGTAGCTCAATTGAACCGACTCATATTAACGATGGATTAACGGAACGAGGTGCAGGATTGGGTAAGTTAGGTTCTTCAATGCCATCACCAATGGCTCGTCTGTTCTTGTTTTCAGCAGCCTTGCGTGAAGTGAATGATCTAGAGGGAGAAAATCCAGGAAAAGGACATATCGGAAAACAAAATGAGGAGGGGAATATAGAGCCAACTCCATATCACGACCTGGTTGGGGAGTTGCTTGACATGCTTGAATTTGTATTTAAGTATGGAGACGACCCTGATTTTCATGTTCAACGCTGGGATTTAGGTATAGAATGCGAAGCGTTAGAAAACTCAACAGTTAAAGCACATAAACAGTTAGCTTCCGCATTACGTTCCGCTTTTGAATTTGGTGTTCTAAGGGATCAACCGATTTATCTATTTAAGTGGAAATCTGGAGTTAATGAAAAAATCATAGGCGGAACATCTCCTATATCACTTGTATATACCTCTGCAAATCTTCGTTCGATTCTCAAAAACGAAAGATTTACTGGAGATGCAGGTAATATTTTGTTCTCTGACATGGCATTTCCACTTCATAAAAGAGATAAATCGTTTAGAGAATATTTGTATCGTTTAGGATACACTGATTTGGTCGGCACGCCTGCAAGTTCTCCATTATCGCAGTTATTTAAATATATTCAGGATAGCGCAGCTACTTATGACAAACTTCTTGATGATGAAGTTAAAAGTGCTCCTGGGGCATTCCGTGGTGTCAAGAATTTGCAGACACAAGGCTCAAATGTAAAAGTTGCTGGGGTACAATTGCGGGTATCTGATCATACGGTTGTAATAAACTCGACTACATCTGATTATATATTAAAACCAAGTGTAAAGTATTATCAGCATGGAAATCCCAACACTTATTGTCCAATGATTCTAACAAAGCATGGAGATGATGGACTTAAATATGCTGCAGGTCGTAAATGGAATACAGCCAGCGATAAGATTGATTTAATTCTACCCAATAATATAAATGAACGTCATTTGCCAGGATTTGGTCAGCAAGTAAAATATCCATTCCTGACAGTTTCTGACTTCTTTGAAGATAAAATCATTGAGGTTAGTTATGAAATTAATCGGAGTAAATTCTTCACGGGTTGCAAAAAAGAGATAACATTCTTGCTTCCACTCAAAAAAGTGTTCTTTGAATACTTTTCAATAAATGATCTTGTTGATGAGAATGGTAATTATACGAATATGCTTGTGGTGGAGTATGATGATGAAC
The DNA here is from genome assembly GCA_015061055.1 of Bacteroidales bacterium. GTDB lineage: Bacteria > Bacteroidota > Bacteroidia > Bacteroidales > Muribaculaceae > RGIG4576. The sequence continues at coordinate 15,143 of SUXH01000028.1, forward strand.
GTGCTGCTTTAACAATTCAACTGCGTTTACCACTCATAAACGGCCATGAGATATGTCTTCACAAGAAATATGATACATCGGAACAGAGCAAAGAAAAGGTCGATTGTTACGATGGTTCTAAAACTTTTGACTTTTCAGTATTCCCATTCTACAGACTAGAGCCAGATACCTCACATAATATATACAATATTATGATCGGTAGTACTATTGATGGCGTTACTGCTAAGTTCTACGAGCAAGATGTAAATCAATCGATTAAGAGTGTCGATACTATTTCAAAGCATCGTACAAATAAAGGCACAAATTCACAATTGGCCACAGAGCATCTTCGTGTAAATGGTGCGTTTACATTTATGGAGCTCTCAATTGCTTGTAATGGTGAAGATGTAAAAGCATTAGTCTTGCCAATTTTTAGAAAGGTTAATTCAGATCCAACTTTGGCTACAGATGAATTTACATTTAGCATTGATTTTGGAACAACTAATACCCATGTTTCATATGTAAAGACCAAGCACGGTGTCCCATTTGGTCATAATCAAGTTGAAGCATTTAACTATGGTGACGTAGATTCTCAAATGGTTATGTTCAACAATAAAAAGGGTGCAAGAGAATTTGGATCATTTTCAACAGCATTGAAGCGTGAACTCGTACCTTCTGTACTTGGTGAAACTGTGAAATTCCCAATGAGAACAGCTACCTATCAAGTTGCGGGAAAACCGACTAAGTTAGAGATGTTTTTCAACACAAATATCGGTTTCAATTATGGCGAAGATATTTCTCGCTCAAGTGATTACAAGACAAACATAAAATGGGATCGATTTGATGCTCTCGCTAATGACCGAATGAGTACATTTTTTGCGCAGATGCTATGGATGATGAAGAATAAGAGTGTTCTTAATGACGGCTCTGATTCTTTCAAATTGGTTGTTACATATCCTATTTCAATGCGCCATAGTGACTTGAAGAATTTTGAAGATGCATGGCGTCAGGCAAAAGAAGATGTCTACTGTAATGTTGATATTCGTTATCGAACAGAAAGTGTAGCGCCATACTATTCTTATCTTGCAGACTTGCAGTATGGTGAACCATACGCGAATATGGATATTGGTGGAGGAACTACAGATATGTTATATGTGAATCCATTTAGTGGAGAGGCAAGTGTATTCTCTGCCTATTTTGCTGCAAATGATTTATGGAACGATGGCATAGACCGTGTTAATAGAGCATCAAAGGCTAATGGCTTCGTTAGATTCTACCAAATGGTTCAGTTAGGGATGCTTGGAGATAAGCAAGCTGATGTAGAAGCAGTAATTAAGACAGCATCATCCTCTGCTGATATTATAAGTTATTTATTTGCGAATGACGATTGGACAAGACTTTCGAACACAATACGTCGTTCACCTCAAATGATGCAATTGCCTGTAATCCATTTTTCTGCTCTTGCCTTTTATATGGCATACACATTACATATGGCAGAAGTAGAGATTCCGCGTAATTTATCATTTACAGGAATGGGTAGTAAATATATAAAATTAATCAGCAGTGCAGAATCAGACATTTCTCTCTTGGTTAATGCTATTTTCCGCTATGCAGGTGAAGTGTTGTGTAATTCAAAACTTCAAACAGCTGATGTAAAGGTTTCTTTTGCTCCTAATCCTAAGGAAGTTACAGCGATAGGTGCATTGATATCGTTGAACTATGCTAAGGCAATAAATCCGTCTGAAGATACTTACTTCGGGTTTGAAGAGGAAGAACCTGGTAAAGTTTTGCGTTATCAAGATGTCAACGCAGAAGTTCAAGACTCTGTTGTAAGATTATTCAGAAAATTTACAGAGATGTTTAAGAATGAAAACATTTTAGATGTCCTTAGTGACCTGGGGTATAGTGTCGACAATGAGATAACTAGTAAACTAAGTAATTATGCAGTCCAGAGCCTTCGCCAAATGAAAGATAGTTCTTCAGAAGGACAGAAACCGACTGACAAATTAAAAGAGCCAATGTTCTTCTGGCCACTTAAAAACTCATTGTACATTATTGGCAAGGAACTAGCAGAAAATTCGGCGAACGAAATAAGTAGTCGTCAATAAATTAACACAGATGAATAATACAAAAGTTAATTCAGATCCAATTGATTTACAGTTAATTGATTCCGTTAATAATTTAAATGTTATATCGGATACTATTACTGTTGCGTCTATTGGTACTGAATCCATCCATTCAACTACTACTACCGCTGAGTCCAGTGGTAGTGGTAGTTTGTTAGGTTGGATAAATGTTGGGTTCTCAATATGTATTGCAATAATAATTTGGAAGATAATTAAAACAACATCATCGGAAATTCAAAGGCTACAACGTAAATTGAATGAGAATGATGAAGTGGTTAAAAATACATTGCAAACAATTGAGAAAATCAGTAATGAAGTTCAAACTCTAAAAGGTAAACTTACGCCTACTACTAAGAGTCCTATACCTAAGAAAATTGAGCCTACCATTGTGCTTGAGGAACAAGATAATAAATATGTGGAAGTAACAAGAGAAAATGAAAACCCCAAACAGGTTCAGGTCAAGTTTGCAACACTGCAATCACCTGATGAAAATGGTATATTGAGATTCTCGGAGCGTTCTATGATAGAAAATTCATCACCACAAAAAATGTTTCTTGTTGAAATAGATACTATCAGAGGAATTGGCACATATAGAATTAATCCTTCTGCAAAGAACTTAATTCTTGGAGATTTGCAGATGTTTAGAGATTTTGTAAAACCATTTACCTTTAGTGGAGATTCCGTCAATGCAACGATTCAAGATAAAATTCCAGGAAAAATTTCGAAGCAAGGGAATTTTTGGGTGGTTGAAGAACTTTTAGAAATATCAATTAACTAAAAACGAATAATATGGCAGTAGATATAAAAAGTCAAGAATTTGCAAATGCGTGGAGAATTGTTTCCGAAACATTACTATCATATTTGCAAAATGGAGAAATACAGCCTACGGTTTTGATGAACAAGTTGTCAGAACAGCAGACTGAAGTAAAATCTGTAGCGTCTCACTTGGAAACTGTGCCTAATAAAACTAATAATGTAGTAGATGTTCGATATGCTGCGTGTCCTGTTAGGCAAGCTGACGGTACATATAATTTTAAGAATCTAAAGGAAGAGAGGCAGCAAGAGTCAACATATAAAATAACACGTTATGAGGACGGCTCTTGTGAATTCGAATTATGTGACCTTCAAGGTGAAGCAAGACAAATATTCAAAGATAATCAATCTGATAGAATGCCTTCATATGTTGGAATAAGCACAGGAGAAATAACTGCAGATAATAAAATAGTTAACATTAAGCCTGGTAAAGGCATTATAGATGGGCGCTCGGTAAAAATTACCGAACCTCTATCTGTAGAGTTTAAATAGTTTGATAAGCAATGAAACGCATCTTATTAATTGCAGCAATAGTTACTTTGGGTATTGTTTGCTTTAGGAAGTGTAATGGTGGAGGTAATCTGCAAAATTCAGGAACTCCAATCAATGGTTATGTGGGAACTGTTAGATCTGTTTCGGGGAATGTACTTACTCTGACATCTGGATTACAAGCTCGACTACTAGGTGTAGAAGCCAATCGTACAGATGTTGAAATGTTTCTTCGTTCTCAATTTTTAAACAAAGAAGTTACGCTGTATTCTGATTCCCATCATAGGTCTCAATATATTGTAACTCCTTATGATATTGTTGATGTTTATGTCGTTGAGAATGGAGTTAAGTCATATTGTATTAATCGTCAAGTTGTGAGAGAATATCCTGATTCATATCGTCAATCTGAAGTATTTGATTCAATTGGTTGGGTCGGTCCTAAGCCTATTCCTGTTGAGAAAAAGAATCTTGCACTTTATATGAAACAAAGAACTTTTCTTATACAAACTCCAGATGGCATTGGAACAGGGTTTTTTATTAACGAAGATGGTTTGGCTGTAACTAATTGGCATGTACTTAAACCAGGACAAGAAAATTCGTCATTAGCCGTTTTGTATCAAGATGATCCAAATGATAGTCAAATCTACTCAAATAATAAGAGGAATTTTAAGAATATTAAATGGTCTTCAGATGTTAATGGTCTTGACATAACCATTGTATCTGTTGATTTGGAAAACGGAGAGAAAGTGCCTTTCTTTAATATAGCAAGCCAGCGTCCAAATCAAGGAGATGCAGTAGCAACATATGGCAACCCACACGGTTTAACGGCTTCATTCACCAAAGGTAGTGTATCGGCATTTAGAAAAGATCCATATAATCCAAATAGAAATGTAGATCTGATGCAATATGATATGACGACTAATGGAGGTAATTCTGGTGGCCCAGTTTGCGATAAGTATGGTCAAATCGTTGCTGTTCATGAACTTGGAGACAAGTCTATGCAAAATACCAATTATGGAATTGATGCAATGCAGTTGAGAGTAGTACTAGACAGATTAAGTTTAAATTATGGTGGCAAATAACACTGTAATTAAAAAATTGATAAAGGAATGCTGTCGTTCATTATCATATAATGATGAAGAACGACAGTTTACATTCCCACTGAATCCTTGTATTGGTCATATATGGGATAGAGTAAAGAAAGATATAAAATCAATTGATATAGATTTTCATCTAAATGATTTTAATCAATTACTGAACAGACTCTGCGACCTACATAATCAATGTTTGAGGATAGAAACAAAACGCATTGCAGATGTATTGATTTTACCTGGAGAAATCTTAGAATTATTTCTAGTTGATAGTTCTACCCCTATCCGTTTAGTTAAAATGAAAAGAGGGCAATACTTAAATGTAAATACGGGTCAAGGCTATTCTTTTGGAGAGAAACATGAATTTATAAATAATAATAGATTGGAAACATCTGAGGGGTATTTTTTAGGAAGTATTAAATCTATTGCCTTATTATCTCCTTCTTGTGAACATATAGCTTTAAGTAAGGTATATATAGGTGACTATTATAGGAATAAAATATCAGATTCTCTTTGGCCAATATTTGAAATGGTGGTTAATGATGCTAATCCAAAATGCAATACGAGACTTTCTGAGTATCTGCTAATGGCAAGAAAAATGGGTATTAATTCCTTTTCTCTTCTAAATATTCTAAATGCTAGTATACATGTATGGAGGTTAAAGGAGGTGAAATAATACAAGACATAATAAACCATAGGCTCAAGTATGATTCTGAGATTTTTTTTGTAGATACATTTTCTGTATCTACAGAATTTAATATGACTATAATCAAAAAAAAACAATACTATGGTGTTTCATTAAATAGCGAGATCGTTATCCCTCCGATTTATGACGAAATTGTTGTCCTAACACATTCAACCGTAGCGATAAAAATTAAAAATAGAATCTCATTATACAACATATATAGAAAGAAAACAATTACTGATTTCTCGTATAATTCTATGGAACATATTGGTTCATATTGGAAATTAAACAATGACTCTGGGCCATTTTTGATATTTGACACAATAAGAGAAAAACTTTTCAAAAACAAAGGCGGATACGATGAATATAATTTAAGGTGCGACCATACTGAGTATTGTTGGGTAAGAAGAGGTCGTTTCTTTGATTTCATTCATAGAGGAACAGGGGAAAGTTTCTCTCTACCAGGTATCGTAATGGCATATGATACCGAGGCCGGAATGTTCGGAAAGAATGAAAACGGAACAATATCATTATTTGAAGAATCAGGAATAGAGAATGTTATAAGATTGCGTCAAATGGTTTGTGAGGCTGGGGGGTATTTAACATTGACTAATTATACTTATAATATTCAGCATGTTATAGATGTTTACGGAAATATCTTAAATATTTAATAAATACTCATTGAAGCCCTAATAACACGTGCTCTTTTGTTGGGATATGTATATTAAAAAACAATTAATTTTATGAATACTAAATTATCAGATTGGGCATTAAGAATATTTGTAATTCTTTATGCTTGCGCTTGCGTGTGGCTAATTATAAAGGAGTGCTCTATTGCAAAAGAAATCAAAAACGAGAAGAATATTATTACAATGATTGCTGAAAATATGATAGAGTTTGAAGATATTGAATTTTGCTGGATAGATGAAGTTGGTAATGATTGTTGTATTGATAGTTTAAAAGATTATTCTTGCAGTCCATCTATTACGCTTGATATTGAGGACCTGAAATCAATATTAAATAAAGATTATTATATTGAAAAACAAGAGAATACTGCATTGGGAATGTATAAACCTATTGCAATGTTAAAATTTAACGATAAATCTAGTAACAGATATTCAGTGACATTTTCGTTTTTAAATGCGGAAGTTCGATTTTATCGAAACGATGAGATTCAGAGGGTTATGATGATGTATGATTCAGACCAGATATTACAAATTTTCTATAAGTTCTAATCCTTTATCACTACTATGCCTCGTATGAAGAAAATAGTCTTAATTTATACATTCTTTTTGCTTAGCGTAAATGCAGCCTACTCTACAACTAAGTTACATATGGTATTGTTCGGCAACACATCTGATCAAAGTATTGGTCAATCAATGTTAGTCGATGTTTCATATTATGATTATCTTGGCTCTGAATTACAAAAAGTTCTAAAAGATAATGTAGAGGTTAAATATCAGCGTTTTTTAGGTAGAGAGTGTAATCCGAATAATGTGAAAGAATATCTAGAGGGGCTCTCATGTAGAGGAGATATTGTATTCTTTATATATACAGGACATGGAGGACGTTCGCATAAAGACGTTTCCAAATTTCCTCGTATGTGTTTAGGTAGTCATTATGCAGATGAATGGATTAGTGTCTCAAATGTTGTTGATATAATTAAGTCCAAAGGTGCAAGACTTCAAATCGTTATAGCCGATTGTTGTAACTCATATTACGATAGACCCATGAAACAAAATGTCGAGGGATTTATAAACCAATCTGGTGGCTTTTCCCAAGATATCCTTAGTCGATTGTTTTATGAAACAGAGGGTGAGGTTTGCATTACTGCGGCATCTCCCGGAGAATATGGTTGGTGTAATAGTAGAGACGGGTCTTTCTTGTCGTATTATTTTGTTTCTACATTGCAAAATGCGCATGATGATATGACTTGGCAGGAACTTTTTCAAACAGTTTCGGATAAGACATTTGAGATAACAGATAGGATGCATAAGAATAGAAGTATTACTAAGTCTCAGCGCCCTGTTTTTGACGTGTCTATATCTCCTCGTAATAATAATGATGATAATGATGGAGGACATTCTAATATCATCGTGGATAATAATGATGAAGTAAATAATAATGATTGGAACACAGATGTCAACGATAATAGGAATAATGACCATAATGTAGATGTAGTTGATAATAGTGATGAATATACTGCACATACCGCCCCGATATCAAGTGTCCTCTCATTTTTTGTTTTTCTCTGTCTTGGTTACATTCTACTAGCTAAAGTTTCTTATATTTTTAGGAATAACACTGTAATTCCTACTATCATAAAGTTTTTTGGTATATACTTTATAATAAAAGCATTCTTAATTTTAATTGAATTTTTAAGATAACAGGTTTAAATGATATCTATTTTATTTCACACTGCTATCAAAATATTAATTGGGTGGTTACTTGTAACTAAAGTTCCGTATTGGCTAGGTTTAGGTCGGAAATTGACGACAATAACAAAAATTATAGGTGTACTAATTATTATCAGTGCATTGCTCGGTTTGTTATAACATTATCTGTATATGAAATACTGTGGCTTTTGTGGGCATTGCAACGATGACAATGCTAAGTTCTGTGGTGGATGCGGAAAAGCATTCCAAACAACATCATCGTCTTCTCAAGATGCATCTAATCCATCTTGGGTTGACCATATTAATGATTATGTTGGCAATGATAGACCTGCCGATTTGAACTGGAAAGTACTATTCACAGATGTGCTGAAGAAACATTCCAAGTCAGAAGCGGAGAACATCTTTATATGTGGTACTAAAACAACAACTCCTACATTGGATAGTGTATCCCAGCAGTGGCCACATCCGTGGCTATATAGTCGAGTGTTTCTAATGTTCGCTGTAGCATTTTCACTGCTTTATGTCTGTTGTGCCTTGTTTGGAAATACTAATGCTATTCCGGGATTGATTGTAGTGGGTTCTTTCACAGTCCCTTTGTCTGGGTTGGTACTTTTTCTTGAAGTTAATGCCTACAGAAATATAAGTTTGTATGACATTGCTTTGATTTTCCTGGTTGGTGGTTGTGCATCACTAGTCGCAACACTATTCCTGTTTTCTATTGTAGGTGTTAGTGAACTTGATTTTATAGGAGCACTGTTAGTTGGCATTATTGAAGAAGTTGGTAAAGCAGTAATTGTATATTATTTTATCAAGAAACTTAGTAAACGAAACATTCTGCCAGGACTACTTATAGGTGCAGCTGTTGGTGCTGGCTTTGCTGCATTTGAGTCTGCTGGCTATGCAATGAATTATTTATTGGCTGGTGGATGGGATATGATGCTTGATGTGATATTCCTGCGTGGTTTCTTAACTCCAGGTGGACACATAGCATGGGCCGCAATAACGGGTGCAGCAATGGTTATTGCATCAAAGAAATATGGAGAAATCACTAGTGCAATACTAACGGACGGTAAATTCTTGAGATTATTTGCAATACCTATTCTGTTACATGCTTTATGGGATTCTCCTCTGTCAAATATCGGGGCTGATATTTATCTACTACCTATACTTTTAACATTTATAGTATGGGTTGTTGTCCTTATCCTCATCAATATGGGATTATCTGAAATTGCAAAACATAAGATGAATTATTAATATGAAGCGTTGCGAGAATTGTAAAACAACTTTTTCTGATTCAGTTAATTTCTGCACGGAGTGTGGACAAACATTAGTGTATGTATCTGACTCATCACAATACGAATCAGGAGATAATCACCAAACACCAAAGAGAAAGAAAAAGAGATCAATATGGAAGATTTTATTGATTACTTTGCTTGTTTTGGTAATCGGATTTATTGCTCTACTAAATTATGTTATGAATGCTGCTACATATTTGAGGGTAGAACCTAATATGCTTGTTGCGGATAAAAATGGTGGTGAAACTGTTGTTGACATTGACTATGACGGATATGTATGGGTGATTAACCATATTCCTGATTGGATCGAGGTTGAAGAGTATGAAGAAAGTTTTAGTGTAAAAGCAGAGTCAAATTTAACAGGACATAATCGTGAAGGCTCCATAACTGTTCAAAGTGGAGATTTCCTTGCTCAGGTAGTAATTCAACAAAAGGGACAGGCTACATATATCAAGGCTTCTAAGTCATCACTTCATTTTGATGAAGATGGTGGCCGAGAAACTATAACAATTGACACAGATGGCTGCAACTATACCGTTGAGTATCCCGATTTTCTTTCTGTATCAACAGACGATGATGAAATAAAGATTAAAGCATATAGTAATTCTGATGAGTACCGTAGCGGATATGTGACAATTTTTGAGGACAATGTAAGAACTCGCATACATATCACACAAGGTGGAACTTGTAATAATTGTCACGGTTCAGGAAGCGTATCTTGTGCCCAGTGTATGGGACAAGGTGGTTGGGGCTATGGTATGTTCTATTCTCAATGTTGGTTATGCCATGGAACTGGTTCTTTGCAATGTGGGACCTGTCACGGAACAGGAGAACGAGAATAGTCGGGATATTTTGTAGTATGTTGAGTCAAACTAGGGAAGCATAAATATGTACAAAGACCTGAAATATTTTGTAGGAGGTTCGAGTGTTGTAATACTGGCACTTGTTGGAGTGATGTTCTTCTCTCCTTTGTCTTCGCAGTTTACGGACGATAGTGTTAGTCGTGGTAGTTCTTGGATAATAGATGTCGATGAACTTATCAACGAAAATCAAGAAGAGCAAGCTCTGCGTTTAGTCGATTCGTTGATTGAGGTTAAGAGTCAAAACCTTCCTCGTTTTGCCTATTTTGATAGGTTTTTGTCAGAAGATGAGCGGATGGATGTTGCCAATGCGAGAGCTGATGTGTATGAGTTGCAATGGAAGCGTATAGAGATTCTTAATGCTACTAATCAAAAAGATGTTCTACGAGACGCTTTAGAGGATTATGTTGATGTTATAGGCTACAATCAAGGAGCTGCCGAGGCTTTGCTAAAACAAATAAACAGCAAGTAGTATGAAGGCAATAAAATTAGCACTGCATTGGCAGATGGGTATTGCTCTTATACTTGGAGCGACACTTGGCTTTATTTTCTGTGATAGTTATAGCGCTTGGGGGAATGTTATCAATGGCATTGGAGACATATTTCTTCACGCCATCAATATGATTGTTATCCCTTTAGTGTTTCTATCTACGGTACTAGGCATCTCAACGATGACCGATTCTAAATCTATGGGCAGAATTGCAGTCAAGACCTTCCTATATTTCATTGTAACCGCAGTGCTTGCAGCAGTTGTCGGAGTTATTGTTACAGATGTTTTACGCCCCGGATATGGAACTCACAAAGCCGAGGTAGATGCAGGTGAGATTCTTAAAACCGCACAAGCAACAGAATCATCAACTTTAATGGATAAAATCGTTGATATAGTTCCCAGCAACATATTTGAGGCATTTAGTTCAGGTAATATCTTGCCAATTATTTTCTTTTCATTGCTGCTTGGCTACTTTATAACGAAGATACACGCTAACCGTCAGGCTACAATTAATAATGTATTTGAGTCGTTCAATGATGCAATAATGGCCCTGACCAACTTTATCATACGCTTCGCCCCGATAGGAATCTTCGCTATTGTGATGGTGTTAGTTGGTAAGCAGGCAAGTGACATCGGGGCTCTCAAAGAGTGTTTTAGAAACTTTGCATTCTTTGTAATTGTAGTTTGGATTTCGTTGATTGTTATGGGAGGAATAGTTTTACCAATAATGGTTGGTTTAATGGCCCAGGTTTCTCCTATTAAACATCTAAAACAGATATATTCTGCACTGATGGTTGCATTCTCTACAAGTTCGTCATATAGTGCACTACCATTGATTATTAGCGATGCCAAAGAGAAAATGGGAGTATCTAATAACATCGCAAGTTTTACTGTGCCGCTTGGCATTACATTCAATAAGATAGGAACTATTGTATATGAGTGCGTTGCTGTAATATTTGTTGCACAAGCTGTTGGAATGGACTTGACAGCAGCACAACAGGTATCTCTTATCGGAGCATCCATTGTAACCGTATTGGGCGCACCAAGCGTTCCAATGGCAGGCGTAATAACTCTCGCCGTACTCTTGGCTGCAATGGGGTTACCAACAGATTATATAGGAATGTTTATGGCGATAGATATTTTGTGCGATATGCCCAAAACTCTGCTCAACGCATATAGTGTTAGTTGTAGTGCAATTATCGTAGCCCGTAGCGAGGGGGAGATGTTGAAAATATAAATCCCCCAACATAATGTAATTTTGATATATAACTGCATATTAGAAGATAATATTTATGGAGATTAAAGTTCGCTGCTTGAAGAAGGTTTGAAATACGATATGTAGCATAAGGACACTTTTATCTAAACTTACATTATAATTAAAAATGCATAATGGATAGTAGATATCAATATATATATAATCGTTTTTATATTGAAGATCATTAGTGTCCCATAAAAATTAGGGACTGGTTAAAAATTAAATAAATTTGGCCCATTTGGTCCGAAACGGTCTTTGTCATATTGAAGTTTAGTTTTGTCGAAGAGGTCTTTCAAGTGCGTTTTGT
>SUXH01000029.1 GCA_015061055.1 Bacteroidales bacterium
GCTTGTTTTCTTTTTGCAACACTAAGATAAGTGAAAATTCTGACATGGCAAAATCCTGGGCAACTTTTTGTTGCTCAGGAACTTATAAATAAAGTTAAATTATAGTGTTGCGGAATTAAGGTATTATAAAGTAAAAAGCAGTGTGTCTGTTGGGCACACTGCTTGAGATATTAGATTAAAGAGGATTATTGCTTATCAAATTTGAATCCGGCGTACACGCCTTCGTATTGATTTAGTAACGACGCCACCGAAGTCAGTGTCGATTGCTTTGTATAAGCTGCTACTGAAGACACGAATTTAACTAATTTGGTAGCATCAAACATTATGTTCAACGATGTGCCTTTGCTTACGTAAGCGGTGAGTTTGCCTAAGTTGCTGTTGCTCAATTTGTTGAAATTAAATATCATAGTGCCTTCTGTTTCGCCTTGGGTTACAGTGCCTGTGATTTGTCGCCCGTTTTTAAGGGTAATAGTCACGTTGCCTTCTTTTGTGAATGAGAAAGTAGCATTTTCAAGTCCCACTCGGTTGTAGTAGGGCTCAAGTTTGTTTTCGATGGTGGTAGCAGCAGCTACTCCTCCTGCTTGCTCGAGTAAGTTCTCACTCTTGAAAGATACGGCAGGGCCTGATGAGCGCCAAGTCCCTGCAAGGTCGACAACTTCGAGTTTGTCGGTCTTTAAAATGTTATCAATAATGTTGCCGGTGTCTTCGCCTAATACACTTGACACAGATTTCTTGATGCTTTCCCAATCCCAAGCTTGTGCATAGTTGAAAGAACATAGCATAATTGTTGCTAATAAAATTGTTTTAAAAGATTTCATTTCTGTAGATATTTAGTTGTTTAATTTCTATTGCAAAATTACAATAATTGTGTAAAAGAAACATCTTCATTGAAGTGTGGTTGGTATAAATTTCAAAAAGTTTAACTATCTTTGTAAGATATATTATTTTATTTGAGGCAATTGTTGTATATAGTTTAAATAATTGTTAATGGTTGTTTGAACTTGTTGATGTATTTTTGCGTTTTCTCTATTAAATTTAGGTATAAAAGTCCTTAAATGTAGGTAGTGAGAACATCAAGAGTTTAAAATTATATAAATTTGTGACGAGAAAGGTCGAATTAAAAGAATATTAATTAGAAATATTAGAATAATGAGATTATGAAATTAAAGTGTTTTGGATTGCTTGCAATGCTGGGATTGCTGATGTGGTCGTGTAGCGACGATAGCGGCATAAAAAGCGGAGAAGGCAAAGGAATGATTAAGGCAGAATTAAAGGCTAATTATAATGTTAAGCCTTCGATGAAAGCTAATGAGGGGGCTGCTGCCGAGGTGGAAGCTGTATCTCCTGAAATTACTGATTTTGCCGTCAGATTGACTAAAACTGATGGCTCGTATGATAAAACGTGGGCTACTGTAGCCGAATTTCCTGTCGACACCAAATTTTCTACGGGAATCTATACAATGGAGATTTCTTATGGAAATATTGCAGAAGAAGGATTTGAAAAGCCTTATTATTTTGGAAGTGGAAAATTTGAAGTCATCGATGAAGAGACAGTTACTCCGACAATTGAGGCAAAGTTGGGAAATTCGATGGTTACGTTATCGTATACTGAGGCATTCAAAAATTATTTTACCGATTATTCGGCAAAAGTTTGTACAGCTAATGGTTCGGTGATTGAATATGGTTCGGAAGAAACACGTCCCGTATATGTGAAACCCGGAAAGGTGTCATTTGTGTTGACGATGACTAAGACTAATGGTGTGGAACTATCGCTTGAGCCTACAGCAATTGATAATGCTGCAGCTTGCACGCATTATCGTGTGACATTTGATGTGAATGGAGGTGAAGTGGGCGATGCTGTGTTGTCTGTGTCTTTTGATGATGCCACAGTAGCTACACCAATCGAAGTGCTTTTGAGTGAGGAACTGCTCAATGCACCGGCACCGGTGATTAATACAAAAGGATTTGAAAATAATGTTGCGATTAATATAATTGAAGGTGATGAAGCCGACGCATCGGTGGTGTTGGCAGCACAATCGGGAATAGCAAGTGTAACACTTGGAACATCATCTGAATACCTTCTTGCTAATGGTTGGCAAGCAGAAATGGAATTGGTTAATGCTACTGCCGAACAAAAAGCAATACTTCAACAATATGGTTTGGATGTGAAAGGTTTATGGATTAACCTCGATAAAATGGCGGTGGTAGATTTCAGTGGTTTGATACCGAATCTGAAACCTACAGGTAGCAATAGTACTCACACGTTTACTCTTCAAGTGGCCGATATCTATGGTCGTGTTGCCGAAACAGCTGCTACTCTTGTGGTTAATGCTCCTGCGGTAACATTTGAAATGAGCGAGGCTCAAAAGAGTGAGTCGGGTTCTCGTGAGGCGAAATTTAAACTTGCGTACAATGGAAATATGGATAATGTTACATTTAAAGCAAGGAATGATTATGGAATGCTTGAAGATGCCGCAATAAAGTCGTGTGTCGATAATGGAGATGGTTCTTATCTGCTTACTGTAGTAATTCCTGATAATGCAACTGCTACTACTGTTGTGGGATACTATAAAGGAGAGGAAAAAAGTAGTGTAGAAGTGAAAATTGGTATGGCTTTTTCATTGAGCGCAAATGATTATGATGTGTGGGCTACTAAAGCTATAGTGAAAATGACATCAAAAACTCCCGAAAAGGTGAGAAATAATCTGAAATCGGTGTATGTGAATGATGTCACAACCACTAATTATGCGGTTGATGCCACAAATAATACGTTTACGATAACAGGATTGTCTGCCGGGACTCAGCACACAATTAAAATTGTTGCCGATGATGAGGGTGACGATTGCACTTCTTCAATACAGATAACAACTGAGGCTGCCGCACAGGTGAGCAATGGAGATATGGAAAATTGGCAAGCCGTAAAATTGGGAGAATTTGGATTGTTCTCAAAATCATCATACTATGATTTTTATCCTTACGCCGAAGGCGAGAGTGATATATGGTGGGCTACCAATAATCCACGTTCTCAAGATTATACAGTGTCGCGTGTAGATGTAACTTCAAGCCCATGTGTGAGCTACACTACCGATGTACATGGAGGGAGTAAGGCAGCTTTGATATACACATCGGGACATGGTGGTAAGGGAGCTGATACAGGTGCAGGAAGTTTAAGTGTTATCTATCCCGAAAATTCGTTTGCGGGCAGCCTATGGATAGGTTCTTATTCATATAGTTCAGCTCCGGGGGAAGAAACTCATGGACACTCTTTCTCTTCTCGTCCGTCGTCATTGAGTTTTTGGTACAAATATGCGCCAAAGAACAGTGATTCGTTTAAAGTGTGGGTAGCTGTGAAAAATGGAGATACAATCCTTGCAGAAGGTACATTTGTCCCGACTGCTTATTCTACAGCCGACACTGAGTACAAGCAAGCTACTGTAAACTTGAACTATGTCGTTACAAATAAAAAAGCAACAACTATATGTGTGCAATTCTTGTCGACAACTAAGACTTCGTTCAGTACAAGCGATTTTGATAAGCACACAAGTATAACTTTCCCTGTTATGGGCAGTTGGAAAGCTCATATAGGAAGTATATTGAAATTTGATGACATTGTGTTGAACTATTAACAGTGAGGGATTAAAGATATGAAAAAAATATTTGATATAATGATTTTAGCAGTCCTTACGGCAATGTCATTGGTGAGTTGCGATAAAGGATTGGTTGATGAAATAAAACAAGAAGGTGCTGCCTCGTTTAAAAATTTTGAGGCAACAGTCCTTAATGAAGAAAATTTAATTGAAAGTCGTGCTACCTCAATCGACATCAATACTTTTAAAGTGAACGTGGTGAATAAATCCACCGGTGAGATTGTAGAATCGTGGACTTATGCTGCGATGCCCGAAATAGTAACGCTACCTGTGGGTGGATATACTGTGGAAGTGTATAATGCCGAGTTGCAAGATGCCGCTTGGGAATCACCTTATTTGTGGGGTTCGCAAGATTTTGAAATTAAAGAAAATGATGTCACTATAGTGGAAACAGTGGTGTGTAAGTTGACCAACTTGAAAGTGTCTATCAAGTATAGCGACGAACTGAAGGCTGCTATAAGCACCGGTGAAGATGTGAAGGTGAATGTGCTTGTGGGTGAAAATAATTCACTTGATTTTGTGTATGGCGAAACTCGAGCAGGCTATTTCCGTTGTGATGCCGAGAATAAGAGCCTTGTAGCTACGTTCTCGGGAACAGTGGAAGGATATTATATCTCGGAATATAAAGTGATAAGTGATGTGGCAGCGGGTCAACATCGTATTATTACATTCTCGTTGAAAACTGCTCCTGATGTGAGCGATGAGTCGGGATTGGTGGGTACGACAGGATTGAGCGTAAGTGGAGATGTAACTTCAGTAGATCTTACCGAAGATGTACCTGTTGAAGAAGAAACAATACAACCTGATGATTTCTTGACAGTGAGCGATAATGAATTGTCGTTTGCCATGAGTGCTTCAAGCAAGACGGTAACGATAAATTCTTCGGCTGAATGGAGTGCATCAAGCAGTTCAAGTTGGTGTAGTGTATCGCCGGCAACAGGAGTGGCTGGTGAAAGTACTTTGACAATCAGTGTAGCCGATAATACAGTAGAATCGGAACGAGTGGCTGTGGTTACAGTTGCAATGGGTGATATTTCTTATGAAATTTCAGTAAAGCAAGCAGCTTATTCTGAACAGCCATCGGCTGCGGCTCCTACAGTTTCGAGTACAACGATAGACTTGTCATCGGTGAATGTGGTGACAGCTACATCGATTGTAGACGTAGATGTACTTGCCCCCGGAAAGATTGCCAAGTTCAATGTTAAGATAAGTATGAGCGATGGAAATGGAGGAATTTTCGACTTATCAAGTGTGGGACTTGCAAATGAATTTGATTTGTGTAATCCGGGTGTATATAAAGATGGACTCGTGGGATTGAGCCTACCTGTGGAAGATCAAGTGAAAGGTAAAACCGATATGAAATTCGATATTTCAAGTTTTATGAGCTTGCTTGTGATATATAGTGGAGATCACATATTCGATCTTGAAGTAGTAGATGAATTGGGACAATCAACATCGGCAACATTAAAACTAAAAGTAGAATAAGCTATGAAAAAGATAATTTATGCAATATTAGCGATGATGTCGGTCGTAGCTGTGTCTACTTCTTGTAGTGATGACAAAGCTACGATTGGAAAGGAAGGTAAGGTTAAACTTTCCATGACAATAGATGATGAAGTAACTATAATCTCGCGTGCGATTTCAGATGATGAGCTTGCGTCATTGCAGGAATCGTGTAAGATATATGTATATAGTTCTAAGGGACTTATCCGCAAGTATAAGGGAATAGATGAAGTGCCAAGTGAATTGTGGCTTGTAAGCGGAGAGTATAAGGCAGAGGCTTGGGCCGGTGATAGTGTGGCAGCATCATTTGATAAGAAATATTATAAGGGTAGCACTACGTTTACCGTAAGCCCTACTGCTACAGCTGAGGCAAAAATTAACTGTAAGATTGCCAATGTGGTGGCTGTGGTGAAATTTGATGTATCGGTAGCATCGGTGTTGAGCGATTATAAGATGACAATCGCTAATACTAAAGGTAGTTTGGAATTTAGTGAAGAAAATGCTGATGCCAAAGGATACTATATGATGCCAAAGGGCGATACCAAGCTCACTTACACTATTACAGGAACAAAACTAAATGGCGATACATATACACAGACAGGAGAAATCGCAGATGTGAAATCGGCTGTGGAATATGAACTTACAGTGAAATTTAATGCTAAGGAATTTGATTCGGTGGGCGGTAGTATGTTTAAAGTTGATGTAGATGAAAGTGAAGTGGTGTATAACGACTCTTTTGAACTTACAGCAGCACCTAAGATTACTGCCAACTTCGATTTGACACAACCAATGGCAGGAGAAGCCGGAAGTTTCAAGAAAATATCAATCTATGCAAGTGCGGTAGAGGAAATCACATCACTTGAACTTAGCGGATTGAACCAGTTGGGATTCACTGCAAGTGATGCTGTTTCTTATTTTCAAATGACTGATGAAACAAAACAAGAACTTCAAGCTTTTGGTATTGATGTGAAATGTCCATTTGCGACAGAAGAACACCCTGAAGGAGATGTGAGAGCCGCAAAAATCACGTTCACTGCTTCATTGCTTAATTCTCTTGGCAACGGTACTTATGCAATAGGAATAAAAGCCGGCGATAATAAAGGAAAACATCGCACAGTAGTATTGCATATTGAAGTGAGCGATGATGCTGCGAAAACCACTCAAGTAGAAACCTACGATGTGTGGGCTACATCGACAACACTTAATGTGATGCTTGCCAAGGATAATGCAACGGGTATCGGTATTGAATATCGCGAGGCCGGAACACAAGATTGGACTAAGGTGTATGCCGAGACTGCTGCACGTAGTATTTCATATTCTGTTTCGTTGACTGGTTTGAAAGCGGGAACAACTTATGAATATCGTGCATTTGCCGATAACGACGGTGAAGGAAAAGCTTTCTCTTCAAGCACTGTATATTCATTTACAACAGAGGCTACGGCTCAATTGCCTAATGCGGGCTTTGAAAATTGGTGTCAACCGGCAAAGGCTATCCTACCTTCGGCAACAGAGGGCGAGTTGTATTGGGATTCGGGTAACCATGGTTCGGCAACAATGAACAAGAATATCACCCAAAGTGAGTCAACAATAAAGCACAGTGGAAACTATTCGGCAAAATTGCAATCACAATTTGTTGGTCTTGGTGTAATCGGTAAGTTTGCCGCAGGTAATATCTTTACCGGTAAATACCTTAAGACCGATGGAACTGATGGAGTACTTGGCTGGGGACGTCCATTCACATCGCGTCCTAAATCGCTATCGGGTTATGTTAAATATAACCCTGCTAAGGTAGATAATATCAATAGTGAAGCTGAGTCGAAAGGCTGTGTGGAAGGTGAAAACGACAAGGGTCATATTTATGTGGCATTGTTGACCGATTACACAGAAACTTTTGAAGGTAGTACATTCCCAATGGTGATTCAAACAAAAACATCAAATCGCCGATTGTTCGATAAGAACGGAAGTAATGTAATTGCTTACGGAGAGTGGATAAGCCAAGAATCAACGAGTGGCGACAATACGATGACACCATTTGAGATAATGCTCACTTACAAACGTACTGATGTTAAGCCGACTGCAATTCTTGTGGTGTGCTCGGCAAGTTATTGGGGTGATTATTTCTCAGGAGGTGATGGTAGTGTGATGTATATTGATGATTTTACATTGAACTATTGATAAAATGGAGGCTGTGTCGTGAATAATATAGGCTCAGCCTCCTATTTAATAAAACTTGATGGGAAAAAGGAAGATAATATTATTAACATTTCTGCTTATTGAGGCATTTGTATTGACAGCTCAGGAACAATTTAAACGAAATCTTGAGTCGGTGAATTTTATTCCTAAAGGGCAATGGATAACGGGTGTAAATGTAAATTATGCGCAAAATAATCTCGATAATTATCAATTTCTGATAGCTGAAGAACTTGAAGGAGATGTGTATACATTCAAGGTTACTCCAACGTTGATGTATGCATTCAAGGATAATATGGCGATAGGAGGAAAGTTTGGCTATTCTCGTTCGCGCAGTAACCTTGACTATGCCCGGATAGTGATAGATTCCGAAACCGATTACACAGCCGACAATATGTATATGTTGTCGCAAGAATATTCGGCAATGGGAGTGTATCGTTATTATTTCAGTATTGGTAAGTCTAAGAGATTCGGTATGTTTGGAGAAGCCCAATTAGAATTAGGATTAGGACAATCGAAGATACGTGAGGGTTCCGGAAAAGACCTTGTGGGGTCCTTTAATGATAATATATCTCTCAATGTTGGTATAGCGCCGGGATTGGTGATGTTCTTGAACAATTATTCGGCTATAGAGGTGAATGTGGGGGTTATTGGCTTGTCATATAAGCACACCAAGCAGACCACCAATCAAGTGCATGTGGCAAATTACAGCTCAGCGGGAGCTAACTTCAAGATAAATATATTCTCGATTTCATTTGGTATGTTGTTCTACTTGTAAAATGTTGTCGCTATGCTAAGGAAATATTTAATATTATTGTTGGTGCTTGTTGGTGCGGTAATGTCTTTGAGCGCAAAAGACAAAGAGTCGCTGATAATCTTGGATTCCAAAGAGGTGGTAGCCGGCGACAGTATTGCCAAGGTGATTGTAGGTGGAGATACTGTAAATGTTATTTTGCCGGGTAAAAATTATAGCCGTTTTGATCGTGGATTATATAATTATCTGTTTATTCCGAAGAATCAATGGGTTTTTGGTGCAACAGCATCATATAGCGAATTTGATGCCGACGATGTTCAATTGTTGTCGCTCATAAAAGATTTTAATTTCAAGGGGAAGAGCGTATCGGTAAATCCTTATGGTGCATATTTCTTTCGAAGCAATCAAGCAGCAGGCGTTAAGTTGGGATATTCAAAGAGTACGCTTGACTTAGGCCGTTTGAGTGTTGATTTTGATGAAGATATGAATTTCACGCTAAAGAATGTGCTTTATGAGGTTCAGAATTATTCGGCATCAGTGTTTTATCGCTATTATGTGGGGCTTGACAATAATCGTCGATTTGCGGTGTTTAATGAAGTGGATTTAAAATTTGCGGCAGGGCACGGAAAATTTGTTCGTTATTATAATGACGAACCACGCGATACCCGTACCGATAGTAAAGAGATAAGTCTGAACTTCTCACCCGGATTGTGCATTTTTGTACACGAATATGTGAGTTTCAATGTGTCGTTTGGTGTGTTTGGGTTGTATCTGAGAAATGAAAAACAGACTACAAACAATATTGAAGAAGGTAAACGCTTTTCGAGTGGAGCAAATTTTAAATTTAATGTGTTTAACTTGAATATGGGAATTGCCGTTCATATTTGAAAAGATGCTGAAGATGAGAATAGTTGTAAGTAAAATATTATTTCTGTGTATTACTTCAATTGCGCTCTTGGGGTGTTTGAAAAACGACCTTCCTTATCCTACAGTAGAGTTGAAATTCCTTTCAATGGCAGCTGAAGGAGAGGTGAGTGCTGCTGTCATCGACGATGCCAATAGAAATGTTACGCTTAATATGGGTGAATCGGTGGATTTGACCAAAGTGAACATTCTTACTTACACCGTAACCGAAGGAGCCGAGTTATCGGCTACCATCACCGGCGGAATCAATCTTACTAATCCGTTTGGAGTTACATTGTCGCTGTATCAAGACTATTTTTGGACTATTACGGCACAACAAATAATAACCCGATACTTTACTGTGGTGGGACAAGTGGGTGAGAGTATAATAGATGTGCCGGGCAAGAGGGCTATTGCTTACGTGTCGAAAAATTCCGATTTGGCAAATATAATGGTTACTTCGCTCAAACTTGGTCCTGAAGATATCACTGTAAGCACTCCCAATGTGGAAAATAAAACGATTGATTGCAGTAACGGACCGGTGACAATAGATGTGTCATATTTGGACAAAACCGAAAAATGGAGTCTTTATGTTCTTATTACCGATGTGTCGGTAGATGTATCTGCTGTAGATGCATGGACCAATGTGATGTGGGCTTATGGAACGGCAGAGGAAGGCAAAGACAATGGTTTTGAGTATCGCAAGGCAGGTACAAGTACGTGGAATAAAGTCCCTGCTTCGTGGCTTATTGTCGACGGAGGTACATTCAAGGCTTGTATACGTCATCTTGAAGCAAATACCGAATATGAAGTGAGAGCTTATAGCGGAGAGTTGTATAGTGCAGTGGTATCGACCGAGACGGGCGGATATTTTGAAATTCCCAATGGCTCGTTTGATAATTGGTGGCTTGATGGCAAGATTTGGTGCCCATGGACCGAAGGCGGTACTCCTTTCTGGGGAACAGGAAATAAAGGGGCAACAACGCTTGGCGATAGCAACACGTTCCCGTCGTCGGATACATGGGATGGCGGAGCGGGATTTAGTGCCCAACTCGACACTCGGTTTGTGGGGATTGCTACTGTGGGTAAACTTGCAGCCGGCAATATGTTTTCGGGCGATTATAAGAAAACCGATGGTACGAATGGTATTCTTGATTTTGGACGTCGGTGTTCGGTACGCCCCACACGAATGAAAGGGTATTGGAAGTATAAATGTGAGCCTATCAGCCACACTTCGACTGAATATGCCCATCTAAAAGGCCAACCGGATACAGCCAATGTGTATATAGCGTTGACCGATTGGACAATGCCATTTGAAATACGAACCAATCCGAAGAATCGTAACCTTTTCGACAAAAATGCCGATTATGTGATAGCGTATGGAGGGGTAGAGTCGGGAAAATCCATAGATGAATGGACTGAGTTCACAGTGGAACTTGAGTATCGTGATACGCATCGTGTACCTACCTATATATTGATAGTGAGTTCGGCAAGTAAATATGGAGATTTCTTTACGGGAGGCTCAGGTAGTACTCTTATGATTGATAATTATCGCCTTGAATGGGATTATGAATGATAGTTGATATCATAAAAAAGTAAAGAGAGAGTAAATATTCGATGACATCATAATGTTGTCGAATGTTTTTTTAGGTAATGAAAGTGTGTTATAATCTTTGTGCTTATTTGGTAAATGTGTATCTTTGTAGCTACTAACAAACATTAACCTATTGAAATTAATTATAAAACTAATATTAAAATGAAATTGAGATTTTTGAGAGAGATTTTATGTGTGATGCTTCTTGGCGTTGCATTTGTGGGTTACAGCCAAATCAATTCCTATGAAATAGGCGATAATGGCTATTTGCGTAGCCCGATGGAATCAGAAAGCGGTATTGTGTTGTCAAACAATCGCTTTAGCGAAATCTATTTGTTGAAAAACGGAGAGTTGACAACACTTGTAAAGGGACGCGGCTGTGGTATTTACACACAGATGAACAGCGATAAGACTTTGGTGGGATTCAAGAGTATCGATGAAAAATATCGTCAGGCTCCGGCTGTTCTTGAAGTGGCTACCGGTAAGGTGACGCTTCTTGAAGAATATAGCAACCAATGTGGACAAGTATCATTTGCTAATGATGGTACAATGGCTTATACAATGGGCAACAATTTGATAGTTCGCAAGGGAGATGAACGTAAGAGTTACGATCTTGGTTTCTACTCAAATATTGTAAATATTTCTCCTGATGCGACAAAGGTTGCTTATGGTAATCTTGATGGACAATTTTTTGTTAAGAATCTTGAATCAGGTGAAACACAGTCAATAGCTGTTGAAGGCGGGTATAATGGAGTGTGGTCGCCCGATGGTAGCAAACTTGCTGTACAAACAGCACAAGGTTCATTGTCGGTTGTAGACCAGTTGACAAATAAGGTGTATAACCTTGGTAAGGGTTCTTCAGTATCATGGGCTGGCAATTCGGATGAACTTGTTTACACTATGGTGGAAGGCGAAAATGAAATGAAAATTCTTGGTAGCTCAGTGCAAAGAGTTAAGTTTGATGGTTCAAACAAGGTAACTTTACTTGCCACTACCGAAGATATGCCAACCGATGCTGTGGTTACAGCCGATGGCAAATTGCTTGTATCGTATTCGGCAGGTGAACGTCGTGGTCTTGCAGTACGTACGATGCCTGTTGCCGGCACTATCAAACCATTATCGACTACTACTGAAGTGATGCTTTATGAAATAGAAGATGAAAAGTTTGGTGCGCGTTTTGAAGGCGAAACAAAAGTGGAACGCAACTTCAACAAGAAACCGCAAATAACCACAAAATCATATCAACAGACTATCGATGCGCTTGATATTCCTTATTTGAATCAAGTATATGATGTTACTGCTGTGAATGGTTGTACAAAGTGGGGCTATGTTGCGTGTGCGCCTACATCGGCTTGTATGTTCTTGGGTTATTTTGAATTGCTTGATAAGGTAACCACTTCGTCTCGTTACAATTCATCAATTAAGAGAGATTATGCTTATCACATAGGAAACGTATATACCAACCAGAGAGGAACAGCTACTTTCCGTCAAACTGCAACGGGTAATGGTTGCTCTGGAATTCCCGGAGGATACGGATTTATGTGGAGTTCGGCTTCACCACAGTCGCATATGGTGGATTTTATGTTGCTTAACGGATGTGTGAAGGCTGAAAAGACTTATAGCAGTTCGGTGGCATGGACTACATTCCAAAATGAATCGACTGCCGGTCGCCCATATATTCTATGTGTGAAACTTGGCTCAAATGGTCACGTTATTCTTGGTTTTGCTACTAATTGTGTTTACACAAGCTCGGACGGCTTTATTGAAAAGCAAGGTTCATTTGTGTGTCACGACCCATACGGAGACTACAATTATGCTAAGTGGCCTAACTTCGAAGGTCAACATTCTTCTTATGACTGGGTGGGTGTTAATAATGGTTATGCTAACATCGGTGAATATTATTGGAGTGTATATGCAATTCCGGCTGCCGAAGGTGAAGAACCTCCAACATTGCCTTATGTGTTGCCTGCCGAAGGTAATGCAAATCCATTTGCCTACGATTTGAAGAGTGAAGTTAATGGTACATCGCTCAATGTGAGCTATGCTCTTAATACAGCCGCTCAAGCAGTAAACGTGAATGTGAAGAACTCAGCCGGTGAGGTGGTCGCTACTGTAGCAGGTGCTGTAGCTAAGGGCGCTCAAACTGCAACCATCGATATTGCAAATCTAGCAGATGGCTCTTATACTTGGGAAGTTGAAGTGGCCGGTGATAAGAAGGAAGCTATCCAAGAATTCACTGCCTTGCGTTACTATCACCCACGTGGCGTTGATGTGGATAACAATATGGAAAGCGAAAACTTCGGTGATATATATGTAACTGAAGGTATGTCCACTGATGACGGTACATATTATTCGGCTAATAATGGTGGTGTAGGTCTTTACATCTTCAATCCTGATATGACAAGTGTGAAGAATCAAAAGACAGGTAAATCAGCATTTATGGGTGATCTTACTTATACTTATCACACTTATGCAGCCGATCCTTGTCGTGTGCGTGTGGCTGAAGATGGTCGTATATTCTTGACTCGTTGTAACAAGGCAGGTGATTACATTTTGTATGCACCAAGTCAAGCTGACCTTGTCAAGAATAACAAATGGGCTTCGTTGCTTAATGGCATCACATTTGACGCTTCAACTTATGAATATGCTAATGGTGATGGCTTTGTGACAGCTGCCAATGTGGGACTTGACGTGAAAGGCTCCGGAGAAAACTTGAAACTGATTGCACTTTCGGCTAATGCAACAGTATTTGGTGCTAATGCTACCGGTTCTCGTGTGTGTGAATTTGCATTGGGTAATGGCACAGTGTTACCTTCACCTACAGTTGTTTATGGTATGACTGATTATACTATCTTACCACGAGCTGCCAATGTGGATTATGATGACAGAGGTGGAGCTTGGTATTGCCAATATCGTGCTACTCCAAGTCCGGCTAATCCATCATTGATATATGTAGATGCTAACGGTACTCAAAAGTTGTTTGAAGGCACAGGCGGCCTTGCTCGTGGTGGCGGTGGTATCCGCGTGTCTCCTGATGGAAAACAAATTGCTATTGCAAGTGCAACCGATAAATTTGCTATATATGATTTGTCATTTAATTCTGATGGAGTACCGACATTGAAAGAAGTGGTAAATGTGGTTCATGGAATCGGTACAAACGTGAATGACATTGCTTGGGACTTGGCAGGTAATCTATACATCTGTGGTAATAGTGGCGAATATTTGAAGGGGTACGCTATGCCTCGTGAAGATGCATTTGCTACAAAGGCAGCTTCTAAGTATGCATTTAAGGTGGGCTCTTCAGCAATCGAAAACGTGGAAGCCGAAGAAAATGCGCCTGTGGAATACTTCAATATGCAAGGTGTCAAGGTGGAAAATCCGGCTAATGGGGTATTCATCAAGAAACAAGGTAACATTGTTTCGAAGGTTATTCTATAAAGAGATATAAGAAACTGATGATAATGAGAGTCGGCTTCGTTGAGGACCGGCTCTCATTTTATTTTTAAGAGGTAAAAAGTGATAGGTAAATTGGCATTATCTTTTCAAATTTTGTAATTTTGTGATATGAATAAAATCAATATTTAGCCGATATGCCCCAAGAACAACTGAATATTAAAGAAAGACAACGCGATAAAGTAAGAATCCCACAAAAATACAGTGTAACTATCCATAACGACGACTTTACTCCTATGGATTTTGTGGTGTATGTGCTTACTGATATATTTTTCCTTAGCGAAGCCAAAGCTAATGAGTTGATGCTTCAAGTGCATCATTCAGATAAAGCTGTGGTGGGAGTGTATACCTACGATGTGGCTTTATCGAAGGCTAAGAAAGCTACCGATATAGCTCGCGAGGAGGGTTTTCCACTACGTCTTACTGTAGAACCAATTGAAATGTAAAATAGTATGAGTGAAATTAAACAAACAAAACGAGTAGAACAGATTTTGAAGAGTGCGACAGATTGGTGTGACTTTTATAATCACGAGTTTGTGATGCCGGAACACTTGTTGTCGGCTCTGTTAGAGTGCAAAGAGTTTAAATCGGCGCTGAATGAGTTCTGTGATGTGGATAACATGGCTGACGAGTTGCATCTGCATATGAAAGAAGACATAGAAGTGGTTCCTGAAGGTGTGGAAAATGCATCGGAACCATCGCAACAGATGCTTGAAGTGGTAGGGGTTGCTTATCAAACAATGCTGATGAGTGAAGCTGATGCTGTGGATATGCCACATTTTGTGAAAGGACTCTTGGAACTTGAAGATTCTTGGGCAACATATATCCTTCGGCGAGAGTTGGATGGTCAGGAAGCATCGTTTATGAGTTTGCTGATATCGAATGCCGAGAGCGATGAAGATGCGATGATAGATGCTGCATCGGGAGTGAAGTCGAAAGGCGAGGAATCCTGGCGAAAATATGTGATGTGTATGAATGATCATTATGCGTCGCGAAATCCTCTTATCGGTCGCGAAGATGAGCTTAATCGAACGATACGGGTGCTTTGCCGACGCGACAAGAATAATCCGTTGCACGTGGGTGAACCGGGCGTGGGCAAGACTGCGCTTGTGTGGGGGCTTGTGCGACTTATCGAGGAACAAAATGTGCCGGAACGATTGCAGAATAGCAGAGTGTATCTTGTAGATGTGGGTTCGATGCTTGCCGGTACTCAATATAGAGGTGATTTTGAAAATCGTATAAAGACCATTATGGAAGGCATTATGGCCGAAAGTGATGGCAATATAGTGTATATCGACGAGATTCACACACTTGTGGGAGCCGGAGCTATTGGTACTGGCTCGATGGATGCAAGTAATATGCTTAAACCATATCTCGAAAGTGGTAAGATTCGTTTTATAGGGTCGACTACTTATGATGAATATAATCGTCATTTCTCGAAATCGAAAGGGCTTGTGCGCCGATTCCAACAAATCGATATTCTTGAACCAACTGTGGAAGAAACAAAGAATATTTTGCGCCAACTGCAATCGAAATATGAGGAATTCCATGGTGTAACTTATTCTGTTGAAGCTATCGACTATGCAGTGGAAGCAAGTGCGAAGTATATAAATGAGCGATTCCTTCCCGATAAGGCTATCGACATTATCGACGAGGCAGGTGCTGCAATGGAAATGCAAGCCGAGATGAGAACGATAGAGAAAAGCGATATATCAGCGTTAATGGCAAAGACTTGCAAGGTGGAAACTATGGCAGAATGTGAGGACGATGATTACGAACGCTTGAAATCGCTGTCGGAACGTATGTTGAGCAAAATTTATGGACAAGATGAAGCCATAAGGCAGGTAGTGGAAACTGTTCAAATGTCGCGTGCCGGGTTACTTGATGAAAACAAGCCTTTGGCATCGCTATTGTTTGTGGGTCCTACCGGTGTGGGTAAAACAGAAGTTGCTAAGGTGCTTTCTCAAGAACTGGGAGTGGAATTGTTGCGTTTCGATATGAGTGAATACACCGAAAAACATACCGTTGCCAAACTTATTGGTTCGCCTGCAGGCTATGTGGGCTATGAAGATGGTGGCTTGCTTACTGATGCAGTAAGAAAGACTCCACATTGTGTCCTTCTTCTTGATGAAATAGAAAAGGCACATCAAGATGTTTATAATATCTTGTTGCAGGTGATGGATTATGCTCGATTGACCGACAATAAGGGGCGCTATGCCGACTTTCGTAATGTTATCATCATTATGACATCAAATGCCGGGGCACAATATGCTTCGCAAGCAATAGTGGGATTTAATAGTACGATGAGTAGAGGTTCTGCTATGATGAAAGAAGTGAAAAGAGTGTTTAAGCCGGAGTTTTTGAATAGATTGTCGGGAACAGTGGTGTTTAATGATATGAGTCGCGAAATGGCAGTGTCAATTCTTCAAAAGAAATTGCGAGAGCTGGGAGAAAAGCTTAAGGTGAAGAATGTTGAAATGGAATTGAGCGAGGACGCATTTGACCACTTGTTGAATGTGGGCTTTAATCCTGTGTATGGCGCACGAGAGATGGATCGAGTGATAAGTCAACAACTCAAGCCTGTGCTTATGCGTGAAATTCTCTTTGGCTCAATGAAACAAGGTGGAACAATAAAAATAGTTTTGAAAGATGGCAATCTATTGGTTGGGTGATGATAATAATGATATATGGTTTCCTAACCCGAAGGAAGCAGAGGAGAGTGGACTCATTGCTGTGGGTGGCGACCTATCGGTTGAACGCTTGATATTGGCCTACACAAATGGCTTTTTCCCATGGTATTCCTATAAGCTTGATGAAGAACCGCATTGGTATTGTCCACAACAGCGTTTTGTTATATTCCCCGACGAGATACACATAAGTCATTCGATGCGACAAGTGCTTCGCAAGAAGAATTACGAAGTTACGTTCAATAAGGATTTCGAGGGCGTGATGCGTAATTGTGGTAGTGTGGATGGTAGATGGGATGATGAAGGGGCTTGGCTTGGTGAACATATCATTGACGCTTATATGCGATTGTATCGATTGGGCTTTGCCTACAGCGTGGAAGTGTGGGAAAAATGCTGTGATGAGAATGGAGAAGAAACACGTAGTATGGTAGGTGGATTGTATGGGGTTTCGTTCAATAATGTATTTATTGGCGAAAGTATGTTTTCACGTATTCCCAATGGTTCTAAAATAGCATTGATTTATCTCGCAACAGCATTGAAAGGTAAAGAAAATTGTTTAATCGATTGTCAAATAAAAACTGAGCATCTCAAATCGATGGGTGGACGATATATTCCTTACGATGAATATATGAAAATACTTAATAAGGATCTTGAGGGTGTGTTCTATTAGAGGGTGACATACTCTTTTGAGTTGAGTGAAAATAATAGAGGCTCGTTCAGTCGAACGAGCCTCTATCTTAAGTATATATAGCTTGTTTTATTATAATGTCGCTATAATTATAGTTGAGGACCGGCAGCAACAAGAGCCTTACCAGCTTCGTTAGTAGTGTACTTGTTGAAGTTCTTGATGAAACGTCCTGCAAGGTCTTTAGCCTTTTCTTCCCA
Organism: Bacteroidales bacterium; assembly: GCA_015061055.1. Taxonomy (GTDB): domain Bacteria; phylum Bacteroidota; class Bacteroidia; order Bacteroidales; family Muribaculaceae; genus RGIG4576. Next base: position 17,617 of record SUXH01000029.1, read on the forward strand.
TTGAGCAGCATCAGCATAAGTGTCGCGTGGGTCAAGGATCTTAGGATCTACACCAGGAAGTTCAGTTGGAACTTCGAATGAGAAGTAAGGGATAGTCTTAGTAGGAGCAGTGTTGATGCTACCATCAAGGATAGCGTCGATGATACCGCGAGTATCCTTGATAGAGATACGCTTACCTGTACCATTCCAACCTGTATTTACCAAATATGCTTTAGCACCGTTAGCTTCCATTCTCTTAACAAGTTCTTCAGCGTACTTAGTTGGGTGCAATTCAAGGAATGCAGCACCGAAACAAGCTGAGAATGTAGGAGTTGGTTCAGTGATACCACGTTCAGTACCAGCAAGCTTAGCAGTGAAACCACTTAGGAAGTAGTACTTAGCTTGTTCAGGGTTAAGGATAGATACTGGAGGAAGTACACCGAATGCGTCAGCAGAAAGGAAGATGACTTGCTTAGCAGCAGGACCCTTAGATACCGGCTTAACGATGTTTTGGATGTGATCGATTGGGTAAGAAACGCGAGTGTTTTCAGTTACGCTCTTATCGTTGAAATCGATCTTACCATTAGCATCAACAGTAACGTTTTCAAGAAGTGCGTTACGCTTGATAGCGTTGAAGATATCTGGTTCAGAATCTTTGTCAAGGTTGATAACCTTAGCGTAGCAACCACCTTCGTAGTTGAATACACCTTCGTCGTCCCAACCGTGTTCGTCATCACCGATTAGTTTGCGCTTAGGATCGGTAGAAAGAGTAGTCTTACCTGTACCTGAAAGACCGAAGAAGATAGCAGTGCTCTTTTCTTCCATATCAGTGTTGGCTGAACAGTGCATTGAAGCGATACCTTCAAGAGGCTTGAAGAAGTTCATCATTGAGAAAAGACCCTTCTTCATTTCACCACCGTACCAAGTGTTAAGGATAACTTGTTCCTTTGAAGTCAAGTTGAATACAACAGCTGTGTCAGAGTTTAGACCAAGTTCAGCATAGTTTTCAACTTTAGCCTTAGAAGCGTTGTAAACAATGAAGTCAGGTTCGAATGATTCAAGTTCTTCAGCTGTTGGGCGGATGAACATATTAGTTACGAAGTGAGCTTGCCAAGCAACTTCAACGATGAAACGCACCTTCAAGCAAGTAGCCTTGTTAGCACCACAGAAACCGTCAACCACGAAAAGACGCTTGTTAGAAAGTTCCTTAACTGCAAGGTCCTTGATAGTAGCCCAAGCTTCTTCTGTTACAGGCTTGTTGTCATTCTTATATTCTTCAGTAGTCCACCATACTTTATCTGTGCTGAAAGCATCTTTAACGATGAATTTGTCCTTAGGAGAACGACCTGTGTAAATACCGGTCATTACGTTTACTGCGCCAAGTTCTGTTTCTTGACCTTTTTCAAAACCTTCAAGAGTTGGCTTAGTTTCTTCTTCGAAAAGTTGTTCGTAAGAAGGATTGTACACAATCTCAGGTGTACCAACGATACCATACTTAGTTAAATCAATCTTTGTCATTACTCTTTTGTATAATTTAAGAAGTTAGTAAAATCTCTAGTAAGGGGAATTTCTAAATTTCGATGCAAAATTAGTGTTTTTTTTGCAGAAAAAATAGTGAATAAAGAAATATTTCCACAATAAATATGTGAAGAATGTTTAATTTGCTTAAGAATAAGCTTTTTCAAGGTAAAAGTATCTGTTTTTGTGACATAAAATATTTGTTTGATGTGTTAACATCTGAACGAAAGGTTTTGTTCTGTTCTGTTTTGTTTGCTATGATTAATTAAGCAAGAACAAGATGTTTAATAACATATAATAATACTATACGATGAGTAGAGTTTATTTCGTATTTTTGCCGTAGAATTATAATAAATGAAAATATAAATATAGGAATACTTATGAAAAGGCTTTTGTTTGTCGGTGTATTGATAGCATCGTTTATGGTACAGGCTCACGCTCAGAAGGTAGGAAAACTTAGCAATGTTACCAATCTTACTCGTGACGGTTTGAGATATGAAAACCCTCGTTGGTCGCCTGATGGCAGTAAGATTGCATTTACTGAGTTTGGGTATGATAATCTTTATGTAATTAATGCTGATGGTGCATCAAGAGTGCAAGTGTCTTCGGCATCAGGTGTCGGTTATATGTATCAATGGAGTGCTGACTCTAAGGAAATACTTGTAAGAGATACTCGTTGGGGAAATAGTGATGAGGGAATGAAACGAAGTCATGCAATATGGGCTGTGGATATGACCGGGAAAAAAGTGAAAATGAGTGAAGATGCTGAATATATGCAGCCGGCTGCTTGGCGATATTCTGCCTCAGGAGCCAAGATGATTGCGGCTCCAGATGCAAAACCGATAGCACGTCAAGGACTTTCTTTTTTGTCAAGGTCAATAGCGACTAAAGCTTTGGCTCAACCGGCTAATAAAATAAGTTTCTATGTAGATGGCTGTGATTTGTATATAGTAGATGTTTTTGGCAAGAAGAAACTTATTAATAAGGGGGAATCTTTCTGCCCTTCACTTTCTCCTGATGGCAAGAAGGTGGCATTCAATCAAATGAATGATGTGTGCGTGATGAATATAGATGGTTCCGGAAAGAAAGTAATTGGCAGAGGATTTAATCCTGTTTGGGCGAATGATTCTCAGATTGTTTTTGAACGCACCGAAGATGATGGTCACGTATATACTTCGGGAGAATTGTATATTGCTAATATCGATGGTACCGGAATAAAGGCTATTACTTCTACTAAGGGGATGATAGAGATGTGTCCGAGTATATCGCCTGATGGAAAGAAAATTGTTTTTTCTTCATTTTTGGACGGGCAAATATATGTTGCCGATTTTGAATAAGGTTTAACTGTTAAATGAAATTGATTATGAAAAAGATAACACTTTTTATCGTTGTACTTATGGCAATGGTATTAACCATTCCTATTAATTCGGCTACAAATTGGTCTAAATATAGAATTATGCTTGATCCGGGACATGGAGGAAAAGATCCTGGTGCATCGGGTCCTTCGGCTCCTCATGAAGCGACGCTTGTGTTACGTTGTGGATTGGCGTTGCGTAATCGTATCGTGAATGAGTGTGGAGGAACGGTGAAGATGACTCGTGAGACGGATGAATTTATTGATTTGTCGGTGAGAAAAGCGGCTTCGGTGTCGTATGACCCTTACATATTTTGTTCTCTTCATTTGAATGCTTACAATGGAACAGCAAAAGGTACTGAAACTTATTATTATTGGACAACTGGAAATAGCTCGCTTCTTGCTAATAAAGTGCAGCCTCAGTTGATTGCTAATTTTAAAAAAGTGAGTGGTTTTACTCCAACCGATCGAGGTGTGAAGACAGCAAGTTACACTGTACTTACGGGATCGAGCAGTGTTCCGGCTATCCTTACCGAAGGGCTTTTTGTGGATAATTCTACTGAATGGAATATTATAAATTCGGAGGATAAAGACGGATTTAAAAAATGGGTACAGGGACACTTGTATGGATTCTATGATCGCTTGGTACTGTTAAATTCAGATATTATAAATCCGGCAACTGTAACTCCATCTTGGACGGTGAGTCCTACGTCGATTAACCTTTCTTGTAAGGTTGGCGAATCAAAAACTAATGTGGTGACTATTAATGGTTCAAATCTTACTGCAACTCCTACATATACGATAAGTGGTACGGGTTTTAGTGTGTCCTCAAAGAGTTTATCAGCTACAGGTGGGACTATTACTGTGAAATATGCTCCTACGACAGAGGGCAGTCATTCGGGTACATTGAAAATAGTTTCGGGCTCCCTCACTCAGACTGTAACATTGAAAGGAACAGCAACCGTAGCACCTCTTGAATTAACCGAAGTGTGGAATTTATCCGATAAAAAAGGTAATCTCTCGGAAAAGGGATGGAATGCCGGAGCTGTGAGAAATATGACATATAATAATGGAAAATTGTATCTCGTGTACAATCATAGCGATATAAAAGTGGTGAACGCGCAAACCGGAGCTGACCTTGGAAACCTTAATAAAGCAGGAGTTGAGGGAGGTACTTTAACTCTATGCGATGTGAAATGTTGTGATGGAAAGATTGTAGCTACCAATCTTGCATTATCCGGAGATGCGTTACGCGTATATGTGTGGGATGATGATCAGAAAAATCCGCGTTTATTGTTGGAAACAACAGATTTCGGTGGTGCGACTCGCATAGGTGATTGTATAGGGTTCTATGGAACTTGGGAAGATGGAAAACTTGTGTATGGGCATTTTGCTGATGATGCAACTCGTATTGTCGAATATAAAATCACTAATAGTAAATGCGCTACAATACCTAATGTAATAAACGTGACAACTGATGGAAGTACACAGTTGAATACCGGTTCGACTAATCGCGTATATCCTGATGCTACAGGGTATTGGATTGATGGCAAAAATTGTTATGCTACAAGGTTGAATACGAGCGGTGTTCGTGAGTTTGATGTTGATTCTGATGAATCTTGGGGTACAGCATTTGAAGTGTTTAAATGGAAGGGCAATGAATATGCTCTTGCTACGATATTTAATCCAAAGGGGGTGGTTTCCGGCTCACAAACTGAAGCAAAGAACTATACCGGAGGTCGTATGAAACTATTAAAGAAAGGTACTGATTGGAGTACTGTAACCAACTGTGGTGAATATCCGAGTGACGGACTGAGCGATGTTGTACAAAATACCAATTGTACCACTAATGCCATAGCTTCGGTTAATGGATCCGAAGGTGTGGAAGCATGGGTGTTGAGTACCGGTCAAGGTATCGCATATTATAAGTTTGGTACAGCTCCTGTATATGATGTGGAAGCGGTGGTGCCAATTGTTCCTACTATAGAGGTGAGCGCAAAAGAGGTGTCGTTAAAGACTAATGTAGGGGAGGAAGCCTCTTCTGAAGTATCTGTAACGGGAAAAGACCTTGCGGGAGATATAGAACTTGTGGTAACAGGTACCGATTCCGATAAGTTTACGGTAGATGTAGAAACGATTGCTAAAGCAACAAAAACTGCAACTGTTACTGTGACGTATTCTTCTACTGTTGCTGGAGAGCATAGGGCAATCTTGAATATTTCTTCTGCCAACGCTGAATCTGTGTCGGTTGAACTCTTGGGAACGGCTGAGGAATTGGTTACCGGTATTGAAAATGTATTGGATAAAACGAAAGAAATAATTGGTTCTGCGGTAGAATATTATAATTTGCAAGGAGTTCGTGTGATGAAACCAGAAAAAGGGGTTTATATAAAACGTCAAGGTTCAAAAGTTGAGAAAGTAATATTTTGATGATTGAATAGTCATTAAAAATTATGACAAAATAGCTACGGTGAAGCCGTAGCTATTTTGTTTTTGTAGTGTGCGTTTAAATATGTGTTTGAGAGCTGAAGAATGTTTGTTGATAAGAAAATGAATGAAAAAATCGGTGATAACTTGAAAAAAACAGGAGAAAGTTTTGTGAGGAACGAAAAAATGTGTATCTTTGCAGTCGCAAAAGCCCAGATGGCGGAATCGGTAGACGCGCTGGTCTCAAACACCAGTGGGGCAACCCATCCCGGTTCGATCCCGGGTCTGGGTACAAAGCGGAAAAGTAGCAATGCTTTTCCGCTTTTATTTTTATTCTTATTAATGTTGTAGAATCATCGGCTATAATACTTGATACATATATTGCATTGCAAGCCCCAAACAACATACACCGGCATAAATCAAAATGTTAAGAATTAGCGATACTCCCAATGCTGTTTTTCGTTCACACAAACAGAATACACCAACCCATGCGCAAAAAAACATAAATATTGCTGAGAATAAAAGTAAAGTCAGATGACTGATAAATAGTAACAGTCCAGTCCACCAATATAACAGAACCAACAACAAGTCGACAAGTAGCAACCATAAAATATTTTTTGCAATCTCTCTCATAACTCTTTTCAACATTCTTCTATCCATGTATGCCCGCATTTATTACAATAGTGTGTAATAGTGATGTTGTCCCAATCACTCCCTGATACTGAAGTGTTTTTGTACATACGAGTAGATCCGCACATTTTACACCGCTCAGTAGCTATGCAAAGTGGCTTTTCCAAATCAAATTCTTCTAACACTTTCTTTTCAAATATTGCGTAGAGCGTCATAAAACTAATAGCAGATATATATTCGGCAACCAAACCGACGACAATTGCAAAAATAATGTAGTAATCGTCGACACATCGCAGATAGATTATGTTCCCTATACCTATTAATATCATAATAAGTATGATGGATATGTCTATTGATAATTCAAGAAAGCAGACAAGAATATTAATGTGAAATATTGTTAAATTTATGGTATTTCGTAAATTATTTATTGATAATCGATAAATAATTTGTAAGTTTGTGGCGTGAAACTTGCGTTAAAGGCTTCTAATACCGGTTGTGGGGCTTTTGAGTGAGGGACACGAAATTTAACTTAAACGAAAAAACAAAATGGAAACAACTAAGTATTACAAAAGAATGAAAGCTGTTGCGATTGTAGCAATTGCAGCTTCGCTATTTTGGCTGTATTGGACAGTGGGAAGAACCATCAACACAATCTACAGCATACCGCTAAGAGAAGGATATGAAATATTGCAATCGTCTATCGCAATCGGTTATTGTGTTTTCTCCATAGCATTAATTTTAATGCAAATGGTATTTCTTGTGAAGCAAATGAAGAGCATAAAGAATGGTGTGCTGTTTGACCGTTCGAGCGCAAAATATTTGGTAACTTGGGGATTGTTCTGGATTGGATATGATTTTTGCTCGGCTAATATAGGAGAGATGATGATAAATGGTGTCTTTAATGAAATTACGATTCATGGAACCATCATCGGAATACCTATGATAGCATTTACATTTGCGATACTATACCGACTTGCAGCTGATGTGGCTGAGGAAAACAACTTAACAATTTAAAGGGCTATGGCAATTATAGTAAATCTTGATGTGATGATGGCTAAGCGCAAGATGTCGCTTAATGAGTTGTCGGAAAAGGTGGGGCTGACGCTTGCAAACTTATCGGTGCTAAAAACTGGTAAGGCTAAGGCTGTGCGATTCTCTACGCTCGATGCTATATGTAAGGCGCTTGATTGTCAGCCTGGCGATATTCTTGAATATCGTGAAGATTGAGCCTACTATTTATAACCATAAGAGGGTGTCTCTTTTTTGAGGCATCCTCTTTTACTGTATATAATCATACCTATCTACTTGTGATAAAATTATAAAACACAAATTCAGAATGTTATTTTTTGTTATAAACATACTGTTTCTTAGGGGGGGATTAGGTGAAGTGTTATAAAAATACTATCTTTATAACACATTTTTAAGCAATTATGGCTTAATTAATATTTTGTTTAAATAAAAATAATTTGAATCATGAAAAATGTATTACAAAGATTATTGCTAATTAGTGCTATTGCACTTGTTGCAATTGGAGCTAATGCTCATGTTATTACCGAATGTTGGGTAACTACTACAGATATTCCTGGCTCTGCCTCAGGTGGTGAATTCCGTTTTGCGTCAGCTAAAGATGGTAAAATAATTACTATTGATAAGGCGAATAAGAAAATTATGGCTATTGATAACAATGGCATGACCGAACTATTCGATCTTGCTGAAGCTATTGAGGCATACTATGGTGCAGGCACAGGAGCAGGTACGGGTATCACTGTTGACGATGCTGGAAATATTCTCGTTGGTACTAACTTCCCTAATGCTGGTTCATCAACAGATATGATTATTGTTTCGGCAGACCTCCAAAATACTTATAAACTTCAAATTACACTTCCTGAAGACATTTCTGCTGGTCGTATCGATCAATATGGTAAAGTAGTGGGTAATATGCTTTCTCCTGAAGGTGCATATCTTTGGCTTGCAATAACTGCAAATACAAAAGTTGCTGTAGTTAAAATCGCAAATGGCATACAAGTGCAAGATTATTCTCAAGCTTCATTGTCTGTGAAAGTTGATATGAACTCATCTACTCTTGCACAACCTGCATTGTGGAGTGTGGCTGAAATCGATGCACTTGTTGATGGTGGAAAAGGATCAATGACATTTTGGTCACGCAATCGTGGAAGTTCTCAGAATGTGTATGGATGGAACGAAGCAGGGAGTGAACAAGTAATACTTTCCTTAATAGAAAATAGTGTTAGTGGTGCCACCACCAAAGGCGCTGGTGCCGAAGGTTTCGCTACATTCTCTATCGCTGGCGTTACTTATTTTGTAGTTCCTATGTCATCAGAAGGTGACACTCGTAGTAATATTATAGGTATTTATGATGAATTAGGTCAACTTTGTGCTACTTATGGCCCCGAAGAATTGCAAACTGGTATGGGTCAAATGGGTAGTATTATAGTTGAGACTTGTGATGATTATTCGGTGAATATTTATCGTTTTATACCTGGTACAGTGGCTTATAAATGTAATTTTTATGATGTGGCTTCTGGCGTTGAAAAGGTTGAAATAGAAGATAATGCTGAAGTAGAATATTATAATCTACAAGGTGTTAAGGTTGATATTGAGAATGTACAAAGTGGAGTATATGTAAAAAAAGGCTTAATATGCAAAAAGTAGGCTGAACCCTTTGTAAATTACTGATAATGATTAACTTTGGTGCATTTTAAATAATATGGCTAAAAATCTGCTTTTATTGCAAGTCTTCTCACACTAAAAAGAAT
>SUXH01000043.1 GCA_015061055.1 Bacteroidales bacterium
TAAACTTGTCTTGTCCTTTTGCCCGGAACGGCATGCTAACTTCGCTCGGTGAATTTCTTATATCGCAACAGCACGGAGCAGTGTATCAAAATCGGCACAAAAAGTTAGTGTTGCAGATGTATTCAGAGGTGTAGCGTCAAGGTAGAAAGCGACGCTAATAATGCCAACAAGTGCAAGTGTGGAATGTGGCTACGAGTGGTTTTAATCGAAAGTAGAAAATTCGTGGTATCGAGGAGCGTTGCGTAAAGGATAAAACTCAAAGGTGTGGTATTACGACCGAAAGTGTATTGAGCCGACAATGGGTCGTGGGCAGATCAGCAAGGTTGTCCGATAAGTACCCCAAGAAAGCGATGCCAATCATCAAAGACAAATTCAGCCGTAGCAAAGAAGAGTGTGCCAACACGATTGTGGCGTGAAATCATAGTAGAACAATAGAATACAAGTACAAAATCGAGTGGCAGAATGAGCGACGATATAGAGCGAGAAGTGGCACTATTGCAGAGTGATGACCGAGTTCGGATAGCGAAACTGCTCCCGGCACAGCGTTGCCCGATAGACGTAGGACAATCATACACTATATAACGGAAATTAGCCACAAAAGATGATCTTGATTTTGGAGCGACGAAGTAGAAATGGAGTTGCGACATTGGCACTCTGCTTGACACAAATCAGCCACCGAGTAATGGGTTTGGAAATGGAAAAGAATACCAATCAAAAGCGTGGAAGGAAAATGCTCTCAATGGGCGGTAAGATGAATGATGTAACCGGGTTGAACAAAAGAAAAGGCACTTGCTTGAAGCAAGCACCTTTGAGAAGGTGTGAATATCTATCTTTTACATCAGGTAGACATACATTGTATAGATGTCGCCATTGAACAATTCTTCGGCTTTGAGAGCTGCTTCTTCATCATTGCGAGCTTCGACTTCGTAAGAGTAAACTTCATTGTCAAAATCCTCAATATCCACTTGGTAAAACTTCATCGCACGAGGATTAAAGCGAGAGCGATTATTCACTGAATTGTTATCGAAACCAAGATTCATTACCGATGTTTGAACTGAATGTGTCATATTATTTTACGATTTAATGATTTAACAATAATGTGCTTTCGCACTTGATTTTTACGCGCAACCAAGTGGGTATGCAAGTGAACAGGCAGTGACACATCTGCCGTTAAACATCAAGGATTATCTCAGATAATTTACTACCCTTTAGGGCTGGAGAAATTTCGGATAACTTGCAGTGTCCTTGTGTAGTGAATGATACCCGAACTTTGCGTAGTGAAATATCAAAGTGTGACGAAAAGCGACAGCCATTGTATCATCAAATCAGGCTGTAAAATAAGACACAGTAATGGGACATCGAGCAGTGATGAATTGCCCGATAACGATAAAAGAAAAACCACTCGGCTCGCTCCTTGTGAGAGTCAAACCAAGTGGTCTAATATGAGGATTAAAAGATGTTTACCGAAGTCGGTTGCGACCGATAGAACAGCCAAAGCCAAGAATCAACGGCACATCATCGTATGTCTATCGTAAAATTTATCTCATTTACATATAACAAATTAATTTACTTTATTTTAGAAGAAAGGGCACTATTTGCTTGTATGATTTTTCTATCAATAGCTTCTCCTCCTGCAACAAAAATTTTAATATGTTTGGCAGGTTGTCTAGACTGTATTGTTCGACGAGACAATCTAATACTAGATTCACCTATTTGTTCCAGATGAACAGATACTACACCACCAACAAAACTAGTATCAGAAGCGTTGGTCTGATTACTTACCCCTTTCTTTAAGCGAGGATTGCGTCTGTTATTTAAAGTCTTTGCTGAGTGGAGAGAGACTGCTTTTCGCATTTTATTCTTTTTTCTTTCGTTATTCATGTTTGAGATGATTATTACATATAAATTCAATTATTGGCAGAAGTTGTAATGATATTGCTTGAAGAATTACAATATCTGTGGTTTTGTCAAAAGCATTGGTCTTTGCACTATCGATACATATAAATGCATATAATGTTCCTTCAACAGTTCGTTTGGAAACTGATAATATAGGAACTATAATTGTACTTTTATAAGGCAAGGGCCAATGGTAATTCCGAAATAACCGTTTTTTTAATTTACTCTCGTTTAAATGAGAATTCAGATACCCATATTCAGATGGAAGATTATTTGAAAAGAAAAAAATTTGTTCACGAGATAAATTTTTGGTAATATCCTTCATTATTGATGAAAAATCCGAGTTATCCTGTATATAGTCTTTATCGGATTCAATAGGTTCGATATCGTTACGGTCAAAACTATCTGCATCACGACAAAGAGATTGTACATAATATCCTCCGTCAATTGTTTCATTGATATATTTAATGCAAGCACTTATTTGTTTCCCTCTTAGTTTGGTGAAAATTTTTGAAATTTTATGACAGATTTGATGTAATGATAATAGGAATTTATCTGAGTCTAAATTTTTAGCACGAGATTGAAGTAATATTATCTCTTTATGAATTTTTCTTAGATCCTCAATACCCTCAGCATATCTGCGTCTGACTAAATATGCCCTCCAAAAAAATATTGCTAATATAGCAAGAACAGCTGACAAACATACTAAAACATAGTAAGAAAAGCAATCAAAAACATCAGGGATTATAGAAGCAACTATGCCGACTATTGTCCCAATTATAGATAGTACCGTGCCTAATTTATCAACAAACGATTTTTCCATATATATTAATATCTCTAATTCTAAACTAACCTATATAATTTTGTGTACATCATTCCCAACTTGTACTATATATATTCCTTTAGGGATTTGTATTGTGTAACTTGGAGAATATACATATCCACATTGAACCATTTTACCATCAATCGCATAAACAGAATAAGATACCGGCAACTCAATATCGTTCAATATTTCGATATTCAAATTACCATTAGCCCAATATACTTTTGATTGATTTGGGGTATCTATTTTTACTCCATATATACCAGCTTCAGGGAATTCATCCGTTTCGATAAAGTTATTAAAATAACTCCACCCTTGCGCATTGCGATATAAATCGGCTGAACCTACGGGAACATAAACAGGTATATCAGTAGATGTAAGTCCCCCAAAAGAATAAACCCCAGAATTATCAGGATCTTCATCGCAAAATGGAGGAATTAGTGATTTTGAATAAATCGTCTTGAGATTTTTCCAATATCTACAACACCCTCCACCTAT
>SUXH01000030.1 GCA_015061055.1 Bacteroidales bacterium
ATAATAAGTGTCATAATATGAATCTCCATTGGATTTACTTTCAAGTATTTTGTGCTTTTCGGTGTCATAGAAACTTATGGTGATAAGGCTGTCTTCATCGAAGCTTTCCTCATAACGCAACCGACCTTCGTCATAATATCCATTCATAACCAAGCGCCCCTCAGTATCAACATCGAAACGAGGACAGCAGTAGGGGCTACTTTCGTCGCCACTGTTAAGACCTCGATGAATAATTGTACGCTTACCATTGTCGTACCAACTTTTGCCGGCTCCATAAACTTCGCTATCGAGCAACTCCGGTGTACGTTCAGCTATAGATTCAGTAAAAGGACGGTTGTCGGTGTAAAAAGTATTGGCAGTATTCTTAATTGTTTCGGAGCCAAGATAGTTTCCGGCAGAAGAAGCCTCGATAGGAAGCCAGGAACGATAGGCTCTGCCGTATTGGTCGTATTCTGTGAGAGTATGCAAGTCAAAAGCACTACCGCTTGCTCCCACACGAACATTTTGCACCGGGCGCCCCAAACCATCATAATAATCTATTGTGATTCGAGCCACATCGTAAGCTAATGGCGGTGTTTCTCTAAAGCGTTCACACATTTGTGCGCTGAGTACATAATTCTGTGATGAATCCTGACCGGATACAGACAATATACTGAATAGGCAAAATAGTAATGTACAAAAAACACCCGCAAACTTGCCTCTTGTTTTCATATCACAATGCTTTTAAGGTTTAATCATAGACTCATTAAAGAACATTATAAATGTCAATGTACAAATTTAGGTATAATAATTTAGTATAACAATAGTTATTGATATTTTTCTGAAAAATGGAATTTGCATTCTCTTTGGGGATTTTTTGAAAAATTTTGTGTTATTTTGAAAGGATTTTGAGAAATGTGCGTCTAAAGGTGTAGAAACAGTTAAGGAAAAGATGAGATTTCCTTATATAACAGAAATGTTGATGGACAACAAAGAATTTGAATTTACTAAATTGGTGAAGGAATATAAAAAGACGATTTATACCGTCTGCTATTTCTTCTCAAAGGATACCGATGAGGTTAATGACCTTTATCAAGAGGTGTTGATTAACCTCTGGAGAGGGTTTGAGAATTTTCGTGGCGAAAGCAGTGCTAAAACGTGGATTTGGCGCGTGAGTCTCAACACCTGTAACACTATGGAGAGAAAGAAGAAAAGTAGTGTACAAACTGTTCCTCTTTCGGTCGATATTGACTTGTACAACGATACCGATGAACATAGTAAGCAGATTCAAATGTTGTACGACAGGATAAACCGCCTCGATGTCTTCGATAGGGCAATTATTCTTCTTTGGCTGGAGAATATGAACTATCAAGATATAGCCAACGTGGTTGGTATATCGCTGTCGGCTGTAACTACAAGATTGTTCCGAATTAAAGAACAACTTAAATCAATGTCAAACAAATAAACACTTTTAGATTATGGAAATGAATAATGATTTCGCCGAATTGCAAGAACTAAAAGAGCAATTTAATATATTAAATGAGAAATTGGAGAAGCAAATTATCATTAATGAAACTCTTATCAAAGAGTCAATGAAGAAAAAACTTTCTTATGTCGATAGGACATATAAGATGTATAAAACAGCTTTCGTGATAACCACTCCGTTGCTCATCGCATTACTTTTGTTATATAAAGCTTCAATGGTATTGTGTATATTTGTGGGACTGTCGTTAATAGTGGAAATGATTTTGTATAGAAAAGAATATCGTAAACTAAATACAAAGGAACTGATGTCGTTAAATCATATTGAAGCTGTAGAACGGGTTGTAACTTTTAAGAAAAACTTCAAAAGAAATACAATTATAATGTTGATACCCGGTGTGATATTGTTTGTTGCATTTGTAGGGTTAGTTACCGGTTATAAATTTGAGATAGGAACAGTGGTGCTTTATTTAATATTCGTTTTGTTAGCATTAACTTATGAATTTGTACGCTATAAAAAGATGTTCTCAAAATTGGATTCGGTATTGAAGCAAATTGAAGAATTAAGGAGCGAATAAAGCAGGTGATTATAAAAAGTAAAAAACACCCCCAAAAGTAGGTGCTTTTGGGGGTATTTCTCATATAGTATAATTGTTTTCTGTGTCGAATTAGTATTCGTTCCACGCCATAATGTTGATGTCTTCAACCGGCTTGTTGGTGAATGCTCTGATGTAAGCAGCTGCAAGTCGAGCATTGGTCAACAATGGAATGTTGTGGTCGATTGCAGAGCGACGAATACGGTAACCATTGGTCAATTCACGCTTACTATGGTTCTTTGGTATGTTGATTACCATATCGATAGCATGGTTGGCAATTAGGTCGAGAATGTTTTCGCCTTCTTCATCAGGCCAACACACTGGAGATGCTTTTACTCCATTTGACTCAAGGAATTTGGCTGTTCCTTCGGTAGCATAAAGTTTGTAACCGTTCTTGTCGAGCATCTTGCAGCAATCAAGCATATCAACTTTACCGCGAACATCGCCCGAAGACACAAGCACTGCCTTTTCTTTGCTTGGCACTCTGTGTCCCACCGATATCATCGCATTCAATAGTGCTTCATCGAAATCGGCTCCCAAACAACCAACTTCACCTGTAGATGACATATCTACACCGAGTACCGGGTCGGCTTTGTGCAGACGAGCAAATGAGAACTGTGATGCTTTGATGCCGATGTAGTCAATGTCGAATGTTGAAGAATCGGCTTTCTCTACCGGTTCGTTAAGCATAATGCGAGTTGCAGTTTCAATAAAGTTTCGTTTCAAAATCTTAGACACGAATGGGAAACTGCGAGAAGCACGCAAGTTACATTCAATAACCTTAACGTCGTTGTTCTTAGCAAGATATTGAATATTGAATGGTCCTGAAATGTTAAGTTCCTTTGCAATCTTTTTACTGATTCGCTTAATGCGTCGAACGGTTTCCATATATATCTTTTGAGCAGGGAACACGAGTGTAGCGTCGCCGGAGTGAACTCCTGCAAACTCGATATGCTCGGAGATTGCATATTCAATGACTTCGCCATTGCGTGCCACTGCGTCAAATTCAATTTCTTTAGCGTGTTGCAAGAATTCGGATACCACAACAGGGAACTCTTTAGATACCTTAGCCGCAGCTCCAAGGAATTCGTGCATAGACTCATGGTCGTAGCACACGTTCATTGCAGCACCCGAAAGAACGTAACTTGGACGAATCAATACAGGGAATCCCACTTCTTCAACAAATCGGTCGATGTCGTCGAAGCTTGTCAATTCCTTCCAACGTGGTTGGTCGATGCCAAGGCTGTCGAGCATAGCCGAGAATTTATGGCGATTTTCGGCGCGGTCGATAGATATTGGCGATGTACCAAGAATAGGCACATTGCGACGATATAGTTTCATAGCGAGGTTATTTGGAATTTGTCCTCCCACAGAAACGATAACTCCGCGTGGCGATTCAAGGTCGATGATATCGAGTACGCGTTCGAAACTCAATTCGTCGAAATACAATCGGTCGCACATATCATAGTCGGTAGATACGGTTTCGGGATTGTAGTTGATCATAATTGATTTGTAGCCGAGTTTGCGACAAGTGTTTACAGCATTAACTGAGCACCAGTCGAATTCGACAGAGCTACCTATGCGATAAGCACCCGAACCAAGAACAATGATGTTCTTTCCTGAGTTGTAGTCGTAAGATATTTGGTTGGCGTCAGCGCCATAAGTTACATACAGATAATTAGTCAAATCAGGATATTCCGAAGCGACAGTGTTGATGCGACACACTTTTGGTGTGATTCCCGATGCTTTTCGGTGGTCGCGTACACGAAGTACGTCGTTTTCGTATCCACTTTCAGGATTTTCTACACAACGAGCGATTTGGAAGTCACTGAAACCAAGTCGTTTTGCTTCCTTAAGCACATCGGCAGGCAGTTCTTCGATTTTGCTGTATGATTTTAGCTTTTCAGCATAGTCTACGATGTTTTTCAGACGACTTAAGAACCAAGGATCAATCTTTGTGAGTTCTTCGATTCGTTCCACGCTGTAACCATTTTCGAATGCTTGTGCTATAGCAAAGATGCGCAAATCGGTAGGGTGAGAGAGAGCATGGTCAAGGTCGTCAAATTTGATATCTCGGTTTCCAATGAATCCGTGCATACCTTGTCCGATCATACGAAGTCCTTTTTGTATGATTTCTTCAAAGGACTTACCGATAGACATAATTTCTCCTACTGACTTCATTGAAGAACCAATTTCGCGATCGACGCGAGCGAATTTGGTTAAGTCCCAACGAGGAATCTTGACAATCATATAGTCGACAGAAGGAGCTACATAAGCTGAATTTGGAGTACCCATTTCGCCAATTTGGTCTAATGTGTAACCAAGAGCAAGCTTGGCTGCCACAAATGCCAATGGGTAACCCGAAGCCTTAGAAGCAAGAGCCGAACTGCGGCTTAGGCGGGCATTGATTTCGATGATTCGGTAGTCATTGGTTACGGCGTTGAAAGCATATTGAATGTTACATTCGCCCACGATACCAATGTGGCGTACCACCTTTATTGCAATTTCTTGCAACATATTGATTTGTTCTTGAGTGAGCGAAACAATAGGTGCTACAACAATACTTTCACCGGTGTGAATACCAAGAGGGTCGAAGTTTTCCATAGGCACTACTGTGAAGCAATGGTCGTTCTTGTCGCGAATAACTTCAAATTCGATTTCTTTCCAACCCTTCAAGGATTCTTCCACAAGAATTTGCTTAGAATGAGCCAATGCGCTATCGCAGAGAGTGTGAAATTCTTCATCGTTATTGCAAATACCAGAACCAAGACCTCCAAGAGCATAAGCCGAGCGAACCATAACAGGGAAACCGATGCGGTGAGCTACTTCAACAGCATCGTCCATTGTTTCGACAGCTTGTGAAACCGGAGTTTTTGCTTGAATTTCGTCAAGTTTCTTGACGAAAAGGTCGCGGTCTTCGGTAATCATAATAGCTTCAACTGAAGTACCGAGAACTTTAACTCCGTATTTTTCGAGTGTACCGTTTAAGTAAAGTTCGGTACCGCAGTTTAGCGCTGTTTGTCCCCCGAAAGCAAGCAAAATACCATCAGGTTTTTCCTTCTTTATAATTTCTTCCACGAAGTGTGGGGTGATAGGAAGGAAATATACTTGGTCGGCAACACCTTCGGATGTTTGGATTGTTGCAATATTTGGGTTGATGAGAACCGTAGAAATACCTTCCTCACGAAGAGCCTTCAATGCTTGTGAGCCTGAGTAGTCAAACTCACCTGCTTGTCCGATCTTAAGAGCACCCGAACCGAGCAGTAATACTTTTTTAATTCCGTCGATCATAATGTATATAGATTATTTCTGCAAATTTACAATAATAAATGTGGTATTACAAGAAACAGCTAATTAAAATTCCGTTTATTAAAAAATAAAATCCACTGCCAATAAGTAAAAGGCGGTGGATTTTATTTTAAATTTAACGAATCATATAACTTAAGCGGCTTTTGGCATTACCAATGCAAGAATAAGATAAGCAAGAATACCTGTACCTCCAAATATTACAAGCAATATCCATATCAAGCGAATAATCGTAGCATCAATTCCGAAATATTCGCTTAGACCTCCACATACGCCACAAAGTTTCTTGTTTGTTGCTGATTTTTGAAATTTCTTGTCCATAGTTAATCTTTTCTATATTATTAATATGCTTGCAAAGTTACTCAAAAAAACTGATATTAAGAAATTGTTATCATTTATTGTTGCCGTATTTTGATATAAATTTTTTAAAAAGATGTTGGCGGAGGGGAATGTCATATAATTTTAAACAGGCGTAGGCTATAGCAATGCTTACAATGACTACAATTGTTGCTATTTGCCAAGTGTCGGTAAGTGTGTATAATTTATTCTTAATGAGCCATTGGTAGAATAGGTACATAATAGGATAATGTACTATGTAGGCAGGATATGAGATTTCTCCAAGAAAATGGCAAATCATTGATGATTTGTTGTCGGTAATTGTTCCGGATGCGCCAATCCATATTAGCGTGGGAAATATCACAATTATACAGATGCTCTCAAATATACCATTTATGTGAATACCGTTGTATTCTTTCAAATAGGGTATCGAGAATAGGATGAGCAGTATAATGGCGCAAATCCAAAATGCACCACGTATTTTAAATGGTTTGAAGTTGCGAGCAATAAGCATTCCTATGGTAAATGGTAACAGCATTCGTAGCAGACCACCCCAAAAATTTACTGAGTCGAGAGTCCAGCCAACACCGATGTTTCCGTATTGGGATATGTTGGAGCAGGTAAACCATATATGCAGTATACCAAGCAATACAACAAGCAGTGATAATGATTTTGTGGATAGGCGTCGAATGAATAGGGCATACAGAATATTGCCTATATATTCAAAAAATAGTGACCAAGTAGGACCGTTTAGAGGGAACATTTCTCCATTGCCACGCACCTCGTAGCTCGAATGTCCCGGTACTGCCGGAATGAGAAACATTGCGCATAGTAGGGCAAGCATTGTTGCTGAAATACCGATATGTGTACCGTCCCATTGTTGGCTTCCTCCGATGCAAAATGATATGGCTCCAATAATGGCACCCATTATTACCATAGGGTGAAGGCGTATGAGGCGTCGCTTGAAAAAATTGCATATTGTGAGGTTTGATTTCCATCGATCATCGTAGGCATAGCTGATGACGAAACCTGAAAGTATGAAGAAGAAATCGACAGCAAGATATCCATGGTTAAGCGTATCAATCGCCCCTCCTTTGGCAAAAGCAAATCCCTCGAAAATGTGATAACATATTACAAGTATAGCCGCCACTCCTCGTAACCCATCAAGTAGCTCATAGTGAGGCTTTGTGTAATCGGATGAGAGCGTTGTTTTAGATGATGTATTCATAAGGAATTGTTTGATGTTGTATTGTTTTAAAGCACAAAAATACGAAAAAAAGTACAAATATATAATGACGAATAAATTAAACTGCAATAGTATATAAGTTGTTAGTAATATAAAGTAATTTTAAAAAAAGTTTGTGTATGAAAAGATTTAAAGATGCTATTAATGGAGATAAACCCATATTCGTTGATTTCTATGCAAGTTGGTGTGGCCCTTGCCGAGTGATGTCGCCAATAGTGGACAAAATGGAACGTAAATATGGAGATAAAATGGAATTTCTGAAAATAGATGTTGACGAATGCGAGGAATTGGCATTGATGTATAAGGTGAATACGGTGCCCTCGCTGATGATATTTAAGAAAGGGGAATTGATGTGGCGTGTGGTGGGTATTCAATCACAATCAATGCTTGAAGAAGTAATAAAAAGATTTGTGTGAAGTTAGTAGCGCAAGTATTAAGAATAGTAGGGCAGGGACAAGATAAATACTTGTCGTTGCCCTGTTTAATGTATGGATAAAATGTGTAACTTTGCAATAATATTAATTATTATAAGCGAAACATTAATTTATGGTATCAATTGACGGACTTACCGTAGAGTTTGGAGGAAGTACACTTTTTAGTGATATATCATTTGTAATCAACGAGAAAGACCGTATCGCCTTGATGGGGAAGAACGGTGCAGGTAAATCAACCTTATTGAAGATTTTGGCAGGTGTGCGTAAGCCTACTCGAGGTAGTGTGTCGGCACCCAAAGACACAGTTATAGCTTATTTGCCACAACATCTAATGACCGAAGATGGTAGAACGGTGTTTGAAGAAGCGTCGCAGGCATTCGCACACTTACATAAGATGGAAGCCGAAATAGAAGATTTGAATAAACAACTTGCTGAACGCACTGACTATGAAAGTGATGAATATATGGCTCTTATAGAAGAAGTGGCTACAAAAAGTGAAAAATTCTATGCTATCGATATGACTCACTTTGAAGAAGATGTTGAAAAAACACTTCTTGGTCTTGGTTTTGAACGCACCGATTTCAATCGCCAAACAAGTGAGTTCTCGGGTGGTTGGCGTATGCGCATTGAGTTGGCAAAAATGCTTCTTCGCAATCCTGATGTACTTCTGCTCGATGAGCCTACCAATCACCTCGATATAGAATCAATAGGGTGGCTCGAAGATTTCTTGATAAGTAATGGTAAGGCTGTGGTGGTGATAAGCCACGACCGTAAGTTTGTGGATAATATAACCACTCGCACTATCGAGGTTACAATGGGTCGTATATATGACTATAAGGTGAACTATTCGCAGTATCTTCAACTTCGTGCAGAGCGTCGTGCTCAGCAACAGAAACAATTTGAAGAACAACAAAAGATGATTCAAGAAACAAAGGATTTCATCGAACGATTTAAAGGAACTTATTCAAAAACCTTGCAGGTACAGAGTCGTGTGAAAATGCTTGAAAAACTTGATATTATAGAGGTGGATGAAGAAGATACATCGGCGTTGAAGCTTAAGTTCCCGCCTTCGCCACGTTCGGGGCAATATCCTGTGATGATGGATGGTGTGGGCAAAGCATTTGATGATAAACGTATCTTCTCGGGAGTGAACCTGATTATAAACAGGGGAGATAAGGTGGCTTTTGTGGGGCGTAATGGCGAAGGAAAGTCAACACTTGTGAAGTGTATTATGAAAGAACTCGAACACGAAGGTTCTCTTACTCTTGGACATAATGTGCAGATAGGATATTTTGCTCAAAATCAAGCATCGTTGCTGGATGAAAATTTAACTGTGTTTCAAACGATTGATGATGTAGCGAAGGGCGATATAAGGAATAAAATACGTGATTTGCTCGGAGCTTTTATGTTTGGTGGTGAGGCAAGTACGAAGAAGGTGAAAGTGTTGTCGGGTGGCGAACGTACTCGCTTGGCACTAATGAAACTTCTGCTTGATCCGGTGAATCTTCTAATTCTCGATGAGCCTACCAATCACCTCGACCTAAAGACTAAAGATATATTGAAACAAGCGTTGCAAGACTTTGACGGAACTCTCATTTGTGTGAGCCACGACCGCGACTTTCTTGACGGACTTGCTACGAAGGTGTATGAGTTTGGTCATGGTCGTGTGCGCGAACACTTGTGTGGCGTGTATGAATTCCTTGAAACCAAGAAAATGGAGTCGTTACAAGAACTTGAACGAAAGTGATGTGTTGTTATGAATGAAATTAATCTTTAAAAAACAAGAATATGAAAACGAAGATCAAGTTAATGTTGGCTGTTATTGCAGCGGTGGTGTTTGTGGCTTGCAGTGGAAATGTCAAGAATGAACAGGCTGCCGAAGAAGTGGCAGTGGTGGAAGATGTACAAGTGTCGGACACTGTCGCAGTGGGTGCTAAACCAAAGGTGATTGACCTCTATGCAACATGGTGTGGTCCTTGCAAGATGATTGCTCCGATTCTTGAAGAATTAGAAAAAGAATATGCCGGGAAAGTGGTGTTTGAGAAGGTTGACATTGATGAAAATCGTGCAATAGCCGAACAGTATCAAGTGGAGGCAATTCCAACATTGATATTTATGAAGCCCGACGGGACTTATGAGAAGAAAGTGGGCTTTATGGAAAAAGATGCAATCAAGGCAGAAATTGCCAAACTCTTGGAGTGATTTAGATGCAAACTAAAAGAAATTGTGTCAATTTTTTGGGCACAATTTCTTTTAATGGTTATATAGTGGCGAGTGTGATACGCACTCGCTTGTTTTTTATCTTTAGCTTGGCAATACGATTAAGAATGTCGTTAGCTTTGTGAATAGGAACGGCAACGAGTGCATAATGGTCGTGCAAGTCGATTGCACCTATTTCTTTTCCGTCAATTCCCCCATTGTTGCTCAAGAAGCCGAGAATATCGCCTCGAGAAATTTTTTCTTTCTTTCCGGCTTGAAAGAATAGTGTGGCAAAGGGGGCAGAAAGTTGCATCTCGGCGTCATCATTCATTGTGAATTTGCCATCGAATTTCATATACTCGGGCAGTTTGTCGGTAGAGTTTACCAATACATATACATTCCCTGTGGCATTAATGCGCGCAGTGCGACCATTGCGGTGAGTGTAGATTTCCTCGGTGATTGGAATGTGGTAGTGAATGATGTTCATCACTTCGGTAATATCGAGTCCTCTTGCACCGAGGTCGGTTGTAATCATTACCGAATAAGAACCGTTGTTGAACATAGATATGGCTTTTTCGCGGTCGATTTGTTCCAAGCCGCCATGGTATACTCCTACAGGCACGTCGTTATCTTTCAAGAAATAATAGATGCGTTCAACGGCATCGCGATAGTTGGCAAAAACGATAGTGCGACCATTGGGTACGTTTCGTAGTAGCTTAAACAGTGCTTGCAGTTTGTCTTTATCATCGGAATTTACCCGAAGAATGGTGGTTCGTTGATCGAGTTCGTCTTTGTTTTCGCTAAAATCAACAATTTGCGGCTTGAATATGCGCACGAAATCGGGAATTTCGTCGATGTTGGTAGCCGAAGTGAGATAGCGACGACCAATGTTTGGCATACGTCGTAATATGCGACGCATTTCATCTTGAAAACCAAGCTCGAGCGACTTGTCGAACTCATCGAGAACGAGTAATCGAGTGGAATGAACATTGATGTGGTCGCGCTTGATGTGGTCGAGTAAACGTCCCGGAGTGCTGACAATAATAGATGGTGTAACCGAAAGCGATTGCTTCTCATCGATTACATTGTGTCCTCCATAACAACAAGTTACCTTGTGTCCTATGGCTATGTCGCGTGCCACTTTGCCAATCTGCATCACAAGTTCGCGAGAAGGAGCAATAATAACGGCTTGAAGGTTGCCGTTGGGTTCTTTGAGTGCTTTAAGAACAGGAATTAAAAACGCAATGGTTTTCCCACTACCTGTAGGCGATAACAGAATGATATCACCATCTTGGTTGGATGTACTAAGCACATCTTTTTGCATATCATTCAATTCCTCGATGTGATATTTTTCTTTAAGTCCCGCTAATATGTCTTTTTGCTTCATTGTTTCAATTTTTTGCAAAGGTAAGTAAAATAGGTGAATGTGTTGTAATTTGCATTAAGTATAGTGTGATAAGTAAAAATAAGTGCTTGGTACGTTAAATAAGCATAATGAAGTACTTTAAATGAAAGTAAAGACGCTCAAGGGTGTTTAAAATGTGGATTGTATATTTGTGTGAAAAAATGAAAAGTCGTAACTTTGCAGAATTAAATAATTTAGAGGAAACAAATTTTATTTTAAAGATAACAATTTATGAGTAGAGAAAAGAAATTCTTGACTTGTGATGGTAATCAAGCTGCTGCTCACATCAGTTATATGTTTACTGAGGTGGCTGCTATTTATCCTATCACACCATCGTCAACAATGGCTGAATATGTTGATGAATGGTCTGCTGCAGGTCGTAAAAACATCTTTGGTGAAACAGTAATGGTGCAAGAAATGCAATCGGAAGGTGGTGCTGCCGGTGCAGTACATGGTTCACTTCAAGCCGGTGCATTGACAACAACATATACTGCATCACAAGGATTGTTGCTTATGATCCCTAATATGTATAAGATTGCGGGTGAGTTTTTGCCAAGTGTATTCCACGTGTCGGCTCGTACATTGGCATCGCACGCTTTATGTATATTCGGAGACCATCAAGACGTGATGTCAACTCGTCAAACAGGCTTTGCTATGTTATGCGAAGGCTCTGTACAAGAAGTAATGGACCTAGCCGGTGTGGCTCACTTGGCAACAATCAAATCTCGTGTGCCATTCTTGAACTTCTTTGATGGATTCCGTACATCACACGAAATTCAAAAGATAGAAGCCCTTGAAAATGAAGACTTGGCTCCACTTGTAGATCAAGAAGCATTGGCCGAATTCCGTCAACGTGCATTGAACCCTGATGCGCCTGTTACACGCGGTACGGCTGAAAATGGTGATGTATTCTTCCAACATCGTGAGGCTTGTAACAACTACTATGAAGCAGTGCCTGCTATCGTAGAAGAATATATGAATAAGATTGCTGAAATTACAGGACGTAAGTATGGCTTGTTTGATTACTATGGTGCAGCTGATGCAGAACGTGTAATCATCGCTATGGGTTCGGTGACTGAAGCAATCCGCGAAACAATCGATTACTTGACAGAAAAGGGCGAAAAGGTGGGTCTTGTAGCCGTACACTTGTATCGTCCGTTCTCTGCTAAGCACTTCCTTGCCGCAGTTCCTGCAACAGCTAAGCGTATCGCGGTTCTTGACCGTACAAAAGAACCCGGAGCTACAGGCGAACCATTGTATCTTGACGTTAAGGATTGTTTCTATGGTCAAGAAAATGCTCCTGTTATTGTGGGTGGTCGCTATGGTCTTGGTTCAAAGGATACAACACCTGCTCAAATCCTATCGGTATATGAAAACTTGGCGTTGCCAATGCCAAAGAATAACTTTACAATAGGTATTCAAGATGATGTAACATTCCTTTCACTTCCAATGAAGGAAGAAATTGCACTTGGAGGTTCGGGTATGTATCAAGCTAAGTTCTTTGGTCTTGGTGCTGATGGTACAGTAGGTGCAAACAAGAACTCGGTTAAAATCATCGGTGATAACACAAACAAGTATTGTCAAGCATATTTTGCTTACGATTCAAAGAAGTCGGGTGGTTTCACTTGTTCTCACCTTCGTTTCGGTGATGAACCAATCCGCTCAACATATCTTGTAACAACACCTAACTTTGTGGCTTGCCACGTACAAGCATACTTGAATATGTATGATGTGACTCGTGGTCTTCAAAAGAATGGTACATTCTTGTTGAACACAATTTGGGAAGGCGAAGAACTTGCTAAGAATCTTCCTAACAAGGTTAAGAAATATTTCGCGGATAACAATATCACTGTTTACTATATCAACGCTACTAAGATTGCTCAAGAAATTGGTCTTGGTAATCGTACAAACACAATTCTTCAATCAGCATTCTTCCGTATCACAGAAGTTATTCCTGTAGAACTTGCAGTAGAACAAATGAAGAAGTTCATCGTGAAGTCATACGGTAAGAAGGGTGAAGATGTGGTGAACAAGAACTATCAAGCTGTAGATCGTGGTTGTGAGTATACTCAATTGGCAGTTGATCCTGCATGGTCGGCTCTTGAAGAAGATGCTAAGGCTGTTGATAATGCTCCTGCATTTATCAATGATGTAGTGCGTCCTATCAATGCTCAAGATGGAGACCTTCTTCCTGTATCAGCATTTAAGAATAATGCAGATGGTACTTGGGAAAATGGTACATCTAAGTTTGAAAAGCGTGGAGTGTCTGCATTTGTTCCAAAATGGAATTCTGAAACTTGTATTCAATGTAACAAGTGTGCTCTTGTATGTCCTCACGCAGCTATCCGTCCATTCCTATTGAATGCCGATGAACTTGCAGCTTCTCCATACACTGAGGAAACTTCATTGAAGGCTATCGGTAAGGGCTTCGAAGGTTTGCAATTTGTACAAGCTGTCGACGTTCTTGACTGTCTTGGCTGTGGCAACTGTGTTGATGTGTGTCCGGGTAAGAAGGGCGAAAAGGCTCTTGAAATGAAGCCTCTTGATGGTGAACTTGCAGAACAACCTAAGTGGGATTACTGCTACAACGAAGTGAAGAGCAAACAAGCACTTGTTGACATCAAGGCTAATGTGAAGAACTCACAATTTGCTACTCCGATGTTTGAATTTTCAGGAGCTTGCTCAGGCTGTGGTGAAACTCCATACGTTAAGCTTATCAGCCAATTGTTTGGCGATCGTCAAATTGTAGCTAACGCAACAGGTTGTAGCTCAATCTACTCGGCATCGGTTCCTTCTACTCCTTACACTACAAACGAAAAGGGGCAAGGTCCGGCATGGGCAAACTCATTGTTTGAGGATTTCTGCGAATTTGGTTTAGGTATGACTCTTGCATACGATAAGATGCGTGAACGCTTGACAGTTCTTGTTGAAGAAGCTGCTAAGTGTGATTGCTGTGGCGAAGAAGCTAAGGCATTGTATCAAGCATGGCTTGAAAACAAGGAAGATGGAGCTAAGAGTCGTGAACTTGCCGACCAAATCAAGGAAATGGTAGAAAATTGTGATAATCCTCTATGCAAGCAAATCAAGGAATTGAGTCAATACTTGGTTAAGCGTTCTCAATGGATTATCGGTGGTGACGGTGCTTCTTACGATATCGGTTTCGGTGGTCTTGACCACGTACTTGCATCAGGTAAGAATGTAAATATCCTTGTAATCGATACAGAGGTTTATTCAAATACAGGTGGTCAAGCTTCAAAGGCAACTCCAATCGGTGCTATCGCTAAGTTTGCTGCTGCCGGTAAGCGTGTTCGCAAGAAAGACCTTGGTCTTATCGCTTCTACTTATGGTTATGTATATGCTGCACAAGTGGCAATGGGTGCCGACAATGCACAAACATTGAAAGCTATTCGTGAAGCTGAAGCATACGACGGACCATCAATCATCATCGCTTATGCTCCTTGTATCAACCATGGTTTGAAGGCCGGTATGGGTAAGGCTCAAGCTGAAGAAGCTAAGGCAGTGGAATGTGGTTACTGGCACTTGTGGCGTTACAATCCTGAACTTGAAAAAGAAGGTAAGAACCCATTCACGCTTGATAGCAAGGAACCTAATTGGGATAACTTCCTTCCATTCTTGAAGGGTGAAGTGCGTTATGCATCGGTAATGAAGCAATATCCGGAAGAAGCTGAAGAACTATTCAATGCTGCTAAGGAAAATGCACAATGGCGTTACAACAACTACCGCCGTCTTGCTCAACAACAATGGGGTGTAGCTCCAGAAGAAAAGTAAGATTCTAATAAGAATATACAATTAAGATGGTGGCGAGTCTGATTAAGGCTCGTCACCATTGTTTTATATGTGAGGATTATTTGTTATTTTTGTGATAGTTTTAAAATGTGAAAAGTAATTGAATATGTTAGCAATACATTTTGCTCCGATGCAGGGTTATACCGATAATGCCTATCGTAATGTGCACGATGCGATATTTGGGGGAGTTGAGGCTTATTATACTCCTTTTATAAGAATAGAGCGTGGAGAGTTACGCAAGAAGGATATACGCGAGGCTTTACCCGAAAATGATGAAACAGGGAAACTTGTTCCTCAGATAATTGTGCGTGATGAAGAAGAATTTCGTTTCTTGGTGGATGTCCTTCGTAATATGGGGCATAAACGCATAGATGTGAATATGGGGTGTCCGTTTCCGATGCAAACTCGTAAGGGGCGCGGTGCAGGTATTTTATCTAATACAGAAAAGGCGAAAGCGGTGCTTGAAGCTATAAATGCTGCTGATGATATTGCTTTCTCGATAAAAATGCGTCTCGGGAATGAGAATGCTGAAGATTGTATGAGTTTACTTCCGGCGTTCAACGATACGCGTCTAACTCATATTACAATGCACCCGCGAATAGCAACGCAACAATATAAAGGTGAGGTGGATTTGGAACGATTTGGGGCGTTTGTAAACGAATGTAACCACGATATTATATATAACGGAGATTTGACATCGATTGATGATGTGAAGCGTATTGAGAACCTGTTTCCGCAACTGAAAGGTGTGATGATAGGTCGTGGATTGCTTATGCGTCCTTCGTTGGCAATGGAGTATGTGAGTGGAGAAGAGTTAAGTGACGAAAAGTTGTTTAAAAAAGTGATGAGAATGCACGATGACTTACTTAATGAGTATTCGCAGACATTGCAAGGTGATGGACACTTGCTGATGAAGATGAAAACATTTTGGGAACATCTTGAGGGCGTAATAGGGCGTAAACAATATAAATTGATAAAGAAAGCTATAAATATGACAAAATATAATGCTGCTATTGCAGTGTTATGAAGAAAGGTATTCTCTTTATTTTTACATTCCAACGTTTAGCAAGGAGCTTATCTATATATTCTCGTCTATTTATAATCATAATTAAGTTTTTATTTATTACTGACAAAATAGATGCATTTGCGACCGTTTTGTCAGTACAAAAATGGAGATAGTCTAATGACTACACAAATGTATCAAAATAATTTTGTGTTAAATAATAATTAGAGCCATTAAAATATTGATTTTCTTATGTGCGATTACCACCTCGATAACGGTTATGTTTTCCTCAGATAAATCTGACGCTAATATCACTCAAAAGGCTTCCATTTGGAGGCCTTTTATGCTGTTATTGGAAACTTTTTTGTTTTAAGATTTGTTTGTGTGATATAAATGTTATACATTTGTACTACAAATATAATACAATATATCACTATGGCTATCGTAATTGAAAGAAAACAAACTGCTTTTAGATTAAGCACAAGTTTATTAAATAAGTTAAGAGAGGCTGCTGAAAGAGAAAATCGCAGTCTTAACAACTATGTAGAAAGTGTTTTGATGGACGCTGTATTCAGCAATCCAAACAAATTGACTTTGGCTGCGATGAAAGAAGCCCGCGAAAATCGTGACTTGGAAACTTTAGATGCAAACAACCTTGATTCGGTAATTGCGTCATTGTAGGAGTATGTTTACACTGAAAATGACAGGGCAGTTTAAGAAAGACCTTAAACGCATTCAAAACAATCCGAAAAAGATAGAACATCTTAGAATTGTTCTTACTTCCCTACAAGAAACAGGTGTTGTACCTGAAAGTTATTATCCACACAAATTGACCGGCAATTATAGTGGATTTATGGAATGTCATGTTGAAAGAGACTTACTACTTATTTGGCTTGACGAGGAAGAAAAAATCATAAAACTTGTTCGTCTCGGTAGCCATTCCGAACTTTTCTAATAAAACAAGATATAAATAATTGCAAAAGCCTATCTTCGGATAGGCTTTTTGTCTTTTATAGACTCTATATAAGGAGCTAACTTTGAGCCACAATTAGGCTTAATTTCATTTCGTTTGGAGACAAAAAAAGGAACTCGATTGAGTTCCTTTTAGTGATTCGCACAGGATTCAAACCTGTAACCTTCTGATCCGTAGTCAGATGCTCTATTCAGTTGAGCTAGCGAACCATTTTGGTTGTTTGCGAGTGCAAAATTACGGCATTTTTCTCATATATGCAAGTCCTCTATACTTTTTTTGCTGTTGTGGTGGTGTAATTTTAGGGATTTTTATTGGATTTCATTAGGGCTGTTGTTCAATGTAGTAACAAGACACCACAAGCAATTTTACATTATCAATTATAGTGCGGCAAACTTTTTGTATATATCGTGTATTTCTTGGTTAATAAATTGTTTCTTTTGTTATATAGAAGATTACGTTTGTGATATATTTTATTTCTTTCCTCATATACGTTATTTCTTTGTTTGAAGAGCTCTGAACGTTCTTTGAATAGTTTGTTTCGTTTGGTAGAATTATTAGAGCTGTTTATTTGTTTATCCAAGGCACTGATTATACTGTTAATTGCGTTAAGCTTTTCAGTGTTTATTTTATCGACGATTTTATTAAGAACTTTTATGCTATCTTCAATTGATGCAATTAGTTTGTCGTATTCAGTAGTATAATTCAGATAGAAAACACTTGAGTCATTGATGTTTGTTATTGTGTTTAGGTTTTGTAGTTCGTTAGAGTTTATTGTGTAAATATTGTATTTTGTTTTTTTGCTTTTATTAGGAATTTCCACTCCCATTTCTTTTGATAGTTCGGCAAGGCAATTTTTGTCAATATTACCAATTATGTAGACGACAGTTATTTCATCTCCTTCATCAATAGTCATTAAAATTGAGGAGAAGTTTCCATTATTAAGTTTTTTCCCGAGAATGTCGGTGCGTTCATTATCTTCTTTAAGCCGCATAATCACTTCCATTCCTTTACTGTTTTTTATCGTTTGTAGTTTTTTGCGAGCTCTTTGAAGTGAATTTCCATCTATGGAAAGTACATAAATACTTGACAGACCATTAATGATTTTAGAGATATTCAGGTTTCCAATTTTTATATTGTTGTTACCAATAGAATTTAGCATACTTTTAGTGATGTATACTGCTTCCACATCATTTATTTCTGAAATTTCATTTATAATTTTTTCGTGTTGGTCAGCCAAAACCGGGAAAAAAGATGAAATTAAAAGACTGATTGCTATAAAATGTTTCATAACAGATATTTTTAGGGTATTAAAATGTGGCTGTTTTAGTTGTTATATATTCTACTTGTGTTGAACCTTGATTTAGTTTGCTTGATATCAGCATTAATGCTCTTGAGGTTTCTACTGTAGCAGCTTCCTCCGATTGTGGAATATATAGATTGCTATACTCCGGATTTGGGTATAACTCAGAATTATTGTTATTATCAAGTTTCATAAAAGGTATTAATAAGGCGATTATGCAAGCGCATACGGCTACAGATATAGCAAGCCTTTGCCAATTCCAAAAGGGTTTATAAATTGATTTCTTAGCTTCAGCATCAACTCGGGCTTCAATTTCTTTAGTCAATTCAACCGGCATAGAAATGCTGTTGATTAATAGGGCGTTAGCAAGTTGTATGTTGTCGAACAGTGTCTTGTCGGCCTCAAGTTCTTTAGGCACATCCTTGCAATCGGAGAAAAAAGAAATCAGTTCGGCTTCTTCGTCGATAGTTGTGGAACCATTGTAAAATCGTTCAAGCAGCAGTTTTATGTAGTCGATATCTTCCATATTTATCGTTCATTAAGTTCTTGTTGGCATAATTCTCTAAGTTTTTTCCTTGCTCGTGATAATAGGGTACGAATATTTATATTGGATAGTCCTGTTATTTGTTCTATTTCTGTAATCGATAAATCTTGTAAGCTACGCATTGTCAATATATGTTTTTGTTGAGCCGGTAAAAGATTCATCTTTCTAATTATAGCATTGAGTTGTTCGTTGTCGTCATATTTGTTTTCAATTATAGTACTGTCATTGTCAATGAAGTTATCATCAAATTTATATATACGTGAAGTGCGCAATATGTCGATACTTTTGTTCTTTACCGCTTTCATCACAAATGATTCTAAGTAGTCGATATGTGGCAAGGATTCTCGTTTGTCCCATAGGGCGATGTACACTTCTTGCACTATGTCCTTGGCTATGTCGCTATTGTTAACGATACGGAATGCAGTACGATACATTTTTTCGCCAAGAGGTAATAGAATCTGTTTGAATTGTGATGAATCCATCAAAAAGTTAAATCAGTAAAAGTTCCTTTATTTCTCGTTTCTAAACACAATACGAACGAGCGCGAAAAATGTTGCATAAGAATATGCAAAAAATAACTATTTTTGTAAAAAATAATCAAGATATGTCGGTGTTGCGCATTTTTAATCCTGAACACGATCTTGCGTTGGCTTTTGGTGGAACCAATTACACTCCTCCTCCAATGGCACGATTGTTACGTTGTGATTTGCAGTTGTTGCCAATGTGGATTGGCGACAAAGGAGATTTTGTGTTGTCGCAAGAAAATGAGAGCAATAATTGTTGGATTGATGAAGTGAATAATCGATATGGATTGGGGATAAGTGTGGTGTCGGAGGAGCGAATACCTGATTTTGACACAATTATTCCTTGGGGGTGGAACCATTATTTGCGTCGCAGGCTGTTTCTTGATGGTGCGCAAGAGCAGGCATTGCCAAGCCTTGTAGAGGTCGATCGAATAAGACAGTTGTCGCATCGTCGTATTTCGATAGAGATTCATCGTTTGTTTCTTGAACGAGTGAGAGGTTTGCGTGATATTACACCTGTGGAATGCTACGATATGAATAGCGTATTGGAATTTGCGCGTAAATATCCATGTGCCTACACAAAAGCACCATGGTCGTCGAGCGGGAAAGGTATATATCGTGCGCTCGATGTCAACGGATTGGACTTCACTCGGTGGTGTAGTGGAATTATCAAGCGGCAGGGTTCGATAATGTGCGAACGCCCACTCGATGCTGTGCAGGATTTCGCAATGGAGTTTAAATGTGCAGAGGGAAAAACCGAGTTTGTGGGTTATTCGATATTTAACAACGATACGCATAGCTCGTTCAGCGGAGGGCTGATTGCGTCGACCGAATCATTACACCGCTCGATAGTGAATACTCTTGGCGATGAACGATTGTTGAACGATGTGCGCGATGCGGCACTAAGCATTGTGAATGATTTGATAGCTCCACATTATAGCGGTTATTTGGGGATAGATATGATGATTTATCGGGGCGATGCCGGCGATTTATGTTTGAATCCTTGTATCGAGTTGAACTTGCGTACCACGATGGGTGTGGTGAGCAGTATACTTGGCAATCGTTTTTTGCACGAAGGGGTTAGTGGTACGTTTTATGTGGATTTCAGTAAAAATGTTGTTGCCGAAAGTTATAGGAGAGCATTGGAAACGGAGTACCCGTTGATGCTTGCCGCCGATGGCAAAATAAAAAGCGGAGTGCAATTTCTCACCCCGCTTTATCCTGATTCTCAATACACCGCATACATTAAAGTGTAAAAATCAAATCTTTTTCAATTCGGTGTAAAGTCGTTGCACCGGGAGTCCCATTACGTTGTAGTAGCTACCATTCATAGCTGTTACAGCCACACAACCAATCCATTCCTGTATGCCGTATGCGCCTGCCTTATCCATGGGCTTGTAGTTGTCGACATAATATTCAATTTCGCTATCGGTGAGCGATGCAAAACTCACTTCGGTCGTGCTGCTGAAACTTATCGCTTGGTCGGCTGTTGTGATAGTTACACCGGTAATTACGTGGTGTGTACGACCGGATAGTTTCCTCAGCATATTGCGTGCGTCGTTGGTATCGCTTGGCTTGCCAAGAATAGAGTTGTCGCACACCACAATCGTGTCGGCAGTGATGATAAGTTCGTTATCTCTCATTGATTTGCGATAGGCATCGGCTTTTTTCTTTGAAATAAATTCGGCTACATCGCAAGCCGGCATATCGTCGGGATAGCTTTCGTCAATGTCGTTGAGAACACGAGTTGAGAATGTTATTCCGAGTTGTCCAAGCAATTCTTTGCGGCGAGGTGAATTGGACGCAAGGACGATATCATATTTCTCAAGGTTTGCAAATGGCTGTTTCATATACGTTGAAAAAGATTACCACCCGAAAGCGCGCTTATCGGCAAGCCATTCACCTTTTGCTTTCATCACTTGTTCCACTATCTCACGTCCCACGCCATAGCCACCGTTGTTAGGGCTGATGTATTTGGCAACGGCTTTCACCTCAGGAGCAGCATCGGCAGGAGCTACAGGCAAGCCCGCCACTTTCATAACTTCAATATCGGGGATGTCATCGCCTACATACACCACTTCTTCGGGCTTTAGCCCTGTGCGTTCGAGCCATGCGTTGAAATGCTCTATTTTTACGCTTGCACCCATAATCACGTTTTGCACACCAAGTCCGTCAAAACGTTTTTTCACAGCCTCGGTATTGCCTCCGGTAATAATGGCAATCTCGTAGCCATGTTTTACTGCAAGCTGAATGGCATAGCCGTCTTTGATGCTCACACAGCGCATAGGCTCACCGTTGGGGTGTAAAGGAATTACCGATGGCGACAGCACACCATCTACATCAAATGCCATTCCCTTTATTTTGGTCAAATCATAGTCGATTGAACTCATATTCAGATGTGTTAAGGTAGATTATTCTTGTGGACGCCATTCGCCAATGTGAACACGCTCCCACAGCATTTTTTCGGGATTAAACGGTTTTCGTTCTTCACCTTTTTGTCCAAGAGAGATGATACATTCCACTTGCATTTCAGGAGGAATGCTTAGAAGCGCCTTAACGTAATCGTCGGCACTTTCTTCCTCATCACGCATTCTGCCACGCACTTGCACCCAACAGCTGCCCAAGCCAAGAGCTTCGGCTTGAAGTTGGATGAATGTTGCAGCTACCGAAGCATCTTCAATCCAAGCTTCACTCATCATAGGATCTACAACCACTGCGATAGCAAGACTGCATTTTGCGATAGAGCCGGCTCCAAATTCTTTACA
Source organism: Bacteroidales bacterium (assembly GCA_015061055.1). Taxonomy (GTDB): domain Bacteria; phylum Bacteroidota; class Bacteroidia; order Bacteroidales; family Muribaculaceae; genus RGIG4576. The sequence continues at coordinate 21,900 of SUXH01000030.1, forward strand.
TTTAGAAAGTTCTTCGAGCATACGTTTGTCCTCGATAGTTACGAAAAACCAAGGGCGGCTGTTTTTAGAAGTTGGAGCTATAAGAGCTGCTTCAAGAATGAGTTTTACATCTTCTGCCGAAATTTCCTCTTCGGTGTATTTTCTTATGCTGCGACGGCGCATTATCATTTCATGAAATTGTTCCATATCTGTTGTTGGTTTTGTTAGTATGTTGGCAAAGTTAGTACAAACTCACATTAATACAAAAATAAGAGTCTTAATAAAACAAAAGAGGTTATCAATTTCTTGACAACCTCTATCTTAGTGGCGGGAGCCAGACTCGAACTGACGACCTTTGGGTTATGAGCCCAACGAGCTACCACTGCTCCATCCCGCGATTTGCACTGCAAAGTTACAACATATTTTACAATCTCGCAATAGGGTGACCGATATTTTTATGTTAAAAAACATATTTTCGATGTTTTTGATCCAAGATACAAGGATAATAATGTGTGAATGTGAGTTTTTTCTCAAGTTAGACGTTTAGCGTTCCATACAAATGATAATATGCCGTAGGCTTACCTGATTTTAAAATTATTTTCTTACCTTTGTGTTTATGAAAGGACTTGTGGGAATAATATTGGGTATCGTGATGCTGTTGGCGGGGTGTGGTCGCTCGGTCGACAGCCGTCTTGCGCTTGCCGACAGTCTTATCGACGAGCAGGCTGATAGTGCTTATATGATGCTGAAAGGTGTTAATGCCGGTGAGCTGACGCACAATTCCGACCGAGCCTATTATGCACTGCTTTACACACAGGCTCAGTATAAGAACATGGATAGTATAGCGAGCGACTCGTTGATTAATATCGCAGTAGACTATTATGCCGATAATCACAATCGTGAACTCTACACACGTGCGCTTATCTACAAGGGTGCTGTGATGCAAGAACTCGGTAAGGAGCAAGAGGCTATGGAGTGGTATAAGCGAGCCGAAGACAACGCTTCGCCCGATGATTATATGAATCTCGGTCAAGCCAACTTGCGAATGTCTGTGCTATATGCTCTTAATTATGCCGATAACGATGAAACATTGGAGAAAGAGCGCCGAGCATTGCGCTATTTCCGCAAAGCAGGTAGCAAGAGTTACGAACTAATGTGCCTTAGCAGCATAGGAGGAGGATATAGACAGTGCAATATGGATAGTGCTTATTATTATCTTCATCAGGCAATCACGTTGGCAAAAGAGCTTA
>SUXH01000044.1 GCA_015061055.1 Bacteroidales bacterium
ACTGATGCGGTTCATCTCCAATATGCTCAGTTTCTTCATAATGGGTGCAAAGATAGTGCAAGGTGAGAGAAATAAAAAAAGAATTGGTTCTTTTTTATTTCCGAACCGAAGCCTATCTTCGATTTTTATCAAAGATAGTGCAAGCCGAGCGGAGAACAAAACAAATCCATTTGTTTTTTATCCCGAGGCGCAGCAACCTATCTTCACTGAATTCACCAAATCCACCAATTCCTCGCCCAGTTCGACATCAGCTATGTGGGCACCGACACCGACGAGCGCACCTACAAACTGGCTCGCTGCCTCTACGAACGGCTGAACAACGTCCCCTGCAGCTACGATTCGCTGAAAAACATCAGCACCTCCGATGTAAAGAAAAATCCCTATTCCGCCTGGCAACGGCACGAATCCCGAAACAGAGCCTTTCTGGCCGTTGCCGACGAACTGGTCCGTCAGATGCAAGAGTTGAAGGTGGCATAGCCTTCAACTCTTTTTGTTTTCAATCGTCTGATTTTAATGCAATATTTCTCACATATACGTTTCGGATTTTCCCACCGAAGTACCCCGAATTATCGCTTAAGCGTGGTTCGGTAACGCTTCGGGCGTTTGTGTGATTTGTAAAGGGTTATTATCTTTTTCTAATTTCATAAACGGTTTTTCTGTTTCATTAGCTGAAAGAATAGACACTTCTTTTGCCCCCCTGAAAGTCTTTACACTTTCGTCATTTCCATCCTGATATTGTTTATACCTTTCTTCTGAAATCAGAAAAATTCATGGATAAATGATGATTCTTAATAAAAAATTCCATTATTCTCAATTAAATCAATAACTTTGCGCTAAATTTATATAGTATTCCAATGCAACACAAGCTAATTTGGAAACATTTGTGAAGATTACAACATTGTTAGAGGTTGATGTGCAGTATTTGATAAATAATGCTTAACTCAACCATAAGTGCAAATTGAAAGATTTTTTATGACAAGTAATATACAACGAGCTCAATTACAAGCTCAAATATGGAAGATCGCTAACGAAGTGCGTGGTGCGGTTGATGGATGGGACTTTAAGCAGTTCGTCCTTGGTACATTATTCTATCGTTTTATTAGCGAGAATTTTACCAATTATATTGAAGGAGGAGATGAAAGCGTTGATTATGCTAATCTGCCTGATAGTATAATTACTCCCGAAATTAAAGACGATGCGATTAAAACCAAAGGATATTTCATATACCCAAGTCAGTTATTTGTAAATATCGCTAAAACAGCGAACAAGAATCCAAATCTAAACACAGACCTCAAAGCTATATTTACAGCAATTGAGGGTTCTGCGGTTGGTTATGATTCAGAGGGAGACATCAAAGGTCTATTTGCAGACTTTGATACCACAAGCACAAGATTAGGTAATACAGTCGAGGACAAGAATAGCCGTCTGGCAGCAGTTATAAAAGGGGTTGCGGGTTTGGACTTTGGCAATTTTGAGGATAATCATATTGACTTGTTTGGCGATGCCTATGAGTTCTTGATACACAATTATGCTGCTAATGCAGGAAAATCAGGTGGCGAATTTTTTACGCCTCAATGTGTGTCAAAACTCATCGCCCGATTAGCAATGCATAATCAGAGTTCCATCAACAAGATTTATGACCCTGCGGCTGGTTCTGGCTCATTATTGTTGCAGGCGAAGAAACAGTTTGACGAACATATTATCGAAGAGGGATTCTTTGGTCAGGAAATTAACCACACCACATATAACCTTGCTCGTATGAATATGTTTTTGCATAACATAAACTACGACAAGTTTAACATCGCTTTGGGCAATACTCTGATGGATCCTCAATTTGGCGATGACAAGCCTTTTGATGCCATTGTATCCAATCCTCCGTACTCCGTAAATTGGATTGGCTCTGATGACCCAACACTGATTAATGATGATCGATTTGCTCCTGCTGGTGTTTTGGCTCCTAAATCAAAAGCAGACTTTGCTTTTGTATTGCACGCATTGAGCTACCTTTCAAGTAAGGGACGAGCTGCAATTGTATGCTTTCCTGGCATATTCTATCGTGGAGGTGCAGAACAGAAGATTAGAAAATATTTGGTGGATAATAACTTTGTGGAGACAGTTATTGCGTTAGCTCCCAACCTTTTCTATGGAACTACGATTGCTGTAAATATTTTAGTTTTATCCAAGCATAAGATGGATACAAAAACGCAATTTATTGATGCTACCGGTAATGATTTCTTCAGAAAGGAAACCAATAATAATGTTCTTGACGAAGAGCATATAAAAAAGATTTTAGAAATCTTCGACAGCAAAGAAGATATTGAAGCAATTACAAAGTCCATTGATAACAATCTAATTGCAGAGAATGATTACAACCTTTCGGTAAGTAGTTATGTAGAGGCTAAAGAAACTCGCAAAGAGACAAATATCAAGGAGCTTAATCAGCGTATTCGTCAGATTGTAGCACGAGAGAACGAATTGAGAATAGAGATAAATAAAATCATCGCAGAGTTGGAGGAGGATGAACAATGAATAAGTTGAAAGAACTAATAGACAATCATTGTCCCAATGGAGTTGTGTATAAACAGTTGAAAGATGTTGCAAACATTGGTACAGGAAGTAGTGATAGAAAAAATGCTATAGAAAATGGAGCATACCCGTTTTATGTTCGTTCGAAAGATGTTTTGCGTATTGACACTTATGAATTTGATGAAACAGCCATTGTAATTCCTGGTGAGGGCGGCATTGGAGATATATTTCACTATGTGACAGGTAAATATGCACTTCATCAAAGAGCATATAGAATTAATATATATGAACAAGGCATCAATACAAAGTTTGTATATTATTTCATGTCTGCTAATTTTAAAAACTTCATTATAAAGAAAGCGGTGAGTGCTACGGTTACCTCTATTAGAAAACCTATGATAGAGAATTTTCCAATCCCGATTCCACCAATTGAAATTCAAGAGGAAATTGTAAAAATTCTCGACCGCTTCGCGGAATATGCAGCGGAGCTGCAAGCGGAGCTGCAAGCG
>SUXH01000045.1 GCA_015061055.1 Bacteroidales bacterium
AATCCACTGCCATAACACACTTCGGCATTAAAGATTTGGCAAGTGGAAAGCGTTTCGTCACTCTCAATCAGATTGAGAATGTCGAACGGCATTTGATTGTCGCCACCCCACGGCATATATGAAGTGCGGTCATCGACAATCGTAGGCACGATGTCGCCTTGTTCACGGAACACAGCCGAGCTATCCACTTGGAACGCTGCCTGAGCATTGAGTATCGGTATGTTCTCTACTGAATTGAAATTAAGATTTGTGTTGTTCATAATAAAAATAGCCTTGAGATTTTCTCACAAAGCTACTTCTATTCTATCGCCGTCTAAAAGACAAAATTAATATATCGGTTCTGTCCCTAAAGAACCATTAAAGATATATTTATCTAAATACCCAAGTATTTTGTTTGACTCACCAATGCCCCCACAGCATTCAGGTTCGCGACAAATTGTAATAAATTGGCTACGATTTATTAAATCCCACAAAAAATAGCCACAACCATTATATGTATCAAATTCGTTGGCAAATATTTTTTCAGGCCATGCATAGACTTTGTTATTGCAATCTGTTGTGAAACAATCTAAGTCAAAATCTAAAATAAATGGATAAATTTCATCTTCAAATTCATGATATTTATCAGTATTGAACTGAAAAACACTTCTGATTATTTTATCCTTAGGGTCTTTAATGCAACTATCCCCAATACAACCTCTACTATCTATTGAATCTTTCAAATAAGGAATTGAAAATAATTTGTGTTCAATGTTGTCCTCTGAAATATATGTATTATTAGGCATAGTTATAATATTATCATTTTCAGATTGCCCAATAACAACAGCATTATTGATTAAACCTAATTCCATTCCAGTTAAGAGCCAATCATCATCTCGTGGACTTAGGTCAAATTCAACAAAAGACCAAAAATCTTTACTTGTAACTTCTTCAAAAGAATTTCTTCCCATTTTCTCAAGGAGTACACTCTTTGTTTTACTTTGACATGCGTCATCATGCTTATCAAAGTAAATTAGATTAGGGATTCTTTTGTCTTCAACTATCTTTGAAGCTTCAAATATAACATTAAGAATTGTTCTGTGATCGTCATATAGGAAGATATGTTTATCTCTATAATGAAACATTTCAATATTCGCTCGTTGTGCAATATTATACCAATCTATATTTTTCATAAATCTTAATATTTTAGATTATAGCAAAGTTAACAAAATATTACGAAAACATAAAATTATAGATAAACTTCCATTCCATTGATACGGAAAATGCAGACATCACGCACTTGTCGAATTTGTCGGCTTGTAAGGAGTTTCATACGACGCACACCCTTATAGAAATCATATCGAAGCGGAATACAATTATTCCAATGCTGTATTTGTCCGTCTTTCGTCCAAAGCGATATGTTTACAGGGTCGCCGGCTTGAAGCATTTTCCGTAATGTTGATATGTGTATTGCGTTAGCCATTAGTTAAAAGTGTGATTGTAAGGTTCGGTAAAAATTCTCTGCTCATCGGTTCTTGCCGATGTTTGCAAATGAGGTCGATGTTCCACAAACTGCCAAGTAAATTTCACTTTGTGCAGTTTTTCATCATTGTCGTCAATCTCGCAAGTCGAGTCCGTGATGATAACTTCGGGCAAGGTATCAGGGTCAGTCGCTGTACCGAGCCTCACGGAATGCGACATAAACAGCTGCTCCACCCATTCGGCTTCAGCCTGCGTCATAGGAGCAGTTTCCACCTCGTATATTTTATCGACCGATTGGTCATAAAACGAGTGTCGTCCTTGCGAGATAGCCATTGACCGATTTACTTCGGTCTTGGTGGTGGTGACGGCATTGAGATAGATTTCTTCATACACATTAAAGCTGTTCTTAAAAGTGAATACTACATTGGGAGTATTATCCACCACATAATAGGTGAAATATCGGTTGTTGAACTCAATAGTATAAGATAAAACTTTGCTCACTTTTCCCGCTTGTAAACGCAAACGCAAATATATTGTGTCATATTTGACTTCAATAGCAGATACACCGATGTCATCGGTAGTTATAGTTTTCAGCGTAAAAGTTTTATTCCCAATACTACCGTCTTCAGCTTCATATACTGCATGAATTTTCAATGGTCCGGACTCTTGACCATGAAACAACGATAGAAAGTCTGTCGAGTGCAGAGGCACACGCTTAGCAGTTAATTTTGTTAGGAAATTATATGAGCCAAACACACCGGCTTGAGCCTCGATGATATGCGTACAAAATAGCGTATTGAGGTTAAACGAACCGAGATTAGTTCCGTCGGCATTGTTATAGTACATCGTAAACGCCGTGAACACAAGATCGTTTTTAGTCATATAGTCTTCGATGACTTCAGCGATGTTAATCAGAGTAACATTGCCATTGTACGCATATAGTGTAGTACGGAAAATTTCCGTAGTACCGTACTCAAGAGTGATTATCACTTTGTCAAGGTCAGTAGAAAATTCAATCTCTCGCAGTTGCGACGAGAATACAAAAATTGGAATTTCAGTAATTAAACTTGTTGCCATAGTAAATAAGTTTTATTTACCACGAAGTTACAGCGATGACTGCGAGTATTAAAAGACACAATTTTAGGCAATCTTTCGACTGCCTTAAAGAAAGAATTGAGAAAAAAACTCCCGATTATTCAGGAGCTTTCTGTGTTCTCATTTTGAACTTTCTCGACATCGCATAATAGCAATTATAAGCGAATGTGTTGAGAACAGTAAATTCATCGATTTGATGAAGATAATCTTCGTCATCAGCGTAATGTTCTTTGATACGACTGACGATTTTCATTGCGAGAGTGAACATTTCGTCCAATTCATCTTCAGTGAATTTGTAGTATTCCATAATCATTCAGATTTTTTGATTGGTGATAAGATTCTTTTCTTCCATTCGCCCATTACCAGCTGCACGAGCAGGAAATTGTGGCGATAGATTTGATTGTCGAGAATGAGATTACGCCAATTGTCGTATCTCTCCATAATTTCTTTGACTTTGAACGACG
>SUXH01000031.1 GCA_015061055.1 Bacteroidales bacterium
CATTCTTTTTAGTGTGAGAAGACTTGCAATAAAAGCAGATTTTTAGCCATATTATTTAAAATGCACCAAAGTTAATCATTATCAGTAATTTACAAAGGGTTCAGCCTACTTTTTGCATATTAAGCCCTAAAATGCAGAGAAAAGGTGGTTTTTATTGTCCCTGTCTACTTTTTTGGCGGCAACACCATGAGGGTGGTTAGGTTATGTATATAAATAAAAAAAATTGGTTATCTCACGACAACCAACCTTAATTAACCTTAAATCTAATACCATGAAAAACACGTTGCAAAATTACTAAGGTTTTCTGATTCTGCAATAATAAAGAGATTGTAAATATTATTATATTAAGGATCTTTAACAAGTTTTCAATGTTTTACACTAAAAAAAGTAAAAAAAGAAGCTGCGAAATAATTCGAAGCTTCTTTTCGTATTTTAGTTGAGATACAAAAATCTCTCAATTTCCTTTTTTACTTTTCTGCCGGAGGAAGCATTATAAATTGAATGCGGTTGCCTGAAGCAAGAATTTGCTTAGTGAAGTTTTGGATCTTCTCAGGAGTAAGACCATTAATGATGTCGCGATAGCTTGCATTGCGGTCAACACCGGTGTTTAGGTAAGCACGCATCACGTTCATCCAATAACGATTTTCGTGTTCGTTCTGGTCGATAGCCTTAAGCATATATTCTTTCACCTTGTTCAATTCTTCTTCCTTAACAGAAGTAGATAGATCGGTTATAGCTTTGGTGGTAAGTTCGCACACCTTATCTTTCTTGTTTGCATCGATACCGAACACAGCTTGAATTATGAGCATAGGTTCAAAAGTCTTATCAAGCGATGCCGATGCATGAGGGCTATAAGCAGCACCTTCTTGCTCACGCACTGTATTAGTAAGATTTGTACTCATTAGCTGTCCGACAATACTTGCCATAATGCTGTTTTCGGCAGTGTATTCAATTTGGTTGGTAGTCCAAATACCGGCATAATTAGCTTGTTTGTTTTCGGTAGCTAAAATAAACTCGCCATACACATCGCCTTGTTTAACTTTCATATTATCATCGGTGGCTACTTCTTTTTTACCCTTCTTAGCAGGAAGTGAAGCGATATATTGAGCGATATATTTCTTCAATTCGGCTTCATCGAAGTTACCAATGATGATAAAGTTGAATTCAGCAGCATTTCCGAAGCGTTCCTTGTGGATTTCAAGCATACGGTTATAATCTGCCTTTTCAAGCAATTCAGGACCCATAATTTGAGCCTTAGGGTTATTATTATAGATAAACTTAGTCAATGTGTCTTGATATTGATAATCAGGAGAGTTTATTTGGTTCTTAAGAGCCGAAGCCACCATATCCTTTATCACATTGAAGCTTTCAGCGTCGTTACGAGGAGTCACGATACCTGCATAAAGCAATTGCATCATTGTTTCGAGATCTTTTGGTGTTGTGCGACCGGTGATGTTTTCGTTAACCTTACCAATGGTGAACGATACAGATGCTTGCTTACCGCTCATATACTTGTTCAAGTCGTTATAAGTAAGTCCGCCTACACCATTCATACTCCATAGTTGGCTGTATACAGAGATGCTTGCGTGGTCTTCTGCGCCATAAAGAGCTTCACCACCCCAACTTGTTGCAGAAAGTTGTACTTCATCGTTCTTGAAATCGGTCTTCTTGATGTAAACCTTCACTCCGTTAGAAAGTGTAAGTTCGGTGAAACCGAATTTTGCAGGTGTTTCCTTTATGATAGAGCCGGCCTTAGGCAATTCACTTAATAGAGATAGGTTATTTGCTTCTTCTGCCGGTTTTTCGGTTGGAGTAGCTTGAACTTCCTTAGTCACAGCTGCCATTTCTTCTTCGGTCATTAGAGTTACACCTTCCTTGATAGGACCAAGATTAAGAACCACAAGGTTTTTGCCATTTGGGCTAATCATTTGAGCCATTGTTTGGTTGATTGCTTCTACCGGCAACATAGGAGCCATTGCCTTAATCTTGTTATATTGATAATCAATACCACTCATTGGAGTGTTATCGAGGAAGTGTGCGATATAAGTTTGTGCATAATTGTCGTGTTTTTGCTTGTCGCGGTTGGTGTAAGCCTTTTCAAGACGGCTTAAATATTCATTGCGAGCACGATCATATTCGGCAGCAGTGAAACCATGTTCACCGATGCGCTTAATTTCAGTAAGCACAGCCTTAAGTGCTTCCTTGTTACCCTTTTCGTTAGAGTATGCTTGTATCATAAGGGCGCCTTTATAAGTTGAAAGAAGGAATTCTCCGAATCCTCCTCCGGCATTACCGAATGGCGCATTAGCCTTCATTGAGATTTCGTTCAAGCGTTCGTTAAGCATAATATCAGCCACACCGAACATATAATCCATCATATATTGAGCGTCGCTGTTACGCATTTCTCGTGGCAAGATGTCGTATTTCACGAAAGCCCACACAAGTTCGGCAGGCATTTCCTTGTCGGCATGGCTCACGAAGATAGGTTGGTCATTGTCGGGAACAGGGAAATATTCAAGTGGAGCAGGGTTTTCAGGCATCTTGATAGGACCGAATAGATTCTTGATTTTTTGTTCCATTTGGTCTACGTCAATATCACCCACCACCACTATACCTTGAAGGTCGGGACGATACCACTTAGCGTAATAATCGCGAAGTTCGTTATACTTGAAATTATCAATAACTTCGATAGCTCCGATAGGTAGACGCACACCATACTTGCTACCGGGATAAATTTCAGCACCACGCTCTTGAATCATACGTGTGATAGCATTTCCAAGACGCCATTCTTCGTGGATAACGCCACGTTCCTTGTCGATTTCGGCATCTTCGAGAAGAAGAGCACTTGCCCAATCGTGAAGGATAAGCAAACATGAGTCGATTACGGCTTCTTTGGCTGTAGGTACACTTGTGATACGATATACGGTGCGGTCGGTAGATGTGTATGCATTTAAGTCGGCACCGAATTTGATACCTTTTGATTCAAGCCAAGTTACGATGTTGTTTCCGGGGAAATTCTTTGTTCCATTGAAGCACATATGTTCAAGGAAGTGAGCAAGACCACGTTGTGATTCTTCTTCTTGCACCGAACCTACTTTTTGAGCAATATGAAAATCAACTTGGTTTTTAGGGAACTCATTGTGGCGGATGTAGTAAGTCAATCCGTTGTCAAGTTTTCCCACTCTAACAGCCGAGTCGGCCGGAGCTGCCGGTATTTGCGGCATTTGCGCCATAACAGGCATTGATAGCCCGATAAGAGCGACTGCTACAAGCAGTGAATTAAAAAACTTTTTCATTGTTATTATAATTATAATGTTTAGAAATTTCTATGTATTTGTATCGCTAATTTGTTGATACTATGATAATGTCTATAAGTAATAATCGCCAAAATTATATAATTTCTGTCAAAAAGAGTGTTGAATAAGAGTTAAAAAACGTGTTTAAAGCTATACATTAGACGATACAACTCCCTAAAAAGTTGCATCGAGGTAATTTTTTCTCTAAGTTCAGATAAAGTCGTTATTTTAACCAACCGACTTGACGATACCACGCAATAGCTTCTTTTACGCCTGCTTCAAGGTCGTATTTTGGTGAGAAGTTGAAGTCACGTTCACTATCGCTCACGTCGCAAAGCCAGTTGCGTTGCTTGATTATCTTGAATTTGTCGGTGTTGAGTGTACTTGGCTTCATTCTTAGAATTCCTATTTTCTCGGAAATCCAACATATGATGCGTGTGAGCCACAAAGGAGCGCAGATAGGGAGCACATATTTCTTTCCGAGAGCGTTGGCTACTATTTCGCGGAATTCCTTTTGGGTATAACCTCGTTTTTCGGCAATGAAATAGGTCTTGCGCATTGCTGCCGGAGCTTCGAGCGCATCCATCATAGCTTCGGCAAGATCTTTCACATAAATAAATGTGAGCATCTGTTTTTTGAATCCTACGCTGAAGTCGAATCCTTGTGCGATACTTTTCATCATCAAGAAATAATCTTTTTCGTGAGGACCATAAACGCCTGTTGCACGAAAAATCACATAAGGGAATTTGGGTAAATACTTGATAGCTTGTTCTCCCATAAGCTTCGACACTCCGTATTGAGTGTTTGGATGAGGAATGTCGGATGTGCTGAACGGTGTGTAATTGTTATCATCGCCTTGTCCCATTACGCTAAGACTGCTCATGAGCAGGAATTTGTCGGGTACACATCCTGTTTCGATGAGTAGATTGGCAAAATCTTTCAGATAATCGCAATTGATGCGGTTGAATTCTCGGAAGTTGTTGCATTTAGTAGCCCCGAGGTTATGTATAATATAATCCCATTTGCCATTTTCGGCGATAAATAAGGATAGCTGTTCGCGTAGAATATTGGTGTCGGTAAAACAAAGTTCTATGATATTGATTCGCGGGTCGGTGAGGTATTCGAGCGAAGTAGTGGCACGCACAGCCGCCCAAGTTTCGTAACCACGATTGAGAGCTGCTTCAACGATAAATCCGCCTACAAATCCTCCGGCGCCGGTAATAAGAATTTTCTTTGCCATATTGTGATGTTGTGAAATATGTTAATCAGAATAATTTCATTTGAGGGTCGAGCAGTTGGAATGTCATACGATGATAGGGTGTTGCTCCGTACTGCTCGATTGCTGTTCGGTGGGCCGGTGTTGGATAGCCCTTATTTTTATCCCAAGCATATTGCGGATATTCCATAGCAATGTGTTGCATATATTCGTCGCGATGGGTCTTTGCCAACACTGATGCCGCTGCAATACTCATCATTTTTCCGTCTCCTTTCACTATACAGGTGTGAGGCAGATCACGATATTTGATAAATCGGTTACCATCGATCAGTAGAGCTTCAGGCTGAGTGGAGAGTTGGTCGATAGCTCGGTGCATAGCAATAAAAGATGCTCGTAGAATATTTATTTCGTCGATTTCTTGAGGAGATACAAATGCTACAGCCCAAGCGATAGCTTCGCGCTCGATGATAGGACGCAATAGTTCGCGTTGTCTTTCGGTGAGTTGTTTGGAATCATTAAGCAGGTCGTTGTGGAAGTCGGGTGGGAGAATCACCGCTGCTGCGGTAACAGGTCCTGCCAAGCATCCTCGTCCCGCTTCGTCACATCCTGCCTCAAGTCGTCCTTTTATGAGATACGGTTCGAGCATATAGGTGGGTTTTATTTGTTGCGAGCAATGATGAAGTTGAACAATGTCTTGAAATCGTCGGTAACAGGTCGGTCACGATAAGAATCAAGAATAGCGAATGCTTCATCTCGAAGTTGTTCCATAGTGGCGTAAGCATATTCAATACCACCTTCGGCTTTTGCAAAATCAATAAGAGTAGCTATTTCTTCGCTTGATAATTCACTTTTCTTAGCTAATGTCACCATTTCATTGTGTTGTGGAGCATCTTCCTTAGATAGAGCGTAGATGAGGGGTAGAGTAACCTTACCTTCGCGCAAATCGTTACCGGTAGGTTTGCCGATGACCTTATCCTCGAAATAATCGAAGATATCATCTTTTATCTGGAAACAAATACCGAGTAATTCGGTGAATTGCATCAAGTCGTTCAATTCTTGTTCCTGTGCATTATTGGCATGTCCACTCACTTCCACACAGCATTTAAAAAGTGAAGCTGTCTTATGTTTGATGATTTGAAAATACGATTTTTCATCAATGCTGTGCTGACGTGCGTTGTCTATTTGGTCCATTTCGCCAAGCGACAATTCTCGTCCTAATTGAGATAATACTGCTGTAATGCGGTGACTCTGGGCTTGCACTGCGCAATGAAGGGCTGCGCTCACAAAAAAGTCGCCTACAAGAACAGAAATATGATTATCCCAAATACGGTTGATGGTAGGTTGTCCGCGTCGTTCTTTAGATTCATCAATAACGTCGTCGTGAATGAGAGAAGCATTGTGAAGCAGTTCGATTGCCGCACCTGCATTAAGCACTTTGCTGTTGGCATCGCCAAAAAAACGTCCGCTTAGGATAACAAGAATAGGTCGTATTTGTTTTCCTTTCGATTCTAGAAATTTAGAGACAATCTGATTCATAAGAGCTGAATTGCTCTCAAGTGTATTTTTAATGATTTCGTTCAGCAACGACAATTCATTAGCGATATTTTCTTGTATTTTCTTGACTCCTCCCATTTGTTTGGCGATTGAAAATGCAAAATTAGCAATAAATCTGCTTTTTTGGATATTCTTTTGAGAAAATAATCGTAAATTCGCAATTATGAAATAAAAAAATTGCGAGAATGAATCAAAATCGACTTTTTTTGCTTGATGCATATGCTTTGATATATAGAGCCTACTATGCTCTTATAAATGCTCCACGAATGTCGTCGAAGGGATTTAATACTTCGGCAATATATGGTTTTGTCAATACACTGCAAGATGTACTGAAGCGAGAGAATCCCTCTCACGTGGCAGTGTGTTTCGACCCACCTGGACCTACATTCCGCCACGAAGCATTTGAGGGTTATAAAGCAGAACGCCCTCCGACACCTGAGGATATAAGATTGGCTATTCCATATATTAAGCGTATTCTTGAGGCTTATCGTATTCCTGTGATAGAGAAAATGGGATATGAGGCAGATGATGTGATAGGCACACTTGCCAAGCAAGCTCAAAGCAGAGGTTTTGACGTATATATGATGACTCCCGATAAAGATTTCGGGCAGGTGGTCGACGAACATATTTTCCAGTATAAACCCGGTAAACAAGGCGCCGATTTTGAGGTGCTTGGAGTGAAAGATATTTGTGATGCCTACGAATTTGAATCTCCATTACAGGTAATAGATTATCTTGCGCTTATGGGCGATAAGGTGGACAATATCCCCGGATGCCCCGGAGTGGGGAAAGTGACGGCAATTAAATTGATAAAACAATTCAAATCGATAGAGTCCTTGTTGTCGCATACCGATGAACTTAAGGGTGCTATGCGCACCAAAGTAGAAGAAAATGCCGAACAAATACGTTTCTCTAAATTCTTGGCAACAATAAAAACCGATGTGCCTATCGAATTTGATGAGAATGAGTTACGAGTGGAAACTCCCGATTATGCAGCCCTTTATGAAGTGTTCAACGAATTGGAATTCCGTACTCTTATAACACGAATAATTGGCGATAAGGTTAAAACATCTTCATCGGCGGCTACGGTGTCGGCTCCACAAGCCGAATCAATACAAGGAAGTTTGTTTGGCGAAGATAATGATAACACAATCGAGGACGCGGTGGAAGTGAAGATTTCAAATATCGAGTCCGAACCACATCGTTATGACATTATCGATAATCCGGCAGTGGTGGCTAAACTTGCCGCGAAATTATCCACTGTGAAAGAATATGGTGTGTGTGTCATTACCTCAGGCGAAAGTAATGTAGATCGTCGTATTGTAGGTGTGGCTGTTTCTGCAATGAAAACGGTGGCGGCTTATATTCCCTTATCAAGCGACAAAGAGTCAAGAGAAGCTCTTATCTCATCTATTAAACCGATATTTGTCAATAAACAATCCACACTCATAAGTGCCGATGTAAAGAGTGATATCCTTGCTCTTACCAATGAAGGTATAGAATTATCGGTGTCATATTTTGATATATCGGTAGCTCACTACCTGTTGCAACCTGAAATGAGCCACGATGTGGCGAGATTGTCGTCGACACTGCTTGAATACGACACTATTTCGTGGGACACACTTATCCAGCCCGATGGAAAAGGCAAATCGAAACGTTCTATAATCGAGATTCCCGCTGAGCAACTTCGCGATTATGCTTGCGAACAAGCCGATATGACGTTACGCCTGAAGCCTTTGCTTCTTGAACGTATCAATGAACTTGGTATGAATTCGTTGTTGTGTGATATCGAATTCCCCCTTATTGAGGTGCTCGCCGATATGGAAAAAATAGGTGTGCGTCTCAATGAATCGGTACTGAATGAATATAAATCGATACTTGAGCAACGAATGCATCGTCTTGAAAAAGAGATATATGAGATAGCAGGAACAGAATTTAATATATCGTCGCCGGTGCAAGTGGGTGAAGTCTTGTTTGATCGCTTGAAGATTGATGATAAAGTAAAAAAGACTAAGAGCGGGCGTTATTCCACATCGGAAGATGTGTTGCAGAGTATGAAGTCAAAAAATCCGATAGTTGGGAAAATTCTTGATGTACGTGGACTTCGTAAATTATTGTCGACATACGTGGAATCCTTACCTCTGCTTGTTAATCCTCGCACAGGACGCATACACACAACTTATAACCAAACGGTTACTGCAACAGGTCGATTGTCGTCGACTAATCCAAATATGCAAAATATCCCTGTTCGCAGTGACGAGGGACGAGAAATTCGCAAAGCTTTCATTCCTGCCGAAGGAAATGTGTTCTTCTCAGCCGACTATTCACAGATAGAATTGCGCCTTGTTGCCGACTTGAGTGGCGATGAAACAATGGTACAAGCATTTAATAATGGAGCCGACATTCACACTCTCACAGCCGCTCGCATTTATCATGAAAATATAGAAGAAGTGTCGGCAAGTCAGCGAAGCAATGCTAAAACAGCCAATTTCGGTATTTTGTATGGTATTTCGGCATTTGGATTGGCTCAACGACTTGAGATTCCTCGCAGTGAAGCCAAAATGCTTATTGACGGATATTTTGCAATGTTCCCCAAGGTGCGAGAATATATGGACACAGCAATAGCCAAAGGTAAAAAGCAAGAATATGTAACCACCCAATTTGGTCGTCGTAGAATGCTTCCCGATATCAACTCTCGTAATGCCATAGTAAGAGGATTCTCGGAACGTAATGCCATAAATGCCCCTATTCAAGGTACGGCAGCCGATATTATAAAGGTTGCTATGGTGCATATTTTCCGTCGTTTCAAAGAAGAAGGATTGAAATCGAAGATGATTATGCAAGTACACGATGAATTGAACTTTGATGTACTTCCGTCCGAACTTGATAGAGTGCGTGAGATTGTGCTTGCCGAGATGCGTGGGGCTTACAAGGGAAAAGTTGAAATGATTCCATCGGCAGGAGTTGCCAATAATTGGCTCGAAGCTCACTAACCGATTATCTTTTTTCGGAATTTTCTTTAGCGAGTTTTTCTTTGTAGGCTTGTAATCGTTTACGCCAGGCAATGCGCTTGGCGTTTTCTTTTGCCGCCTTTTTCTTTAAGTATTCTTCGTATTGATTCTCAAGAAAGTTATCTGCCATATCAGATTGTGTTGATGTTTTAATGCAACAAAGGTACAAAAAGAAGAATTTACATCAAATTTTTTTGCGGTAGGTCGAGTAATTTTGCAGTGTGAGCATCATTTATTTGTGTGGGGCTGAATTGGAATGAGACTGTCAGTGTGGTTTTTGGTGAAAAATTCTGTTTGAGAGGTAATTTTTGCGTAAATATCTAAAAAAACGATTTCAATGGTTTGATTTTTCCTAAAAATATGTTATATTTGTATTGAATAAAAACACATAACATTAGAGGATAAATTAAACAAAAAAAGAAAGGAAGTATTATGGAAAACTGGCTCATTTGGCTAATTGTTACAGCTTTACTCATCATTATCGAATTATTCACATTACTTGTGGCTACATTCTGCTTGGCTGTGGGATGCTTGTTTGCGATGGTAGTGTCGTTGCTTGGTATGGGGATTGAGATGCAACTTGTTTCGTTGATTGTAGGAACCATAGTGGCGTTTGTGGCATTTGCCCCCGCTGTGCGTCGTTGGCAAAAGAAGCGTGAGGGAATTGATGGAACTGAGGCTGTGAGCAATATGGATGCTCTTAAAGGGCGAAAAGTGGAAGTAATAGAACGTATACCTGAGTATGGATTGGGACGTGTGCGTGTTGACGGCGACCGCTGGCAAGCGCGATGTGTCGATGGTACAGAGGTACCTGTAGGAACGAGAGTGCGAATTGTGGATTATGATAGTATAATTCTTGAAGTAGAAAAATTGTAAAACCAATAAAAAAGATTGAAAAATGGATACTTTAGTATTATTAGCAATTGTAGTGTTTATTGTAATTGTCCTTGTAGTGGCCGGGATTAAAGTAGTTCCGCAGTCCGAAACCAGAGTGATTGAGCGTCTTGGACGTTTTCATAGTGTACTTCCTCCGGGGTTGAACATCATTTGGCCTTTTATCGATAAACCGAAGATGATATACACTCGTCGTGTCGACAACTTGGGTGGACGTAGGGCGATAGCGAGCATTGTGTCGACTTCGTGTATCGATTTGCGCGAACAAGTGTATGATTTCCCTTCACAGCAAGTGATTACTAAAGATAATGTAACTACAGAAATCAATGCGTTGCTTTATTTCCAGATAGTTGATCCAAAGAAGTCGGTTTATGAAATCGATAATCTGCCAAATGCGATTGAAAAACTTACTCAAACTTCGCTACGTAATGTGATTGGTGAACTGGAACTTGATGAAACGCTTACTTCGCGCGATACAATCAATTCTAAACTTCAAGCAATTCTTGACGAGGCAACCAATAAGTGGGGTGTGAAGGTGAATCGTGTTGAACTTCAAGATATTACACCTCCTGAAAGTGTGCGTGAGGCAATGGAAAAGCAGATGCAGGCTGAGCGTAATCGTCGTGCTGAAATCTTGAATGCTGAGGGTGAAAAGAAATCGCTTATTCTTCGTTCGGAAGGGGAAAAGCAATCACAAATCAACCAAGCTGAGGCAGAAAAGCAAGCTCAGATTCTTAAGGCTGAAGGTGAATCGCGTGCTAAGGTGCTTCAAGCCGAAGCCGAAGCAGAGGCTATCCGTCGTGTGGCTGAGGCAATCAAGGAAACAAACACCAACCCTGCCACTTATATGCTTGCAATGAAGTATATTGAAACACTTAACGAGATGACTTCGGGCAAGGACGGCAAGACTGTATATATTCCATATGAAGCTACAGGAATGCTTAGCTCTATTGGCTCAATCAAAGAAATGTTCAATAAGTAAAGGTGATATATTATCGAATGAAATTAGGCGGTGCATTAAGAACAATGCACCGCCTAATGTTTTTTTTGTTGTAGTCTTGAGAAATCAGGGTTTACTCAAGGCTACGACCTTCGTAGACTGATAGTTTTTGTTTCCATTCATCGGAAATCGGGGCAGATACGCCGGCTTTTACATCGAATCCCACCATTATCACCACGCATTGACATTTCACTTCGCCTGTGGTAGTGTTTACGAGTTGTTGTAGGAGTTTTACGCTACGTTCATGAACATAATCGGCTTGAGTTTGCACCTCAATAGGTTCGTGGAAATATATAGGTGCAAGATAGTTGCAATTCACATTGGCTACCACTACATTGGCGGTGCGCCAATCTACAGGACCGCCATTAACCTCAGTAAAATATGTTGCTTTCCCAAGATCGAAAAACTCCATATAAATGGCGTTGTTTACGTGTCCGAGAGCATCTATGTCGTTGAATCGAATCTGAACACCCAATCGGTGTTTAAAATCGGCTTTGGGTTCTATGTAGAATGGATTTTTTTTTGCTTTATTTTCCATAAGTGTGATTAAATATAATTGAAATATTAAGACGTTTATTATCTGAAAACGATATCGGTGATAACCTCGCTTCCTACGGCTTCGTTGAGGCGTTTAACGAGCGAAGAGCGTCCCATCATCAGTTCGTTGCGCAACACAGCCGACGACAAGTGTACATATAACACTCCACCCTTCACATATCGGCTCACTGTGTAGCGATTCACACCGGGTCCCACAACATCGACCCACAACTCGGTGATGCGCAGTTCATTCATCTTGCCATCAAGTTTTTCGGATTCGAGCAGTTTTCGGATTATATCGCCAATTGGTTCGGCTTCGGTACGTTTCATAAAAGCCCTCCTTGTGTATCGGTATTGAGTGATTTAACCACACCTTTGTTGACTGTGAAAATGCGATAATCGCCACCCACGTGAGTTACAATCTCGTCGAGGTGGCTGCGATTGGTGTCGGTAATGAAAATCTGTCCGAAGTTGTCGCGATTACTCACCATTGAAATGATGTTTTCCACGCGAGAAGCATCGAGCTTGTCGAAGATGTCGTCGAGAAGCAGAACAGGTGTTATTCCGCTCACTTGTTTCAAGAAATCATACTGAGCAAGTCGCAAAGCTATTGTATATGTTTTGCATTGCCCTTGCGACCCGGTCTTGCGCATAGAGTGTTCGCCTAAAAGCAGTTCGATATCGTCGCGATGTACTCCACGAGTGGTGTAGCCTATGATGATGTCGCGTTCGCGATTGGCAGCCAGCAGTTCGGTCATTGATTGGTCGTTGAGATGGCTCTTGTATGCGAGGCTCACCGTTTCGGCGCTACCCGAAATGGCTTGATAGTACTCCATAAAGATAGGAGAGAACTCATTTACCCACGCTTTGCGACATTTGTGAATATATTGGGCGGTAGAGCATAATTGTTCCTCTACCGTTTCAAATAGGATAGGGTCGCGATATCCTTGTTTTATCAGTACATTGCGATTTTCGACAGCTTTACTGTATTTAATGAGTGCGGCAAGATATTCTGCATTGCTTTGTGAGATAATCATATCCATAAGTCGGCGTCGCTCGTCGCCAGCACCGCGAATGAGTTCCCAATCCATCGGTGACACCATTACCACCGGAAGCAACCCGATGTGTTCGCTCAGTTTGCGGTATTCTTTGCCGTTTCGCTTAAGAGTTTTTCGTTTCCCGCGTTGAAGTGATAGAGTTACTTCCAGATTCTCATCCCGGCGAGTGTAAACCCCTTTCAGCATTAAGAAATCGGCATTGTGGTTCACCACCATACTATCGCTTTGATTTATGTAGCTTTTACTGAAACTCAAGTAGTAAATTGCATCAAGGATATTGGTTTTCCCCATACCATTATTGCCAATGAAGCAATTCACTTTTGGGGAGAACTGTAAAACAGCCTCCTCGATGTTCTTGAAATTCAATATTGAAATGCCGTTGAGAATCATAGATGCAAAGATAGTAAAAATAAGTTAGGTGTTACATATTAAAGAAAATGATTTTATGAAAGCGATAAATATTAAGATGTTTTGCGTATTGACTGCGATTTGCATTTTCTGTGGTAAAAAATCTGAAAAAAAGAAAATATAAGGTATAATGCCTTATATCACAAGAAAAATTTGTAACTTGGCTCTCTCAAACTATAAAAACGAAAATAAAGATGAGAAGTTTTATTAATGTAGAAGATATAGGCGACTTGAAAGTTGCAGTGAAAGAAGCTCTTGCAGTGAAAGTTAATCGTTTCGGATATAAGTCGCTTGGCGAAAACAAAACTCTTTTGATGGTGTTCTTTAACTCATCATTACGCACACGATTGAGTACACAAAAGGCGGCAATGAATCTTGGAATGAATGTGATTGTGCTCGATGTGAACCAAGGTGCCTGGAAGTTGGAAACCGAACGTGGTGTGATTATGGATGGCGACAAGAGTGAACACTTGCTTGAGGCGATTCCGGTTATGGGTAGCTATTGTGATGTGATCGGGGTGCGTTCGTTTGCGCGTTTTGAAAACAAGCAAGATGACTACGAAGAAAAAATCCTTCAGCAATTCATTAGATATTCGGGGAAACCTGTGTTTGCTATGGAAACGGCTACCGTACACCCACTGCAAGCATTTGCCGACTTGATAACCATCGAGGAATTCAAGAAAGTGGAACGTCCGAAGGTGGTGCTTACTTGGGCTCCTCACCCCAAAGCACTTCCACAAGCAGTGCCAAATTCATTTGCGCAATGGATGAATGCTACCGACTATGATTTTGTGATAACTCACCCCGAAGGTTACGAGCTTGATTCAAAATTTGCAGGCAATGCACGTGTGGAATATGACCAAAACAAGGCTCTTGAAGGTGCCGATTTTGTGTATGCCAAGAATTGGAGTGCTTACGCCGACCCTAATTATGGGCAAATACTAAGCAAGGATATGTCGTGGACGGTAACCACCGAAAAAATGGCTCTCACCAACAATGCTTTCTTTATGCACTGTTTGCCGGTGCGTCGCAATATGATTGTGAGTGATGATGTGATAGAAAGTGCTCAGTCAATTGTGATACCTGAGGCTGCCAATCGTGAAATATCGGCTCAGGTGGTGTTAAAACGCATCTTGGAGAAACTTTAGTAAGTGATATTAATATAGTGAAAAGAGTAGTTATGAGATATATAGGATTACTGATGACGTTGGTGCTCGTTTCGGTGGCATCGATGAAAGCACAGACTTCCGAGTTTAAAAAGTGGAGTGATGGTATGCTTTCTTGGGATGATTTCAACGGAACGGCAGTGATGTCTGCGTCACCTTCACATCTGGCAGTAGCTCTTAATACAGTGTCGGAGGAAAAAGTAGAAAAGGGTAAGAAAATACTTTATCGTATCGTTGCTGAGGCATTGATGAGTCCAAAAGATTCGTATGCCGACAGTGTGGTTAGAACCGAACAGCAGTTGCGTTATCATCAATTGTTGTTTGACCAACTTGAGTTGTATCGCCGACGATTGCAAAGAGAGTTGAATTCCGGTATAAATGGGGTGGAAGCCGAGCGCCGTTTGGCTCATTATCGCACTCTTTACAAAGAACAAGCGCGAGTGATTGCCGATGAAACCGCTTCCGGAGCCGACGATAAGAAACTTCAAGAGTGGGAATATTACACTCGCAAGAATCTTGAGGAGGTGGGAATGCCTATCGCGCCTGAGTTTATACCCGGTGATTGGAGTTATGGAATATATTTGGGTATAGGAGGCTCGTTTCCCACACAAGACATAAAAGAGAATTTCGGTAATTGTGCTACATTCTTAGCCGGTCTTACGTTGGGCTATAAGCGCGCTAAATTGAAAGCCGATATCGCTTACGGACAACCTGATTTTAAGAACCCTAATGTGTTTGGTGCGACAACCATCACTCCCGATGGCGTGGTGCGTCCTATTCAAGGTCCAATGAATGATTGCGCTACATTCCTTTCGGTGGGAACTACTGCAGGATTCAGTGTTTTGAATAGCAATCGTGTTACTATCACTCCATTTGCGGGAGTGCATTGGAGCGGATACTCTTGGAATATGGCAAATCTTGAATGGACTCTGAATGAAGAAAAGAACGAGTATGTGAGTAAGGTGAAGAATACTGTAAGCGCAAAGTTGAAAGACTTGGGTTGGATGGCAGGTATTGATTTTGATATAAAATTGCATCGTTATGTAACGACTACACCGTTTTTCCTCACCGGGAAACGTGAGCAGTTTACATCATCGGTACGCATCACCCCATTTGTGATGTATGCCAACTATAAGGATGTAGTGTCCAAAGGATATTACTTAGGCGTTACTGTATCTTACTCAGGTATAGCAAGAGCATTAAGCATTAAATAATAGACTATAATATTTGATTTTAGAGAATTGCAATATCTATGTTATATGAAACAGATGCAGATTCATAATAATAGCACAGATATTATTGCCGATATTAAGCAGATTATTGAGCAAGCAAGAAAACAGGCATATGCTTCTATCAACACATTGATGATTCAATCGAATTGGTTGATAGGTCGTCGTATTGTGGAAGAAGAACAAGGTGGTGCTTCTCGAGCAGAGTATGGCAGGGCTTTGTTGAAAAATCTTGCCACTGAATTGATGCCAATATATGGCAATTCGTATTCTGCCCGTCGCCTACAAGATTATCGTCAATTCTATCTCTATTTCAAGGATATAGAGATTTGGCACTCGCGAGTGCCAAATCTTACCTGGACTCATTATCGAGAGCTAATTACGGTTAGAGATGAAGAGGCTCGTCATTGGTATATGGAAGAAGCTGCAAAAGAGATGTGGAGTGTAAGAACACTTCACCGTAATATATCATCGCAATACTATTATCGTTTGTTACAGTCGCAAGCAAAGGATGTGGTAGTAGATGAAATGAAGCAGATTACAGCATCTATGCAGGGCGACAAGTTGGAATTTATCAAGAATCCCGTTGTTGCAGAGTTTTTGGGGCTTACTCAGAATACAAAATTTTCTGAAACGGAATTGGAGAGTGCTATAATTACTCATCTTCAAAAGTTTATTATGGAGTTGGGAAAGGGTTATGCCTTTGTTGCTCGTCAACAACATATTCGTACAGATATGGGTGATTTTTATGTTGACCTCGTGTTTTATAACTATATTCTCAAATGCTTTATGCTTGTTGATTTGAAGACGGAACAAATAAGCCATCAAGATGTAGGGCAAATGGATATGTATATCAGAATGTATGATGAGTTAAAGCGAACAGAAGGTGATAACCCAACAATCGGGCTTATACTCTGTTCTCGCACAAGTGAGGATATGGCACGATACTCTATGCTGAAAGACAATGACCGGTTATTCCAAGCAAAGTATCTCACATTTTTGCCAACAAAAGAAGAATTAGCGAATGAGATAGAGCGCCAAAAAATGATATTCAGATTACAACAAGAAAACAATACTTCCGAAGAATAATCAATAGGGAGTGTTTCTGTATATGCGAAATAAATTTCGAGTGATTTAGCTCTATTTGAGAAAAATATTATATCTTCTTCTTTTTCGTTGTAAATCTGATAATTTTGTGTGAACGAGGGTTTTTTCGTAAATTTGTGGCGAATTTTAATTTGCCGCAAATAGTGCGGGAGTGGAAAAGAAGATAAAAAGTAATAAAAATGGAAGAATCTCCTATCAAACCGAACGTACTCGATTACGAAGATATATGCAAAATGGCTCCTTTCTTTGAGGGTAAGCCGAAACTTGTGAATTTCTTGTTCAAACTGCTTAAAGTGGACAAGGTTAATTGGTTGCATTCAAATAATTACAAGACTCCCGGTGCGCCTTTTACCAAGGGTGTGTTAAAAGACCTTGGTATAACACTCGAAGTGGATGGTAAGGAGAATCTTGATAATCTGCCTGAAGGAGCGTTTATCACTGTGTCAAATCACCCATTCGGGGCACTTGACGGCATTATTCTTATCAGCGAACTTGCATCGCGTCGTGAGGACTACAAGGTAATGGTGAATCTTATCTTGAACTTCATCACTGCGATGCGTACTAATTTTATTGCCGTCGATCCTGTGGCAAGCAACGACCCTGCCAAGAAAGCTGTGAGTATGAAAGGTATTCGCGAAGCGATGTTGCATGTAAAGAAGGGACACCCTCTGGGCTTTTTTCCTGCCGGTTCGGTGGCTAAAATCAATGGTAAGTTGAAGGTGGACGATCGTGATTGGCAACCTACGATAATTCGCCTTATCCAACAACTTAAAGTACCTGTGGTACCTGTGTATTTCCATGGTTATAATTCGATGTTGAGCTATGTGATGGGTCGTATTTGCTGGCCTTTGCGTTCGCTGATGCTTCCGAGTGAAGTGTTTCGCAAGACAGGCGCACATATGAAGATGAGCGTGGGCAAACCTATCAGTGTCGAAGAACAAGCTAAGTACCAAAGCCTAGAAGAACTTACTAAATTCTTAAAAGACTCTACATTTGCATTAAAGAATAAATAATGAGTGATTTATCTCCCTACATATTAAAGGCTAAACAGCGATTCTCTATTATCGGCACAGCTACGGCTCTCGATAATGCTGTGGGTAGAGCCATTCAAGTGGCTCCTATCGACTTGTCGGTGCTTGTGTTGGGCGAGAGTGGCTCGGGAAAAGAGTTCTTTCCCAAAATTATTCACGAATACAGCATACGCAAGCACAAGCGTTACATTGCTGTGAATTGTGGCGCTTTGCCCGAAGGAACTATCGATTCCGAACTATTCGGGCATGTAAAAGGTGCATTTACGTCGGCAACGTCCGATCGTAAAGGGTACTTTGAGGAAGCCGATGGTGGTACTATCTTCCTCGACGAAGTGGGTGAGTTGCCTCTCACCACCCAGGCACGATTGTTGAGAGTGCTTGAGAGTGGCGAATTCTTGCGTGTTGGCTCGTCGGAGGTGAAAAAGACCAATGTGCGCATCGTGGCAGCTACCAACAAGGACTTGATTAAGGCAGTGGCAAAGCGAGAGTTTCGTGAGGATTTATACTATCGCTTGTCGACAATCATAATAGATGTTCCGCCTTTGCGTGCGCGCGGTAATGACATCCTGCTTCTTGCACGCAAATTTTCGGGCGATTTTGCCGAAAAATATCGTATGCCTAACGTTACATTCCTCGAAAGTGCGAAGAATACACTTTTGAGTTATCGTTGGCCGGGTAATGTACGACAGTTAAAAAATGTGATAGAGCAGTTGTCGCTTTTCGAGGCAGGCAACAGTATTGATGAGCATCAGTTGAAGTCTTACTTGCCTCAGTACAGCAGTAACGACCTAAAACCAGTTGTGGCATCGCAAACATCATTCAATTATAGTCAAGAGCGAGAAATGCTATTCAAGATGCTGTTCAAAATGCAGCATGAAATAGATGAGCTGCGTTCTAAGTTGAACGATGAGCAGAGCAGTGCTCCGTCTCGACATCTCGACACATCGACATCCAATGAAACTAATACAAATCACACAACGCTTATTCACAACTATTCGTCTCAGCCTGTATATTCTACCAACGACGTGGAATATAGCGAGGTGCTTGCCGATGATATAGAAACTGTGGATGCTGAGCGTGTGGTAGATGTTAAACCGGCAATGACTCTTGAGGATACTGAACGAGAAACAATACGCCGTTCGCTTGAACGCAATGGAGGGAAACGACGTAAAGCTGCCGAAGAACTTCAGATATCGGAACGTACCCTCTATCGCAAGATTAAAGAATATGGGCTTGAATAGCCTGAAAAAAAGGAGGATTATTATAAATAATAGCAAAAAAAATGATAAAGCGTTTTTTTACTATCATATCATTAATTGTGATTATGCAGGCTTGTAGCATCAGCTATAAGTTTAATGGTGCTGCGCTCGACTACGACATTTATAAGACGATTTCGATTTCGCAGTTCCCCATACGCGCTGCATTGGTATATCCGCCTTTGCAACAAACTTTTGAGAACCAACTCACCGATATGATAGCTCGCCAAACCCGATTGCAGGTAATGGATTCGGGAAACACTGATCTTCGCTTGGAGGGTGAGATCACAGGTTACTCGTTGAGTCCTCAGGCGGTAAATGAGGACGCTTATGCTTCGCAAACTCGCCTTACCGTTACAGTGAGGGTGAAATATATCAACAATAAGAAGGAAGGTGAAGATATGGATCAAACATTCTCGGCTTATCGCGACTTCTCAAGCAATGAATTGCTCACCGATGTGCAAGATGAACTCTGTACGCAGATAAGCAAGGAACTTTCCGACCTTATTTTCAACGCCACATTGGGTAACTGGTAAAAACAGATGAGATGAATATTGCCGACGACATAAAAGAACTATTAGCCCGCCCCGATTGTGCTATCGATAAGGAATGGGTGCAAAAGGCGCAAGAGAAATACCCATATTTCACTCTGCCTATGCTGATGTATCTGCATCGCAGTAAAGATGTTGCCGGTATGGATGAGGATATGCTTGCCAAGTTGGCTGTTTCATCGCCCGACCGCAAGGCTCTTTACGCCATTCTTGGCGATGATGCCGAACGATTTGTGACATTTTATCCACCCGAAACCGAGCCTGTGCAGCTCGACACCGACTCCACTCTCGACACATTCCTTGCCACTTATGGCAATACCGATGAAAAGGAGATTGAACTTCTCAATAAGATGATTTTCAACCCTGTGCCCGATTATGCACAGATGCTTGCAGCCGAAGAAGAACGCAGTACCCCTAAGGTTGATGCTTCTCAAAGCGAAGAAGATGCGCTTATCAATAGCTTTATCTTGAAAACAAAAGAACGTCCGGGGTATTTTCCCACCGAAAAAAACGACGAAATCGAGTCGGTACAGCTCGAAGATAAGGAGGTGCCAATCGAATCGCCTGTGGTGGTAGATGACTCGATGTTGAGCGAAAGTCTTGCCAAAATTTATATAAAACAAGGTAAATATGCTAAGGCACTTGAAATTATCACTACCATAAACTTGAAATTTCCAGAAAAAAGTATTTACTTTGCAGACCAAATTCGATTTTTGCGAAAATTAATAAAATTGAAACAATAAAAACAACAAATAAGTTATGTACATTTTTTTAAGTATTCTTATTCTTATTGCCGCACTATTGATGATCGGCGCAGTGCTAATTCAAAAGTCAAAGGGAGGAGGTCTTGCTTCTAACTTCTCTGGCGCAAATCAAGTGATGGGTGTACGCAAGTCTACCGATTTTATTGAAAAAGCAACTTGGACACTTGCTATCTTCATCGTAGTGTGCAGTATTCTTTCTTCTTTCTTCATCAACGACACATTGGTGCAAGGCAGTAGAATTGTTCAACAACCGGTTCAACAAGAACAAAGCACTCCATTTGCTACAGAACAAGCTCCTTTGGTAGCTCCGGCTGATTCAGCAAAGTAAGAACAGGGGTTTTAGTTGAAATATATAGCGACGGTACACACGATGAAATGTTGTGCGGTCGCTTTTGTCGTATACATACACAGGTAATTAACACTTAAAAATATTGCTATGGAATCGATAAGTGAAATATATAGAATAGGGACAGGTCCTTCGAGCAGTCACACAATGGGACCTCGCAAGGCAGCTCAGATGTTTCTTGATGCTAACCCGTCGGCTGTGAGTTTTGATGTATATCTTTATGGCTCGCTTGCCGCTACGGGGAAGGGACACTTGACCGATAAGGCTATTGAAGATGTGCTTGCGCCGGCAGGAGAAGTGAGAATCCATTGGAATCCCGATTTTGTGCCACAATATCACACCAATGGTATGCGTTTGGTGGCTCGCGACATAATAGGTGCAGTGATAGCCGACCGCACTGTATATTCGGTGGGAGGAGGCAAAATTGTGTGGGATAGCGAGGTGCAAGGAAATGCCTGCGACAAAAAGAGCATCTATCCTATGCATCGCATATCGGAAATTCTCACGTGGTGTGAACACACCGGCAAGAGCTATTGGGAATATGTCGATGAATGTGAGGGCGAAGCGATATGGGAATACCTGCACGAAGTGTGGGAAGTGATGAAAGCATCGGTGAAGCGAGGACTTGACGCCGAAGGTGTGTTGCCCGGCGGACTCGGAGTGCGTCGCAAGGCGATGAGCTACTTTATGAAGGCGAGTGGATATTCGAGCAACCTTAAAAGTCGAGGATTGGTGTATTCCTATGCACTTGCTGTGAGCGAGGAGAACGCTTCGGGCGGAATGATTGTAACAGCTCCCACTTGTGGCTCGTGCGGAGTGCTTCCTGCTGTGTTGTATCACTTATATCTCACGCGAGATCTTTCGGAGAAGCGAATCTTGCGAGCGCTTGCCACAGCCGGTATATTTGGTAATGTGGTAAAGACCAATGCTTCGATTTCGGGTGCCGAAGTGGGCTGTCAAGGCGAAGTAGGGGTGGCGTGTGCTATGGCTGCGGCTGCGGCAAGCCAACTCTTTGGTGGCTCTCCTGCGCAGATAGAATATGCTGCCGAGATGGGACTCGAACACCACTTGGGACTCACTTGCGACCCAGTGTGCGGACTTGTGCAGATTCCTTGCATCGAACGCAATGCCTATGCCGCGGCACGCGCTCTCGACTCCAATCTGTATGCGTCGTTCAGCGACGGAGTGCATAGTGTAAGTTTCGACCGAGTGGTGGAAGTGATGAAGCAAACAGGTCACGACTTGCCAAGCGTGTATAAAGAAACCTCACAAGGCGGTCTTGCCGTAATAGAATAAACAAAAATCTCGACGGTATTCCGCCGAGATTTTATATATAATAAGGTGTTATGCTGATTAAAGAACTACCTTAGCAACCTTGTTGCCTTGCTTCTTGATGAAGATACCGTTTTCAGGGTTAGCAACCTTCACACCTTGCAAGTTGTAGTATTCTACAGCAGCATTATCAGCAGCAACCTCATCAATAGCAGTAACAACATCGGTAATGTTTTTAACTTGCCACTTACCTTCACCATTCTTTGATGTAAATTCGAAGTAAGATTCACCTGTTACACCTGTTATATCTACTGTTTGTTCAGTACCATTATTGAAAATAACGCTTATTTCATTTACATTACGAACCATATAGTAGTAATACTCAGTTTCACCTATTTTAGTCACGCTCATCGCAGAGCCCGGCCATGCGCCTGTAGGATTACCGTTAGAATCCCAAGAGTAAATGTTTGCATTAGTCCATTCTGATGGTTTTACTAAATACACACCCCATTCACTTGTTATAGCAGTAACTTTAAGTTTTTCTTCCTTGCTACCAATTTCTTTGCTATCGCTACCAATGCAAGCCACTTTTACAGTGTATTCACCTGCTTCTTCTGCAACCCATGTAGCAGTTGTACCGGTAGTAGTGTTACCATCAATAGTGATTTGAATAGTTGAATTGGCTGGTTGACCTACAACGCTTGCAGTGATTGTTACGTTGTCACCAGGATATATTGTACCATCAGGACTCCATGATACGCCAAGAAGAAGTTCTTCAGTTTGTCCGTAGAAGCTCCAAGTTCCCCCACCTTTATCCCAGGTACCAGTCTTAACTGTGTAGTGATTGTTTGTTCCGTCGTAAGTCAAGTCGGCAGTTTGATTCCACTTATTGTCCCAATTATTAGCTGAAGTACCTGGATTCATACGGCAGAAAATCACATTTGTATAAGACTTATTAGGCGATGTAACTTCATACAAATCTGTTTCACCAGCAACTTTTGTCATTGACACCCAAGCATCTCCATTTCCAAAGAAATAAGCTGCGAAACGAGCATTATCAACCTTCCAGTTTGAATTTGGCGTTAGATACAATTTTGTTCCGGCAGGAATAGTAGCAGCACTCGCCACCATTACGCTTAGAAGTAGCGCAAAAAGAAAGTAAAATTTTTTCATAATGTTTAAAATTTAAATTAGTTAGTGAATCTTTTATTTTATCTATTT
>SUXH01000007.1 GCA_015061055.1 Bacteroidales bacterium
AGTCTTTTCACCTAAGTTAAGAATCGTTTCTCTGAGAACCGCAGTCCCTTCAGTCTTGTTCTTACCTTGTGCTTACTGTTATCTTTTTTCGTCTATCGCAAATAAGTCAATGTTCGCTCTTTTGCTCACGTAGATCAAACTCCGAAACGGCGTTTCTTTCCGAAAGCGTGTGCAAAGTTAATACCTTTTTTCAAACCGACAAAACATATTTTAATACTTTTATTCACTTTTTTCACTTCAACCAAATAACCACACTGTAACTCAGCCTTTTACACCCTTTGTTAAAATATATTAAAAACAGAAATACCTAAAAACCCTGTTGTAAAACATCTTTTTCAGAGCATTCCTACGTTTCAAAACAAAATTTCAAAGTTTCACTTAGGTACTATTCTATCCTATTTACGACTCAATAATTGGCAAATCGAGACGAAAAACAATGCGTTGTATCCCATCTTGGTATCGAGTGCTCGAAATTCGAAACTTTCCTATCTGTGACGTGCGTTCCACATGAGCACCCACACACAAGCACTCATCATAGTCGCCCACATGCACTATTCTCACTGTTTCGCTCGCGCCATCGGGCAATCGCTGCATATCAAATCGTTCTTTCACATCTTCTTGAACGGCATATTCCACCGTAACAGACATATCAGCCTCAATTACTTCATTTACTCGATTTTCTATTGCTTGAATTTGTTCTTCCGAGAGTGCATAAGGTAAGATATAATCACATTTCGACTTTTTTCTCTCAATATGTGCATTATCTGCCCTTTTGCACCCTATCATTTTTACCATCGTACCATTCAATATATGTTCAGCGGTGTGCATTGGCGGGAACTCTTGTTTATTATGTTCGTTTAGTTTGGGTGTTTCGTTCATTTGTTTGTAATATTTCTTGTTATCAATTTACCTATTTCATTATAAGCAAATATGAATATTGTCGTAAATATAATATTTGCAATAAAGTAAACAATAAAATGTATGTTATTGCTAGGAATTAACCACATTATCGGAATATTCAATAAATAATAGAGTAAACTGTTTTTTCCAATGAAGATTAACCATTGTGGATATCTTGTCTTTTTTGATATAACAGAGATTATCAATATACAAAAAGCAAGACCACCTAAGATTTGTATTGGTGCTGCCATTATATCATTGATGATACATAAATAAAATACTATAAAGAGGAATGCACTTATTATAAAATATTTCCTTTTAGACAGTTGGAAAAATAAATAAAATGCACCCAACACAAAACAGAGGTTGGAAACATAACAATAACTACCTATTCCGCATATATACAATATCAAAATCAGAAGCATTTGTGTTATTGCTATGTATATAAATAATCTCTTAAGATTTACGGTTATTTTAAACAACAAGAATGTGCTTATATAGTCAAATAAAATAATTTTTATGAACCATATATCCGTTCCTTCCGGTAGACTTAACGTTAGTAGATTTAGATGATTTATTGTTATATCATTGTATTTTAATGTATGTGGTAAGATAATAGAATTTATTATATAGACTATTGCAACAGGAGTTAATATCTTCTTTAAGATTTTTAGGATAAAGTTGAATGAAGTAAGCATTTTCCTATTTTTACATAACGAACATAATGTACTATATCCAGACATAAAGAAAAATAAACAACATCCTAATACACCAAAAAATGGAACCAAAAGATGTTTCGAAATAATAGAATTATAACACTCATATTCATTTATTGAGTGTACAAATATTATCATAATCATAGCAATTCCTCGAATTGCATATCCTTGATCGAATGAAATTGTTTGCGATATCTTAAACTTCGCTTTGAGCATATTAGCATCCATCACTACAAATTTATAACTACAATACGTAAAGATACGAAACGAAAAAGGAATAAAAAGCCTTTCTTTATATCATTACAATATAGATTAACATTTTAGCTACCCAAACATTTATTCGGCGTAATCAACATTTTGAAATGGACAATAAGATGTTTGTAGAATTGCTTTATCGTTAT
Organism: Bacteroidales bacterium; assembly: GCA_015061055.1. Taxonomy (GTDB): domain Bacteria; phylum Bacteroidota; class Bacteroidia; order Bacteroidales; family Muribaculaceae; genus RGIG4576. Next base: position 2,018 of record SUXH01000007.1, read on the forward strand.
CAATCTTCCATATATAATTAAAGTCAAATCCTTCATAACTACTTTGTTCTCCAGGATTTGAAAGAGACTTATCATTTATATAATTCTGTTCATCTCCATTTGTATAATAGGTGTAATCATCATAACAATCCGGGCCATACTTATATGCCCCAGCAATAGCATAATCGGCACTTCCATAATTAACAAGGCACTTGAGATAACAATAACGGTCGGAATAACCTATTATACCACCAGAACTATTACCATCCGTTGTAACCGTTCCCATATTATAGCAGTCGTGTACAAACGAATCTTGGTCCTTCCAATCAACAGCACCTTCCTCGGCATAACCTACAATGCCTCCCACTCTCGATTCTCCACTGCTCGACACTTTTCCTTTATTAGCACACCAACCAATTTCCAAATTTGTCGACTGATATAGCCCACCAGGATCTTTACCCATACTTCCTATGATACCTCCTGTGCGACAACTATTTGAACTGTAAACCTCGCCATGATTAGCACAATAGTAAACGCGCCCCTTAGTGGTTGGAATTAAGCCAACAACACCACCGGTCGTACTACTGCTACCTGTAATCTTTCCGTAATTGGCACAAGAGAGTACTTGAATATAATAATCATCATCGCCATGCATATAACCAACAACACCACCTACATCGGTAGAACCCGTAACCGCTCCTACGTTTACACAATAATTGAAGAAAGTGCGAGTCTGAGAAATATCAGAATAGTTGGCTGCACCTGCAATACCGCCAACGTTTTCACGCCCTACAATCGTTCCGTAGTTGATACAATAATATAACATTCCGTCCTTATTGAATTTTCCACATATACCACCAACATCTTTACCAGAAGATGCATTTACCTGACCGCCAAAAGTACAATCCGATATTTTACAATCGGTTGTGGTCAACTCTGCACTACCCACGATTCCTCCAACACTATCAACACCATTGACTGTAGCTCTCACATTAACGCCCTTGATAGACGATTTTATCGAATGTCCGACAGCACCACCCACACGATTTCCTCCTTGAACCGTTCCTTCAAAACAAGGTTTGAAACTATCACTTTTGGGTATTGAGCCTGATAGGCTGACACTGGACGTGGTTTGGAAAATGACATCATTCATAAAACCAACCAATCCGCCAACACACCAACCGGCAGAAACAGTAAGAGCATCATTAAACTCAATGTCCAACATATCCATTTGCAGACGCACTGTATTACCAGCCAATTCGCCGAATAATCCACCCGCAATTTTATCACCCGCAACGATACCATTCTCGCCTAACAGCAATCTTATATTTTCGTAAAAATTTACATAGATATCAGTAGCTTTCCCTACAAAACCACCAACATATTCCTTACCATAAATATTTTTGTTCTTGACAGTACTTGTCCTAGCAAATTCGCAACTACCTCCACCTTCAAGTGCGCCACTAAAACCTCCCACATATCGTCCACCTCTGATATATGAACCTATTGTACAATCTACGATTTTAAGAGAGCAGTTAGAATCTTCAATTTTAGCATATCCAACTACCCCCCCAATATAATCCTGAACTGCTCTGATTGATGTTTTCACTTCACAATCTTCAAATTGCACATTACCATTGACCGACAACACAGCTCCAATAACACCTCCTACATAAGAATCAGAAGCATAAATAGGAGCCAACGATTCATCGGACACATCGTGATTTATTTCCACATCCTTGATTTCAAAGCGAGAATTACTAAGACACCCTATAAGTCCACCAACATAACGACTTCCACCCAAGGAAATAAAATCATAGCCTTTGTTTCCTGATGATTTTATTTTTATCACAGAATTCTCAACCCTTCCTATTAAACCACCAACACACTCATTAGATGTAGAATTGGAGTAAATTCGAATCTTGTAAAATACTTTGTCCACTTCCACAGATCCACTTGCCGAACCGGCCAATGCTCCAGCATTTTTATTTACATTACCAATAGAACCATCTATATTGAGATTACAAATTTTAGCACCATCTAAAAGTTCTGAGAACAGACCAATATTTTTATCAATATCGTTATCGCTCGATCCAATATAATCATATTCGATAGTATAGTTTCCGCCATCATAATTTCCAGCAAAATCCTCACAGCCATATCCACGATTAGTATTACCATAACTCGGTGCATTAGCCTTAAATGACGCAGTTTGCTTAAAATACTGCCCCTTTCCTCTAAACTCATCGGTTGATAGTATATATTTAAATAAATCAAAGTCCTCGGCAGAGCTTATGATATAAGGATCATCCAGTGTGCCATTACCTTCCGCAAGAGTATATTCAGCCATTACATTGAAAATGCAGTGAAGCATATGTTTGCGAATTTCTACTTCAAGTTTTGATTTTCGCAATTTGCCATCGATAGAAAAGCAAGTCATAATATAAGCACCATCGTTCATCTGCCTGATATCGTTCATAGGAATTTCAAGCAGATAGTTAATGCCACTGGGTTTTATTCTCGCAACGATTTCGTATTCGGTATGTTTCTCGTTTGAAAAGAAACGAAGAAGAATTTCATCTACGCCATCAACCTTATTCATATATTTACGAGGTATAAAACACACCGATTTTTCACCTTGAATATACGATCCGAATTCATTTATTTCGGATTTAAATTCCTCTTTATCTTCACATGATAGCATTATAAATATCATTATTAAAGATACTATAACTGATAATATTCTTCTCATAAATAAAAGTTTTTATATGTTTACATATTAATTTATTCTCGCATTTCAGACATATTTGGTATGGCAAAACTTGCTCCCGATGGAATATCCCAAGCCTTATCGGTACCAACCGGCCAAGGATAAGCAGAAGGATTAGTGAGATCCTCAAATGAGATTGTAGATCCATCATAAGTAGTGTCGTCAAGAATCACAACATCACTAAGATTTCCACCAAAATTACGATAATATAAGTCAGCAATATTTGACACATTGCTACTATTTTTCCACACCGAAACACAACGCTTCACCGATGACCTCGACTCCATAGTACCCACAAAGTGCCCACCCTGAACGCCTGCGGTATTAAGACAGTCATAGACTTGACCATTATCTGCAAGGTGACCCACAAGACCTCCCATATAGTACAACTCCTTATTCTTAGTTGTCACCTCACCGGCATTGATGCATTGCGACACAATGACTGCATTATTAGTATTTTCCCAAATCATTTGAGATACAGATGTAGCACCCCCTACTACAGTAGTTGCCATTCCCAAGGCTGTGAATACCAAACTCACTCCACCCGTAGCACATGCCGAGGCTACAGAAACAATAGCTGTAGCCAAAATAGCAACACCCGATATTGCTGCGTGTACAATATTCGACACCTTGTTCACATTACTCACATCATCAGCAAGTTCGTCGCGTTTTTTATTAATATTGGTATTGATAATAGAATCATTAGACTCTGTGGTATAGTAATCAAGTTGAGAATTGGTAACATTAGTGTAATTAGTACAAATTGTAGAAGGATTAAGCGAAGTATTATAAAGCGCATACGAACGTCCCTCATCGCTACGCAAGGCGGCAATAGTACCTTCAACCTGTTTCATATTATCTTCCACTGCCTCACTAACATCGGTTCTGATACTCGCCCATTCTTGTTCGTCATAATGCACAGCAAAAGGATAAACGACCAAAGTTCCATCAATGCTCGCTAATATTATAGGTGTAGCCACGTTCACCACTTGTAGCACAAATTTCAAAGCCCCTGCAGCACCATCGATAGCAACACCGATAATAGGACCCACAAAGAATGACGAAGCAACATCGACCACCACCATAATAGTTTGAGCCTTAGCTACGCCCGTTGTTTCGTCTATGTGTCCAAGCTCACCCACAATGCCACCCACACATCCATTTCCAAGTACTTTAGCGAAGTTCCCACAGTGATGAAACACCGAGTTGTTGGTGGCAATAGCACAAATACCGCCTGTATGTGTGCTATTATTGCTTTGTGAAGTAACCGTACCGAAGTTCTGAGAAAAAGCAACCGACCCCATCTCAGTTTTTGACACAATACCCGACACATAATTTTGCCCCGAAATATTACCTGAGTTGACTGTATTATGCACCACAGCAAGCGACGTGTTCCCCACACCACCCGAGACATAATCACCTGACCCCGTAACACTACCAGTATTATAACCTCCATAACATCCGAATTGTGCTTCTCCACACAATCCTCCCACATTATTTGTTCCCTTGATAGTTCCTTCGTTACCGCAATAACGCAAATAGGTATTATTATACACATAAGGATCCGACACTGAACCAGAGCCGGCAACTCGTGTAGTACCTATTATACCTCCAACACCTTCATATCCACTCACAGAGCCTTGATTAATCGATGCCGTAATGAACGACATAGTAGAACCTCCGCAAATACCTCCGGCACCATATCCAGCTGTTCCGCTTTCAGAAGGTTTATAAAGTTGTGCCCCAATTATCGTTGCTGCATTTCGGCAACCGTTTACAGTAAGCGTATCGCAACTGCCCACTATACCACCGGCACCCGAATACTCGGATATAATTTGGCAAGTAGATGTGGTGTGACAATCGTTAATAGACAAGAACGAGTATATTCCCGTTCCACCCACTATACCACCGGCATTGCAAGTGGCCTGTACCGACACATTATCAATCTTACACGATGATATGATAGCCGCCGCATTGGTATCTAAGCCACCCAAGATACCACCCATCATAAGAGTGTTTCGTTTGGTTTCGCTATCATAAGCCGACACCGAAGAATTGGAAACAGTACAATTACTAATAGCAGAGGTGACACGATTACCTCCGGTCTGCAACACACAACCGGCAAGTACCCCTACCGCACAATCGCCTTTGATAGTACAATTGTCTATATTAAGGCTATCAATCTTAGCATCGACTATATACCCGAAGAATCCTACTCCACTCATATCCTTCGTATTCGACCACAAATTCTTAATGGTGTGAACTACTTTATCGGTAGATGCACCAATGTAAGTGCCACGAAACGGATTGGCAGCAGTACCTATTGGTAGCCACCCTAAGTTGTTATCGCTTCGATAAGATGCATAATCCATATCAATATCTGCAATCTGTCTATATGTAGAACAAACAGCTTCCTCATCACCATCTTCTATTGCAAAAGTGAGTTCAAGCAAATGCGAATAGCTGGAAATAATAAAAGGATCTTCCTTTGTTCCACTTCCATACATATTCATCGACGAACTAAAATTATTTAATAGTGAGGTTTCTCCATTTTGCAATCTAACCTTGCAACCAAGACCGTAATGAGCTTTCTTATATTTCTCATTTTCCGCGTTATCAAGTTGGTATTCAAGATAAAGAATCTGATATTCTCCATCTTTCAATCCATTTATAAGGTTTAGCGTAGGTGTGCCATCTATCTTGTCGAAAATCCCCTCACGCTTGATTATTGTGCCATCAGGAGCTTTGATAAAACAGGTAAACGAAGGACGGTCGAAACTATGTAATCCGTCAGAAATCCGAATTAATTGATGAGCACCTATATATAAATCGTTTTCATCTGTAGCATTAGGTGTTTCAAGAGAATCATCACAAGATGCAATTCCCAATATGCAAAATACACATAATAATCGGCTTAGAAATTCTGCCATAGTCGGTTATTTAAAATAATTTACCTAAATTTAGATATTCGTATTAACATTATGCTATACGCACCCACTTATTTTAATAAACTATAACTAAATATTATCCTCATTAAAAACTCTTAACCAAATAATCCCTATCTACTAATCATAACATCCACCAAACACTAATATGCAAAGGAACAGAACCTATCGAACAAATATATATTTTTACGTAATTTATAGAACTTGTCTTAAAACAATTTCCCACAAATCTCTAGAGTCTTACGGCAACGTTTTCCCTCAAAGAAAACATCAAGAACTTCTTCAAAAATATCATTTGGGGAAATAATATCAAACAATGTCATCGAAGAACACAATTTAACAGCATCTATTTCGCCATTCATCAACGTATTCGCTTCAATATCTTTATGCGACAGCACTGCTTGGGTTATTTCTCGTAACCTTGCACCAAGCACATCATCTGCTAAATATTGGCGAGCCTCCTCCAAATCAACCACGCCATATAAACGCGAATTATAACTCAAGCCAAGCCCTTTCACTTGCGGAAACACATACCATATCCAATGTGAGCGTTTACGACCCGCTTTCATCTCGCTCAATGCCAATGTATATATCTCACAGAATTCTTGTGCCTCAAGAAACCGACCCAAATTGTATTTTCCCTCTTTATTCACAACTATATCCTATTCAAAATCTTATTTATAGAAAGTAATCCAATTGGTGGTATAACCCGATTCTACCGGGTGAATCTCAACTGCCTCGCCACATGAATGACGCCACCACGAATAGTTCCAGCCTTCACCCATATCCATATATATAGCATTAGTTACACCTGCCTTTGACAAATCAGCAACAAAATCTCTAAAATTCACAAAACCATCGGAATCAATCACACACAACTTGCCATCAAGTTCACACAAGGCACGAAACTCATTCACATCACGAGTGTTTTTAGGATTCACGCGATAGGTTTGTTTCACTTCACCTTTACATATCATCATAGCTTGCGAATACGCCATTCCTCCTTTTTCGGCTGCTTTATCGAGAAGTCGGTCATGATCGCCATAAGCAAATTCCCATTCACCACCGCCATAATAAGCAAAACACCCTGTATTAACCTCACATAAATACCCTTTATGGCGCACTCCACCCGCAACATGGTCGCCTGCTATATTTGAGTGTTTAAATTCATCTAAGTAAGTACCTGTAAATGCGGCAGCCGCACAATACACTACGCTTGAATCTTCCTTAGACGGCATTTCATCGACGACAAGGTCTATTCGCGAGAACTGAGGATAATATATTACAAGCCCTTCGAGCGAATCGATTTTTACATATCTGCAATCATTCACGCCTAACGTATCCACTGCTACTATAGTGTTTTGTTCCTCACCTTCTACAGCCTTAGTCTCATTTGCACAACTGCTAATTAACATTGCGCCCACTGCGCACATCATTATTATCTTTGTTACGTATTTCATTTCGCCTACTTTTATCTTATTGCAAAATTGCAATCAAAATTAATGCTTTTTCTTTAAAACTACTACAATGTTGCAGAAAAAAGCGGTTTCTAATAATCTCATATTAAATTTGTGATGTAAAATCATAGGGGCAAAAAAACTAATACTAAAAACACAACCCAATTAATTACAGCTCAGGGAATAGAGAAAAGAAAAGCACAATATCCCCCTATGATTGATATTGAGATTCATATATTACTTATTTTATAGCTACAATTAATTTACAGCCCTACAAAAACACACGAAAGGCAGACGCTGATAAGCATCTGCCTTTCACTATATATTCAACAATCACTTTTTCTTTGTTGTCGCAGCCTTGCGACGAACCACCTTTTTCTTTGGAGCACTACCCTCATCTTCTACAATCTTCAAGCAATCGGCAAGCGTGAGAGTTTCAATATCTGTACCTTTAGGTATTTTATAATTCTTTTTCTTATAAGCAATATACACACCGAAACGCCCATTTAGCACTTCAAGTTCCGGTTCCTCGTCAAATGTGCGAAGCACTTTCTTGGCTTCACTCTCGCGCTTATCTACGATAAGTTGTTGAGCCTCTTCAAGGGTGATAGTTTCGGGAGCATACCCTTTGGGAATTGAAACAAACTTTCCGTCGTGCTTGATATATGGACCGAAACGACCTACAGCTACAGTCACAACCGCACCTTCAAATTCACCCAAATCGCGAGGTAGTTCAAACAACTTAATCGCATCTTCAAGGGTGATAGTATTGATAGATTGATCTTTCTTGAGCGACGCAAATTGAGGTTTTTCATCGGCTTCGGCACTACCAAGTTGCACCACAGGTCCGAAACGACCGATTTTCACCGATACCGGTTTTCCGGTCTTAGGATCATTGCCAAGAATACGTTCGCCCACCTTGTGCTCTAAACGAAGATTCGACACCTTCAATACATCAGGGTGGAATGTACCATAGAATCGAGCAATACCCTCGTTCCACTTTTCTTCTCCATCAGCAATCTTATCAAAAGTACCTTCCACAGTAGCAGTGAAATTATAATCCATAATCGAAGGGAAATACTCTTGCAAGAAATCGTTCACAATCACTCCCATATCGGTAGGTATCAATTTACCCTTATCGACACCGGTATTTTCGCTCTTCACAGCAGCTTTCACAGCACCATTTTCGAGAGTTAGTACCGAGTACTCACGTTTCTTACCCGATTTCTCACCCTTTTCCACATATTCACGATTCTGAATAGTAGAAATCGTAGGAGCATAAGTTGAAGGGCGACCTATTCCAAGCTCTTCAAGTTTTTTTACGAGAGTAGCCTCGGTGTAGCGCGGTGGGTGTTGAGTAAAACGTTCTGTAGCAGTAATTCTTTCGGCTGTTACCAATTCACCTACTTTCACCACAGGAAGCATATTTACATCAGCATCAACAGTGTCGTCATCGGTCGACTCCATATACACCCTCAAGAATCCATCAAACTTCACCACTTCGCCTGTAGCTACGAAATGTTCGCTACGATTCGATATATTGATGTCTACATTGGTTTTTTCCAACTCAGCATCTGCCATTTGAGATGCAATAGTACGTTTCCATATCAGGCTATATAGCTTCTTCTCTTGAGCAGTTCCCGGAATCTCGTGTTTATTTATATACGTTGGGCGAATTGCTTCGTGAGCCTCTTGAGCCCCCTTAGAATTTGTGTGATACTTGCGTACCTTCAAGTATTCTTCACCTATTTGTTCCTTGATTTCGGCGCTGATAGTTGCAATTGCAAGCGATGACAAATTTAGAGAGTCGGTTCGCATATACGTAATGTATCCCGATTCATATAGTTTTTGAGCCACCATCATCGTTTGCGACACAGTAAATCCCAACTTGCGTGATGCTTCTTGTTGCAAAGTTGATGTAGTAAACGGAGGAGCCGGCGACTTCTTCACCGGTTTCACTGTAACATCACCCACTGTAAACACAGCTTTCTTGCACGCTTCAAGAAGTTCACGAGCTTCAGCTTCGGTAGCCAAGCGTTTACTCAATTCAGCATTTACTATAGTATTTGCGCTTTCGGGTTTCATCTGAGCCACTACGCGGAAATATGGCTCGCTATTGAACGACTTTATCTCCTTTTCTCGCTCCACGATAAGACGCACTGCCACACTCTGTACACGTCCAGCCGACAATGCCGGTTTGATTTTCTTCCACAATATAGGCGACAATTCAAAACCTACAATGCGGTCGAGTACTCGGCGTGCTTGCTGAGCATCAACAAGGTTTATATCGATATCTCGTGGATTTTCGATTGCGTTAAGAATAGCATTCTTTGTAATTTCGTGAAACACGATGCGCTTTGTGTTTTCCGCCTTCAATCCAAGCACTTCATATAAGTGCCATGCGATAGCTTCTCCTTCGCGGTCCTCATCGGATGCCAACCACACCATCTCGGCATCCTTTGCAGCTTTCTTCAAGGCTTTAACCAATTCTTTCTTATCGGCAGGGATTTCATATTCGGGAGAGAAATCCTTATCGGTATCGATGCTAAAGTCCTTCTTGCGCAGGTCGCGTATGTGTCCGTAACTCGACAGAACGGTATAGTCTTTACCCAAAAACTTCTCAATTGTCTTAGCCTTTGCTGGAGACTCCACTATCACTAAATTCTTTGCCATCTGCTTTTTATCTTACTTGTATATATGTTTTGTTGCAGTTATCGCCTTAACCGCGTTTCCATAAAATCGGCGACAAAATTAGACAAAAATTTTTATTCTAATCACCCTATTTCAACTTTTTTTCAACACTCCACACCTTATATATACATATATACCTATATAATAGGTATAAAATTTTATTCTGCCAAATCTTTTTTTGGCACAGTATTTGTAATTTCATTTTTAGAGAAAAATAGTTATTCGCTACTACACTCGCAGCACATTACAAACAACAAAACAAAGGAAAAAAATGAAAACAAGAATTTTTAATCTAATCATCATCGATGAAAGTGGGTCAATGGAGTACATCAAACACCAAGCTATCAGCGGACTTAACGAAACTATCCAAACCATTCGCAAGGCTCAAACCGATTTCCCCGATCAAGAACATTTCGTATCGTTAGTGTCATTTAACTCCGAATGCATCAAAACTATTCACGACTGTATTCCTGCTTCTTCAATCAATGAAATCGATGCCGAAAAATATTGTCCTAATTATGGAACTCCTCTATTTGATGCAATGGGATTTTCTATCAACAAGTTAAGACAACACGTTGCTCCCGACAATAAAGTACTCGTTACAATCATCACCGATGGATACGAAAATACTTCACGAGAATACGACAATAAGGCAATCAAAGCTCTTGTTGAGAATCTGAAAACAAATGGGTGGGTTTTCACTTATATCGGAGCTAACCAAGATGCAATCAACTTTGCAAAAGGCATTTCGATTAACAATGCTCTTAATTTTGAAGCTTCCGACGAAGGCACAAAAGCAATGTTTATGAAAGAGAGCAAATCAAGAATGAAATTCTTTGACTATCTAAGCAAACCTCAAACATCTGCCAAAGAGCAAAACTATCACGTCGACAAAGACTTCTTCTCCGAATAAACTTTTTTGACACTTCAAGTGTCTAATATATAAAAGCTCCAACAATAGATGAAAAGTTAAAAAAAGGCCTTATTTTACAGCCCTACTATGAAACACACACAAGAGCCGGTGGCAGAATCACCTCGCCACCGGCTCTATCTATTTCATATTTATATTATTTTGTTTCTTTCAATATTATTTTTGACAAATAACTATTATTAATGGTTGAAAAAAATTCATTAAAATATTCCACTTCACTCTTTGAATATACTCCGGAATTCAGCCAAACACTCTGCTCAATTGTAATCACATTACCATTCATCATTACATTTGAGTAAATTCGACCAAAATCATATTCTTTAATATTTTTTTTAGGTAACACTTCTGCTGTAATATTTTGAGGCAATTTTATTTTTATTGTATCGTTTTGAACATATCCATATTTCACATCAATATCATATAATCTCGTTTTATCAAGTTTAGAAAATTGCTTGCGGAATGGATTCAACGGCACAAAATATCTTGCTCCTGCCTTGTTTCCATATCTATAAGCACTTGCTTTTACTCGCATTTCTATTTTGGGCTGCTGTTCCTCAATTTTTGATACCTTTATATCATTAATCACTATATTAGGTATCGATATCTGCTTAAGCAAATAAGACTTTCTCTTATCATCATCTATTGTAGCAAGTGCATCAACATAATCATATTCACCCACTTCATTAATAAAATTCATCTCAAATTGAGCCTCACCGGTCTCATTTATTTCAATTAAAACCGACTGATTACTTCTATTCACACTATCAGGATACTGGGGGAGAGTTGCAATATGGGTATTTTCACCATCAATGACGATTGCATCGTGTCCCACAATATCATTATGAATAAAACCAAAAGGCAATTCGGGATTCGTACATTCAAGCCATAAGACTTCGTCTGCAAGTTGAACTCTCAATATAGCATGATTCGTTGTAACAAGTGATATTTTATCTTTATTAAGTCGCTTGTTCTCCGTACTTATAAACACCAGATTTGATTTAATTCCTATTTCTTTAAGCATCGCTCCCAAGAAAAATGACAACCCTTTGCAATCGCCAAACTTTGTTCTATAAACATCTTCTGCGCTCATAGGTTGAATTCCTCCTATTCCTATTTGAATACTTACATACCTGCAATTAGTCGTCATATATTCATACAATCTTTTCACCTTTGTTCTATCATCCGAAATGCCATTCACCAACTCATGCACCTTATTTTTCAGCTCATCACTTAACACATCTCGACCTTCAAACAAAGAATTTAACCAGCTCCCAAATTCAGTCCACGATGACATTCCAAGAATCTTACCATTATATTCCAATTTTAAAGGTGTAACATACATCGCTTGTTTCATTTCAGGCATATAATAATCCGCCTTTACAGCCTTAATCCCATATACTTCCCATTTTTGTATATTTACACCATTCTCCGAAGATACACTATGAGCCAAATCACATCCTACATTCAACGTATTTATCTGCATTTCTTGTGGCAAACAAATCTCATAAGAAGCTCTTTGCAAGGACTCACCGCCTCTATTGGAAAATATAACAAATGTAGGGTAACTCGCAACAAAATCTTGCAAGCTCTTTTCATACTCAACTTCAACAGTACAAGGATAGCCATAAGAAGGAAATGAATAGAAATAATGTGCAATATCTGATGCCAAATGAGATGATATTTCACTATATTTCAAATCCGACTTCTTGAATTTTCTTATTGGCTTTCCTTCTTTATCATACACTATTGCTCGAAACGACTTCAATGATTCATATTTAGACACAGTTGTCGCAAACGATAATGCACTTCTCCCAAAATCATTAAGAATCGTAACCGCTTCTTTAAAAACACAATTAGCCTGCGACAGATTCTTCACATTCACCTTATATTCACGACAACGCACTACCTGATTGCTATTCTCCAATAACGAGTCGGGAATTAAAGCTATTGAATAATTTTGAGCTATCGATATAATTGCAACAAAACATAAATGAATCAAGAATATACCTCGTTTCATAATTGCTTCCTATTGACGTTTCAACACAATTTGACTATTAGAGAATTCTGATAAAATATCATAGAAGCCACTTATGTTTGATATTGCACTACCTGGCAATATCACTTCATTTTCTTTCACTTCCAATACAATAGAAATCTTACCATTACTGTCATTTCTGGTGTAATAGGTTAATGATAATGCATTTTTACAAGCTGTAACTTTCTTGTTCTCCGGAGCCTCTGCCAAAACATAACCGGCAGGCAATTCAAGTTCTGTAACAAACTTATAAGTACAAGGATAAGCAAATTCCACAGGCATAGTCCGTTCCGGATTCTTAAATGGATTATCCTTTATCATTGGAAATGGAAATGAATTTACATATATAAGACTATCCGTTGATATTACATCTTTAGTAAACGTAATCGTTTCAAGGCAACGAGACGTTTCTCTATTCTTAACATCAATACTATCCACTTTCAATTCATAGCGTTTTTCAACAGATTCACTATATTCATCAAGGCTTTTATAATCATCTATATTAGCATTAAAATCATACACAAACTGATTAGTATAAGCCTTTGTAGCCACACCTTTTAATTGACCATTATCGGTTATTGAAGCCTTTACATAACAAGAGCTGTTATTTTGCACCAATCGAGTAAGATCCAACCACTCTCCATTTCCATTAGGATCATACAAACGCGCTCTATCTACAAGTAGATTATTAGGCAAAATATTATAATTAGAGAAGATACTTGCACCATCAAGATACACAAACTTTCCATTTGGCAGATTTACACGTAATATAAAAGTGCGTATTTTATCTTGTGAGGCATGAGTAAGAGGCAAACGCCCTTGCTCTCGAGTACTCATAAGAACTGCCGACACATCATAACCGGCATCACGCAATGCTCCTGCCAAGACAAAATTCTTATCGGCACTCGAACCTGCACCATCTTTAATCGCTTTTGACACATCTTCTGATATTAATCGGCGTGTTCCGTCCCATTTTATCTTACCCTGTACCAATTTCAATATTTGCGTAATACATTCTTGGTCATTGCCTTTCGTAGCGGCAACAATTGCTGCTACTTCTTCCTTATACGGATTCTTAGTCTTAAATTGAGATGCAAAATCGCTTCGCTTTAAGGCATTATTTACATCAGCCCAATCTACCGAAAAATTCTTCTTATAATCAGGCATATCTATTGCTGTAATTTCATAAACTATACCTGCTCGAAAATCATTCACACACCACACAAAAGGTTCCGCCTTTAATGCCGGCATATCATTTACAAAAAATTTCATCACTTCATTTGCATAGGTGATTCGAGTACCGCTCACTGTCGTATTATCCACATCACGCACATAATGAAATTGCTTATGCTCTCGCAATGAAGAATTAAAACGCAAATATTGAGGAATAGAAACTTCTATATAGCCTGTTTTAACCGGTATATAGTCTTGAAAATACAAAACTGGAACATTATATATATAATCAGATGTGATTTTATATTTATACTCTATTACCGTACCCACTTTCACCTCCGGTAAAGAAAATTTTCTACGACGACGCACATCCGATAATTTCTCTGTATTTATATATTTCTTATCTAAATTAGTCTTTTCTACCTTCCCATTCACTAAATTATAAGAAGCCGCATTAAAGCCTGAGATATATTCTTTAGAATGAGTAGATTCCCAATAGTCAAACTCCACATCTCCCCATTTTTTACCCGAATCTTTCAATATTTTTATTTTTCTACTTACCTCAGTAACCAACTTAAAATCTCGCACCGAAATATCATAATACACAAGTATTTTTTCATTTAGAACCACTGCTTCTGCATCCGGATCAGCAGCATAGACATCCATTTCAACTTCTTCTTTGGTTACTTTACCATATTTATATTCTTCAGTTTGTCCAAATACATAGAGGCAACTTACGCACAAAATCAACAATAATACAATCCGTCTCATAATAAATAGTTTTTTATTTAATGAAGGTTCTATAAATTCATTTTTTCATTAGCGAGTAGTCAGAACCTATTTAAGACTACCGCTAATGTGATTTTGATTTCACAAATTTAGCAAAACTTTTTCTATTTTTTCACTCAAATTTCAAAGTTTTTCGAGGGAAGGATAACTACCTGACTATCAATGTGGCATATTTTTAGCTTTTACACTATTATACGCTCCTTGTGAATACTGCCCATCGAACACTCAATAAAGCCAAACACGTATTCCACACGACAACGAATCTTTGATTTTGCGATTTTCCGTATAATCTTACAAGATTTACGCCTGTAAATATAAAGACTTATATCAAAACACAAGAGCCGGTGGCTGAATCACTTCGCTACCGGCTCTACCTATTAACCTTAATATATAATTATTAAAACAAAATCTCTCTACAAGTATCTCTTATCAATTTATTTTGCTCTTATCAGTTACCTTCTTTGTTGGCTTTTTAGCTGTTACCTTCTTTGTTACACCTTTCTTTGTTACAGCCTTCGTAGCAGCAGGCTTGCGCGACTTCTTCAATCGCAGCACCTGAGCTGTGCGTGCTGGCAGATAAAGTTTCAACCAACTCACACCATATTTGCTGTACAACTCATCGTGAAGAGTGAAGTGCTTAACATCATCACTAATATTACCATGACCGCCAAATTCTGGTGCATCGGTATTCATCACTCCGGAATATTCGCCTTCGGGTGCAAGAATTCCGTAATCAGTAAATGATTTTGACGGATTAAAGTTGAATACAAATACAAGGTCGCCACGCTTGAACGCAAGCACTTGGTCATCGTCCTTTTCCCACAACTTTTCTACCGGTTGATTTTGGAAATTACGTTTACCACCTATCAATCCTATCATAGCATTATCAAATGCATTCAAGAAGCGATATTTCAAATCTTCTCGGTCAACCAAATCCCATTGACGACGTGCATATTTATAACTCCAACCATTTCCCTCACGAGGAAAGTCTATCCACTCAGGATGTCCGAATTCATTACCCATAAAATTAAGGTAACCTCCATTGATAGTAGCACAGGTTACAAGACGAATCATTTTGTGAAGCGAAATACCTCGATCCACGTTCATATTATCATCATCAACCATCATATGCCAATACATATCGCTATCGATTAAGCGGAAAATAAGTGTTTTGTCACCCACAAGAGCTTGGTCATGGCTTTCGGCATAACTGATAGTCTTTTCATCGGCACGTCGATTGGTAAGTTCCCAATATATCGATGTAGGGTGCCAATCTTCGTCCTTCTTTTCCTTAATCATCTTTATCCAATAGTCGGGAATGCCCATTGCCATACGATAGTCAAAGCCCATTCCACCCCATTCAAATTTAGTAGCAAGACCGGGCATACCACTCATTTCTTCGGCTATGGTTATAGCATTTGGATTCACCTCGTGAATCAACTTATTGGCAAGTGCAAGATAAGTTATTGCATTGGTATCTTGTCCTCCATTGAAATAGTCGTCATATCCACCAAATGCTTGCCCCAATCCATGATTATAATACAACATTGAAGTTACTCCATCAAAGCGGAATCCATCGAAATGATATTCTTCCAGCCAGAATTTACAATTCGACAACAAGAAGTGTATCACCTCGTTCTTTCCATAATCGAAACATAACGAATCCCAAGCAGGGTGTTCGCGACGATCATCACCATAGAAGTATTGGTCGTAGCTTCCGTCAAATCTACCAAGCCCCTCCAACTCATTCTTTACGGCATGAGAGTGTACTATATCCATTATCACACTTATTCCCATTGAGTGAGCTGTATCAATCAAATGTTTCAATTCCTCCGGTGTACCAAAACGACTTGATGCGGCAAAGAAGTTCGACACGTGATATCCAAACGAACCATAATAAGGGTGTTCCTGAATTGCCATTATCTGGATAGCATTATAGCCATCAGCCTTCACACGAGGAAGCACTTTTTCGCGAAACTCATCGTAGGTTCCCACTCCTTCTTTGTTCTGACCCATTCCGATATGGCATTCATATATAAGCAATGGCGACACATTCGATTTGAAATCGGCATCATTAAATTGGTAAGGTGTTTCAGGTGCCCACACTTGAGCCGAGAATATATACGACACTTCATCTTGTACGACTCGAGTAGCATACGAAGGAATACGTTCGCCACAACCGTCACTCCAATACACGCGTAACTTATACAAATCACCATGCTTGATAGCATCGGCGGGTAAAGCCAACTCCCACACACCATTTTCACCTCGTACAAGGCTGTATTCTTCACGTTCTTCCCAATTATTGAAAGTACCCACCATATAGATGCAAGTAGCATTGGGAGCCCACTCTCTGAATTTCCATCCGTTCTTGTCGCGATGCAAACCAAAGAAATGATGACCATTGGCGAAATCGCTCAACGAATCACCCTCGCCAACCAACTCACGTTCTTTACGCAACACATCTTCATGACGACCTTCAATTGCACCCCTAAACGGTTCCAACCAAGGGTCATTTTTGAGAATTTGAAGTTTCCTTTTCATATTATGGTTTTATTCGATTAATATCTGCTTATGTTTATTTTTGGGGAACTTACCACAATCTACGTCGACAACACTATCGCTCTTGCCCTATCATAAACCCGATTCTTTAAATCTGTTGGAGAAATGAGTATATCAAGTACCCCAAAATCAATAAAATTCAAGTCAAAATCATCGCCCGAGAAAGAATCTACCTGAAGTAAAATCTGCCAATCCTCATAAGGAGAATCCCACGTTTCCCATGGACGATGAGTAGGGAGTGCCAATAGAGAATGTTCTTCGCTCAATGGCTCTCTTGTGTGACTGAATTCTATCTGCAACTCGCAAGGAGAGCTTGGTTCGTCGTTATCGTCCAACAACACCACCTCTTCCATATCGTCACACGTCGGAAAGTACATCACTTTCACAGCATCAGTATCACTAACACCCTCTGTTACACCAACATAAAAATCATCGCAATAACCCATATAATAGTCTATCTTGGCAAAAAATGACAACAAGCCACTATGAGGCAACAGGTTATCGGTATCGTAAGGCGCTATATCTTCCAAATTGATTTGGCAAACAAAGAAATAAGGATATTCATCTCCTTCAGAATCAATATACATCGGATATTTTACATCTTTAGGCAAATCGGGATTACCCCAAAAACGTGATGCGCCTAACGCAAGTTTTTCCAATGGTTTTGAGAGAATTAAATTTATCGGTTTCATATCTAACAGTGGTTCAGTCTTCTTCAATAATATTCTCAGGTTCCCAAATTGTATTCATGATGTCGCAAGCTATATCATTGCCTTCTTCGGCTGCAGTAACCAAGATGTCGTAATAAAGATCCATATCCAACATAAATTCTTCAGGATCATTATTTTTTGTTGCAACCTCAAGCCATTGCCAAGCAAGATCCATATCGGGTTTCAAACAGCCTTTCTCAATTCCTTCCAATAAAATATCTTGGAAAAATCCCATTCTCACGATCAAAAATGTAGACCAATTATTCGATGCCACAAGCAACGCCTTTAATGGATACACTTCAATCATTCCAAGCTCTATCACTTTATCCAAGAGGGACAACACTTCTTCTTCCTGTTTCGTCGTATTGTTATATATCGACTTCATTTCTTTTGAGTGTTCATTGCCCACCTCAAGCAACACATCGATCGCCTTGTTATATAGTTCTATGGCTTCTTGCATATCACGTTCGTTTAATTAATTCCTTTTAGTCAAACATAACTCTCGGATTCATCGATCCGGGCGATTTCCAACTAATGCCATATTTTTCCAATACACTTCGCTTGGTGCTCCAATATGAAAAACAGAAGCCCATCCCCTTCGGCTCATCCTTCAATATTTCAGCACATTCCTGTTCTACGTCATAGATTACATCTTCCCACTTTTGAGTACGCTCTATCGGGTCAAACTTCAATATTTTTGAATACTTCTTGCAATACTCTTCCATAGGGAAACTTTCATCAATAAAATCGCGCAACTGTGTCAATTCTTCATTGTTGCTTTCATCATCGGCATTCAACGAGTGTATATATTCTCGCACTTCTATGCAGAATCGAGGTGTAAGTGTTTCTTCCATTTGATCAAGCATTTGGCTTAAAATCGAAGCCTTCTCGACCGGCGTAGCATATTCACCTTCTACTACCATAGGTAACTCTTTCATTATGGTAAAAGCTTCGCGCGCCAAACTGATATTTTTCCACACCGAATCAAATGTATTATAATTCTCCACCATTGCGCTGAATATCGCGCCTAATCGTTTAACCTTTTGTTCTATTGATTTTTCGTTCATAACTCCAAGCTCAATTATAATTTCAAATACAACGTTATTTTCGTGGTAAGTTTAATTGTTTTATGTTCTCTATCAACAATACAAATATACTGATTATTTTATGCCCAAACAAATAATACTTTAAAAAATCATTTTAACTCTCCTTTTTCAAGTTCTTTGTAGAAACGTCTCATAAACAACAATCCTGCCACAAGCAATGCTAAGGCAAACGACAGGAATACACCTATAATTCCTCCACCTATCGGAAATGCAAACACATAGCACATCGGTATACCAAGCACTATATACGATATAAATGCATATTTCATAACAGGCATCACACACTTAATTCCTCGCAAAGCATTTGCGTATGCCACTTGAGTGGCATCTCCAAACTGATACACTATCCATGGCACTATAAGCGACATTGCTATTCCTATCACTACTTTATCCTCCGTAAACGATGCTATAATCTGCTCTCCAACAAGCAAGAACATCAATGACGCCAACAATGCACTTCCCAAGATTATGACATAACCCGATTTCGCACAACGACGCACTTGTTCCTTATCACCCACACCGGCATAATTCGCTATCATTATTGACATACTCGCCCCAAAACAATAATACACCATAAAGCCAAAGGTTCCCATAACTACCACCACTTGATATGCAGCAAGATATTCAGCTCCAATCCAACCCACAAACACTGTTGCTATTGTGAATATTGCAGTTTCCATCCCCATCTGCATCGATATTGGAAACGAGAGTCTTGTTACTCGTCGCATTTCGCTAAATGTTATGAATCCTTCGATGAATCCGTACAAATACTCTCTATAGCGTTTTTCAACTAATATACATATCACGTATGCAACAAGCATAAGTAATCTTGCCACAAGAGTGCTCACTCCGGCACCAAACAAGCCCCACTCCGGAAAACCACATTTCCCATATATCAAGAACCAGTTACCTGCTATATTAAGCACGTTACCACCCAATAAGATTATCATCCCTAATTTTGTATCGGTAATGCCGTCGGTAAATTGACGTAGAGCATTCACGACTACCAACGGAAACATCGACACAAAAATCACTAAATAATATGGTTTCATAAGCGGCAAAAGATGCTCAGGTTGCCCCATTTCATCGAGAAAAACGTACACAATAAGCATCACCACTCCGCACAACAATCCAAATATCACATTAAGTATCAACGCGGTTTTCATCACCGCTCCTAGCTTTCTATCCTCTCCTTTTGCATAATAAGCTCCCACTATTGGAGTAATCCCATAAGAAAACCCCAAGCACACGATATTCATCAAATTAAAAATGCTGTTCACAAACGATGCCGACGCCAAAGCTTCAGTAGAATAACGCCCCACCATCATCACATCCACAAAACCGGTGATTATCACGCCAAGCTGCCCGAGAAGAATCGGAAGCCCTATTGAAAATATTTGCTTATAGTACTTACTATTACCTGATTTACCCTTCTTCATAATTGCACAAAGATAACAATTTTACACAATACTTATATGTCATAAATCAATTATAATTCCTAACTTTGTGATACTATTTCTACTTCATATCGTTTATTTTATATATATGATAAAATACATTCTCCTGTCTTGCTCGATTTTAATGTCGTTAAACATCGCAACGGCTCAAAACTTGCTGTCGCCAAAAGATCTTGAACTGCTTGATAACGAAATCTCCCAAAAATCAATCTACGATAAAGTTAAAACTGCACGAATCGACTCTTTAAAGAACAGTGCATTCTCATCAAACAACAACAATTATTACATTTTCGAAGCCTGCCTCGACTTAGGCAAAGAATACGAGACATTCATTTCCGACTCGGCTCTTTTCTACTTCGACAAGGCTTTACACGTATCAAGAATTCTCAACGACTCTTCTTTGATTATTGCGGCCGAACTCGGACGTATCAAAACACTTGCCATACTTGGATATTTTAAGGAAGGTATAACCTCACTCAATAGAGTAGAAGCAACTTCTATCCCCGAATCTCTTATTACGGAGTGGCTCGACACAAGTCGACAGCTATATGCTTATATGTGCACTTACGCCTACGGCAATAAAGAGTTGTACGAAAACTATTCGAAACTGCTCAACTACTACCGCGATAAGCAAATCCAACATCTCGAGGAGAATTCGCCCACTTACAAATTATTCCTTGCTGAGCACTTCGTAGCCAACCAACAACTCAGCAAAGCTAAACTGCTTTTTAGCGAATTAATCGAGGAAATTCCGGCAAATAGCAACATTTATGCACGTGCGGCACACAATATGGCTTCAATAAAGAAAAGCGAGGGTAAAAATGACGTAGCAGCTCATTATATGGCACTTGCTGCTATAAGCGACATCAAATGTTCGGTGAAAGAAACTATGGCCATACAAGAATTGGCTATATATCTATACAACAAAGGTGATATCAAACACGCCTACAACTATATTTCGTCGTCACTTAGCGATGCGGTATTCTGTAATGCACGCTTACGTACTGCTGAAGTGTCTAAAATCATCCCACTTATCGACGGAGCCTACAAAAAAGAACTTGATAAACAACGTGAAACATTGGTTTTCACTAATTTCTTAGTTGGTATCCTTACAGTGGGACTTATCATAATCATCGTTGTCGTAGTGGGACAGTCCAATCGCGCAAAACAAGCTCGCCAAGAGCTCAAAAAAGCCAACAGCATCAAAGAAGAATATATTGGACACTTCCTCGATATATGTTCCATATATATGGAACGTCTTGACAACTTCAGCAAGATAGTTACACGAAAAATCACTGCCGGACAAGTGGAAGAATTGTTGAAAATGGCTAAAACAAACAAATTCACCGAAGGCCAGCACAAACAATTTTACGACATCTTCGATGCTACGTTCTTACACATCTACCCCACTTTCATCGATGAATTCAATAATCTGCTCATCCCCGAAGAGCAAATAATCATCAAAGAACCCGGACACCTCACCACCGAACTACGCATATATGCTTTTCTACGAATGGGCGTAGAAGATAGTACCAAAATCGCAAGTTTCCTCAACTATTCAGTAAACACTATCTATACTTATAGAAATAAAATCAAAAGCAAAGCGAAAGATCGCGAAACATTCGAAACAAGTGTAATGAAAATAGGTTCATTTTCTTAATATCATTATTTATATTTCCATAAATTTCGAATATCAGCTATATCCTATATTTCAATGCTTTATAAAAAAATAAGGCCTATTTTTATTTATATTTCACTTATATATTTATTCACACAACATTTTTACTATTTATCTTTGCATTGTCAAAGTACAAAAATTAAATATTTGTCTATTGACACATTGGATTCCTAACCTATGATTCATACTAAGAAAAAGAGTTTTTTTAGTTATTAGAAATGAAAGTTTTTTGATTCATTTATATAATAGTTGTTGTAATTATCTCAATAGGTAATAAGTAATGTTTATTAGTTGTTAGTTTTTTTGGGTAATATTTAATTATTGCCCTACAAGGTAAAAAAAGATTGAATTTAGTGTTGGCCGGTTAAATACGGCGACAAACAAATAAAGCACTTCGTGATGAAGTGCTTTATTTGTTTTATTCACGTAAGATAATAATCACAATTTTTCGCCAAACGACAAGTCTCCGGCATCACCAAGTCCCGGCACTATATATGCGTGCTCATTTAAAATAGGATCAACAGCCGCCACCCACAAGGTAGCATCAACATCGGCAAATTTATCCTTCACATAATCAATAGCTTGTTTTGATGCTATAACCGATGCAATATGCACCTTAGCCGGAGTTCCCTTAGTAAGAAGCGCCCGATAAGCAAGCTCCATCGACGCACCTGTAGCAAGCATAGGATCGGCAATTATAAGAGTCTTACCATCTAACGATGGTGAAGCTATATATCCTATCTCTATTTCAAAATCTTGATGCTTTTCATCAGTATATTTTCTATACGCCGATACAAAAGAATTTTCAGCTTTATCAAAATAAGACAAGAAACCTTCATGAAATGGCAATCCTGCACGCAACACCGTTGCAAGTACCACATTATCAGATATTTCAGCACATTCCGCCACTCCAAGTGGAGTTTCAACATCTACCGCATCGTAAGCAAGCGTTTTTGAAATTTCATACGACATAATCTCTCCTATGCGTTTCAGGTTTCGACGAAAACGCATTGAGTCCTTTTGTACATTCTTGTCGCGTAATTCTTTCACATACACTCCAACAAGCGAATTACATTCGCCAAAGTCAATAACTTTCATATATCTATCGTTTTTATTATATTCTTTCCAGCACTTTTCTGCACGATTGTGCATCACGCGCCAACTGTTGCTTCAACTCTTCGAGTGAGTTCATCTTCATTTCCGAACGCATAAACTTCACAAACTGCACTTTCAAAACCTGCCCATACAAATCACCTTCAAAATCAAAGATATTCACCTCAAAAGTTTGATTTCCACCCTTAACTACTGTAGGGCGCACACCAATATTGGCCATTCCTCCATAACGGTTACCATCTTCAAGTTCGGCAATCACCGTATACACCCCCTTATGTGGTAGAATTAATTCGGAAGTAATATCTATATTTGCTGTCGGATAACCCAACTTACGCCCATTTTTAAACCCATGCACCACCTCTCCCGAAAGTTCAAATGGCCTTGAAAGATAGTTTTTTGCCAAGTCCACACGACCCTCTTCGAGCACTTTCCTTATTAGCGAAGAGCTTACAGGACTAAATTCTCCTTGATACTCAACCGCCCTCACCACTTCAACTCCTATCGACTTGCCATGAGCCACATAATCTTCAAAATATTCATCTCTCGCACATCCAAATCGATGATTAAACCCCATCAAAAGAGTTTCCACACCATAATCACTTTTCAATAGTCTTAAGAAGTCTAACGAATCTAATCGTGATAATTCGGGGGTAAAATCAAGAAGAATCACCACATCTACCCCTTGTTTTTCAAGCGCTCTAAGACGTTCTTCGAGTGTCATCAACATCTTCAAGCCACATTCAGGACGCAACACCCTCTGCGGATGTTGAGAAAATGTCACCACTGCACTTTTAGTCCCCCTTCTCTGCGATTCTTCACGCAGTGACGCAAGCAATGTTTGATGCCCTATATGTACCCCATCAAACATTCCTATTGTAGCAGTTATGCCAACACTCTTTTCAATATTTTTCCCTCTGATTATCTCCATTTCATCGATATTTTTTCAGCACATACACTACATTGCGATACACCTTTTCAGAACCTCAACAAATTCCTCTCCCGGCTTCACCAAAGCTGTTCCAAATCCACAAGTCGAAGCCGCATCAAGGTTTTTCTGCGAATCGTCTAAAAACAGTGTTTCCTGAGGTATGATTCCAAGATGCGACATTGCATATTCAAAAATTTTAATGGAAGGTTTTGCCGCTTTAGCTTCATACGACAACACCACTCCGTCAAAATAATCACTCATCGACTTGCCACCTGCACCGAAATACTGCTTTATCCTGCCATTAATGTGAATAGGATTTGTGTTGGAAAGCAAATACACATTATATTTTTCTCGCAATTTCATCAATGCATCAAGTCGTGCCATAGGAATACCCACCAAAAAGCAACCAAAAGCCTCATCTATCTGTTCATCAGTAACTCCGCAAGGTAAATCTTTCTTCAGTTTAGAGTGAAACTCATCCACCCCTATCTGTCCTTCCTCGAGAGCAAGAAATACTCCTGTTTGAGAATACTCTCCAAACACATTCGCAGCATCAGTCATCCCCAATGCTTCAAACGCGCGCACACAATCCTCTCTTTTCAGGTCCAATATCACGCCTCCAAGATCAAACAATAGATTTTTATAACTTGTTTTAGCCATATATCACTCAATATTCAAGGTGCCATTCTGCTACAACACCTTTAACCTCTGCAAAGTTAGGCATTTATTGTAATTACTCATCACACCCCGTATTCTTTTTTATACTTATTTCAAGCAAATGTTATTAATTCTTAAAAGATATTAATTTATCGTTTATTTTTCACTCTCCTTCACCAATTACCACTCACTTATAGCGTATTTCTCACAAATATATCGTATATTTGCACTTGGAATGGATGCGGAGGGGGCAGGATGCTCCCTCTTTTTTATAACTTTTACACATTATGATTGAAAAATCAGAACTAACAAAAGTAATTGAATCTGCTATCGAAGGAAGCGAGCTCTTTCTTGTCGACGTAGCAATAAGTCGAGACAACAACATTGTAGTAGAAATAGATTCAATGGACTGTGTGAGCATCGACGACTGCGCTAAGCTCACTAAAGCCATCGAAAGCCACTTCGATCGTGACACAGAAGATTACGAACTTGAAGTGGGTTCGGCCGGACTGACCTCACCTTTCAAGGTAAAACGACAATACGAAAAGTACATCGACGAAGAAGTCGAAGTACTCACAAAGGATGGACGCAAAATCAAAGGAATTCTCAAAGAAGTTGCCGAAAACAACTTCGTGATCAGCACAACCAAGAAAGTGAAGCCTGAAGGAGCTAAACGACCGATACAAGTTTGCGAAGACGAGACTTTTAATTATGACGAAATAAAATATACTAAATACTTGATTCAGTTTAAATAGAATTATGGCAAAGAAAGTGGAAACCATCGATATGGTGGATAGATTTTCAGAGTTTAAAGAGCTGAAAAACATTGACAAGACAACTATGATTAGTGTCTTGGAAGAATCATTCCGTAGCGTAATCGCTAAAATGTTTGGTAGCGATGAAAACTTCGACGTGATTATGAACCCCGACAAGGGCGATTGTGAAATCTACCAGAACCTTACCATCGTTCCCGATGGTGAAGTTACCGATCCTGCGAAACAAATCAGCCTCACCGATGCTAAGAACGACCCCGAAGATCCCGATCCCGATTGTGAGGTGGGCGAAGAACATACCAAGAAAATCGACTTCGCTAAGTTTGGTCGTCGAGCTATCTTGAATTTGCGTCAAACTCTTGCCAGCAAGATTCTTGATTTGCAAAAAGATGCTATATACTCTAAATTTAAGGAAATGGAAGGCGAAATCGTTTCGGGCGAAGTGTACCAACTATGGAAAAAGGAAATTCTTCTTCTCGACGACGACAAGAACGAGCTTCTTCTTCCTAAAGACCAACAAATCCCTACCGATTTCTATCGCAAGGGCGAAACTGTTCGCGCCGTAATCGAACGCGTCGACAACCACAACAACAACCCTAAGATCATCGTTTCACGCACAAGCGACAACTTCTTGCGCCGACTATTCGAACTTGAAGTACCCGAAATACACGACGGTCTTATCGTAATTCGTGCTGTTGCCCGCATCCCGGGAGAAAGAGCTAAGATTGCCGTTGAAAGCTACGACGACCGCATCGATCCGGTTGGAGCTTGCGTAGGTGTAAAAGGTTCACGTATACATGGTATCGTTCGCGAATTGAAAAACGAAAATATCGACGTCATCCCTTACAGCAACAACCCTTACTTGCTTATCCAACGTGCTTTAAGTCCTGCTAAGGTGTCTACAATACGCCTCGACAACGAAACTATGCGCGCCGAAGTGTTCTTACACCCCGATGAAGTATCTCTTGCTATCGGTAAGGGTGGTTTAAACATCAAACTTGCATCTAAGCTTACAGGATACGAAATCGACGTTTATCGCGATCTCGACGAAAACGATATCTATTTGGAAGAATTCAAAGACGAAATCGAACCATGGGTTATCGAAGCTCTTAGAAATATTGGTTGTGCTACAGCTATGGCAGTACTCGACACTCCTCGTGAAAAACTAATCGAAAAAGCCGACTTGGAAGAAAGCACTATTGACCACGTCCTTGCTGTGCTTAGAGCAGAATACGAAGAAGAAACTTCCGAAGAATAAAATCTCATCGAAGAGTGAGGGGCGCACCCTCAACTCTTCGTTACAATATAGCGTGCGCTCTGTTTCATTAAAATTGATGTTCAAAAAACTTATTAAAAATTTATGCCAGTAAAAATAAGTAAAGCAGCTAAAGAATTGAACGTAGGAACTCAATCGATAATTGATTTCCTCAGCAAGAACAACATCACTGTTGATTCTAACCCTAACACACGCATCAGCGACGAACAATACGAGTTGCTCAAAAGTGCGTTTAAGTCCGATCGCGACCAGAAAATCAAGTCGGAAGACTTCTTCAAAGGTCGTCAAAAGGAGAAAGTAAAACCAGTCAAGACCGAGCCGGTTGCAGAAGAAATCAAATCAACGGCTACTATACAAGCACCTAAGGTGTTAGGAAAAATCGACCTTTCTCAAGCAGGGAAACAAAAACCGGCTCTGGCTCCTCAACAACCTAAGAAAGAAGAGCCTAAGCCTGCTCCGGTAGCTCAAAAAAACGAGCCACAACCCAAAAAGGAACAACCCAAACCGGCTGAGCCTAAGAAAGAGGTAAAACCGGCTCCGATTCCTCAACAACCCAAGAAAGAAACACCTAAGCCTGCCCCTCAACCTAAAAAAGAAGAGCCGGCTGTAGTCATTGAGAAAAAAGACGAAGAAGAAGTATTCTCTTTGGGTACTCCTACACTGACCAACACTCCTAAGGTGATTGGTAAAATTGACTTGTCTACTCTCAATCAGCAGACTCGTCCTAAGAAAAAATCAAAGGAAGAAAAACTCAACGAACGTATTGCAAAAGGCAAGAATCAACAATCAGCACGCGCTGCCGCAAACGGTGAAACTGGCGACCGCAAAAAGCGCAAGCGCATAGGCAAAGAAAAAATTGACATCGAAAAGAGCGCAAAACAAATCAACAACGAAAATCCACGCAAGGAACAAAAACAAAACAATAACAACAATACCCCTAACCCACAACAAGCTACTCAAGGCAAGCGAAACAAGGACAAGAACAAGGCTAAACGACCTTTCAAGCCCGAGGTAAGCGAAGAAGATGTACAAAAGCAAGTAAAAGAAACTCTTGCTCGACTCACTTCTAAGCCAAGCAAGAAAGCAGCTAAGTGGCGTAAAGAAAAACGTGATGCTGTGAACGAACGTGAGCGCGAAGCAGCCGAAATGCAAGCAGCCGAAGGTAAAATCCTTAAACTCACCGAATTCGTTACAGCCAACGACCTTGCTGTTATGATGGACGTTCCTATCAACAAGGTTATCGGTACTTGTATGAGCATCGGAGTAATGGTTTCTATCAACCAACGCCTTGATGCCGAAACTATCAACATCGTTGCCGAAGAATTCGGATTCCAAACCGAATTTGTAAGTTCTGAAGTAGTAAATGCTATCACTACCGAAGAAGACAAGGAAGAAGACCTCGAACCACGTCCACCGGTAGTCACTGTAATGGGACACGTCGACCATGGTAAAACATCGCTACTCGACTACATCCGCAATGCCAATGTTATCGCAGGCGAAGCTGGGGGTATCACTCAGCACATCGGCGCTTACAACGTGAAACTTGCTAACGGCCGACGCATCACATTCCTCGACACTCCGGGACACGAAGCCTTCACTGCTATGCGTGCTCGTGGAGCTAAAGTTACCGACATCGTTATCGTTATCGTTGCTGCCGACGACAATATTATGCCTCAAACAGTGGAAGCTATCAACCACGCTTCGGCTGCCGGTGTTCCTATCGTGTTTGCAATCAACAAGATCGACAAACCTACTGCCAACCCTGAAAAAATCAAGGAAGGACTTGCCAATATGAACTATCTTGTAGAAGATTGGGGCGGTAAGTACCAATCTCAAGACATCTCGGCTAAGAAAGGTATAGGCGTCGACGAACTTATGGAAAAGGTGCTTCTCGAAGCCGATATGCTTGAACTGAAAGCCAACCCTAACCGTCAAGCATCAGGTTCAATCATCGAATCCACTCTCGACAAGGGACGAGGATACGTTGCCACTGTACTCGTTCAAAATGGTACGCTTAAGATGGGTGATATCATTCTTGCCGGTACTCACTATGGTAAAATCAAGGCTATGTTCAACGAACGTAACCAACGCATACAAAAAGTAGGTCCGGCAGAACCGGTGCTTATACTCGGATTGAACGGTGCTCCTACTGCCGGTGACACATTCAACGTAATGGACACCGAACAAGAAGCTCGAGAAATCGCCAATAAGCGCGAACAGCTACAACGCGAACAAGGTCTACGTACTCAAAAACGTATCACTCTTGAAGATATCGGTCGTCGTAAGGCTCTTGGCAGCTTCAACGAACTTAACATCATCGTCAAAGGTGACGTGGACGGTTCTATCGAAGCTTTGACCGATGCACTTATCAAACTTTCTACTCCTGAAGTACAAGTTAACGTGATTCACAAGGCTGTGGGTGCTATCACTGAGAGCGACGTTGTTCTTGCTTCTGCTTCCGATGCCTACATCATCGGATTCCAAGTACGACCTTCACAAGCCGCACGCCGTCTTGCCGAAAATGAAGGGGTCGACATTCGCCTTTACTCTATCATCTACTCAGCTATTGAAGATGTCAAAGATGCTATGGAAGGTATGCTTGAACCCGAAACTAAGGAAGAAATCCTTGGTACAGCCGAAGTACTTCAAACCTATCGCATCTCTAAGGTGGGTACCATCGCCGGTGCTATCGTACGCGACGGTAAGGTTAAAAAGAACTGTAAGGTACGCGTAATTCGCGATGGTATCGTGCGCTACACAGGCGATCTTGGTTCATTGAAACGTTTCAAGGACGACGTAAAGGAAGTATCTACAGGATTCGACTGCGGCCTTAGTGTTGCCGGATACAACGATATTATGGAAGGCGATATGATCGAATCATTCGAAATCGTTCAAGTTAAGAAAAAGCTATAAGAACTTCTATAACTCAATTATATTAAGGCAATATATCATCAAGGTATATTGCCTTTTTTAAAAACCACACACTCTATGAAATATTACCTCAATATCGGGAGCAACCTTGGTGACAGAAATCAAAACCTTCTCTCTGCCATTCAAACCCTCGAAAGCAAATTGCAAGCCACAGCACAAGCAAGTAGCATCATCGAGAGTACAGCATGGGGATTCGACAGCGACAACACATTTCTCAATATAGGAATAGCCATCGATAGCGACATCATTCCCGAAGAAATGCTTCGTATCACTCAGAGCATAGAGAGAAATCTCGGCTCCTCCACACATCGCAACCCTGACGGCTCCTATTGCGATCGACTCATTGACATTGATTTAATAGCAGTTGACGAAGAAACTATTGAGAGCGAAAATCTCACCATTCCACACCCACGAATGCACTTACGTGAGTTTGTGCTTGCACCTATGGCACAGCTCGCACCACATTGGAATCACCCCATTCTTCACAAAACCGCATCACAACTCTTAGATAAGTAAAACAAACACCATAAACAGATAACCTTTAGTTCGAGAGCAAGCGAGGAATGTGTGTTGAACGCCATCGAAGCGCAAGTTCGGTGAAACCGACCGAGACTTGTCTCAACCTTCAGTTCGTGGTTTACCGTAACCCCTAAGATGAGCCACGTGAACCTTCATCTCGAGGAAAAACGCCCGAAGGGTATTTTTAATACTTATTTTTTATTGAGAAAATGGACGAAAAACATCGATGAAATCGTGTTTTTTGAATTTGCGTACTTTTTGCGTACTATTTTTCTTGGTGTTTCCATTGCCGGATTTGTATTTTTGCATCAGTTGAAACTTAAAACGTAATATTTTATGAATACAAAGAAAATGATATTATCGGTGATTATGTTTTGCACAGTCATAATGGTGTCGGCCAATGTCAACGACACTTGTACACAAATGCCAAGAACACAAGAAATGTTCCAAAAGGATTTGGAAAGATTCGTTGAAGAAACGCAAAAAGATATGTTGGCTCAAAAGATTATCCCTGTAGATTCGACCCACCTATTAAACGAAGCTCAGAAAAAATCATTGCAAGAAGCTAAGGTTTTGGCAAAAAAGAGACATTACAAAATAAAACTTCCTATTGAATTAAATAATATTATTGGCGATTCGTCCAACAATAAACGTTATGAATCTCTTATTAATTTGGAAGATGCATATTTTATTAAGGTTGGAGATAGTATCGCAAATCTTGTAATACCTATGCAAGCAAAAGTTGATACTCTAACTATCAACTCAAGTTTGAACATCACAATGAATCTTGATAAAGATAAGTATTCTGTTGTACGTACATTTTTCACTCTACAAGGTGAAGGAAGTACAAAATATATGTGTATGCAATCAAGTGTAAACGGTTTCCTTAGCAGTACTTTATTTTTAGAGGGAGATAGCATTATTGACGAAGTGAAAGGTAAAGATTATGATAAAGCTGGATTATATTCGGAGAAAATAATTCATCAAAACAAATCTATGAATTTATATATAACTGCAACTCCAAAACCCACTATAGAAGAACTTAATAAAAGTATTTCGAAACAAGTTACAATAAACCCCAAGATTCTTTTGAGTAAAAATCGATATTAAACGAGTTATAAATAATCAATTATTCAATGGGACTCCAAAAAGAAACGTTTACTAAATAGCTACAACACCCGGAAGAGAGGGAGAAAAACATCGATGAAATCGTGTTTTTTGAATTTGCGTACTTTTTGCATACTTTTTTCTTGGAAATAAGCATTTATTCATAGTAACTTTGTAAAAACAAAACAAAAACATCTTCATTATGAAAAAAATAATTCTATCAATAATAATGGTTCTTGCGGTAGGAATAAGTGCAATAGCGCAAGAAAATACTGACACTTCAACTCGTAAACTTTCTAAAAAGGAGCAAAAAGAACTTGAGAAAAAGAAAAAAGCACAAGAAGACTCCATCGCCCACGCAGATGCTGTTGAAGCTATAAATAATGGGGTATATATCCTTATTGTTGACAAGACAATGAATAAAGTTATCCACGAAAAAGATCGTCGTTTCAACTTTATAATCGTAGAAAACGATAAGATTCTTATCCAAACCGGTAGTGAGCTCACCTATGGTGGAAATAATAATCTTGGGGGTATTACCATTATATCTAATATAGTGGGAGACATTAAAACCGAAGAAAAAAAGAATGGACAAGTGAATTCCAAATTTAGAGTAATCGACGAATACCTATCGGGCGACGTAAAAGTTAAACTTAACAAGAAAAGTAATTATGGAGAAATAAGTGTTCTCGACCTAAAGACAGGTCAGAACGCAATATTCTTAGGATATTTTTTACCTTTCTCTCAACAGCTCGTAGGCGAAATCATTGAAATAGGCAAGCTGTTCACACCTCAAGGTTGGGACGCTTTCAGCCTCGGGAAGAAACGTGATGTAGGCTCTTTAATGGACTATCTCACAGGCGCAAGATAGCCCAACTGTTAAAGCCCTCTACTTTCTACATTAAGCACAACATTTGTCGGAGTTTCGACTCCACACTCCTAACCATCGTAGCATTTCGCGCTACGATGGTTTTTGCTTGCTGTTGTGGTGAATAAAGTTCCTCCAACACACTACACACCACAAATTCCTCGATGAAATGGTATATTCTGTCCCTGCTACGCTCAGGCACTCTATCGGCGTGCATCACTATTCTCACTATATCATCCGATTGTTCCACATCGCTCACATATCCCGCAAACCGACATGAGAAATCTATTATTTTCAACCATATAACTCCATCAACATCGGCATTCGACATAGGATTAACTATCGGTGGCAGTGTGGCAAGATTGGTTGTGTCATTCCAAGCACATTGAGCAGCGATTTTCTTTTTGATTGACTCAAAACTAAGTCCCACCATAAATATATTTTCCATAGTATTAAGCAATATTATATAGGTATTTGTAACAATATTCGGGCGATAAATAAAACCTACTTGCACGCTTCTCGGCAAGCACTCGCGATAGTGCATGCCCCATGTTTAAGTAAGGTCGTTCACGCATTTCAGCCTCAACAAGATCCAGTAACTCCAACCACATCTGCCTACGAAGTGAGAGTCTAAAACCATTAAACCGATGCCTTCTACCCGATGAAAGCACCTTATAAGCATGTTCATAACTCACGTGAAATCGAGGGTGCGATTCGTGAATCACACGTTCAACCACCTTACGGCGATTCACTGCACCATTCTTTGCATATTCTTCCTTTAATTTCTTCTTGTAGGAAGCCACAAGCTCTCTGTTTCTCATCTCGAGAAGTTCATTACTGCGTTGTTTCATAGTATTACAATTATTTTTGGCATTACGCCACAAAGATAATATCATTTTTGGGTATTCACAAACTTTTCTTTGGTATTTTACCACACATTATCCCTTTTAACCTCTCGCCTAATCTTCTTACTCTTTCACCCACTCTTTACCTTTTCAATCAACTTTTATTCGATATATTTCTCTATTTCTATCAATTAATCACTAACTTTGCAAATTATTAATAGCAACGATTATGAAAATAGCGATTATCAATGGGCCAAACTTGAATCTGCTTGGAGTAAGGGAACCTTCAATCTATGGAAACGAGGGATTTGAAAACTTTTTGAAAACCCTTCAAGCGAAATTCTGCGATGAAATCGAGATTTCCTATTTCCAAAGCAACCACGAAGGAGCTATCATCGACGAATTGCACCGCATTGGCTTTTCCTACGATGGTATAGTGCTCAATGCAGGAGCTTACACTCACACATCGATAGCCATTGCCGATGCTATCAGCGCAATAACCACTCCGGTTGTGGAGGTGCACATATCCAACGTGCATAAGCGCGAAGAATTCCGACATCACTCTATGATTTCGGGAGTGTGTCTTGGCGTGATTGCAGGGTTCGGGCTCGACAGCTATCGCCTCGCTATCGAAGCATTAAAACACAAGACTATATGACCGAAGAGTTAGAAGATTACATACTTTCTCACATCGACAAAGAAGGCGAACACCTCACTCGACTCAATCGCGAGACACACATTTATCATTTGCGCCCGCGTATGTGTTCGGGACACTTGCAGGGTCGACTGTTGAAGATGTTTGTGAGAATGATCAACCCTAAGAATATTCTTGAATTGGGGACTTTCACAGGCTACTCGGCTCTGTGTCTCGCTGAAGGACTTATTGCTCCCGAAGGTGAACTGCACACCATCGAAATCGACGACGAACTTGAGGACTTTATACGCAGCCACTTCGAACAATCGGTTTTGGCTGATCGCATTCACCTGCACATTGGCGATGCTCGACACATCCTACCTTCGCTCGGAAAGACATTCGACCTCGTGTTTATGGACGCCAACAAACGTGAATACTGCGAATACTACGACCTCGTGTTCCCACTCCTATCTTCCGGCGGATTCATCATTGCCGACAATACATTATGGGACGGAAAAGTAGTCGATTGGGGCAAAAAACTTGATGCACAGACCGAAGGAATCCTTCGTTTTAACGATATGGTAGCACATGACTCTCGTGTGGAGAAAGTGATTATACCTCTTCGTGACGGACTCACTATCATATACAAGAAACCATTATAAACAAATTCGAAACACAAAATATGGAAACAACAAGACAACAAAAAATAGCTCGACTACTACAAAAAGAATTGAGCGAAATATTCCGACAAGAAACAGCCAAGATTGGCAATGTTATCGTGAGTGTCAGCACTGTACGCGTATCACCCGACTTAAGCATAGCTCGCGCATATCTAAGCATATTCCCTTCCGACAAGGCACAAGTACTAATCGAAAGCATCAACAAGAGCGCAAAGCAAATACGATATGAACTCGCTCAAAAAGTTCGTTTTCAATTGAGAAAGACACCTGAACTTTTCTTCCATATCGATGACTCGCTCGACTATATCGAACACATCGATAACCTACTTGCAAAGACCTCAAAAAAGGAAGAAAACCCCACAAATGAGGAGTAAGCCTCAAAAAAAATTATCACAATGAATCTTACCCTGAAAATAGCTTGGAGATACCTCAAAGCCAAGAAAACGCACAATGCGGTAAATATCATATCCATCATTTCGGTGTGTGGTGTCGTGATTGCCACCACTGCCCTCGTGTGCGTGCTTTCGGTATTCAACGGCTTTTCGGGACTTATGAGCGACAAACTCGCAAAACTCGACCCACAAATCAAGATTCAACCCGTAAAAGGGAAAACTCTCAACTCCGATAGCATCATAAACACTCTCAATAATATTGACGAGATTGAGATGTCACTCCCGGTCATCGAAGAACAGGCTCTCGCTGTCTATATGGACAAGCAAATGCCCGTAAACATAAAAGGTATATGCCAGGATTACAACAAGTTAACCGAATTTGACGATGTAATCAGATACGGAGCTTTCGAATTGGCGGACAGCTCCCATAACTACGCCATTATCAGCATTTTAGTCGCAAGCAGGCTACAATCGGGAGCAGGATTCTATGATTTCATACACATCTATACCCCTAAGCGTCAAGGTACTATAAATCTTGCCAATCCAAGTGGTGCTTTCCGCAAAGACTCCCTCCTCATCTCCTCAATCTACCAAACCGACCAGAACACCTACGACCGCGATATGATTTTCATACCAATTGAAGTGGCGCGCAAGCTCCTTTCCTACGACAATAACATAGCAACGGCAGTAGAAATTAAGTTACGAAAAAACGCCGATGAAACAGCTGTAATAAAGCATCTATCAACACTCTTGGGCGACCAATACACTGTAAACGACCGACTTATGCAACAAGAATCAGTGTATAAAATGGTTAATGTAGAAAAATGGGTTACATTCCTCTTGCTATCTTTCATACTTGTCATAGCCTCCTTCAATGTAATAAGTTCATTATCGCTTCTCATAATCGAAAAAGATGAGAGTATCACCACATTCCGCAATATTGGAGCCACCGACCGACAAATCACACACATTTTCGTTACCGAAGGTCTTTTGATTTCATTCGTAGGAGCAGTAGCAGGGATTACACTTGGAGTGATTCTGTGTCTTCTTCAACAAGAATTTGGCTTAATAAAACTTGCAGGCGATACATCGGCGGTAATCATTGACAGCTATCCAGTACGCCTAATATTCAGCGACCTATTAATCGTTTTTGCAATGGTGGGAATCGTCGGATTGCTAACATCATTTACAACTGCTGTTTTTATGCGCTCGCGACTAAAAAATAAAAAATTGTAATATAACCACAAAAAAACAGTTTTTTCAATCACATATAAACCCATATATGCTAAAATTTAACTAACTTAGACACGTTTTTAAAAAATAAGATATTGATTCACTAATTTTAATCTTTAACTAATGAAAAAAATCTACTTTTTAACACTCGCAATCTTTTGCGCTTGCATTGCAAACGCTGCTGGGATTATAAACATTTATGCAAAGAAGAGTAATGTTACTACATCTCTTAATCTTTATGCTTGGACAAGTAATGGTGAATTACTTGGTAACTGGCCTGGAACTCCATTCTCCGAAACTGTAAATATTGGAGGTGTCGACTATTGGAAAATGGCTGTAAACACAGGAACAAATGCCACTTGGAACCTTATCTTCAACAACTCTAACGGTCAAACTGTCGATATGAAAGGTCCTTCTACCGACACTTATTACGAAGTGGCAACAGGAGGTAGCAAAGGTCTTATTGCAACCACAGTAGCCGATATGAATCCCAATTCAACAGGATTCTATCTATATGGAAATGAAATTAACAACTGGAATAAAGATAGCAGCTATGAATTTCAAAAGACAACTACCGACAAAGTGTACACACTTGAAAACGTAAAGGTGTGTGGATTCTTTAAAGTAGGAAATTCCGATTGGACAGCAAGCTTCGGTCCTATGAACAACAATGCTGCTATCATAGCAAATACTCCCATAACACTCACCAATAGTGCCGATAGTAAAAACTTTTACACTGATGGCACATACATTGCGACATTCACTCTTGATATGACAAACGAATCTCCTGTTCTTTCATTCACAGGAAGTAAGTCCAACTCTGAAGTGTATCTAAAAGGTGAAATCAATAATTGGAGCGACAACGCCGATTGGCAATTCAACAGCCTCGGGGCAGGAGTTTACACTCTCGAAAAAGCTTTCCAAGCTTCAGCTGGTCAATTCAAAATCACAGCCAACAGCAATTGGTATGGCATCCCAAGCGAAAACGAACCTGCAATTCTACAATATGGCACCACAACTCTTGGTGATGGCAGAAATATGATTCTTCCCGAAGGTACTTTTGCTGAGAAAATGACGTTGAATATCAACGAAGACGGCTCGGTCTCTATCAGTGTAGAAGAAGGAGTATTCGTTGAAGGTATTTTCCTTCGTGGCAACATCAACAATTGGGAAGCTGATTCAGCGTATAAATTCACCGAAACAGCCGAAGGCGTTTACGAACTCAAAAATATTCGTTTGCAAGGTTATTTCAAGATTGCCGATGCACAATGGGCTAAACACAATTATGGTTCGGCCGATGGTTCAAACATCAAAATTGGTACAGCTAATTATGTTGTA
The DNA here is from genome assembly GCA_015061055.1 of Bacteroidales bacterium. Taxonomy (GTDB): domain Bacteria; phylum Bacteroidota; class Bacteroidia; order Bacteroidales; family Muribaculaceae; genus RGIG4576. The sequence continues at coordinate 39,595 of SUXH01000007.1, forward strand.
AACGGAGGAGAAAGTAAAAACTTCACTCTCAATGAAACTTATCAATGCAGTGTTATCAAACTTGATATCTCTGGCGACAGCCCCATACTTACAATTAGTGGCGAAGCCACCACTTCTGGCATATTTGTTGCTACCAACACTCTCGGTAACGACAACGCCGAATGGGAATTCATCGACAATGGTGCAGGATACTACACTCTTGAAAACACTCTTCAAGATGAAGATTTCAACATCATCGTGAATGGAAAATCATATGGTATTGCGGCTAATCATTACACAGATAACGTAATCGGATACGATGAAGTTATCGAACTTGTTGAAGGCGGAAACAAGATTGCTATTGCTGAAGAAAGTGCTATCGGTTCATTCGAAGTTACTATCACCGACAACGGAGTTGTTTCTATAATGATTATCGAAGGAGAATACACCAATTCATCAGCCATCGAAATAGTTGATGCCGATAACAACGCACCGATCGAATACTTCAACCTACAAGGAGTGAAAGCAACACACCTTGAAAAAGGAATCTTCATCAAGAAGCAAGGCAATAAGACAACAAAAGTGATTTTTTAATTTAAAAAATCTCACACATTATCTATAAAATAAACGGAGCCAAATCGCAATATTTGGTTCTGTTTATTTTTATATCTATATATCTCTTTTAAGCACAACAATAAAAAAACTATACTTTTTTACACTTTTTAAACACACTTTCGTACATATCAACTAATTTTATGTTATTTTTGTGCCATTAAACCAATAATTATACGTATTATGAAAAAAACAATTTTATCAATCATCGCTATCGTAGTTGCTTTAATCACTATGACAGCCCAAGCAAGTAGCGAAGCTTATCCTCAAGAACTTTCTAAAAAGGAGCAAAAAGAACTTGAGAAAAAGAAAAAAGCACAAGAAGACTCTATCGCCCACGCGGAAGCTGTAAATGCTATTAAAAATGGCTCTTACATTCTCATCACCGAAAGAATTTATCCACTAAACATTGCAACTAACGGTCAAAAAATCAACTTTGTGATTTTCGACAAAGAACAACTCACCCTACAAACAGGTGTTATTGGAGCTGCTGGTGGTAACAACCTTCTTGGTGGTATCACAATAACAGCTGCGCTAAAAGATAAACCAAAAATTGAAGAAAAGAAGAATGGTCAAGTAAACTCATCATTCAGTGTGACCGACGAATACATCGCAGGCAAGGTAAAAGTAAGCCTCGACAAAAAGGATAACTATGCTGAAATAAGTCTTCTTGAAATAAAATCAGGATCAAAAGTAAGTTTCGCAGGACGTATCATCCCATTCAGTCAATCAATGGTAGGAAGTGCAATCCAAATGGGTAAGCCATTTATTCCAGACCCAACACAAGGTTTCGGTAAGGGTGGAAGAAACGATGCGAATCTAATCATAAGTTTCCTAAACGGTTCAAAATTCTAATTTGATTTCAATATCACAAAAAATTGATTTTCAACCTTATAACCATAAACTGTGTCAAAATGCAATTTTTGGCACAGTTTTTATTTATCATTACTATAATAATCAATATTGCAAAGCGATATTGTCGAGCCAAAGGGTCATACCCACTGTACCTTCGTAGGCTGTTCCACAGCCCGATGATGCCATTATGAGTAAATGTGTGGGTATTGCATTCTCATCATCCCATCCAACTTCCTCCACCGGCACCATTTTTTGGTGGGAGTTGCGCGCATAATAGGCATTTTCACCCCTAATAAGCCCCATAAACGATTTGTAATCAGAGTGTTGCGAGATGTCCCCGTATAATACAGGAATTTTGTAAACATTCACCCAGTCTAAAGTGGTGTGATTGAAACGTTTACGCCCTGTTCCCACCCTCTTAGCATATATATTTCCGTCCTTGTCCTCCCAACGCCGTTGCAGGATGATAAACACTTCGGCATTGTCGCTCTTGTCGAGCTGTTTTTGAGAGCCGAATCCATCGGAGTGAGTCATTCGGTTGTCATCGGGTACTGTTAGTTTATAGTCGAAAATAAGATGTGTGGGGCGCTTTGTAAATGGGATTCCCATATTCATCTTGCTGTAAGGATTTTTTGTACTCGACACAGGTTCGAGCATCTCACCAAGAAAAATACTCCCCGAAACGAGAACTTTGAGGTTTATTATACCTATTGCTCTCACTTTTTCAAGTATGGTGGTCATTTTCACACACTTATCCTTGTCGCTCCGTATATCGGGAAATACAGCATTGCTGCATTTGGTAATGCCCATCACTTTTGCCATCACATTTGAAGTAGCCCAAGGAGAACCGTCATCATTTTTGTAAGGTTTATCGCCCACAATTGTCTTGTCCGGTCCTATTTCATAAAGTGTTCTTGTGTTTCCACCTATAACTGCCGATTCTTTTATTTCACGCACCACCCATGAATCAAAGTCGCCATAAGGTATTGGTTCGATAGATTGAGAGAAAGCAATTGTGCTCGAAAACACAAGCAATAGATTGGTGTAGATTCGTGTAGGGCTCATCGTTAATCTGTTTATATACACAGAATCAACGATGTGAAAGTCGAAGAAGTTCAAAGAGTGTTACAAACTCACCTCATAAGTGCGTATTTGTACAAATGAAGGAGGTTAAGGAATTTTGGTGGCTGCTTGTGAAAGTAGTCGGTGCCCGATAGTACAATAAATACATTTTCGTGTGTCGCAGTATTCTCTCTTGGCTTGAATGAGAGCCTGCGATGTGAGCGCATCCTTACACGTGATACCAGATTTTACAAATGTATCTACGATGGAATTTTTCTCAGCTTTTAACGATTCGAGCAAATCAACAGCTTTGTCGGCATAGTCGTAATTGCCTGTTATCGAAGCATACGCATAGTATAGTGGAGCTACTGTGTTGATGAGAATGATATCGATTGAGGCGTTGCTGAGAGCTTTGTGCGAACTTGTAGCTGTATCGGCAAACGAGTAGTGCGTCGCCCAATAGCCTGTGAGTTCAATAGTGAAAAGTTGGCGCAAGGCATCCTCGCTTGGAGCATTAAGAATACTCTCCATAAGTCGGAAACCATCGAAAACATAGTGCGCAAGCATCGCTATACGTCGGTGTGGGAAATTCTGCGGACGTATGCGGAATGATTTCCACGTTTCGCCCTCCATAGGTGTCAGAGTGAACTTGTTAGCAAGAAAAGAGTATTCCGAACATAGATGCTGATAGTAAGCATCGTGGGGATGCAAGTTGCTATCAAGCATACCGGCTTGTCCAAATAGAAGGGCTTCGATTTGGAACAGAGAATCACAATGTTTGTGAAGAAGCCTGAGCGGGCTGCGTCGAGCAAGACGTTCGAATGCATCGTTATTGATACCAAATCCAAGATTGCGCGACAGTGTAACAAAACACACGTCTTCCCAACTTCCATGAAACGAGTCGTACAACTCCCGAATACGTTCGGTCTTGGCTTGCAGGCGCTCAAAGGCGAGAGTTTGCACCCACTCGGATAATGTTAGCGAGGGAGTATCTTTGAGGTGAGCGGCACAAGGTAATGAATTTGAGGCGTTCACGAGCAAATTATATCTCTCACTGAAATTATGTGAATATCGAAGAACCATTTGTGGAATTAGTTCGCCGTTGGTACGATACACCGGTGCATCATCTTTCTCCACCACATGCAATATTACCGAGTCGTAGGCTTTATCTTTGTCGTGGTTGTGGCGTTTCCAATCGGTTGCGCGAACATGAATTTCCACATTGCCCGCCCACACGTTCCCATCGATTTCAATCTTTGCATTGAAAAAGTCGGGGCCGGCATCGGTGTTGAGAGTTCCAGGATCGATGATGTTGATGCGTCTACCATCCACTGTGGTCATTGCTGATGCGTTCCACAGCCGATGCTGCCATATATATTGCATTAGTTTTTCCATTGTACAAGCCTTTCAAAACGAATTTCAATGCAAATAAAGCAAATTTAAAACGATTATTTGCTAATTTTTCAAAAATTATATTGTGTGTGAAAGAATTTTGCCCACCCTATATATACTTTTGTGGTGAAAAAAGTTGATAGTTAGTAACAACCAAAGAATCTTAAAAGTGAGAGCCGTGAGGCTGTCCTAATGCATGAAAAACACAATGAGAACCATTTAAGGGAAAGGAAATCTGCAACAATCACAGTTGCCGGTTTCCTTTTTTTACCTCCGGGAGCTGAAGCACCCGGTTACCTCAAATGATGCCCTGTGGCGTGCTCTCTTATCCGACATCTCTACGTCGGCGTGTCGCCTTGCTCTGCGCCGGGCTGTTCTATATATCGCTTTTCAGCGTGTTTTTACACTGTTTGTGGTGTGTTGAAAAGTGGGCGAAAAACATCGATGAAATCGGCATTTTTTGAATTTGCGTACTTTTTGCGTACTATTTTTCTTGGTATTTTTATTGCCGAATTTGTATTTTTGTATCAATTAAAACTTAAAACGTAAAAAAATCTATGAATACAAAGAAAATGATATTATCTGTGATTGCTTTTTGCACAGCCATAATGGTGTCGGCTGAAAGTAACGACACCTGCACACAAATGCCAAGAACACAAGAAATGTTCCAAAAAGATTTGAAAAGATTCGCTGAAGAATCAAGAAATTATATGTTAGCAGGTGAAAAGAATCAAATTACAAATTTGTTTGAAGGAGACTCCTTAGCCGTATTGAATGAAGAACAGATAAAAATATTAGATTATGCAGAAAATTTAGTATCTAAAAATAATAGTATTATTGTTCTTCCTCAAGAATTAAATCTGCTTATAGGTGATACAACAAGTGTAAATTATTTTGCATTCCCAAATTGGGATAAATCATTTTTTGTAAAATATGATAATGAACATAAAATCGTAATACCTATGTATGTGGAATCACATTTGAGTAACGTTCTTCCGGAATTACATATATCATATTATAATAATGGAGAATTTAGTGAAAATGTTTATTCTTTTATTATAGAAAAAGGTGAAGCCGCCGAATGCAAAGGAACTTATTTATGCTCGTATATACAAGGAGAACTTATTTATGGCAAAATTTATAAGGAAGGTAAATTTGTGTGTAATATAAAAGGGCACAAACTTTATGAAAAAAGCGAAAGAAGAAGGGAACAAAGGGAATATGAAAACAGAAGGAAGTATAGGAAAAAGAGAGAAAGATATGAGTATGAAAAATATAAATTTACTATATATGGTACTGATAAATGGGATATAGCAGGATTTGAAAAGAAATACAATAGGTAATATTTGAAACTAAGATTTTATATTAGAGATGGCTTCAAGAATTACCAAATCCTTATTTGTTAAATCAATAAATAGTGATTATCTTTATGTTGAATTTAAAAACTTAAGACTATGTCAAGAAGATGGCTTGTATTAATAATGACAGCACTGATATATTGGAGTGTAACTTCAGCAGGTGAAAATAATCAAATTACAAATTTGTTTGAAGGAGATTCTTTAGCCGTATTGAATGAAGAACAGATAAAAATATTAAATTTTGTTGTGGTCTTAATATGTAAAAATGATAGTGTTGTTGTTCTACCACAAGAATTGAATATGCTGATAGGTGATACAACAAAAATAAACTATCTGTCTTACCCTGATTGGCAATCTGCATATTTTCAAAACGATAACAAGAAAACAAGATTAGTTGTGCCTACTTATGCAGAAACTCCATTGGGTATAGTAAAATCTCAAATCGTAGTAGAACAAAAAAAGTCTGATAAATATAAATGTTTAATAGAATCCCAAATATCAACAAGTGTAGATAAAACGCCTTTTACCGGTTCATATATAGAATCAAATATTCAAGGTGAGTTTTTGAAAGGTAAGTTGTATAACAAAGGGGGTGTTGTAGGTGAAATTGAGGGAGAAAAGTATAATACGATGGTTACCATAAAACAAAATGAAACAAAAAGGTTGAATTTTGAATTTCCGTCTGGACTTCTTCTCTATAAACCTAAATATTTAAGTGATATTGAAGTGAAAAATATATATGAAAGAAATCGACAGAATTATTATAAATGACATATGATAGTTACATATTAATATGTGGATTTAACAAACTATATTAAGCTTGATACCAATAGCGATTTTATGGTAGATTTGTTTATGTTCTCAACCACTCAAAATATTAAAAGTACAATAGAATATGGTGTGCCAGTAATAGTGAGATTTGGTAATTGTTACATAACAGTAGTGGGTATTCTATATGATGGTGATATTGTCTACGCCAACCATGATAATGGAAATTTGTATGCAGTAGAGAAGGATTATTTTAACAATTATGAAAATATCGTAATAGGGTGTTTTCAACATCTATTTCTAACTCTCAGTGGGTACGACAAGACGATAGCTAAAGGTTTCTTTGCAAAACGCATTCTGCGTTGTGCTAATGAAACATCTTCGATGTTTTCTTTTGGTGGTGATACCTTTTCCCTAAGATTGAGGCAGGTCTCGGTCGGTTTCACCGAACGTGTGCTTCGCTGATGCTCAACACACACTCCTCGCTTGCACTCGAACTAAAGGTTCGCTATCGCTCATCTCAAGGCTTCCATTGCGAAACACCCTTCGGGCGTTTTCTCCGGGAGCTGTGGTCATTGCTGATGCGTTCCACAAGCGATGCCACCATACGACATTGCATTAGTTTTTTCATAATGCATATAAATCAATGAGAACTTATGGTGTTGCGAGTGTGCTTTTGATACTGTGTGCCGAAGATGGCATATAGTCGTCCTCATCATCGATGTCGCTTCGTCGATGTCGTTTCGAGTTCTTTTTGTTGCGTTTTCTCGCTACTTTTTCCTCGTGTTGACGCTGTTTTTTCTGCTCTTTCATTATCTTTTCGCTTCTACGGTTCTTGATACTTGCAGGATTCTGCATATTCATCGATATGATGGGTTTTGTCATTCGTGTGATGGCTATGAAATTGGAATCTCGATGCGCCGGATTGAAAAGAATGTTATTGAGCGACTTCCCTATGTTAAAACGACTTTGATCGACTTCGGTGTAGATGCCATCGACCTCGCCACAATCGGTGAATTGCCATAAGGTATAAGGCACATTGTTGGCAAGAACGGGTTCTTCATCGGAATATTTGGCAATGAACAATTCATAACCTTCACTGAAGCTGCCTGCCAAATATCGATTAAAAAAATGTGTTCCGGTATAGATAACGGGACGCACACCGTAATGCTGTTCGAGCAAATCGGCAAAGAGCATCACACTATCGGCAACTTGTTTGGCTGACCAATGTCCTCTTACTTCGATGTCGATGAGAGGAGCAAGATCTTGTTCGTCGATACGGCATCGTTCGATAAAGTTTTTATATTGGTCGTGAATATAAGAAGTGGCACGCAAGAAGTGGTAACACCCCACCTTAAGTCCCGCCTTGCGTGCCTCTTGAATGTTTTGTTCGAATGTGGGCGACACATAAGTGGCACCTTCGGTAGCTTTGATGTAGACAAATTGCACATTTTCATCGGTTGCAACTTTGCTCCAATTGATTACTCCTTGATGATTGGACACATCGATACCATGATATCCTAAAAAGGCATCATCATAGAGCTCGGCTTGTGCATAGGAACAAAGTGCCATCAATGACAGCATAGCCGAAAGGGCCGTTTTCAGTAATGTGTCGCCATTAGAGAGCATAACCGATCAGATATTGAAAGAGTCTTTGATTGCTTGAACGAAATCGAGTTTTTCCCAAGTGAACAACTCAACCTCAATAGACTTGTTACCTTCGTAATTGGAACGGAATTCTTTCACTATTGTACGAGGAGTGCGTCCCATGTGTCCGTAGGCAGCGGTTTCTTCGTAGATAGGCAGTCGCAACTTCAAGCGTTTTTCGATAGCAGCAGGTCGCATATCGAAAATAGTTTTTAGTTTTTCGGCAATTTCAGAGTCTTCCATATCTACGTGCTTTGTGCCATAAGTGTTGACATATAGGCTCACCGGCTGAGCTACACCGATAGCATAGGCCACTTGTACGAGCATTTCATCGGCAACACCTGCCGCCACAGCATTTTTAGCGATGTGTCGGGCAGCATAAGCAGCCGAACGGTCCACCTTTGAAGGGTCTTTACCTGAGAACGCTCCCCCGCCATGAGCACCTTTACCACCGTAAGTGTCAACAATGATTTTACGTCCTGTCAAACCGGTGTCGCCATGAGGACCACCGATAACAAATTTTCCGGTAGGATTGACGTGAAGTATCAGTTGGTCATCGAAAAGAGCACGAGTGCTGTCGTTTAACTTTGCAAGAACACGAGGAAGAAGAATGTTTTGCACATCATTGCGAATGATAGCAAGCATTTCACAATCAGCCTTAAGTTGCGCTTCCTTGCTGTCGTCGGCAGGAACGATAAAATCATCGTGCTGAGTACTTATCACAATAGTGTGAATACGTTCGGGCTTGTTGGTGTCGCCATTGTATTCCACTGTAACCTGGCTTTTCGCATCGGGACGAAGGTAAGTCATTACTTTGCCTTCGTTGCGAATGGCAGTAAGTTCGATAAGCAAAGTGTGAGCAAGAGAAAGCGATATAGGCATATACTCAGGTGTTTCGTTAGAAGCATAACCGAACATCATACCTTGGTCGCCAGCACCTTGTTCGTCGGCATTTTCTCGGTCCACACCACGATTGATATCTTGAGATTGTTCGTGTAAAGCAGAGAACACACCACACGATTCAGCATCAAATTTATACTCGCTCTTATTGTATCCAATGCGCTTAATAACATTACGAGTCACCTCCATCAAGTCGATGTAAGCATTTGATTTTACTTCACCCGCTACTACAACCTGTCCGGTAGTAACAAGAGTTTCGCAAGCAACTTTAGAGTTAGGATCATAAGCCAAAAAGCGGTCGAGAATAGCATCGCTGATTTGGTCGGCAACTTTGTCGGGGTGTCCTTCCGACACCGATTCAGAAGTGAATAAATAATTCATATTTCCAAGATTTAACGTGGAAAAATGCAGGGCTTTCTACCTCAAAAATGTGTTGGTTGAATTGTTGTAGAACGCAGTTTTAGCATTTTTTTGTGTGGTTGCAAGCAGCCAAATTTTTCCACAGAGTTAATAATCAGTTTTAAAAATCGAGTGCAAAGATAGTGCAATTGAGAAGTATATACAAGTAAAAACATAGTTAAATTTTTGTGAGGTATACAAAAAAATGGTATCTTTGCGTGCTTATATTCCGCATATATTATATATGTGGGACGTTTTATTGATTGAAATAACGGAAACAAAAACAAAAAATTAAATAACTAAATGGCTGCATTAGAAACAATTAGAAAGAAAGCTGTGCTGTTGACAGTAGTCATCGGTTTGGCTCTATTGGCATTTATCTTGGGTGACTTGCTTAACTCAGGACAAGCATTTTTTGGCGATGGTAACACTATCGTGAAAGTGGGTGATGAAAAAATCGACGCTATTGAATTCCAAAAGCGTTATGAAGAAGTGAGTGCTCAATATCAAAACAGTGGCGCTCAAATGCCTGATGGTGCATTGATTCAAAACAATGTAATCGAAGGTATGATTACAGAAAAACTTCTTAACAAGGAACTTGAAGCTGTGGGCGTGTATGTTACCGACGCTGAGTTGACAGAAGCGATGACAGGAAAGAACGCAAGTCCGATGATGGTTCAATATGCTCAACAAATGGGATTTGAATCGCCTGCTCAAATGTATGATTTCTTGTTCAATCCTTCAAAATATGGTGTTACAGCCGACCAAGTGGTAGAAGCTAAGGCTAACTGGTTGCGCCTTGAAAAGGATATGGAAATGATGCTTAAGCAAGCAAAACTTCAAACACTCTTGATGGGTGCATTCCAAGCTAACGAATTAGATAAGAAAGCGTTGTTTGAAGAAAACGCAGTTACATCGGAAGTAGCATTCGTTAAGGCAGGTGTTGCAGAACTAAACGACTCTGAATATGCAGTTACTGATGCTGAATTGAAGGCTAAGTACAACGAAACAAAGAATCTTTTCAAACTTGACAACGAATTGAGAACAGGTGTTGTGATTTCAGTTGACGTAGTACCTTCAGCTCAAGACCAAGCAGAATCAAAGGCGTTGATCGATACAACAATGGTTCTTCTTAAGGGTAAATCAGGTGTAGATGATGTGCGCAACAACAGCGAACTTGTGATCCTTGAAAACACAATGAGACTTAACGATATCACTGATGCTCAAATCAAAGCATTCATCGAAAAAGCTAAAGTGGGTGAAGTGAGCGAACCTAAGTTTGTATCAAACGAATACACAATCGCTAAGTTGCTCGGCAAGGAAATGGCTGTCGACTCAGTGCAAATGAACTTCGTAACAATACAAGGTGACAAGAAGGCACAAGATTCTATTATGACAGCACTAAACTCAGGCAAGAACTTAGCTGAAGTTGTTGACGGCAAGATGGTACAAGGTCAAGAAAATATGTGGCAAGTACTTATCGGTGCTGCCGACTCTATTAAGACTAAGGTGCTTAATGCAGGTGTAAAATATTTCGTACTTAGCTCAAACGATCAAATGGCTTACCTTGCTAAGGTAAATAAGAAAGTAGCTCCAAAGCAACTTTACAACGTAGCTATCATCTCACACAAGGTTCTTCCAAGTGTTAAGACTATCAACGATCTTCGCGACAACTTGCAAGCATTTATCAACACAAATAACACTCTTGCTGCAGTAGATTCAAACGCAGTGAAGATGGGTTATCAACCAATGCCTTTCGAACTCACAAGCACAACACCACAAATCAATGGTATTGCTAACACTCGCAAGGCAGTACAATGGGTGTTTGGCGCAAGCAAAGGTTCGGTATCTCCTATCTTTGATAAGGAAAACAAAGATAAAATGGTGGTTGTGGCTCTAAGAGATGTGTTTGACGGCGAATATATGCCATTGAGCGACTCTAACGTGAAGTCACTTGTGTCAATGCAAGCACTTACTGAAAAGAAAATTGATGCTCTTGTAGAAAAATATAATGGTAAGGCTAATGACTTGGCAGGCTATGCACAATTGATGAACAGCAAAGTAGATACAGCTCAAGTAACATTCGGTCAAGCATTCATTCCAGGAATTGGAATGAGCGACAACGGATTTGTTGCTGAAGTATGTAGTGCTGATGAAAATGTGGTGAAGGGTGTTGTGAAAGGTAACAACGGCGTGTATGCGTTCCAAGTTATCAAGCACAATCATAGCGGACGTACTCCAGGTGCTGAAGTAGAACGTCAATTCAACTCTACTCGCGGAGCAAATGCTGTGATGCAAAACATCGATGCAATCCTTCGCAAATCAACAACTGTAGAAAACGAAATGATTAAGTTCTTCTAAGCCATAGAAGATAAATTTCAATAATCACAATGGGGTTACATATAATAATGTAACCTCATATTTTTTATATATTTATTGGTGACCGAAAAAAGTTTTTTTTGGGGATGCCAATAATTTTTTGTAGGGTTATATAGGTGGTGTACCTAAACGGCACACTCTCTTGTGGTTATGCTTTTCTCCGGGCGCTAAAGCTCCCGGTTACCACAGATGACGCCCTGCGGGCATTTTTCCTTGAGTTAAAGGTTTGTTTCGCTCATCTCAGGGCTTCCATTGCGAAACACCCTTCGGGCGTTTTCTGCAGGCGAGCTCAACTTCTTTATTTGTATTGAATATCTGATAGCCCAATCTTTGAAGAAAGTAAAATGACTTGATTTTTATGATTTTGAGGTGCAAAAGGTTTGTCATTATGGGAAAATTAAAAAAAAATGTGTATTTTTGGAGTTGAAATTGTAAAATGGGCTAAATGAGTGCTATAAACAAAGTACAAGACGAAATTATTGAAGAATTTTCAGACTTTAGCGACTGGATGGACAAGTATGCCTATATCATAGAACTTGGCAATTCGGTTGAACCTATTGAAGATAAATTTAAGACTCCGGATAACATCATTGAAGGCTGTCAAAGTCGAGTGTGGCTTGTTGCCGATGAGAATGAAGGGAAGATTGATTTTCGCGCCGACAGTGATGCAATCATCGTAAAGGGTCTTATTTCATTGCTTATTCGAGTGCTTTCGGGGCATACTCCACAAGAAATTTTGGATTGCGATTTGTATTTCTTGAAAGAAATAGGCCTTCAGGAACATTTGTCGCCCACTCGAAGCAATGGTTTGCTTGCCATGATAAAGCAAATGCGCGTATATGCTTTTGCTTACAAGGCTAAACTCGGAAATTGAAATTTCAAAATTTATATTAACTAATAATACTATTAATTATGTTCAAAAACCATCCTAAAGGTCTTATCCCTGCGGCTCTTGCCAATATGGGTGAACGCTTTGGTTATTACATTATGAACGCCGTTCTTGTGCTGTTCTTATGTTCTAAATTTGGCGTTAGTGAAGAGACAAGTTCGTTGATTTATTCATTCTTCTATGCCGGTATCTATGTGTTGAGCTTGGCCGGCGGTTTCATTGCCGATAAGACTCAAAATTACAAAGGCACTATTATGTCGGGTCTTATTGTGATGGCATTGGGTTATGTTGCATTGTCAATTCCAATCCTTGCTACAGCTCAAAACTCAACTTGGTTGCTTGCTCTAACTTGCGTGGCATTGTTCCTTATCGCATTTGGTAACGGTTTGTTCAAGGGTAACTTGCAAGCAATCGTAGGTCAAATGTATGACGATCCTAAGTATTCAAGCCAACGCGACTCAGGTTTCCAAATTTTCTATGTATTCATCAACATCGGTGGTCTTGTGGCTCCATTCGTAGCTCCATTGTTGAGAAGCTGGTGGTTGGAATCACACGCAATGGTTTACAATGCAGGTCTTCCTGCACTTTGTCATCAATTCATCGCTGAAGGTGAAGCAATGGCAAACCTTGCCAACTTGCAAGCACTTATGGCTCAATGTGGCGGCGATGTAGCAAACTTGGCAGATTCATGCGCAAAATATCTTCAAGTTTTCAATGAAGGTATCCACTATTCATTTATGGCTTCGGTGGCTGCAATGTTCATTTCTTTGATTGTGTTCATCTGCACTAAGAAGATGTTCCCAACTCCAGGAAAGAAAGAAGCTGCTGCAATAGTAGACTATACTCCTGAAGAAAAGGCTGCTATGGCACAAGAAATCAAACAACGCATCTATGCACTTCTTGCAGTGCTTGGCGTGGTAATCTTCTTCTGGTTCTCGTTCCACCAAAATGGTACTTCATTGTCGCTTTTTGCTCGCGACTTCGTAGATACATCAACTATTGCTCCTGAAATTTGGCAAGCAGTTAACCCATTCTTCGTGATCGTGCTTACTCCAGTAGTAATGTGGATTTTCGGTGCACTATCGGCTCGTGGTAAGGAAATTTCTACACCAAGAAAGATTGCTATCGGTATGTTCATCGCAGGTCTTGCTTACTTGTTCTTGGCGGTTTATTCATTGTATATGGGTTATCCATCAGCTGATACTTATCGTGCACTTCCAGTAGCAGAACAAGTGAAGGCTGGTGCATGGGTACTTATCGCTCTATACTTCTTCTTGACAGTTGCTGAGTTGTTCATCTCTCCTCTTGGTTTGTCATTCGTATCTAAGATCGCTCCAAAGCACTTGCAAGGTCTTTGCCAAGGTTTGTGGCTAGGTGCAACTGCACTAGGTAACTTGCTATTGTGGATTGGTCCTCTTATGTACAACGCAATTCCAATATGGCAATGCTGGACAGTGTTCCTTGTAGTATGTCTTGTATCAATGGGCGTAATGCTTGGAATGGTTAAGTGGCTTGAAAGAGTAGCTAAGTAATAGCTTCTAAGATTTAGAATATAAATAACGAAAGAGTCGCAACCCTCGTGGATTGCGACTCTTTGTTTTCGATGAATGGGAGGGTTTTAGTTCTTTTTTGTTTTTGCTTTCACGATTACGTTATCGAGGGCTTTGCCATAACGGTCGTAAAGAGTTAGTGACAGTTTGTTGCTGTCGGCTTTTAGTAAAATACCACTTACAGTTTTACCTCCTTCGCTCCAACGGTATTTGATGATGTCTTTATTATCGGTCCATTCCTTTAGAGCTTGACCGCGTTCGTTGTCGCTTGATGAAGTCTGAAGATAGACTGTACCTCTTGAGCCATCGGTTTCAACACCATTATATAAGGCGTTAGTGCGAGCATATACGTGATTATTTGCGCTTATGGCAAGGTCTACACCACATTCGTCGAATAGCGGTTGCCAACGGCTGTATTGAGAGAATTTTCCGTTTGTGCCATAAAACCATTGATAGTGCTCCATAACTACTACAAAGCGTTTTTTATTGCGTTTGATAACATTTCTCACCCATTCTTGAGCAGCCGCAAGCCCTTCATCGGAACGCATTTCTTCATTGTTGAGCATAACGAAAAGTACGTCGCCATAAGTGAAGTGATAGCACACTCCTTCTTGCCCATTATAACCATTGAGAGGATTGTTGTTGACATTACGGAAGAATTCTTTTGAGTTGCGCTTATTGGTGCGGTCCATATTGTCGTGGTTGCCGTTTACACCCGCCCAAAGGTTGTTCTTGAAATGGTCGTTATCGTAAAGGTCTTTCCAAAACGAATAACTACCACCCCAAGCTATAATGTCGCCCACGTGAAGGATTACATCGAAATATGAGCCATTACGAGCTTCGAGAGTGTCGAGCATAGCCATAGCACTTTTCACTCGTTTAGGCAGTGGCGTATAGGCGTGAAAATCGGAGATTATGGCTGCCGACCACTCGCCACATTCGGGTGCTGTGTGGAAATAACGTGTTTCGCCGTTTTGTGCATTTGTTCCAATGCGATACATATATCGAGTGCCCGGCTTGAGCTTCTTGAGTTCAACGGTATTACGAATAAAGCGTGCTTGCTCGTAGATGTTTTCACCTTGAGGTGTTTTTGAATACATACTATCGAAGGCAGTGCAAAGTTCTTGGCGAGGAGTAATCTTTTTTACTCTCGCCCAATGAATGTCACTGCACTCGGTGTAGAAACAGAAAGTGTTTTCGTTATACAGGTTGGAATGCCAATTAAGACGAACGCTCTTAGAGGCATTTTCTCCGGGGTTGGCTATTACGGTGTATACGTCGCCTGCCCATACTGAGACACATAGGAGTGATGCTAAAATAAAAGATGTTATTCTCATAATAAAAGTTATAAAGATAGTTTTTTACAAATTTAGTGATAAATGAGTTTTAAATTGATAATTTTGCAAGAAATTTCCCGAAAAATATGTTCACTTTTATAGCATTAATGCTTGTGGGTGGATTATGCGGATATATTCTGCATAATCGAGCCATACCGAATGCAATGATGATAATTACTTGGCTTGTGTATGCCCTATTGCTTTCACTTGGCGTGGAAGTGGGAGCTAACAAGATATTGATGTCGTCACTTCACACTATTGGCATATATGGGGCTGTGATAGCTGTGGCAAGCACCCTTGGGAGTTGCTTGTGTGCTATGCTACTATGGCACCGGGTAGGAAATAAGGTTAAGCAAGGTAAAGGAAAACGTGATGTTGATATGCCGAAGGAAAATTCTTCTCTGAAAGGAAGTGTAGTGATAATAGGCTTCTTTGCTATGGGAATCATCCTCGGTGTAAGTGATGTGGTTGCCGAAACCTATGTGCGTGATGTGAGTTTTGCAGTGCTGTGTGTGATGCTATTTTTTGTAGGGTTTGGACTTGGCTCTAAACCAGCGATGCTTAAGCGATTTCGGTCGCTCAATCCACGTCTTATGTTGTTGCCGTTGGCAACCATTGTGGGTACATTATCGGCTTGCATATTGGTTTCTTTCTTTATGAGATACAGTGTAACAAATGTGATGGCTGTAGGCTCCGGATTTGGCTACTATTCATTAAGCAGTATCTTGATTTCGCAGAGTCTCGGAGCCGAACTCGGCACAATGGGATTGTTGTGTAATATCGTGCGTGAACTGATAGTGCTTCTTGGTGCGCCATTGCTTGCTCGTATATTTGGGCCACTTGCTCCTATAGCTGCAGGAGGAGCCACCACTATGGATTCTACATTGCCTGTGATAATGCGTACATTAGGAGAGGATTTCGTGTTGCTGTCGATGTTTCATGGATTTTTAGTGGATTTCAGTGTTCCTTTTCTTGTGACATTCTTTTGCTCATTGTAATAGAAAAATAGGAGTAGATGCAAAAATATCATCTTTATGCTGATAAAGATGTGATAAAAAAACAAGATACTAATATTTTTTATCTATTTTTGTAATAGTTCTCATAATATGGGATCTACTTCAAATATTGAAGAAATTTTTTAAGAATAAAAAGAAAGTCTTATGAAAAGAGGAAGTTTAGCATTGCTGTGCATATTGATATGGCTTACAAGTGTAAATGCTGTGGAACGAGTGGTGTATGGAGAAAATTCTCGGTTGGAACGAGTTAATGAGCCTGTTCAGTTTTTCAAAGGAAAGCCCGATGCATCACTTTCAGGTCGAGAGTTTATGATAAGTATCGACACGATGGAGTTTTGGAAACGCGAAGATATGATAGTCGAGGCTATTTTATCGGGGAATATGCCAAGTGAGTTGAAACAATTTCAGAAGATTGTGTTTACTACTCCTATAGTGGATTCGGTGGAGATATTACGCAAACCTCATAAGGTGGAAATGCTTGTGTTACCGGACTATCTTTCGGTGGGTAGTGATGATGATTTTGTGCGTATGCCAATGGGCCCGCTTGCGGCTCAGCAAATAGCCGACTCACTGAATTGCATTTTGCCTACCACATATCTTGTGGATAGAATTGCCGAAGTGTCGGAAGGCCATATCGACATTTTTCCTTTTCGTCCATTGGGAGGTAGGAATATGCAACCAATAGTGTTTCAAGATAGCGATAATGCCATAAAAGCATTATATAAAGCAAAGGGGTATGAGTTTGGCCAATTTATATCCGGTCTTAAGAAAGAAGTTGTGATTACGTATAAAATACAATCACGCAACGAAATGAACAAATATGAGGCTATCTATGGTTGGTTTCATCCCGATGGCAGGATTCAACAGCCATTGTTTATTCGCCATGGCAATTTCTACGTGGATTACAGCCATGGAATAAGGCTGATTAATCGTACAGTGGTGGTAGATGGTAAAAAACTAGATGCAAAGGCCATATTGGAATCACCTACACTTTATCGCTTGCTTAGCGATGAACCGGAGCCATTGAAAAAAGCCTCTTATGCAGGAAACCCCAAATGGTAAAGATAAAGGAGTGAAAAAATCACTCCTTTATTTATCTTTGTCGATCACTTCGACACCTGTGATAATGCGATGGGAATTACCTCGCCAGAATACTGTACCTTGATATTCTTGATAGATAAGATTCACTCGCTTTCCGGAACCTTTTAGTCGCATAATCTGTCGGGCAACAGAGTCGCTTTCCACTGAAAATGGGAAATCGTATTCAAGCCATTTATCGGGATAGTCGACATATTTCTCTGAGAGTAATATCCCTTCATAGGTTTTAAATAATCTTCCTTGACATTTCATTTCCATAATGCGCCCCGACTCTACAGCTTCAGTAGTATAGGGAGAGAAATATCTCAACCATAACCAAGTGACCAACGAAATCACAATCAGGGCAACAATGCCATAAAGAGTGAGACGCAAACGATTGTAACCTCGAATAATAGTGTCGCGCTCAAGATCTCGCTCTTCTTTGTCTTCGGGAGTATCTTCCTTTTTGTTTTGTGAAGTGGAATCATTATTTGTGAAATCGATAGTCGTATTATCGTTGTTTTCTTCATTATCCTCAATGATATCGTCTTCAAAATCGTCGTCGAAGTAGTCGGTTTTTTCTTTTGCCATATTTAGTGTAGTTGATAATATGTGATTATGTTAAAGACTCATTTTGTCGCCTGAAGTGTGTACTATTGTTTTACCCGAAGCGATACGTTGCTTGTCAATAGCCACATATATTGCAGTATATATGCCAAGAAATACAAGCATTACGGTTTGCAATCCCCATTCAAGCATAGCAAATGCCGATGCCTGTGGGTCAAAATTTGATGTATCGAAAGTGCCAACGCCATAGAGCGACAGCCCAAATATAATTGCCACATGGTAAGCACCTAATCCCCCGTTGGTGGGAAGCCCCATACCGATACTGCTAAGAACAAACAGCACAAGCATTGCCACAACACTTAGGTCGTGAGTGAAACTGAATGCGTATTTGGCCAGATATAGTTGTATGAAATAACACCCCCATATAAGCACAGTGTAGATGATGAAAGTCCATTTGCCTTTCATCTTTGTGATGGCATAGAATCCGTCCCACAAATTGCGAGCCATTGTGTGCAGATGAGCGATGAATCTGTTCTGCGATTTACTCTTGAAAAGCCAAATTGCCACTGCAATGAAAGCAACACACAGAATCCACGTGTAAGGAGATGAAAGTATTGCTAAAAGTTTCTCTTTTAGTTGTGGATAGGCATCGAGAAATGTGTAGAAAGCGTCCTGCGCCAAGAAAAATGTAAAAATGGTGAGCAGGAGTACGGTGACAGTATCGGTGAGTCGGTCGGCTACCATTGATCCTACTACTTGTGTGAACGAAGCCTTCTGTCGGCCGGCAATGTATCCGCAACGCCACACTTCACCGAGTCGAGGAAAAATAAGATTTACTGCGTATGTTCCAAAAATAGAACACACAAGAGGGTGAATAGGAGCATCGATGTTGATTGCACGAAGTTGCAACTGCCAACGCAAAGCACGAAACACATGACTCCAAATACTGATGAATGCAATTAGCACAAACCACCAGTAATTGACATCGTAGCGCATACAATCGAGCAGTTGTTCGGAGTCGACATTAACCCATAAAAAATAGAACAATCCTACGCCGATGATCAATGGAATCAAATATGTAAGTATTTTCTTTAGCATAATAATAGCAATAGATATGTGTCGCCTCGGCATAAAAAACAAAAAACTCCGTTTTTTATTTTGTTCTCCGCTCGGCTTGCACTATCTTTGTATTTTGCAAAGATAGGTGATTTTATCCGTTTTGCGTAATATCCGGAGCATTTTCGTTGAAAGAATGCAGAAAATTGCAAAGAAACAGAATTAAACGCAAGAATTATGCAGCAAGTAAAAGCAAAAAAGAATTTAGGTCAGCATTTTCTAACCGACTTGAGTGTGGCGCAAAAAATTGCAGATACACTTATCGATTACAAGGAAAAACCTGTACTTGAAATAGGTCCCGGTATGGGAGTGCTTACGCAATACCTCATCGCCGATGGACACGACTTGAAAGTTGTAGAGCTTGATCGTGAAAGTGTGGAATACCTCGGCGAACATTACCCCGAACTTGAGGGTAGAATAATCGCTGCCGACTTCTTAAAATTGGATTTGAAAGAGGTGTTTGGTGATAATGAATTTTGTGTAATCGGAAATTACCCATATAACATTTCATCTCAAATCTTGTTTAAGGTGTTGGATTACAAAGACCAAATACCTTGCTGTAGCGGAATGTTTCAACGAGAAGTGGCACAGCGCGTGGCGGCACCTCCAGGTTCGAAAACCTATGGTATATTGTCGGTGCTTCTCCAAGCGTGGTACGATATAGAATATCTGTTTACAGTACCCGAACACGTGTTTAATCCCCCACCAAAGGTTAAAAGCGGTGTAATAAAACTCACTCGCAACGGGGTGACCGATTTGGGTTGTGATGAGCACTTGCTGAAAACAGTAGTAAAGACCTCTTTCGGTCAACGAAGAAAGACTTTGCGCAACTCGTTGCGCGGAATGGTGGGCGGGAATGCCGAAGTGTTGTCGAATTCGATATTCGGAATGCGCCCCGAACAATTGAGCGTTGCTCAATTTATAGAGTTAACAAACATTATAGATGCAAACCGTGTTCAAATAAAATAATAAGTCGTTATGAAAGAATACGATAAGGAGTTTATGGAAGACTTGAGGGAGATAATAGCCCACAAGGATGTAGAACTTGGTCGCAGGTTGCTTAGAGACTTGCACCCTGCCGATATTGCAGAGCTGTTTGAGGAACTCGATGTAGCCGATGAGGAATTCTTCGAGAGTCTTCTTGATGAAGAAGTTGCAGCCGAAGTTCTTATGGAGTTGGATGAAGACGATCGCCGTCGCCAACTCGAACAGATGCCTCCAAAAGAGATTGCCGAGACTCTCGAACTTCTTGACACCGACGATGCGGTTGACCTTCTACAAGAACTCGATGAATCGGAACGAGATGAGATTATCTCTCACATTGAGAACGTAGAGCAAGCAGGCGACATTATCGACCTGTTGAAATATGACGATGATACAGCGGGCGGTCTTATGGGTACCGAAATGATCATCGTGAATGAAAATTGGAGTATGCAAGAGTGTGTGAAGGAAATGCGCACACAAGCCGAAGAAGGGAATATCGATGAGGTGTATAATGTGTATGTGGTAGACGATGACAATAGATTGAAAGGAGTGTTTCCACTACAAAAGATGATTACTCACCCATCGGTGTCGAAGATTAAACACGTAATGGAAGATGACCCAATTGTAGTGAAGACAGATACTCCGATAGAAGATGTGGCACGCGACTTTGAAAAGTATAATCTTGTAGCGATGCCTGTAATCGACTCAATCGGTCGACTTGTGGGACGTATTACAGTCGATGACGTGATGGACGCAGTGCGTGAACAAAGCGAACGTGATTACCAATTGGCATCAGGTATCTCGCAAGACGTGGAAAGTGATGACAATATATTCACACAGACAAAAGCTCGTATGCCTTGGTTGCTTATCGGTATTGGTGGAGGTATCGCAAATGCAATGATTTTGGGTAATTTCGAGAAAGGTTTTGCCACAAATCCTGCTATGGCACTGTTTATTCCGCTTATCGGAGGAACAGGAGGAAGCGTGGGAATACAATCGTCGGCTATTATTGTGCAAGGTCTTGCCAATGGTAGTCTTGATATTAAAAATTCAGGAAAACAATTACTGAAAGAGTTTGGCGTGGGCATTGTGAATGCGCTAATAATCTCTTTAATTGTATTTATTTATAACGTGTTTTCTTTCGGTCCAAAGGATGTAACCACAATAGCTGTAACATTATCTTTGTTTAGTGTAGTTTTGTTTGCTTCCTTGTTCGGAACATTTGTACCTCTTACTCTCGAAAAACTGAAGATAGACCCGGCATTAGCTACAGGTCCGTTTATCACGATTACAAGCGATATTGTAGGTATGGTGATATATATGCTTGTAAGTTCGTCGTTAATAGAAGCTTTAAGTTGATTGAAGATGAAAAGGTTTGTTTTTGGTGTAATAAGTTTGTTTTTTGCGCTTGCTGTGAGCGCAGAACGCATTTCCGGCTCATGGAATGGCAAATTGCAAATGGGTATTAAAACACTCACAATAGTTTTCCATATCGAAGGCGATAGTTGCACAATGGATAGCCCAGACCAAGCAGCATTTGGCATACCGGCACAGCTAAACGTGTGTACCAACGACTCTCTTACAGTGGAAATACCCAAATTGAAGGTTGTTTTTGAAGGTATAAAAAACAGTAATGAGATAAAAGGCTCATTTATTCAGAATGGATACAGCATACCATTGATATTAAAGCCCGGGGAAATAATATATAATCGCCCACAGACCCCCCAAGAACCATTCCCCTATAAGACAGAGGAAATTACTTTTGCAAATCCTAATGACAAAGCTATTCTTAATGGGACATTGTCATATCCAGTAAATTATGAGAAAGGGAAAACACCTGTAGTATTGATGGTTACCGGCAGTGGTCTACAAAATCGTGATGAGGAAATATTTGGACATCGCCCATTTGCTGTAATTGCCGACCATTTGGCTCGCAACGGAATAGCTACTTTGAGATATGACGACCGCTCGGTAGGCAAGTCAACCGGCGATGCAAAAAATGCCACTACATCTGATTTTGCTGCCGACGCTGAAGCAGGTTTGGCTTATTTACGTGCGACAAAAGCATTTGGTAAAGTAGGTTTGCTTGGTCACAGTGAAGGAGGAACTATTGCTTTCATCCTTGCCGGAGCAGGTAAGACAGATTTTATAGTGAGTCTTGCAGGTACAGCCATTAGAGGCGATCGTGTGCTTGTGGGACAAAACCGATTGATCTTGCCGACACAAGGTGTTCCTGATAAAATAACCGATGATTATTGTAAGGCACTCGAAAAGATGTATTCCTACAAAATAGCTTATGGACCAATGGCAAAGGCAAATTCTCAAATGCTCGTGAGCATGGCAATAGCTGAATCAGGAGCCAATATTCCCGAATCGTTTCGAGAAAATCTTGTGCAGTTGATATCGACAGATAATGCGTGGTTGAACTACTTTGTATCGTACGACCCGGCATTGGCTATTAAGGCTATAACATGCCCTGTAATGGCTGTTAATGGCACTAAAGATACTCAGGTGATATTGTCGGACAATCTTGATGCGTTGAGACAATTGCTTCCACCCAAAGAGGGAGATGTGATAAAGGAATACGAAGGGCTTAATCATCTATTCCAACATTGTAAGACAGGAGCCTTAACCGAGTATCTAAAGATTGAAGAAACAATTTCCCCAGAGGTGCTTGATGACATAGTGAAATTTATTTCAAACAATTAAATCAAGCGTGAACCATATAAAGTGTGTCATTGTTTTAATCAAGTGTGACAAAATGTCAAAAGTTTGATTTTGGCACGTAATATGCTATTGATTTAACAGAAACATAGAAATAAATATTAATAAACTTAAAATACAGGAAAATTATGACAATTAAACCATTGGCAGACAGAGTGCTAATCACTCCAGCTGCAGCAGAAGAAGTAACATTGGGCGGTATCATTATCCCAGATTCTGCAAAAGAAAAACCTCTAAAGGGTACTGTTACAGCAGTTGGTAACGGAACAAAGGATGAAGAAATGGTAGTAAAAGTGGGCGATACAGTGCTATATGGCAAGTATTCAGGTACCGAACTTGATGTGGAAGGCGTAAAATACTTGATGATGCGCCAAAGCGACATTCTTGCTATTGTGGAATAATCAATCTTATTAATAATAACTATAAAAAGCATAATTGAGATGGCTAAAGAAATTAAATTCAATATCAATGCTCGTGAAGAGCTAAAGAAGGGTGTAGATGCTCTTGCTGATGCAGTAAAGGTAACACTTGGTCCTAAAGGCCGTAATGTGATTATCGAAAAGAAATTTGGTGCACCACACATCACAAAGGATGGAGTGTCGGTTGCTAAAGAAGTAGAACTTGAAGATAAATTCCAAAATATGGGTGCACAACTTGTAAAAGAAGTAGCATCTAAAACAGGAGATGATGCCGGTGATGGTACAACTACAGCAACTGTGCTTGCTCAAGCAATTATCACTACAGGATTGAAGAACGTTGCCGCCGGTGCAAATCCAATGGACTTGAAGCGTGGTATCGATAAGGCTGTGGCTAAAGTCGTAGAAGGAATTAAGGCACAAGCACAAGAAGTGGGCGACGATTTTGATAAGATCGAAAACGTTGCCAAGGTTTCGGCAAACAACGATGACGAAATCGGTCGTCTTATTGCAGAAGCTATGAAAAAGGTAAAGAAAGAAGGTGTAATCACAGTAGAAGAAGCCAAAGGTACTGATACTACAGTAGAAGTGGTGGAAGGTATGCAATTTGATAGAGGTTACATTTCACCTTACTTCGTGACAAATACCGAAAAGATGGAATGCGAAATGGACGCTCCATTTATCCTTCTTTACGACAAGAAGATTTCCAACTTAAAAGATATGCTTCCTGTACTTGAAGCAACAGCACAAAGCGGCCGTCCTCTATTGATTATCGCTGAAGATGTGGATAACGAAGCTCTTGCAACTCTTGTGGTAAACCGCCTACGTGGTTCGTTAAAGATTTGCGCTGTTAAGGCTCCCGGATTTGGTGATCGTCGCAAGGAAATGCTTGAAGATATCGCAATCCTTACCGGTGGTGTAGTTATTTCGGAAGAAAAGGGATTAAAGCTTGAAAGCGCTACTATTGATATGCTTGGTACAGCTGAAAAGATTGCAGTAAACAAAGAAAACACTACAATCGTAAATGGCGCGGGCGACAAGCAAGCTATTGCCGACCGAGTAGCTCAAATCAAGGTTCAAATCGAAACCACAAAGTCACAATACGATCGCGAAAAGCTTCAAGAACGTCTTGCTAAGCTTGCCGGAGGTGTAGCAGTTCTTTACATCGGTGCTCCATCGGAAGTGGAAATGAAGGAAAAGAAAGACCGCGTAGACGATGCGTTGAGTGCTACTCGCGCTGCTGTGGCTGAAGGTATCGTTCCCGGTGGTGGTACAGCCTACATTCGTTGCGTTGCAGCTCTTGAAGATCTAAAGGGAGTAAACGATGATGAAACTACCGGTATCGACATTATCCGTCGTGCTATCGAAGAACCACTTCGCCAAATCGTTTACAATGCAGGTCTTGAAGGTGCTGTAATCGTACAAAAAGTTAAGGACGGAGAAGGTGACTTTGGATACAATGCTCGTACTAACAAGTTTGAGAACTTGTTTGAAACAGGTGTTATTGACCCTGCTAAGGTAACTCGTGTAGCTCTTGAAAATGCTGCATCTATCGCAGGTATGTTCTTGACTACAGAATGTGTTATCGCTGAAAAACCTGAAGAAACACCGGCTCCTGCAGCAATGAATCCGGGAATGGGAGGAATGATGTAATCAATCATCTCACATCGAAAAAACAATCTTACGATACAAAGCAATGAGGCTGAGTAATTTTTTTGACTCAGCCTCATTTTTTTATTATAGGTGTAAGATAAGTTCCCAATTATCACTTTTCAATACTTTGTTATAGTTTCACAAGTGAACGGAAACGCATCGGTATAGATGTAGAGAAATTCATCTCTTTATGGGTGATAGGATGTACGAATCGCAGTGTCTGTGCGTGTAAAGCCAGGCGATTGATTGGGCTATGCCCTGCACCATATTTACGGTCGCCGGCAATAGGATGTCCGATGTCCTTCATATGTACGCGAATCTGATTCTTTCGTCCGGTGTCGAGCTCGACTTCCATCAATGAGTAATTTTTCGTTGCTCTCAAGCACTTATAGCGAGTTACGGCAAGTTGTCCTTTCTTAGGGTCGTCGGTGGAGTAAACTTCAAACTGAGAATTTTCGGCAAGATAGCTTTTTATCACACCTTCAGCCTGTTCTACCGCACCTTCCACCACGCACACGTATTTACGGTTAAGCACCATATTGTTCCAATTGTGCTGCATAGCATCTTTAGCTTCAACTGTTTTTGCAAGCATCATCAAGCCCGACGTGTCACGATCAAGTCGATGAACAATAAACACCTTGGCTTGAGGATTATTATATTTCACATACTCACGCATAATGCTATAAGCTGTGCCGTCTTTCTTCGTGTCGGTTCCCATAGAAAGCAATCCGTAACCTTTATTAATTACAAGAATGTGCTCATCTTCGTACACAAGTTCCACTCTTGGATTTTTGAATATTTGGAATGATTGGTCGAAGTTGACCGAGAACGTATCGCCTACGTGCAACTCAGCATCATATCGGCTTGTCGGCATATTGTTAATGGCAAACTGATTGTGGCGAAGCATCGACTTGAGTTTTGTAGGTGAGTGATCGGTGAGAATACTTGCTGCCACTTCAAGAATTGTGCCACCGGTCTTTACTGTCCACGATTTGATATTATCGGGACGAGATTCTTTTCTTTTATTTGTGTGATTGCCTGGTTGTCTCATAACTATATTTTTTTGCAAAATTAGCCTAAATTTCCGACATACAAAACATACTTACCAAAACAAAGAGGCTCAACCACGAATAGTCGAGCCTCTTGTATATTGCAAGCAATTATTTCACTTACTTTTTAACGAACCACCTTTGTGGTTTTCGCTCCTTGCTTCTTGATGAAGATGCCATTTTCAGGATTAGCAACCTTCATACCTTGCAAGTTGTAGTATTCTATAGGAGCATTTACATCAGCTCCAACTTCTTCGATAGCTGAAGGTGTTACAATCACATACTCTGTAGCGCCTTTAAGACCTGCTATTGAGAAGAATTTTTCAATACTTCCACTTATTGTGACTTTTTTGCCTAAGTTGGTTGGATTATCAACAAGATTCAACCCTGTACGTACATTCCCTGTTGGTAATTGAACTGGGATACACAAATTAATATCTGTGCAATCAGCAGCATCAGCGATAAGAATATTTGTTTTAAGTTCAGTTGGTAATCCAAATAGTGCCATAGATATAGATGAACCATCTACGCAACCCACTATATAACCGGTAACCCAAGCGGCTTTCTTTTCACCATCAACGTATGCAGCCATAGCTTGTGCCACTGTGATAGGAGCTTCTTTTGTTCCAAGTTCTTCAGGTTGCTCAGCTACTGCATTGAACAAGAAATCGTCAACACACCAAGTAGCCGAAGCAGCTTCGGGTGCCACATAGTGGAAACCTACATATACAATGTCGCCATAAGAGCTAAGGTCTATTTCGCCCGATTCAGCCCATGCCGAGAATCCACTTTCGGGAGCAACAGCAAGCGTAGCTGTAAGTTCTGTCTTCAAAGTAGCCTTTGCAGGATCAACATTATCGAGTACAAACACCTTAAATTCGGTTGTTGTAGTGCTATAAGCGTTTACTTGTGTCTTGAAAGATACTGTTTTCAATTCTGCATCCTTTACGTTAAGAGCAGGAGAAATAAACCAAGTTTCTACAGGAACTTCAGTAGCACCATAAGCACTCATCGATGCATAGCCGTTGCTACTATATGATTTGTATCCCCATTCCTTATCGCCCGACACCTTAACAGCTGTCCAATTTGCAGGAAGCGCACTATCAAATGATTCATTAACTGAGCTTTCACCTGTGATTCCTGATGCATCGGCAACGACAACACTGATAGGTTGTAATTGTGCCTTTCCGTTATAAGAAGAAACAAAACCTTCTACATTGTAAGTCACACCTTCGGCAAGACCTTCGATAGTGATATTAAATTGATTATAAGCAGCGAAGCTATTAGTTCCATCTGATACTGTATAATTCTTTGTTTTACCTGCATCAAGAGTGAAATATACACCTTCGAGCTTTACATAATCAAGGAATGCACAATTAGAAAGGTCTGCTACAGTCTTAACAACAGGAGCAACGGCAGTACCGGCTACGCCTGCGACAAAAGAGTCGGCAGTAGGCACAAGCTGAATGTTACCACCATATTCACCTACTTTACCTCTTACTCCGGCAGCAATTACATCACCATTATTGTAAGTTTGTCCCACAGCCCCATAAACAAGCATTCTGCCCGAAGCATCTTGAACTATCAAGTTGTTACCATTTTGATATACGGCAGTCAATGCGTTAGTAAACTTTGCAGCCTTACCCTTTTCGAGTGCATTGAAAGCCGCAATATCAGCGATAGGAGCAGTGAAGTTGAATGTTGCACTTGCTGCTTCCGACACTTCTGTACCATTTGACGCCCACGCATAAACTGTAGTGTTGCTTGTAACTGTCAAAGGATTGGTATATTCTTCAGCATCGCCCACATCTTCGCTGTTTATTGCATAATAAACATCTTGACCTGCTGCTGCTGCAATAGTTACCGATACTTCGTCACCTTCCACATATTCACCACCATTTGGGGTGATTGAAGGAGCTAAAACAGCTCCGGCTGCAGCTGTTGTAATTTCGATTGTCTTAATACGCAACTGTGAACCTGTTGCATCGACCACAAATTGATTTGCAGTACCTTCCCAAGTCAACACAGTTCCCGAAGCAGAGATTGTTCCCGAAGCCACTGTTGGAGTCTTTGCATAATCTGAAGCTGTACAAGTAAGCACCACTTTCACGATAGACTCAGACGACGCACTCGCCGGAGCAACAGTAAGTCGCGCATTCTTATACACACGAATGTGATCACTCTTTGGTTCAACACAATCTGATGTTGAATTTGCCTTTTCATAAGTCACGTTCCAACCATCAATCGTGGTGGTGTAACTATTCGCATCACCCGTCCAAGTAGACGCAGAAGAATTAGTATTGAGCGTTACGGTTCCCGCCCACGAAATAGCAGCAACAAAAAGTGCCACCACACTAAGTAATAATTTTTTCATTTACCTTATTTTTTACGATTTTACAATTTTGGTGTAAATTTAATTATTTTTTCTTACTTCCGTATATTTTATCTCAAAAAAATTACATCTATAATGCTATTATACAATCCCTTAAAAAAGCAAAAAAGCCTTATATCACTATAAAGCTTTTTCCATTGTTGAGAGATATTATGATAATGTTATTTTATCCATTCCAATGTATCGGTCATTTCGAGCATTCTTACATCAAACATATAATCAGCTCCAAATATTTCCGGTTCTTTCTTTTCGATCATTCTGCAAGCCTTTATATATCGGCGATCGTAATATGTTTCGGTAGATTTGCTAACCATTACACCTCGAGAACTGCTCGCATGAATAAATTCAAATGTTTCGTTCTCATTATCGGCTTTTGTTACAATTCCCACATGTCCCACTCGGTTACCATCAATTCGGCGTCCATTGAAAAACACCAAATCTCCGGGTTGTAACTCGTTTTTTGCCACTACCTTGCCACTTTCAGCTTGTTGTGACGATGTGCGGTCGAGCTTATAACCAAAATGAGCAAACACATAATATGTAAATCCCGAACAATCAAATCTATTAGGACCTGTTGCACCTAAATGATAACGTACCCCCTTAAACTTCGACGCATAGTCAAGCATCTCAGAAATTATCGGGTCCACTTCTTCTTCATAAAATAAAGACGAGTTCTTAATCTGTTCTTGGATTGTTCCTTGTTCTTTAACTACAAATTGAGCTTTCGATGGCACAGAAAACGACATAGCGACAAGAGCCACCAATGCCATAACTATTATTTTCTTGTAATCCATCATAATTCTCCTCACACAATCAAAAAAACAAGTTCTCTGAATTTTGGTTCTACCACATTCCTAAAAGAACACTACAAAGATAAATAAAGAATGTGGATGTACAAACAATTTAAACATTTATAAACAATTGAATTGCAACCCCTTTTTTATTCACAGACCAACAATTAATCTAAATATCAACTATTTACAGCTTTAACACAACAATAATTGCGGCAAATAATTTATCAAGATTTAACATCTTACACAAAAGAGTATTCTAAACATTTTAATATTTCAATTTGCCGAAATGTTAAATTTTAACACTCTAAAAAACCTGCTTAACAAACGAAAAAGACCTTTAAGAGTACTTAAAGGTCTTTAACTTGGTTGTCTTACAAGGATTCGAACCTTGACAGGCAGAACCAAAAACTGCAGTGCTACCATTACACCATAAGACAATCCTAATCAACGAGACTCATCGTCCCAATTGCGATGCAAAGGTAATGCAAAATATTCAATCCACCAAATTTTTGGTTATTATTTTGCAATTACCAAATAATAATTTTTCTTACCACGTTGAGCAAGTATGTATTTTCCGTTCAACAAATATGATGCATCAATAATCATATTTGGATCGCTAACCTTCTCTTTATTAACAAGAACACCACCACCTTGAGTCAATTTACGCATTTCACCTTTTGATGCAAACACTTCAGCATTATCAGTAAGAAGGTTCACCAATGAAACACCTGCTTCAATAACAGATTTCTCAACTTCAAACTGCGGTACCCCTTCAAACACACTTAGCAAGGTATCTTCATCTATTTTGTGAAGGATTTCCTGAGCCTTATTTGAGAACAGAATTTGAGAAGCCTCAACAGCAGCTTCATAATCAGCCTCCGAATGAACCATTATTGTAATTTCCTTAGCAAGACGCTTCTGTAAAGGACGTAATCCCGGATTTTCGGCTTGTTCGGCAACAAGTTCAGCTACTTCTTCTTTAGTAAGCATAGTGAAAATCTTGATATACTTTTCAGCATCCTCATCGCTTACGTTCAACCAGAATTGATAGAACTTATATGGTGATGTACGCTTAGGATCGAGCCACACGTTACCGCTCTCTGTCTTACCAAATTTCTTACCGTCGGCCTTAGTGATTAACGGACAAGTAAGCGCAAATGCTTCGCCACCATCGGTGCGACGAATCAACTCAGTTCCCGTAGTGATATTACCCCATTGGTCGCTACCACCCATCTGAAGGCGACAGTTGTTGTTGCGATACAAATACAAGAAATCATATCCTTGAAGCAACTGATAAGAGAACTCAGTAAACGACATACCATGTTGAGCCTCACCACTAAGACGTTTCTTCACCGAGTCCTTTGCCATCATATAATTAACAGTGATGTGCTTACCTATATCACGAATGAAGTTTAGGAACGAATAGTCCTTCATCCAATCGTAATTGTTCACCAACAACGCCTTGTTTTCGGCATCACTATCAAAATCAAGGAATTTAGCAAGCTGATTCTTAATACATTCCTGATTGTGACGCAATGTGGCTTCATCTATAAGTACACGTTCCTGTGATTTCATCGATGGGTCGCCAATCATACCTGTAGCTCCACCCACAAGAGCGATAGGACGATGACCTGCATTTTGAAAATGCTTAAGCATCATCACACCCACCAAGTGCCCAATATGCAATGAATCGGCAGTCGGGTCGATTCCAACGTATGCCGAAGTCAATTCTTTTGATAATTGTTCCTCTGTGCCGGGCATCATATCATGAATCATACCACGCCACTTTAATTCTTCTACGAAATTCATTGAGTTATACTGTTTTATTTATATATTCATTAAAGATTTGCAAAGTTAGCACATAAAAACAACTTCACAACAACCATTTTCTAAAAAATTACCACTTTTTCAATATATACGTATATTTCACTTCGTTGGGATCATTATATAGCAGTTTCATATCACTACCACTACAATTCTCAATCACCAATAAGTTTTTACCACTCTGCATACCTGTTATACTTATCGGTGCATATCTGTTATCGGAAAAATCCACCACCACTTCGTCTTTGCTTTGATAGTACCACGAAGCATATTGGTCATCGCAAATGTGAAGCGATTCATTTACCAACTTCTGGCAATAGACTCCCGACTGAAACTCAAAATACAACGTTCCACTATAGTCATTTAATTCCACATCATTCACTTCTATGGCAACAACTCTCCACATACCGAACAATTCTCCTATATCGCCATCATTTCGGGTACAAGCCGACAATAACGAAACTAATATCACTATTAAATATATCTTAAGTCCTTTCATAATTGCCAATCATTATAATTTTAACAATCCTCTATATGACACCGACAATAATGCACCGAAATTGTCGCCATACAATTTACCTCGGTCAATTGCTATCTGTCCTTTAAGATTCAATCCCGGCACATTCTTACAGTCGTATACACACTCAATCATCGCCGACAAGCTTTCACGAGGTACTGATATAGGGAGAAACACCGTTCCCCACGATTTTGTGTAAGCAAATTTTGCCCGATACGACAAATCGTCATTCACACAACCTTCCAACGCAACGTGAAAACTACGCAAACGTGTATCGGTAAGCGACAAATATCCGTCACAATTATAATAAGGCGAGCGAAGCACCGGCGAACCAATAGTTCGTCCGTAATACTGATAGCCATTATAAGTATAATTCTTATAGTAATTGTCGCCACCCGTTGCTCCATTTGTAATGGTAGTGCCTTCAATATCATCCGGTTCGAAGTGGATAGGTCCTCCTTGATTCATCAGGTCAAGATATTCCACTACCGCACCGGTAACAATACCTTTTCGATTAGAATTCTTATATTCTATACCATACAAACCATCAAATCCGTTCATTTTACCTATACCGGAGCCATCTTCCCAAGGCGATTGATAATATGCTTTCAGCTCTGTGTCATCATCAAATCGATAACGTCCCATTATATCCCAAGAACCTATATGATTTCCTTCGTAATATGCTTTATCGCCTGCATTTGTACCCCCTGAACCCGGAAACAGCATTCGCACAAACGTACTCGCATCGGGCTTCATATTTACCGATTCCAGCACTTCACCATTATTATATCTCACCAACTCGCCACCAAATTGTGCGGCAGCCTGCATCCCTATTGTAACCGAGAATGGTTGCGACAACTTGGTGTGAAAATAACAATATTTATAGTTGAACCACAAATCCTTAGTTATAAAATTATTGTAATAATTATAATGGTCCTCGAGCCAACCGCTATCGGTTTGCTTATAATAGCCAAGTTCGCCCGAAATCAACACCCAACCATTGGTGAACGGAATATTTTGCGGAGTCCAAAATCCGGCACGCACGCCGGGCATAGGACGCGAATTTATCGAATAAGTCATATCACCCGAACTTAATCGGTCGTTAAGCATCTTCGAGCCGTTTTCCTTCAATCCCACCGTCAGGAACACGCTTCGATACTTTGCATCAACATATAATTCTTGCAACCACACCGAAGACATATCCACCTTGTACAATTCCATTATATCATTTGCCTTGTTATAACGAATACAATCAGCACTCGATTCATAGCCTCCTATTAACGATGCTCCATAGCCAAGGCTGAAACGTTTTCCATAATCGATAGCATTTTTAAGTTCCAACTTTGCCAAAGCCGAATAAGGCTGTGAAACTACACCATGCGTATTAGACGATATAAAAAACGGAGCAAAATCACCATCGCTTGCTACTCCAAGCATCTCCACTTCCCATTCGGGGGATTTCTGTGCGCTTGCCACAAAAGACACAATACCGCACAACGCAATAAAACTCAGTATTTTATTCTTCATTTTTTAAAAACCATTTTATTTTACAAAAATAATAAGTTTTTTCTCAATACTCAAAGTTAAGACCTCCTTATATTGTCAAAAACTAATAAATATAATACCTTTGTATATAGAAACCCAAACTTTGGTTGAATATGGCAAAATTAAAATACTTCATAACACAATCTTGGCACACTGCTCTGAGCATTGTGAAAATCGTTCTGCAATCACGTCCTTGCGACACCCCGCCACAAGCCAACACCAACGATGAACTTGTGATTTTAGGAAATGGTCCATCGCTCAACAACACAATGCAGAACCATAAGGATTTTTTACTCTCAAGACACCTGCTTGCAGTGAATTTTGCTGCAAATACGCCCATATTCACCGAGTTGAGACCTAAGTTTTATATGCTTACCGACCCTCACTTCTTCGTTCGTATGGAGCAGGGAAACGTGAAGCAACTTTGGGAAAACTTTGCTAAAAAAGTGGATTGGGATATGACCTTATTTATCCCAACTAAGGTGAAACGCTGTGGCGAATGGTTCTCGCTTGCAAAGAGCAACAAAAACATCTCAATCTGTACCTATAATATGACTCCTATTGAGGGGTTGCAATGGTTTGAAAACCTTGCATACAATCATCGTTGGGGAATGCCTCGCCCACGCAACGTGCTTATCCCTTCGCTTATGCAGGCTATCGCAATGCAATACAAGAAAGTGTATCTTGCCGGAGCCGACCATTCGTGGCTGAAAACTTTATCGGTCGATGACGACAACCGAGTGGTATCTATCCAACCTCATTTCTACAAGGAAGCCAAAAGCGAAGAAGAACGCATAAAGAAAGATTACATGAACATACCACTTCACCAAGTGCTTGAAAGTATGTATATAGCCTTTCGCACCTACCACGTCATTCGCCGATATGCCGAATATCGAGGCGTTGAAATCCTCAACATCACCCCCGACAGCTTCATCGACGCCTTCAAGAAATTAAAATTGAAAGTTAAAAATCCTTAGCTAACTAAGGATTAGGACACACTACTTGCTTGCACTCGATAAATTCAGAATACTGATTCTCAATTTTTCAATTGCAAGAGGTCTTCGGCGTGGCGGAAGTCGGTCGGTGAACCTATATCAATCCAAATTCCATTTATAGGGAATTGACGCACCTTTCCACCATCGGCTATCACACTTTCAAGAAAATCGGTAGCATCGTAATACTCCCCTCGAGGGATAGAGCCCAATTTTTCGCGTTTTATCATATATATCCCGGCATTGGCATAATAGCTATATGCAGGTTTTTCTTCCAATCCTACCACATCTCCGTCATCATTGCTCACCAACACCCCATAAGGCACACTCACCACGTATGGAGTAACTGCAACTGTAACATCGGCTCCACTCTCGATATGCATTAGATACATTTCCTCAAAATTCACCGTTGTGAATAAGTCGGAATTCATAAGCAACACAGTACCATTCTCATAATCATCAATAAGAGTAAGCGAACCGATAGTACCAAGTCGACAAGGCTCTTTCACACACTTCACTTGAACACCTGCCACAGGCTTAGAGAAATGTTCTTCTATCTGTTCGGCAAGATAATTGGTAGTAACATTTATTTTTGTTACACCATTTCTTGCAAGTGCTTCCACATTATAGTCAATAATACACTTCCCTCCTAATTTCAAAAGCGGTTTCGGAGTGTCAAGTGTGAGCGGGCGCAACCTCTCACCCTTTCCGCCTGCCATAAGCACAGCATCTACAGGTAGCAATGAATTTTGAACCGAGAAATCATATAAGCACACTATCCTACCTTCATTATCAAGTCGAGGAACGAGAGTTACTTTCCCGGCACGTAATCGGCGAATCTCAGCAACATCAACTCTTTCGCCTCTCAACGCCACAAAGTCGCGATGCATCACTTCGGTAACCGAAGTTTCAAGCACAGCACCACTTATCAGGCTACGACGCACATCACCATCGGTAAGAGTACCTAGTACTTTGCCGTCGGCATCGGTTACGAACAATGTCATTGAACTTCCTCCCGATAGTGTATTCAATTTCTTAAGAGCATCTATTATTGTTGCCTCGTCACTTATTATATATTTCTCAAAATCCATCTCTGTTTAATTACTAAGAATGATAATATTATTTTATCCAACGGAATATATCAAGGAACGACACTTTCTTTCCATACATCAAGATTCCTCGACGATAAATGCGCCCAGCAAGCCACACTAAAGTAAATGCAGTACCATATAGCAATCCTATACTCAACACAAGTTCCCACATTGGTATTCCATACGGGATACGCACCATCATCACAATAGGCGAAGTAAACGGTATGTGCGAACACCACACAGCCAATGGACCGTCCGGATTTTCAAGACACGCAATACCTGCCCAGAGAGCAAACACTTCAATCATTATCACCGGAGTGGTGAATTGCGAAGCATCGCTTGGCTGGTCGACAGCCGAGCCAAATGCAGCAAAGAGTGAACCAAACAACAAGAATCCTCCTATACCATATAACAAGAAAGATAGTAACATTTGTCCAAACTTTATGGCGGCAATATCTCTAATAATACTTTCCACATCGGCCGACATCGCAGTTCCTTGAGCTGCCGACATCGCATTTATAGTTTCGGTTGCATCACTTCCTCCAAACAGCAATCCACTTAATCCAAATATAGAACTAACGACAAACAACAAGATACCCCACACAGTCAACTGAGTGAGACCCACAAGGGCTACACCAATAATCTTACCCATCATCAACTCGATAGGCTTGCAACTGCTCACTATCACTTCCACAATGCGATTGGTCTTTTCTTCAATCACACTATTCATTATCATTGCGCCATACATCAACACAAAGAAATAAGAGAACATTGCCAATATCATTCCTATGGCTTGTGCAGCCTCCATAGAGCCACTTTCCTCAGTGCCTCCATCACCCCATTTTATCTCGCTCACTTTCACATCGGCAGTGCATTCTTGCACTTTTTCCTTAATATCAGGTATACCTAAAGCATTTATATTGCGATTGGTGATTTCTTCATTAAATGTAGTTTTCAAATGTGACACAAGTGATTGTTGTACAGGTTTTTCCGAAAACACCGACAAGTATTCTCGCTTAGCCAGATTTTCGGGTAGCACAACTATGGCATATACGCTGTCGCGCACCCCCTCATAGTAGCTGCGAGGATTCTTTTTGGCAAGACTATCCACTCTCACAAACTTAAATTCATCGGTATCATTAATAATATCCGACATTTGCGAGCCTTCATCGATCACAACAACAGTCTTTTGCTCCCCATCATTCAAATTCATCAAAAGAATTGGAGCAGCCATTACAAGCACACTAATAAGTGGCAATAGTAAGGTCATCACGATAAACGACTTGCGTGCCACTATATTGAGATATTCTCTTCTTATTATTATCGATAACTTATTCATCTTCCTATCCTCTTTTCTTTAGATTTTGTCTTTGCCATTCACTGCTTCAATAAACACTTCGTGCATACTCGGCAATATCTCATGAAAACCGGTCAACTCATATCTTTCATTCAAGCAAGATATCACGTCTTTAACATTCACACCTTCTTTCAAACGTATATAAGTAGAATCATCGCCCGGACGATTCACTTCATCGGGTTCAAGAGAGAACATTCCCATTTCGGGCAATACTACACCTTCGCGAACACTCACCGCATAGATATGTTTCTTAAATTGATGACGCACTGCATTTACATCTCCTTGAAGCACCACTTTAGAATGATTGATTAGCGAAATCTTCTCGCACACTTCTTCCACCGACCCCATATTGTGAGTAGAAAACAATATTGTGGCACCTTCGTTGCGCAAACGCAAAATCTCACGTTTCAGAATCTCGGCGTTCACAGGATCAAATCCCGAGAATGGTTCATCGAATATAAGCAACTTGGGGCGATGAATCACCGTAGCGATAAACTGTACCTTCTGAGCCATCCCCTTCGACAAGGCTTCAATTTTCTTGTCACGCCATTCAGTAAGTTCAAATCTTTCAAGCCACACCTTCATTTCGGTTTCTATCTCTTTGCGAGACATTCCTTTTAACTGTGCAAGATATGAAATTTGATCGGCAACCTTCATTTTCTTATACAGACCACGTTCCTCAGGCAGATATCCCATCTTACTCACATCGGTAGCTTTCAATGGTTCTCCGCCAAGCAAAATTTCTCCGCTATCGGGAGTAGTTATTTGATTAATGATACGTATAAGCGAAGTCTTACCTGCCCCATTCGGTCCAAGCAATCCGTAAATACACCCTTCAGGCACCGACACACTTACATGATCGAGAGCACGATGCTTATCGTAGTCCTTCACTACGTCTATTACCTCTATGTAATTCATCTGTTCTTTGTTTTATTTCACAAATTTAATTGTTTTACATCATATTAGACCATTTTTACACGAAAAAGTTGCAATCCCCCCAAAAAAGATGTGAGCGGGATTGCCATCTCGGCAGACCGCTCACGTTGGTTTATAGGGAATATCATTTTATTATTTTTCTTCTGAGTTTTCATCAAGACTTATAGCCTTGAGTGTTCCAAGTTGGAATGATTTTATTTCACTTGGTTTTCCATAATAATATAGTTTACCTGTACCGGAACCATTCAGCGACAATTTTCCTCCGTTCACTTTACAATACACTTTACCTGTTCCGATGATACGACAACTCACGTTGGTTGCCTCAAGACCTTCGGTACGCACTTCGGCTTTTCCTGTATTCTTAATTTTCAAGTCGGTACATTTTCCTCCCACTTGAGTATATCCGTTCCCTGTGAGAATTTCAATCTCCACTGTTGTTGCATCCACAGCATCGACAAGTAATCTACCATTATTCATCAATTTAAATTTCACACGTGGCGACGATGCAACACTTTTTACACACAACGTGCTATCGCCCAAGTTCTCGGCATATTGAAGATAAGCCGAATACACAATCACTTTAGGCAGTCGTTCAGAGTAAACACTATCGGAGCCTACCGTAATAGACAGCTTTCCTTTGTTGTTGTTTGTAAAGATTAGCTGATTAGCCATTTTAGGCACAGCCGAGAATACAGCCTTTCCTGCAGAATCGGCATTGCAACGATATTCCACATTGATGTGATCTACTACAGCCAAATGCGTAAAATCGCCTACATTTACCACAAATCTCTGCTTTTCTTGAGCTATTCCTGTCAAAGCTAAAGCTAACATTGCAAATACTATCAATATCTTATTCTTCATATTATTCTCGTTTTACTGATTATAAAAATTTATTCTCTATTAAATTCAATATCTCATCTAATTCATCAAATGTATTGGCTTTCAACATTGCTATTCGAGTTTCTCTAAAGTTAGGTATACCCTTAAATAGTGGTGTTGCTGCCAAATGACGGCGAATATGCAAAATACCTCGATACTCATCAATACGGTCGATACTTTCACGTATCTGTCGACGAAGCAAAGCCATTTTCTCACTTGCCGGAATAGGGGATAACGGTTCTCCACATTGTAAATAATGCTTCATTTCCCTAAATATCCATGGTGCTCCTATCGAGGCTCTACCCACCATCACACCATCTACCCCATAGCGGTCATAATATTCTGCAAGCTTCTCGGCCGAAGTGATATCACCATTACCTATAATAGGAATTTTCATTCGAGGATTGTTTTTCACTTCGCCTATCAACGTCCAATCGGCTTCACCAGTATACATTTGGCTTCGGGTGCGACCATGAATGGCAAGAGCTTGAATGCCGCAATCTTGAAGTTGCTCGGCAAGTTCCACTATTATCTTGCTATTACAATCCCAGCCAAGACGAGTCTTCACCGTTACGGGTATCTTCACTGCATCTACTACAGCACGAGTAATTTCAAGGAGCAATGGCACATTGCGAAGCATTCCCGACCCTGCACCTTTCGAGGCAACCTTCTTCACCGGACAGCCAAAATTAATATCCAATACATCGGGCCCGGCAGCCTCGGCAATGCGTGCAGCTTCCACCATCGGCTCTACTTCTTTTCCGTATATTTGAATTGCTGCAGGGCGTTCGGAATTATTGATTGAGAGTTTGCGAGTTGTAGAATTTATGTTGCGTATGAGAGCATCGGCACTCACAAATTCAGTATACACCATATCGGCTCCCTGCTCCTTACATATCAGTCGGAACGATTCATCCGTTACATCTTCCATCGGAGCGAGAAAAATCGGCTTCTCTCCCAAATCAATATTCCCTATTCGCATAAACCTATTTATATTTTCGTATAATTCGGTTACAAAGATAATAAACTCTATTCTTTCGATATGTGACATCACGATTTTTTTACAAAAAATCGTGATTTTTGGAACATAAAGATACTCACTACAACAATCTGTTTGCTATCATCTCAATAAAATAGCTAATTTTGCAATTCAAATAGAAGTATATCTTATGATCAAGGCCGTATTTTTTGATATAGACGGAACTCTTGTTTCGTTCAACACACACGAAATTCCGGAATCTACACTTTTTGCGCTTAACGAACTTCGCAAAAAAG
The DNA here is from genome assembly GCA_015061055.1 of Bacteroidales bacterium. Classification (GTDB taxonomy): domain Bacteria; phylum Bacteroidota; class Bacteroidia; order Bacteroidales; family Muribaculaceae; genus RGIG4576. The sequence continues at coordinate 78,926 of SUXH01000007.1, forward strand.
GGATTAAAATTTTTATTGCCACCGGCAGATCATGGGGGCAAATGAAAAAGCTTCATAATTTTCCGATATTCGACGGATATATAACCCTCAACGGCAGTTGCTGTGTAACCGGTGAAGGCGAAATCATTCACCAAGTGTGCATTCCTGTTGAGGATTTAGAATCATTGGCTACATTCCATAGCACACATCCATTCCCTATAGAATTCGTTTATGAAAATCACGAAATAATGACCGAAGTAAACGATTTGGTAGCTCAAGCATGGGCAAACGTGAATGTACCTATCCCTCCTATAACAGCTTTTGACAAATGCCCCAAAGAGAATGTATATCAATTAGGAATTTTTCTAAGTCGAGAAGAAGAATCCGAGCTGAAAATCACCGAACGATTTATGCCTCATTGCACTTCCTTGCGTTGGAGCCCCGATTTCTTCGATATCCTACCCAAAGAGAGCAGCAAGAGTGCGGGTATCGACAAGATTATAACTCACTATGGTATCAAACTCAATGAAACTATGGCTTTCGGTGATGGTGGAAACGATATCGATATGATAGGACACGCAGCAATAGGTGTAGCTATGGGAAATGCTCGCGACGAGGTGAAAGAAGCAGCCGACCACGTTACTACATCAGTTGATGATAATGGAATCTATAACGCACTAAAAGCACTCAACATATTATCCTAATGAAAAATATAGCAATATTTGCATCGGGAGAAGGCTCTAATGCCGAAGCTATAGTACGCTACTTCACTGATAGTGATAAGGTGCGCGTAAAATGCGTACTTACAAATCGTCAAAACGTCGGAGTTCACTCTCGTATGGAAAATCTCGGCATTCAGTCCCTATATTTTCCAAAAGAAGCGTGGACCGATGGGAACCAAATCGTCGAAATCCTCAAGCAAGAAAATATTGATTTCATTGTTCTTGCCGGATTTTTAGCAAAAATAGAACTCCCTATAATCCAAGCTTATAGCAATCGTATTCTAAACATCCACCCTTCACTTTTACCTCGCTATGGGGGCAAAGGTATGTGGGGGCACCACATACATAAAGCTGTGATTGCCAACCGAGAAACGGAAAGCGGAATAACCATTCATTTTATTGATGAAAATATTGACAGTGGCTCGATTTTATTCCAAGCAAAATGTGAGGTGTCGCCCGATGATACCCCCGACACACTTGCAACTCGCATTCACGCTCTCGAACATAAGCACTATCCCCAAGTAATAGAGCAATTACTCACCAAATAAACGAGCCATTCTACAATTTTCAATTCTCAGCTCTCAATTCATCAAGAACCGATGCTACAAATGGAGTAGGATTCAAAGCATAGGCTTGCTCAAAATAATTCACAGCAAAATCTCTTGTCGAGGTAAATTGCGAACGAGTGCTTTCGGCATCTTTCCACATCACGTAATAGTAATTGCCAAGAGCCAACAACGCATCATAGTTATCTTCATCGAGCGACAACACTTTCTTATACTCTACTATGGCATTCTCATAGTCACCTTGTATCATATATCCTCGCCCCACAGCCAATAAGAATCTTAAATCGTCGGGGGTTGCAGCAAGTAATTCTTTCCCCACCAACACAATATTGGGCGCATCGTTGCGGAAATTATAATAATTCAACAAGCGTATATTAATATTTCTTGCGACCCAAGGCTGACAAGTCTTTACTAACTTCAAGAATTCTTCATATTCTTGCGATTGACCTATCTCATAAGTAAAGCTATACACCTCAGTAAATATAGAATCAAGCGGAATACCTTTACCCTGCGTCATCTCCAGCAACCTCACTTGGGTTTTATCATCCGAAAGCAGACCACTTGTTACTATTGCACGCGAATAGTTTTTAGGCTCATTCGGTTGTTTATTTATCATTAGCATATACATTGCATTTGCACTTCCCCACTCTTGAAATTTCACAAATCGCTCTGCACGAGTCTTTAGTCGGGAATAATTTTCTTGAGCTATAATACTGCAACAAGAAAACAACAATGCACATGCTATAAGTACAATTCTATAAGCCATCATTTTATCTCAATATTTTTCCAATTAATAGCGGAAACTACTTCCGCCGAGGAATTCGCGTAACAACGACGTACTTGGAATATCCTTTTCGCTGATAGGCAAGAAATAGCTCAAAAGCATTCTCAATCGCCACGCCTCGGCATATTCAGGTACATTATGAGGCACTTGCTTCAATAAAGGCTCAGCATATTCTTTCATTACGCCAAGTTCAAATAACAACGATGAATTAAACGTTGCATCGGCATTTTCTTGATAAGGGAAAATCCACTTTTCCTCACCGGCACGCACACTTTGCCATCGTGCTATCGTATCTACTGCACTTACACCACGATATTTATGGTCACGAACCATACGACGCAACAAGCGATTATCGGTTGTAGGAACCCAATTGTGGTCATCGATCGATAATGTAGTTAGCGCACTTGCATACACGCGGAATTTCTTATCCTCAGGAATATCAGCCGTCAATTCGGGATTTAGTCCATGAATACCCTCTATAAGAAGAATCGAATTATTTCCAAGTTTCAATTTCTTGCCTCTATACTCACGCATTCCTGTGGTAAAATTATAAGTAGGCATCTCCACTTCCTCGCCTGCTATCAAAGCCTCGAGATGGGTATTAAATAGTTCCAAATCGAGAGCATAAAGCGATTCGTAGTCATAGTCTCCGTTCTCGTCACGAGGAGTTTCGGTTCGATTCACAAAATAATCATCAAGTGATATTATCTGTGGCATAATAAGATTACACATAAGTTGAATGGCAAGTCGCTTCGATGATGTTGTCTTACCACTCGACGACGGACCTGCTATAAGCACGATTCTCGCACCACCCTTGCGATATCGGCGGGTTATCTCTTCGGCTATAAGTCCAAAACTCTTTGCGTGAAGAGCTTCAGCTACATTCATCAGCATCCCTGTTCCTCCATTTTTCACCACTTCATTCAACTCACCTACATTCTTGATTCCAATAATGCGATTGAAGTCGATATAATCGGTAAATGCCTTATACATCTTCTCTTGACGCACCGGCTTATCGGTAATTGTGATATCATCTTTGCTTATACCCATAAGCAACATTCCTTTCTTGAATGCCTGTAAATCGAACACTTTCAAATAGCCTGTAGAAGGTGCAAGGTTGCCATAAAAACTATCGGCAAGCCCACCAAGAGTGTAATACACCGTATATAAATCTTGAGAATATTTGAGCAGATTCACTTTATCGTCAAGACCTTGCTTCTTGAATATTTTCACGACATCGGAAGTTAATTTCTCGTGACGCACGAATGGCATATCGGCCTCCACCAACTCACGCATCTTATGACGTATTGTAGTCACCATAGCAGGAGCAGGTACCAAGATTTCGCCATTTTGAATGAACAGAGCGTAATATCCATTTGAAATAGAATGCTCTATGCGAAGTTTGATTCCCGGGAAAGTATCGTTAACAGCTTTATACAACATCATACACAACGAATGCACATATACTCTCCTTCCCGAAGGAGTACTCGCATCGATAAACTCCACTTGCTTGGGAGAGAACACAGGATAAGACATATTTTCAGTCTTATTATTCACTCGAGCACATATTGGAGTTATCCCGATTCGTTCTTTTAAACGTTCATATATATCGCATAAGCGTTCACCGCCTTGAAATTTAATATATTCCTTCAAATTGGCACAATAAATCTTCATTTCATTATTCATAGCATTCTATTCTTATTTAAAGTTAATACTATAGTTGCCCCTAAGTTAGCAATTATTCCTTAATTACAACAATTTTTCAATATTACATTTTTTTAAAACAATGTATTTTTCAAAGAAATTAAGAATAAAACGACAGATATATCTTTGTACCAACAAATAAATCCAAAACTATGACAAACACTAACGAAACCAATCTTACTGAAGCACAGAAAGTGCTTAGAGCAGCCTACAATGCGTGGATTTCGGGTTCACAATTAAGAAAATCACGCACACGAAACAAAAATTTCACCTATGGTAAACAATGGAACGACTTCACTACCGATAATGACGGAAACAAAATCACTGAAGGACGAAAAATAAGAGAAATGGGAAAAGAACCCATCACAAATAATATGATGCGACAAATGGTGAAAATAATTGTGGGACGTTTCCGCAGCAAAGAAAAGGGAGTTTCTTTCGCTACCGACAATACTCTATCGAAAATAGCCAACCAGAACCAACTCGATGAACTCGATAGTCGCGCCCTCGAAGAATTTCTTATTTCGGGATGTTGCATTCAGCGCATCGACACCGACAATCGTATTGCCTGTGGCACGAGAATCGACAACGTAAATTTCAATCGATTCTTCATCAATGCCATTCAAGACACACGCTCGTGGGATTGCGAAATCGTGGGTCAGCTACACGACCTCAGCCTCGCCGAACTCATCACTCGCACAGGAGCACGAAGCAATCGCAATCGAGCAGCTTGGATTCGCGACATCTATTGCAACAAAAACACTGAAAATGCTACTATAAATTTCGCCTCTTGCATAGGAGCCAATGATGTATCGGCTACCGACTTTTGGCACGCCCGCAACGGAAAGCTGCGAGCCATCGAGGTGTGGACTCTCGAAAGCCAAGAGATATTGAAATGCCACGACCTTAAGAATGCCCAATATTATATTGCCCATATTTCGGAACAAAGTGCGATTAATCGAGAAAACAAAAAGCGAAAAGCCGACAAACAACCCGAAATCCGTGTGCAATGGGATATCGAAGAGGTGTGGCGTTGCCGATGGTTCTCACCTATGGGTGATGTACTTGCCGATTATTTATCACCCTACAATCATAGCTCACACCCATTTGTAATGAAGTTCTACCCTCTAACCGACGGCGAGGTTCATTCGTTCGTGGAAGATGTTATTGATCAACAAAAATACGTTAACAGATTAATCACTCTTATCGATCACATTATGAGTGCGAGCGCAAAAGGAGTGCTACTTTTTCCCGATACAGCATTACCCGAAGGTTTCACTTGGAAGGATGTTAAGCGAATTTGGAGTACAACAAACGGTGTTATTCCTTATTCTTCCAATCATTCCGGCAATATGCCTAAACAAATATCCACTAATGCAACCGACATAGGAGCATACGAGATGTTGCAAATACAACTGAAACTATTTGAAGACATTTCAGGAGTAAGTAATGTGTTACAAGGAAAGTCCTCATCGTCGGTTATTGGCACCAAGACACTTCAACATCAAATCGACAATGCTACGATGGCTCTCGCCGACATATTCGACACATTCAACGCCTTTCGTTCCGATAGAAATCAAAAAATCATAAACATACGAAACTAAAAAATGTGGCCGTTCTTTGTTGAACTGCCACATTTTATATGCATTAGCACTATATTTCAAAGTATCCTACATCAATGCTTCAATTCAACCTTTTGGGTGGGTGGAAGTTCCTCATTTCTACGGTCGATAGCAGCCACCACCTTATCGGCAAGCTCCATAAAGGCTGCTCCACTCACCGAATTTTGAAGCACAACAGGCATTCCATCATCACCACCCTTGCAAATACCTGCCACAAGTGGAATTTGCCCAAGCAGTTCAACACCAAGCTTTTCGGCTAATTCAACACCACCTTCTTTGCCGAAAATATAATATTTTTCATCCGGGTGAGCAGCCGGAGTAAACCACGCCATATTTTCTACAAGTCCGAGAATTGGCACATTCACCGCCTCGCTTTGGAACATACTTACCCCCTTGCGTGCATCGGCAAGAGCTACCTGTTGAGGAGTCGTAACCACTATTGCCCCGGTGATGCCAAGAGTCTGCACAAGCGTCAAGTGAATATCGCTTGTTCCTGGAGGCATATCAATAACAAAATAATCAAGCTCACCCCAATTGGCCTCGCCTATAAGTTGCTTTAGCGCATTGCTTGCCATTCCACCACGCCATAGCACTGCTTTTTCTTTGTCGACAAGGAATCCGATAGAAAGTACTTTCACGCCATACTTTTCAAGTGGCATAATAAGGCTTCGTCCTTCCACTTCTTCCATATACACCGGAGCATCCTCCAAGCCAAACATAAGAGGAGCTGAAGGCCCAAAAATATCGGCATCGAGCAAGCCTACTTTATAGCCTTTCTGTGCAAGTGATACAGCAAGGTTGGTGGCTACAGTTGATTTTCCCACGCCACCTTTACCCGATGACACACCTATGATATTTTTAACACCGGGCAACATCTTAGGAGGAGCTGCAGGGGTTGCCATTCGTGTCTTTACAGCAATATTTCCCTTTATTTCCACTTCGGGAGATATATAAGTATTGACGGCCACTTCGGCAGCACGCACCACCGACTTGATAAATGGGTCGGTAGGCTTGTCAAAAATAAGCGAGAACGACACTTTGTTTCCATCGATGCGTATATCGTCCTCCACCATACCGCATTCTACAATATTCTTACCATTACCGGGATATCGCACATTAGCAAGTGCATCAAGTATCAATTTGGGATATAATCTTTCTTCCATTTTTCAGTTATTCTTCGTTATTTTCTTCTTCCAAAAGTTGCGGGCACTGTATATAACCACGCGAGAAACTGCGATAAGTATCCTCCTCGATATCAATATCGGGTTCTTTCAATTCGGTGGTGTGATCAAGATGGAACTTGATATATTTAATTGTCAACCCCCTATCGAGCCATTGTTGTTCATAGAACGTCTTTATTTCAAGGATATCGTCCACAATATCGCTATGATACAAATCGGAAGTATTCACTTCGGTTGGTAACTCGTTAAGTTTCACAAGCGCATCGGTGTAGGTGTACAAGAATGGGCTATCAGTCTTCAGGTGAACAATACCATCGGCAATAAGTATTTCTCGGTACAGCTCCAAGAAACGGCTCGAAGTAAGGCGTTTGCGCACTTTCTTCATCTGTGGATCAGGGAAAGTAATCCAAATTTCGCTCACTTCACCCGGTTCAAAGAAGCGTGTGATAAGTTCGATATTTGTACGAAGAAATGCCACATTCGATATTCCTTCCTTAACGGCAGCCTTTGCTCCTGTCCACATTCTCGCTCCTTTTATATCCACCCCTATATAATTTTTTTCGGGGAAACGGCGAGCAAGTCCTACAGCATATTCACCCTTACCACAACCGAGTTCCAAAACTATTGGATTATCATTTTTGAAGAAATCTTTATTCCAACGTCCTTTCAACGGAAACCCATCTCGTTCCACTACCGCAAACGGATATTGAAACACATTGTCAAACGTTTCCATTTCAGCAAATTTCTTCAGTTTATTCTTTCCCATATCCTTATTCTTTTACAAACTTAATCGTTTTTTGTTTCCCATTCTTCAATAATATTGAAGCCACATACACATTTGCTTGAGCATTGCCCATATCTACACTTGCTGTCGTTGACATAGGTGCTACAGCTGCAATACACAATCCGCTTGTATTATATACTTCCACCTTCTCAATCTCATCACTCGACATAATCACAAGACAACCATTATTGAAAAATGCCTTGAATCCGGACATTATATTTGCAGTTTCAATAGTTGTTGCATCGCCTATAATCTTAAATTCGCACCACTGATTGGCCGCACGATACAATTCTACACTCTCTTCGGGCACAGTAACAGTAACATCGCCTTGAACAACACCAAGCCACACGTTCTCACCAAGTGTAGGAACATTATTTGCCATAACCGACATCTCTTGCAAAAGCGCATCTCCGGCAAATGCATACCTGCCTATTTCATTGAGAGTAGAAGGCAAATTCACATTAATCACCGATTCATTGGCCAAAAATGCACCTTCACCGATAATTGATATTCCTTCTGGAACGACAATCTCGCTACAGCTCATTCCGGCAAAAGCCCAATCTCCTATAGTGCTGAGATTATTAAATTTCTCTAAATTCACAAATCCTATTGCAGTTGATGAAAATGCTTCCTCTCCCACAAATTCAAGCGATGAAACATCTCCAAAATCAACATCCGACAACAACACACAACCGGCAAATGCTCTTGACGGCACTTTTTTCACTGATTCTCCTATTTTCACCGACTCCAACAATACACAGTCGGCAAAAATACCTTCTCCAAGCTCACAATCGGCTGTCAGCGCACTTAAATCGGCAGTTTTCAATCCTACACAGCGCATAAAAGCGCCTTCTGAAATCTCTGCCATACGTGAGCTAAATGACACTTTACCAAGTGCATCACAAGAGCTGAATGCATATTTGCCTATCTTATTAAGAGTACGCGGAAAATCTATATTGGCAATTTGCTTACATCCTGCAAATGTACCTTCACCAATCACACTCAACTCGGCAGGCAACTTTACAGAAGTATATTTTTTGGCAAAAAAGCAATAGTCAGGCAAAGAGTTTTCGCCATACTCAAGGATATCACCAAAACAAGGTTCATCTGCTTTATATGCCAAAATTTTGGTTCCGCTGAGGTCGAGTACGCTGAGTTCGTTCAGCTCGGTCGCAATGAATTTTAAATCACGAGCATCTATCTCACCACCAACAACCAATTCTGTTGCACATTTATCTTCCACAAGCATAGATAACGTACCTGCAACACAACTCCTCACTTCAACAGCATAAACTTTTGACAATCCTACTATCAAACAAACGCTAATCAGCACTAATTTAATTTTTGATATCATAGTCGGGTATCTATATGTAACACATTTTGAACTACAAGCAAATCTCGAATTTCACTTCGATTCACTTCCATATCATCATATTTTGGATTCTCTGAACGAAGTATCACCTTTTCCGGGTCATCATGACGACGCACATACTTTACCATACGATAATCATCGAGTACAACCACATAAATATGTCCCCAAAATATTTGCGACAAATTCGACAACTCTCGCACAGCTATTAAGTCACCACTCTTTATCACAGGACTCATACTATCGCCACTCACTCTGACAATTCTGCAATCAGGACTTATATTTGGTATATTCACCGCTCCTACTATGTACTCATCGGCAAAAAGCATCGACCGACATTGACCACCGGCAGTAACATCAATATCATAAATCGGAGTCCCCTTCATTGCCTTCAGTTCACTCTCATCAACGACAAGGTTGGGTACAGCGCTCGACGAATGCTTCGCAAACGGAATATCACTCCCGTCCTTAAGCCAAGCTTTCGACACACCCATATTTATAACTATTTTATTTATTAGAGCTTCACTTATTGGCAGTTTCCCGTTTAAATGCTTTGACAGATTGCTTTGGTCGCAACCTATCTTTTCGGCAAACTCGCCTTGAGTCATTCTCATCTCTCGTATAAGATACTTGATGCGCTCTATTATATCTTTATTCGACATTATTTTTCGCTTATTTCAATTGAGGCGCAAGTTACCACTTTTTTGGCACTCCACCAAACAAACAATGGCAAAAAACCTATACTATAGTTTACGAACCTGCTAACTTATCTTTGAGCTCTTTATACTCTTTCATAGTTATATCACCTTTTTCCAAGGCCTCATCTAATTTTAAAGAGGCCTCCACTTTGGAAACGTATGATAGTCCTCCATTAGGAGCTCTTTCCGGTTCTATATCCACTTCTACTCCACGAGAAGATGCTTCTTTCATAAAATCAGCAGCTCTATCATCATACATATTTGATTCCTCACCAGTGAATGAAATTTGAGATAGATTTTCAGCCTTTCCTTCACTTAATAAATAATTTGCCAATTCAGAATCAGGCTCTAAAACATTTATATCACCTTCAAAATTTATACCTAAATCGCCAAAAGTTAAATCACCAATAGCACCATCCTCTCCACCACAAACACTGCCTGAGAAAAATAATGCACTTACAATTTTCACAAAGCCAAAAACACCTTTTCTTATTTCAGCACTTTCACGTTTTTTCTTAATCGCAATCCTTTGAGCATCATAATATCTTGTTTTTGTATATTCTTCAATCTCAGAATTTAAGGAATCGGCATATAACAAAAGATTATAAATTATATCTTCCTGAGAATGAGACAATTTATTCCCTAACAATGGTTCTCCTTGCAAATTAATAGTAGTACCGACTTTACGCATTGAAAAAACAGACATTTTTTCTATTGGAAACACATTATCCAAATAATTATTTATCATTGGATAACGACTCCTAATAAATTTAGGGGTTGATTCAGTGAAATACTCCCCTAATATTGAAAGATAGGTACGTGTTGAATCAATACAATAATCAGCATATTTTCTTGAACCGAAAATTTCTTCATTGTTTTCGATTGCTATAGTTCTCCATTTCCCGTTTATACACATTTGAGCAACACAAGCCTGATTATAATCATAGCCCTCAACTTTTTTATGCATTTCATAATAAATATCATATTTTTCACCCTTCTGTAAAAAATTATGACACGGAGCTTCAAATATGTAAATATGTTTAAATTCAGTTCGCATAATAATAATTTTCTTCAAATTTAATCATTTATATTCATTTCATCATCATTATATAGCAATGAAGGGAACCTCGACATCGAGATTCCCTTTATTATCTATCAAAGAATGTATTCTTATAACACAACTTTGCTTGTGCGTGAACCTTGCTTCTTGATGAAGATGCCGTTTTCAGGTTTAGCAACCTTAACACCTTGCAAGTTGAAGTATTCTACAGGAGCATTGTCGTCGGCAATGTTTTCTTCCACTCCCGAAGGATAGAAGTAAACCACATTTGATTCAGCGCTTTCTACGCCGTCAGCAACCGATGTTACTACGTATTTACCTTCAGCAGGATTAATCACTGTATATTCAGTAGAAGTAAGACCTTCAACTACCAATTCATTGTTGCAATATACGTTGTAAGTTACGCCTTCTACAGCAGCCTTAACGCCAGCAGCCTTAAGAGTAGCGTTGTTATCAGCCTTCTTTAGAACGCCTTCAATACGCCAATTACAAGAGATATCGCTATCGTTGAACATTGACTTCCAAGAGTAAGCCGATGCAGAAATCAAATCGCTATATCCAGCAGCTGTTACAGGACCTGCGTCAGCTACAAACACTGTTGTACCCGAAGCAAATGTACACACATAACCGATGCTCAATTCAACGCCCTTCTTAACCTTGATTGGCTTGTTCAAACGTACGTTGTTCCATCCAGCTTTAACATCGCTCAATGCGATAGGTTGAGCATATTCGATTGTTGTACCATGCATAACAAGTGCTGAGATGCTCTTCACGTCGGCAGTTGCAAGTTTGAACTTCACATGTGAAAGTTCCATACCTTCATACTTAGCCACAGTGTCAAGTGGGAATTTAGCCACAATGTAAGCTTGAGTTTGACCTGTCATTCTGTAAGCAACATCATTTTCTTCGCTACCTACTGCAAAAGTAAGAACCTTAGCTTCCGAAGCAGCCAACCAAGATAGATTCAACTTGTTGTCGGCATATTCACCAACCAAGTCAAATGGAGCTTCGCTCTTTTGTGGAATATCATAGTTAACAACAGCTACTTCAGATAGTGGAGATTCCCAACCATTTTCAAAGATAGCCTTAACATTGTATTGGAAACCACCATAAGTTGTCAACACTTCGCTGAATTCCATTGCTGTAGTTTCCTTCACCAATTCACGATTGCGATATACTTCAAACTTAACAGCCTTTGGAGCAGCCTTAGCAACTGCAGCAGCCTTAGTAGACATAGTGTTAATAGCACGTTCAGCATCAACACCAAATTCTTTATCCATTACAGGAGCTACACGCTTCATCAAGTTTGCCTTGTTCAAACTTGGGCTCTTGCTTAACACAGCCACGTTAGACGCACCCGATTTAGCTGAAGCATTAGCACCGATCACGATGTTATAGTTGTTGAAACTTGAATTCAAAGTACCAAGTTTCATCCATGTTGCACCTTCAGTAAGGCTGACCATAGCACCATTAGTTACAAGTGGTCCTTCGTCAAGAATGATTGGAGATGATCCTGCAGGAGCATTCACCTTGTAAGCAATGTATAGATCGCTTGTTTCAGTAATATCTACCGGAGTTGTAAGATCTACAGTGTAAAGTGCGAATGGGTCGATTTCCTCTTCCTTGAAATTCAATTCAGATAGAGGCACACCCTTATTAGTGTAAACACCAACAGTGAAGTCGCCTACTCTTTCAGCAAGAACAATTTGCAACTTAGTGATTTGGTAACCAGCAAATGGAGCAAGTTCTTCAGCTGTGAAGCGAGTACCATACATCAACGACATTTCTTCGTCGAAACCTACCATATAAGTCGGTGTACCATAGTGTTCAAGTTCGATATCCATATTCCACTTCAAATTCATCTTACCGGTCTTTGTATCCAAGTTATAAGATTGGATATTTGGTGCGCTATACACCACAGGAAGATCAAATTTCAAGTCTGTAGTTACCATATCAGAAAGCAAACCGGTGTTGCTCTTAGCCACTACACCATAAGTGTAAACACCCGGAGCTGTAACTTCATCGCTGTAAGATGTTGTAGTTACATCAGAAGCGATCTTCACACCATCACGATATACATCGTATCCAGCCAATTCGTAAGCCGGAGCTGATGTAGTTTCCACTTCAGCAGTCATCATCCAGTTACCGGCAATATTACCTTCAGCAAGAGTCTTCCAGTAAGGATCTGTGCTTTCAAGACCAGCCGATGCTTGGCTTGATGTAGAGAATTGGCTACCCTTCGAACCTACCGACGCAGAAGTGTCGATTGAGATAGGTTTCAAGCTTGGTGCATGTGTAATATATAATCCATAAGCATAAGAAGCACCTTGTTCGATTGTTACAGGAGTCTTCAATTCAAAGCGTGCCCATTCATTAGCTTTGATACCACTCACCTTCACAGTTGAGATGATTTCAGAGTAAACGAATTCACCATTTTTCATCACCCACAACGAAACTCCTGTTACGGCTGTTGAGAAGTGCATATTGATAGCCTTGATTTTCGCATTTGCGTAAGAAACGAGGTCGCTACCAGTAAATTCGTTCATAATCCACACCTTAGGAGAAGTCTTTGATGTAGCACCAATTGAAGTACTCTTTTCCTTGTTAGTCCATGTCAATTCATCTGGAGCAAGCATTGGAGCCACCCATGAAAGTGATGCATTGAAACCATCAACCGATGTCTTAGCGAAGCTCACTGCCGGGAAACTGTTTGCCACACTCTTAGTTGTAGCCTTTACTGACTTAGATTTAGCTTCTTGTGAGCCGTACACTGCAGCCACTTCAAAAGTGTGAGCCCCGTCGGCAAGAGCAGTCACTTTATAGTTTTCTTCAGTTACCAATGCACTATTCACCTTTGCGCCATCACAGTACACATTGTAACCTTCAGGAGCATTAGCAGCTTTTTCTGCATCATTCTTGATATAGGCTGTAAAAAGGTAGTTTCCATAACCAGAGTTTGACCAGTTCACACCGTCATAAGAGTAAACGTCGCCCTTACCGAAATATGTTGGAGCACCATCGTCCTTGATTGCAGCCATCGACATATTGTCGCCATATTCAAGTTTCAAAGCAAAAAGCACTTCTGTGTTTGCAGGGATAGTGTAAGGAGTAGAAAGAGCATATTTTCTCCAGCTGTCCTTCACATAGTTTGTTACGTCAAGTGCTTCAGAATACACTTGCTTACCATTTTCATAAATGAAGAAAGTAAGACTAACCATTTCACGATATTCGTAATAACCAATAGAGTCGATTTGTTCGCCTACTACGTTCAACAAGTCATTTGCATCAAATCGTGCACCTTCATAGAACTGTAAAGTTCCATTTGGATCGGCCTTCACACCGTCGTCGCCATTGTAAGCATAATCATTGTGCCATTGCAAAGAATTCTTTGCATTTGGAGCTTTCCAATCAAGCTCCACAGAATCAAAGTTAGGAGTAGCTTTAAGTGAATGTGGTGCATATAAAGTCTGTGCTACAGCACACACACTTAATGCAAGCAATAAAGCTACTGATGTTAATTTTTTCATAATAATTTATAGTTTTGTTTTTAGATTGTTTTACATTATTAATCACAAAAGTACACTTTTATCTTAAAAGTACAAAATGATTTATCCTCTTTTGATAAAATTTACGATTTTATACATAAAATACTATTATTTTTGAATAAAAGAGTATATTTTATTTATATATATGCCTTACAGGTTGCTTTGTTATTCAAATCTCCACACGATTTCACCTACACCTTCAGAGGATTTGTTCTTTGGTACTGAGAATTTTGATTTCATCGATTCTTCTTCACAACTTCTGCGCACAGCCATATCGCCCCAAGCACTTCCGGAGCCTCCCACTGCTGTAGCACTTATCACATTTCCTCGTGCATTCACTCTCACACGCACTACCACCGTACCGGTTTTAGAACTTCTTGGACGCCCCCATGATTCAAGTGTATATCCCACAAGACCTGTAACTGCCGGCACTCCGCTTGCCACCGAGGCTGTTTTTTCGCCGTTTTCGGTTCCGGTTACCCCTTCTCCACTGCCTTTGGTACTACCAAATTTCACTCGGTTTTTGATTTCCTTTGATTTTTCTTCTTTGCGTATTCGTTCACGCTCGGCTGCTTCAAGCTCCTCCTTTGTCGGACCGGGGTTTTCCTTCTCTTTCACCTTCATCGGCGATTCTTCGGTTCCGGTAATCACTTGCAATTCGGCTTCGCCTTTCACACCTTCATCCACCACATCTTCACCTTCTATGGACAGTTCTTTTGAGGGTTCTTCGTTTGAGGCGCTCGGTGCATCATTCATTGTCGAATTAAAATCGCCATACGTCACATATTCCCCCCCAAAGAGAATCTCATCTTTATCCATTTCGGCAAGTTCCTCATCTTTAGGTGGATAGCTATAATACAGATATCCCAACACAAGCACAATTATCAACACTGCGTGAAAAAGCACAGTGGCGATAAGTCCTTTTATCTGGTCTTTGTCGAGATTTTTCATCTATTTGCAAGTTTTCGGTTAATTCTTGCCACTTGTCGGCTTAGTAGCAAGCACTATCTTAAGGTTCGCCTTTGAACCACGGTCAAGAATCTTCACTATCACTCCGTATGGCACCATCTCATCGGCATAAAGGGCTACGAACTGCTCGGGTGCGTTTTGTTGAGTAAGTTGAAGAAAAGCCATTAATTGGTCTTCACCTTCGAGCAATTGAGGCTCATTGTCGCCAAAAGTGCCATATATCTTTTGCTCCTTATCAATATATACCTTCGTACCGGGTTTTATTGCCGCTTGGGTGCTGCCTTGTGGCAGATTCACTTCCATTGCTGTAGGCATTACGAAAGTAGATGTTACCATAAAAAATATCAGCAACAGAAATATAACATCAGTCATTGATGCCATACTGAAAGTGGCAAGCATCTCATTTTGTCGTTTCAGTGCCATTTTTCGAATCTTTTTAGTATTATGTTAGCACCTTTTATTGAGCAGGTTCATTAAGCAAATCCATAAATTCCATTGTCTTGGCTTCGAGTTGCTTCATCACCTTATTCACCATTGCAACAAGATAATTGTAAGCAAACAAAGCTATAATACCCACAAACAAGCCCGCAACAGTAGTTACAAGTGCTTCATATATACCACTTGCAAGAACTGTTACATTAGCATTGCTACCGGCACTTGCCATAGCGAAAAATGCTTGTACCATACCTGTTACAGTTCCCAAAAAACCAAGCATCGGAGCTCCTGCTGCTGTTGTAGCCAGCCAAGTGAATCCTTTCTCAAGCTCGGCAATCTCAAGATTACCCACATTCTCAATAGCCACAAGCACGTCGTTCATAGGACGACCTATGCGTGTTATTCCCTTAAGAATAAGACGTGAATATGGTGTATTGGTCTTTTTGCACAAGTTCATTGCACTCTCTATCTCTCCATCGTGGATATAATCCTTGATACGCTTCATAAAAGTCTTATCCTCAATGGCTGCCTTGCGAATGGCAAAGAAACGTTCCACAAGGATATATATGCTTATCACCGATAGGATTAGCAACGGTATCATGATAATCCCACCCTTAAGGCATAATTCCCACATCGAAAGTTCGGTTTCGGTTACTACATTGTTGTTGGTTACTGCCAACGAATCGGCCACAAACGTCAAGCTATCGACATCGGGCGTAATAGTTGCTAATATATTTGTTAAGATATTCATATCAATCGATTTTTAAAGGAGGTATTTTTATTTCAAGCAAGCCTTGTATGCTTTTATCGTAGCTTCAAGTCCCATATATAAAGCATCGGCGATGAGAGAATGACCTATCGACACTTCGTTAAGGTATTTCACATTCTCGCGAAAATACTTTAGATTCTTCAAATTCAAGTCATGACCTGCATTCACTCCAAGTCCTTCACGATGAGCAGCATCGGCCGCCACCACATAAGGAGCCACTGCTGCTGCTGGGTCTTTCTCATATTCTTCGGCATACGGACCGGTATAAAGTTCGATACGATCGGCCCCTGTGCGAGCTGCCATCTTAATATTAGCCACATCTGTTCCTACAAAGATACTTGTGCGTATTCCGGCTTCCTTCAAGCGGTCTACAACTTCGGTAAGAAATTCCAGATTGGGTTCTACGTCCCAGCCTGCCGACGACGTAAGCACATCGGGAGCATCGGGAACAAGAGTCACTTGTTCGGGCTTTGAAAGAAGCACAAGTTCGAGGAATGCTTCACTTGGATAACCTTCTATATTAAATTCCGTCTTCACTATTGGGCGAAGTTGGAACACATCGTTATAGCGTATATGTCGTTCATCGGGGCGAGGGTGTACTGTAATACCATCGGCACCAAATTTTTCACAATCTATCGCCACCTGTTCCACGTTGGGAAGGTTTCCGCCACGAGCATTGCGCAACGTAGCCACTTTATTGATATTTACACTTAAATTTGTCATTAAATCAATTTGTTTTTTATGTCAAAAGCCAACAATATATCAACTTTAACAAATAATTCGTATATTTGTCGCAACTAATTATTCTACAAAAATAATATGAATATATTATTCTAAGGTAATTTTTTAACTATTTAACTCATTTCTTTATGCGAGTAGCGGTTTTTGGCAGTGTACACCAGGATAAATACATCGACGGAATAATGCTATTGTTCAGCGCTTTAGCTAAGCATAATGCAATCGTTGACATTCACGAAAAATTTTACAAATATTTATGCCGATTGACAACCAATCCGCCTATCCCACATCAAATCATCACCGACGATGACTTCTCGGCCGATATTGCAATCAGTTTGGGCGGAGATGGCACATTCTTGCGCACAGCTAAGCGTGTTTCGGCCAAGAACATTCCTATTTTGGGCATCAACACAGGCCATTTGGGCTATCTCACCGATGCTAAAATGGATGAAGCTGAAACGGTGATAAACGATTTGATGAACAACAAATACAAAATAGAATGTCGCACGCTTATCGAAGTGGTTTCTCTCGATGAGAATAATCCGATTGACGAACCTTTCGCTCTCAACGAGGTGGCAATTCTGCGCCAAGACACTTCGTCGATAATCTCAATCGAAACGAGCGTAAACGATTCTTATCTCACCACCTACAAAGGCGATGGGCTTATCGTTTCTACTCCCACAGGCTCTACTGCCTACAATCTGAGTGTGGGCGGTCCTATCCTCGATCCAAACTCACAAAACATAGTGATTTCGCCCATTTCACCTCATTCGCTCACTATGCGTCCACTTGTGATGCGCGACGATGTGGAAATCTCTATCAAAGCTTTCTCAAGAGCCGAAATGTTCAACGTAAGCATCGATGGACGTTCTAATCCTATACCCATCGACACGCCTATCGTTTTGCGCAAAGCTCCTCACACAATAAAAGTGATACAATCACTTCGCCACTCTTTTGCCGACACTTTGCGTAGCAAGCTAATGTGGGGTGTGTAAGAGAGTGTAAAGAGGTATTATATAGTAGCCCGGTGCAAGCAAAGCGCCACACCGGGGTAGCAATGTTGGATTAGAAAGAACGCCCGAAGGGTGTTCAGCAATAGAAGCCCTGAGATGAGCGATAGCGAACCTTTAGCTCGAGAGCAAGCGAGGAGTGCATGTTGAGCGCTAGCGAAGCGACACGCCGGGAAAGCAATATTGGATTAGAGAGAACGCCCGAAGGGTGTTCAGCAATAGAAGCCCTGAGATGAGCGATAGCGAATCTTAGGGGTAGAAGCACCGCAACCCACGCTACCTCGGAGAGGTTGCACTACTCCTTCGGCTCAAAGTATTTTAATCTGTGTATTGTAATTAAACGCTTATATTCCGATTCAAATATGCCCTTTGGGCATCATTTATGGTAACCTGGGATTAGTGCCTGGAACGCTTTCAGCGATAATTGCGCCACACGTGGTATTTCCTCTCTCTATTTAAAACAAAAAGGCTATGGCGGTATGACATAGCCTTCAATTTTCTATTGTCAATATTAATAGTTTTCGGCACGTAGAGCGAAGTATGACTGTGCATGATCGCACACAGGACACACTTCAGGAGCTTTCTTGCCTATAACCACGTGTCCGCAGTTCAAGCATTGCCATACACAATCGCCGTCGCGTGAGAACACCACTTCGTCCTCGATATTCTTAAGCAACTTGCGATAGCGTTCTTCGTGAAGTTTTTCAATAGCTGCCACACCTTCCATTTGTGCTGCAATTTCTTCAAAACCTTCTTCACGAGCTTCCTTTGCAAATTGAGCGTACATATCGGTCCACTCATAATTTTCGCCATTGGCAGCATCGGCAAGGTTTGCTGTAGTAGCAGGCACTTTTCCGCCATGTAGGTGCTTAAACCATAGTTTTGCGTGTTCCTTTTCGTTCAACGCTGTTTCTTCAAACAATTGAGCTATTTGCACATAGCCATCTTTCTTTGCCTTTGAAGCATAGTAAAGATACTTTGTATGTGCTTGTGATTCGCCTGCAAAAGCTGTTTGCAAGTTCTTTTCGGTTTTTGTTCCTTTAAGTTCCTTTGCCATAGTAGTAATAATTATTTTATTCTAAATCTTTCTTTACTTCCAATTCTCCTTTCGATATTTGTTCCACTGCTTCCACTACATTCACTATGTAGTCGCCCACCTTTTCAGTTTCGCACACAATATCCATATAGAAAATACCGCTTTGATAATTGTATTCTTTTTGATTGATACTTTCGATATTTTCGGTTCGAAGCAGGTTACGATAATTATTGATTTCATGTTCCTTGTTGTAGCTGCGCATAATCTCGGCATCACGCACATTTTCCACATCTTTGAGCACTATAATCATATTATCCATAGCCTCTTCCACATATTTAAACATCGTATCGATATTTTTATAGATGTTTTCAGTGAAATGAGCGTGTGCCTCTTCTTTGCGCACAAGGGTTTTCGCCACATTGAAGCAACTATCGGCAACACTTTCTATTTCGCTCACGATATTCAAAATTGCCGACACTCGCAACTTACCCTCATAACTCAAGCGGCTATCCATCACCTTGTTAAGATAGTTGGCAATTTCTATTTCCATACGGTCGGAAATTTCCTCATATTTCTCAATACGAGTATATAGACGATTAAACTCCTCTGTACCATTCTTGGTGTGTACAAGATTTTGAGCCATTCCTATCATTCGCTTCACGCGTTCGGCATATACCACTGTTTCACGTTGAGCCTGCATAATATTCAATTCCGAAGCATGAAGCAGACCGCGACTGATAAATTTCAATTGGAATTCTTCTTCATCCTTATTATTTGAACGAATCAAAGTATTGCATATTTTCACAAACATTCCGGGCATCCATATCATAACACACAAGTTGATGATATTGAACACTGTGTGGAATATTGACAATCCAAACGACACTGCTATACCATATTGTTCCGGATTGGCAAATTCCGACATCGGCAACGATGGGTTCCCTTGACCTAATAGTGCTGTAATCCACACTATCAGCGCACAGAACGGATAGTAAAGAATCACTGTCCAGATTGAGCCGAAGAAGTTAAACAAGAAGTGTGCCATGGCGGCCTTCTTTGCTGTGATATTTGCGCCAAATGAAGCAAGAATCGGAGTAATTGTTGTACCGATATTAGAACCAAGCACTATCGCACAAGCCATATCAAACGACACCCATCCCTTGATAGCCATTACCATCACAAGTGCAAACGTAGCGGCCGATGATTGGATTATCATTGTAATAACGGTTCCCACAAGCACAAACAACAACACCGATAGGAAACCCATTGATGAATATCCTGCCAAGAATTCAAGCTGCTCGGGACTCAATTCAGGCACATTGTCATTTATCAGACCTAACCCCATAAACAACAATGCAAAACCTATCATAAATTCGCTTAGAGACTTATAACGACTGCTATTTGAGAACATCAACGGGATTGAAATTGCCACTATAGGCATCACAAACGCCGATATATCAACTTTCACGCCAAGCACAGCAATAATCCACGATGTAAAGGTTGTACCCACGTTGGCTCCCATTATCACTCCTACCGACTGAGCAAGCGACATCAATCCGGCATTCACGAAACTCACCACCATCACCGTAGATGCCGATGATGATTGCATAAGTACTGTTATCACAACACCTGTGAGTACTCCCATAAAGCGGTTACGTGTCATTGCCGACAGCACATTACGCATTCTATCTCCTGCCACCTTCTGCAAGCCTTCACTCATTACCTTCATTCCATAAAGGAACAAGCCTACACCACCTATCAAGGTAAGAAAATCAAGAAATGAATAATCCATATCTCTCAAAAAATAATATTACGATATAATTTTCTATTAATTACAGCCCTTTAACGACAAATAAGCCATAAAATGCCCTAATTCGCCAATTTGCCTACAAAGTTATATAATTAACTCAAATCTCCAAAAAAACAGATTAAAAAGAGATAAAATTACACCACCTGCGAGGGCACAGCAAATAGATAAGCGCGAGCGAGGAGTGCGTGTTGAGCATCAGCGAAGCACACGTTCGGTGAAACCGACCGAGACTTGCCTCAATCTTAGGGATAAGAGGTGCTCCCCCTCTCCCCACAAACTCGGAGAGGTTGCATATTATACGCCCGCGTGGGGGTTCTATGCGTCACATATACAAGAAAACGCTGAAAGCGATGTTATATAGTAGCCCGGCGCAAGCGAAGCGACACGCCGGGAAAGCAAGTCCCACACATATTTGCAGGCTGAAAGCCTAATATAATCACATACGATTCGGGTTTTGTATATTGGGCTTTCAGCCCGCTGTTTAATAATGTCATTCTACCCCCGGCGTCTCGCTTTGCTTGCACCGGGCTGTTGTATGTATCACTTTCAGCGATAACATACCCAATCTACAGCAAACGGCGTACCTATTCGGCACGCTTATATCGTGGTGTCATCACTTCCGGGCACTGAAGTACCCGGTTACCATAGATGGTACCCTGCGGGTGCGTGGGTATAAAAAAAGAAATGCACCCCCGGGAGGGAGTGCATTCCATTATTATAATCAAGATTGATTACTTAGCACCGAAACGAGTAAGTTTCTTAGAACGTACATTACCTTTCAAGTCACCATGGTAGAAGTAGTGGTAGCTACGACCCATGTAAGTTGACCAGTAGTCATTCTTAAGAAGGATTTCTTCATGACCTTCAGGGTAAAGTTCAGAACCTACAGGCCATACGGCACGGATATCTTGGCGTACATAGATATAACCATCGCTATCAAGGATTTGGTCTTCCCAAAGGATAGTAGTGAAGTAATCGGTAGCTTCACCGAATGCAAGACCTACACCGTCTTCAGGATAAGTAGCATAGATTTCACCATTGCTCTTTCTACGAACGTCGAAGAACAAGCGAGCTTCAGTTGGCTTGCCAGGAGCATCCCACAAGTAGTTATACAAACGAGCAGATGCAAAACGAGAGTTACCTGTTGAGTCAACTTCGTTGTATAGAGGAGGTGTACCAAATTCGTGTACGTGAGGAGCTGCATTAGCAGTTGTGTCCCAAACGATTACTTGAGATACGATACCCGGTTTAACGTCAACTTCAGTTGTTCCTTCATAAACCACTTTACGTACGTAACCATCATCATCATTTCCACTTTCTGTTTCAAGTTTGATAGTACACTTACCAGGTTCAGTTGCATAAGAAGAACCTACTACGTATGAAGGAGAGAAATTGTAAGGAGTAATCATTGAGTTATGGTCGTATGAATACTCTTGACCATTGATTGTAATATACTTAATGTCATTGTCCGCATTACTTTTAACCAATGCCATATAGTATACTTGTACAAATGCTTTGCTGTAATCTGCATCTTCCCAATTAAATTCAGGCTTGTCTTGCGAACAAGAAGGTGCCATAACAGCAACAATTAAAGCAAGTACTAAATATTTAATATATTTCATAATTGTCATTATTTGTTTAATAAGTTAAACATTAATTATTCGGCAACTTCATCATAAGTTGGAGCACCTGGTTGTTCACCTGGATAAGCGAACCAAGGAATTGAGCAGTGGTAATCAACTGCTGTACCGCTGATAGGCTTCAATGCTTTCAAACCTGGCAAGTTCCACATATATTCAGAGTTGTAACGAGGACGTACGCGGTAGCAAGGAGCACCATCATTATCTTCGTTAACTTTTGAAGTTGTCAATTGAGAATAAGGTAGGAAGAATCCCTTGTATACCTTAGTAGGATCGCTATTATACTTGTTGTACATATTCTGCTTATCCCAACCATTATTAAATGAAGGATATTCACCTGTGTAAACAAGGTCGTAGTGATACTTACGCATATCTACCCAAGCTTCTTGAGAACCCCAAGGATATAGGTGAACATACTTTTGCATCATAATGTGAGAAAGTGAGAATTCGCTTTCAGGAAGAGCACCTACGAAAGGACCTGCAAGGTATTCGGCAGCTGCTGCGTTGAATTGAGCCTTAGTAATCTTATCACCTACGTGGAATGTGATATCTTTATACTTGCCATCACGATCCTTTTCGTTGATAACATTTACTGAACCTGGTTGTAGATACTTAGCTGTAAATTCCATATCGGCAGCAACAGCTGTCTTCCAAGCTGCGTATGCAGCTGACTTGTTACCTACAGTCCATTCAGCTTCAGCCACGTTGAACATAAGTTCAGCATAAGTAGTCAAGATGTAAGGAGATTCATTAGTATACAACCAACGACCTGAACCGTGGCGAGCTGTAGTTGCTCCGAAGTAGTCAGAACCACTATTGAAGTAAGCAGCCGATGCATAGCGACCACCATGATACTTGAACGCCTTGATAGAGTCGATTTCAGCAAAGTTTGCTACGTGAGATCCGTAAGTAGTTTCAAGCTTAGCTACTACACGTGGGTCCCAGTGACCTACTTCGTGCACCAATGTATCGGTGATGATTTGCTTTTCTTCAAGTTCATACTTGAATAGACCAACTTCCTTCAAACGGTTAGTATCGGTGATTTCGATATATTCGTTGTTTTCTTCATCTACTGCAAGAACCATACCTGTCATAATATCAACAGCATATTGATGAGGAGTACCTGTAAGGTTGCCACGATATACACCATAGTAGTTAGAGTAAGCAGAAGCACCACCCGGAGCATCAGCACCACCACCATCAACGTGGATAGCAGCATCGTCGTCTATCGAAGTGAACGACTTGCTTGCAGCGTCCATAAGTTCAGGATAGTATTTTTCCTTGAAATCATTCTTCTTAGTCAAAGAAACAAGGTTACGAACGATAATTGCATAACCGAATTTCTTCCACTTTTCAAGATCACCGCCATATACTTGGTCGTAGTCGTCAAGTTGAGGACGAAGTGGAGAGTTGTCTTCCATTTCAAGATATGCGATACCTTCCTTAACCCATTGACGAATCTTCATATAGATATATTCTTGGTAGTCGTAGTCGTGCTTCAAAAGACCTGGAACGAATGCATCATCAAGAGGCATTTCACCATTGTACTTAGTACTATAGTCCCAAGAAAGAGCCTTTAGGATAAGACCTACACCAGCCATGTGGTAGTCCTTTTCATCGATTGATTGGTTGATGATGTTTTCAAGGTTCATACCATGTGACCAGTAAGTCATACGCCACATACCACCACCTGTATCACTTGCTTTTGAATAATAGTGGCTTGCGAAGTTACCACCATGGCTTGTCATTTGTGTAAGACCTTGAGTATAGAAACCATCGGCATACACATTGAAGAATGTGTTTTGCACTTGTGGCATATACAAGTAAGCATCAACGTATGCAGGAGCGTCAATGTTGTTATTGACGTCAAGATAGTCGTCACAGCTTGTAGCACCGAAGCCTACTGCAGCTGCTGCAAAAA
The DNA here is from genome assembly GCA_015061055.1 of Bacteroidales bacterium. Taxonomy (GTDB): domain Bacteria; phylum Bacteroidota; class Bacteroidia; order Bacteroidales; family Muribaculaceae; genus RGIG4576. The sequence continues at coordinate 103,268 of SUXH01000007.1, forward strand.
TTGATAATATTGAATATTTTTTCATCGTTTTCTTCATTTTAAGTTAGAGGTATTAGAATGTTACGCTCAAACCGCAAGTGTAGGTACGTGGAGAAGGAAGACCCCAGTTATCGAAACCAAGACCACCTGTACCACCGGCTGCAGCTGAAGAAGAGTTACCTACAGGGTTGATACCTGCGTAGTTAGTAATTGTAAACAAGTCGTTACCTGACACATAAACGTTTGCTCTTGAGATAAGACCCTTAGTAACCTTGTTCAAGAATTCACTTGGAACTGTGTAGTTCAAACGGATTTCTTGGCAACGGATATAGTGTACGTTCTTGTCAACCCAAGGTTCACGAGAAGTGTACGAACCATCAGAACCGGTATAAGTTGTAGCTGTCATTGCAGGGTTGTAAACGATAGTAGACCAAGTAGGATTAGCAGTGTTTTCCTTACCGTCCTTCAATACACCTGTAAACACCTTCATCTTACCTTCACGTTGTTCTACTGATTCCCAGCTTTGACCGCGGTTCATCATATCGTATTCAGTAATGTTTACGATAGTTGCGTCAAGCATACCAGAGAATGCTGCGCTTAGAGAGAAATCCTTATAGTTAAATCTTGTAGTGATACCATAACGCATTTCAGGTTCGCGGTCGCCCATTACTCGCCATTCATTAACGTCTACGATAGGAAGACCCTTCAATGGGTGGATAAGGATATCGCCTGCATTGTTGCGTTCGAATGCATAACCTGTGATAGTAGTGATAGGATAACCTACCTTAGTACCGTTACGCATATTACCGCTCAACCAAGTGTAAGCATCGTAGTATTCAGTCAAGTTTTCAGGAAGATAAGTTACTTCAGAACCTGTGTGAGAACCTGTTACACCTAAGTTCCAAGTGAAGTCGCGAGTCTTGATAACGTCGAAGCCTAAGCGACCTTCCCAACCCCAAGTCTTGAACGAACCAACGTTCATGTTGTTCAATACGAAACCTGTTGCGTATGACATACGGAAACCTGTTACGATTTGGTCGTCACACTTAGTCCAATAGTAAGTGAAGTCCCCGTCAAGACGGTTGTCGATTGCGCGGAATTCAATACCAACTTCAGTAGAAGTGTTCATTTCAGGAACCAACGCCTTGTTAGGACCTGTGTAACCATAAGCATAACCACCATTAGTCAAGTCTTGTGCTTCAAGTTCAGGGTCGATAGCCAATGGTTGAGCATCCTTACCTACTTGTGCCCAAGATGCACGTAGCTTCACATAATCCAACCAAGAAGCTGTAGCTTCGCGGATAGGAGCGATTTCGCTCACTACGAATGAACCTTCAACAGCAGGATAGAAGTAAGAGTTGTTAGCCTTAGGAAGAGTTGATGACCAGTCGTTACGCATTGACAATGTCAAGAACGCCATATTGTTGTAACCAACTTCGGCACGAGCTGAGATAGCTTGCAAACGACGCTTTGTGTCAGCCTTCTTAGAAGAAATTGTAGAACCTTCACAGTTGTTGATTGACATAAAGTTTGCAGTCATAAATTCAGAACCTGAAGAAGCCAAACGAGTTGTACCACGTTCAAGTTGGTGGTAACCTACTTGAAGACCTACGTTGAACAACTTGTTGAATTCCTTGTCGTAACGTGCGATGATGTCGAGTGACTTGTCGTTCAAGTTTTGCTTAGCAATGTTGTATGAACCACCTTTATCAACAGCAGTTGGGTAGTTTTGGTTGTTAGAACGATAGAATGGGTGAGTACCACTTTCATAAGTTGAAGCACTGTAGTCCCAACCGAAACGACCGTTAAGCATAAATCCTTCGAATGGATTCAAGCTGACACCAAGAGATGCGGTGATGTGGTCTGATTCGTCGTAGTTCTTGTTCTTGTACATACCAAACAATGGGTTCAACATATCGGTATCGTTGTACCATGTTGGATAAGCCATGTGAAGACCGTCAGGAGCCATATAGTTTGACATATCGTCAACGATAGGCCATGTATAAGCACGATAAACAGGACCATTAGTACCCATACCCACCTTAGAGTTGCTCATGTGTGAGTATTGCATACTACCGTCAACCTTTGCCCACTTGTTAAGTTGAGCCTGACCTGCTATAGAGACGTTGTTACGCTTGTAGTCAGTAGTCTTTACAACACCTTCTTGATCGGTAAGTGAGTAACTTGCACGGAATGATTTCTTTTCATCACCTGCTTCAAGATTGATGTTATGACGTTGCATGAAACCTGTTTGAAGCACAGCTTGCAAGTTGTCATAGATTTTCCAACGACCAAGGTTTTCACCACCATAGTTAGCAGTATAGTACCAGTTGGTAGCACCGTAGTTACCATTCATGTACTTATCTTGCTTTTCTGGCCATCCGTAAGCCTTTGACCAAGAGAATTGGTTACTGTAAGTAATCTTTGCACGACCCTTAGAACCCTTCTTGGTTGTGATGATGATAGCACCGTTAGATGCGTCAGAACCGTAAAGAGCGGCAGCAGCGGCACCTTTCAATACTGTCATGCTTTCGATATCTTCAGGGTTGAAGTCACTACCACGTGAAGAGAAGTCCATTTCGTTTACTGTTACAGCATCAGCTACCGCAAAACTGTTACCTGCGTTGAAAGTTGAGTTGTTCATTGGAACACCGTCGACAACGTAAAGAGGTTGGTTAGAACCTGTCAATGATGTTACTGAACGCAACACCACGTTGTTTGATGCACCAGGAGCACCTGATGTTGATGTTACCTGCATACCAGACACCTTACCTTGAAGGGCGGTCAAGAAGTCGGTACGACCTGATTCAATAACGTCGCTTGCCTTAACGTTCTGTACTGAAGAACCTACGGCGCGAGCCACACGCTTCATACCGAACTCGGCAGTTACTACTACTTCATCAAGACTTTGAGAAGCGCTTTCAAGCACGATGTTGCTTGCATTAGCTGCTTTCACCTCTTTAGTCTTAAAACCAACGTAAGATACTACAAGGGTCTTGCCAGCGGCATTACCAATAGTAAACTTACCGTCTACGTCAGTGGATACACCATTTGTTGTGCCTTTTACCATAACGGTAGCACCGATCAATGGTTCACCATTTGCGTCCTTAACGACGCCACTTACTTTTCCTGTTTGCGCTACAGCAGTAAATCCCATAGATTCACTTCCGCTCCACAAAGGATTACCAAACGCAAGGAAAAGCGCTACAAACAATGCACATTGTTTTTTCATAAGCGTAATTATTTGGTAATTAATGGTTAAAAAAGTTGTTAATATTTAGTTAAATCTCAATTGTCTCCAAAAACACTAATCATCATAAAAGGCAGGCTCGTTTTTGTTTTTTAACATTTTTCAACCGCACACTTTTCTTCAATCAGTATAATTAGTGTGCAAATATGCTTATTTTTTTTCACCTACGCAATTTTTTTTTGAGTTTTTTTGCATTTCAACCCAACTTACAAATGCGCAACAGCTTAATTGTCACCTAACAAGCTATTAAAAAATCAAAAATATGTTTAAAAACACATTTTCGCCCCACACTGCAAGTTGTCGCCTTCCGGTTGTCGCAAATTGGGTATGTTATCGCTGAAAGCGATACATACAACAGCCCTGTGCAAGCGAAGCGACACGCCGGGATAGAGATAGGCGCAAAAAAACCTCGGCGAATTTCGTCGAGGTTCTATATATATAATAAGGTGTTATGCTGATTAAAGAACCACCTTAGCAACTTTGTTGCCTTGTTTCTTGATGAAAATACCGTTTTCAGGGTTAGCAACCTTCACACCTTGCAAGTTGTAGTATTCTACAGCAGCATTGTCAGCAGCAACCTCATCGATAGCAGTAGTTGATTCGCTTACAAAAAGTTTAGAATTTACAAGATCTAAAGTTAAGTCATACATTCCTACTGCAAGTTTCCATGAATTGGTACCCTTAACCATCTTGTATTCACCGCCTACTTCTACAAGAGCATCAGAAGATGCTGCACCATAACGAGTACCAAGACCGTCCCAATCACTAGCATTAGCAGATTTATTTTCTGCAAATGCAAAATATCCATATCCATCTCCTGAATTAGCAATAGTTACATCTACTGCTTTGTAAACGCCTTCTCCTATAGATGCTACAGTAACTGCACTATTAGGAGCCCAAGCAGTGATACCATCAATGTGTCCTAAAAGATATACTTTTTCAGGATAAGTTACAACTACCTCATCATTTGAACCGGTTACAACTAATTTTGTCTTGTTTGTTACTGTAAAAATAAGCTTACTATAATCACCTTTGCTACCAAGTTTCATATTACCTCCATTTTGAGAAAGAGATACTTCCTTTCCAAGTTGAATGTTTGTACCTCCTCCACCAAGGTTTATGGTACCCCAATTTGCATCTGCAATTTTAAATTCTCCTGTTATTGATGCTGCTGGTACTTCAAGAGTCCATGTTGTACCATTTTGCGCGAATTTCCATTCATTACCAGTACCCCAACCATTATGTGCACCACGAAGATAAACATCTTGAGCATTAGCCACGAAAGCGCAGATAAGCGCCAAAGTTAAAAAGTAAAATTTTTTCATAATGTTTAAAATTTAAATTAGTTAGTGAATCTTTTATTTTATCTATTT
>SUXH01000008.1 GCA_015061055.1 Bacteroidales bacterium
TAATAGCTCTACCCCCCCCCCGTTAAAATATGTTAATTCTCCAACAAATCAACACTTTCGGCATAGAAATGCCAGATAAGTGCGCCCACTGTGGGCGTCATCTGTGGTAATCGGGTGCTTCAGTTCCCGAACGTGAACAATCAAAGTAGTAGCGTATCGTTTAGGTACACACCCTAAAATCTCCACCACCTGCAACTGTATTCTGCGTAAATTACCCTCTTGACTCTAATTCATACGAATACTTTATCAATCGGTTTTATCTGTTGTACCTCAAACACATTTTCAACATCAAATTGTGCGATGCACCTCGATTCCGTCAACATAAATAGCACTGAATGGTCGTGCCGGACACACATATTCACATGCTCCACAACCGATACATCTTTCAGGATTCACAACAGGGAATTTCAGTGAGTCATCGTCTGAAGAATCAAGAGGTTGCATACTTATTGCTCCATTTGGACAATGGCGTGCGCAATTTCCACATTCCACACCATCACTTAGGATTATGCAATTATCTTTTACCCATATTGCTGTGCCAATCTTACGCATCATCTTTTCTTCTTTTGGCAAAGGACGTATAGCATCGGTAGGACACACTTCGGCACAACGAGTACATTCCGGACGGCAATAACCGGTTTCATAGCTCATTATGGGTTGCATAAACATATCCAACGATTGCGATGGACGTAGAACATTATTAGGACACGCACTCACACACAACTGACAAGCTGTGCAATGATTAGTAAAATGCTGCAACGACACTGCACCACCAGGCACTATGGGTACATTACGATTAGGTATTTTCTTATCTTCAATTACCGCAAGTCCACCATCTATGGTCTTTTCGGTTGCTTTAACCATAGCGGTGGCTATAGCGGCTCCGGTCACCGCCAAGAATCTATGTCGACTTTTATCAATATCATCTGCCTGTACATTATTGGACTTACGTGCATAACGGATTGCACCTTTATTGCAAGAATTTAAACAGTCCATACAAGCCACACAGCGACTATAATCAATTTCTCCTCCATCTATATTGATACACGATGATTTGCAAGAACGTTCACAAAGTTTGCAACCTCCACATTTTGATTTATCTATTACAGGCTTCAATATCGAATATTTTGCAAAAAAACCAAGAATGGTCCCAACCGGACAAATTGTGTTACAATACACTCGTCCACTACGCCATGCCATTACTGCTACAACAATTAATGTTATTACAGCCACCACAAACGTTGCTACACCCTTTATCTGCACTTCAACAGTATAGAATGTATAACTATCGGCACGTTCGGCAAAATACGCCAATATATTATTCGCCCAATAGTAAAGAGGAGCAAAGAGATTTGAAGCAATACGACCATACGCACTATAAGGAGCTATCAACGCCCCTATTGCACCGACCCCCAAAGTCATCGCGAGGACAAATACAATTAACACCACCACTCGTAACGCAGTTTTAGGCTTAGAATAAGCGAAACGCAATTTCGCACCCTTTCGTTTACTCGAAATCCACGAAAACACATCTTGAAGAACTCCTAAAGGACATATTACCGAACAATAAACACGTCCTAATAATAATGTAAGCACAATTAAACCTATCACAACACCAACATTTAATGCCAATATTGCAGGTACAAGTTGAATCGATGCTATCCAAGAGAAATATTGATGTATTGTTCCTGTAAAATCCAGAAAAAGCAACGTTATCAGCACAAAAAACATTGCAGCCAATGCTATTCTTATCTTTCTTAACATAATTAAAGTCACCTCTTATTATATATTAGTATTTCGTTTTAGGTTCTCAACATACCGATCAATTAAACGCATTTTTTCGACTATCGGAATACTCTGCGGACAATGCTCCTCACACTTACCACACCCAACGCAATGGTCGGCTTGACGCAACTTAGGCACACTGCGATCATACCCCACCAGAAAGGCTTTACGCGCTTGTTTGTAATTTTCATCCTTAATATTATCACTGAAATTTCCCTCATTAATACACTTATTATAATGCGAAAAAATGGAAGGAATATCAAGTCCGTATGGACAAGGCATACAATATTGACATGAAGTACAGCCAATCAACGGATAATTGAGAATTAATTCGGCAATTCGGTGCATCATTTCTGTCTCTTCAGCTGTAAGCGGATTCAATGGAGAATAAGTGCAAATGTTTTCTTGCAAGTGTTCCATATAGGTCATTCCACTAAGCACTGTAAGTATCCCCTTGGGAGAACCGGCATACCTGAAAGCCCACGAAGCAGCGCTCGCATCTGCATCCTCACGCTTAAGCATAGCAAGAATATTATAATTCACATTTGCCAACGCACCACCCCTCAATGGCTCCATTATCACAACCGGAATTCCACGTTTTTCAAGCTCGACATATAAATATTCGGCATTAGCATCTCGAGTGGCATGCCCCCAATCTATATAGTTCATTTGTATTTGCACAAAATCCCATTTATATTCATCGTGATGCGAAAGCAAATAATCAAAACACTCTACATCACCATGGTATGAAAATCCTAAATTTCTAATTTTTCCTTTATCTCGTTCTTCTAACAAAAAATCAAGCACACCATTATCCAAGTAACGAGCTTTAAGATTAGCCATTCCACCCATTCCTATACCGTGCAATAACATATAATCTATATAATCTACTTGAAGCTCATCAAACGATTTGTGATACATCTTCACACTTTCTTTGTAACTCCACGTACTTTTTGCGAAATTTGACAATTTCGTTGCGATATAATACTTGTTTCTATTGTGGCGACTTAGAGCTATTCCCATTGCTCGCTCCGATGCTCCTTTACAATAAGCCGGAGATGTGTCAAAATAATTAACACCATGCTCCAAAGCATAATCAACGTGTCTATTTACCATTTCTTGGTCAATCTCAGTTTCGTTTTCTGTCGAGCCTTCCACCTTTTTTGTGGGCAGACGCATACACCCATAACCAAGTATTGACACTTTCTCTCCTTTATTATTAAGTCGATAGGTCATCTGTCCCGTTGGCACTTCTTTCGCAGCATTCTTATCTTCAGTTAAGCCTTTACACCCCACAGATGTTGTGGCAACAACAGCACTCGAAGCCATTATAGTTTTGAGAAATCCCCTTCGACTCACTTTACCTTTATCATTCATAGTTTATAACTTGCTACAATAACACATTTAATATTCCACTCGAAACTTTTATTATAGTTAGTTTTTTTTGCAAAAATAATAAATAATATTGAACACCAACATTTTATAACATATATAATAACATTCTTTTTCACTAAATAAATGTTAACAAGTTGGCATAGATTATTTTAATGTGGTATCTTTGTATGTTTATATTCATTATATTCTATGGACAACAAGCAACTACAAGCAACTTTGGCTAAACGAATGGGGCGCAACAATGCAGATATTGCAAAATTACTGGATGCCCTCGTTACCACCATAAGAGAGAGATGCGGAGAACTCGATAGTATTGCGGTTCCAAGTTTTGGCACTTTTGAAGCAAAGAAAAAACTTGAACGCATAGTCGTAAATCCAGGAACAGGCAAAAGAATGCTTGTACCTCCAAAAATCACTTTAACATTCAAACCGAGTGCGTTACTTAAATCAAAATTAAAATGAACAATAAAATATCATTCCCCGAGCTTGTCGATTCTATTGCTTCACTCACCAACACGTCTAAACGGGTGAGCGAATTATTTCTTAAAGAGCTTTTCGGCATAATAAAAGAGAAACTTGAACAAGGAGAGAGTGTAAAGATTAAGAATCTCGGCACTTTTAAAGTTACTGAAATATCTGCAAGAAGAAGTGTTAATATTAACACCGGTGAGGATATTGAAATAGCTGCTCACAAACGCGTCAGTTTCACTCCCGACAAGTCTCTAGCCGAAGCTATTAATATGCCTTTTGAAGGATTTGAGTCAATTGCCCTCGATGATAACATTTCAGAGAAAGATCTTGAAACTCTATCTTCATTGGCAGACGATAACAATGAAACAATAACACCTCCTCCTTTTACAGCAACTGAAGACACACAAGAAGCTGACGTACACAATTCAAGAATTTCTGAAGATAGCGACAAAGATATTATTATTGTTTCCGATAATTCCGCCCCAAATCCAATAAATAGTCAAGAGACCAAACCAGACGAATTGCAAACTGAACCGGAAAACACTATTGATAACACAGAGTTAGAGTCTGAACTTCCACAAGAGAACGACAACACTGAAAAAGAAAATGACATCATTACGTCAACCGATTATCCTGAATATATATATAATGAGGAGGATATTGCGACTGAAAAGAGAATATCATTCACTTATGGTGCTATCTCCGGGCTGATTTTTGGAGCACTTATTACATTATTAGCATGGTTTATTATATTTGGAAATGATGATACACAAATAAATCAAAATAATGACATTAACACTTCAAATTATATCACTGCAATCGACACTATAAATCAAACAAAAGATACAACTATAGTTAAAACTTCTCTGCCTGATTCTCAAAGCATTCCGGCTGAAATTAGAGATACAGTAAGGACTGATAATTTCTTAACTAAAATGTCACGCAAGCACTATGGTAGATACGAATTTTGGGTTTATATTTATGAAGAAAATAAATCTAAAATAACTAATCCAAACAATGTACCTCCTGGACTCGTCGTCATAATCCCTCCTGCCGAAAAGTATGGAATCGACAAAAACGATCCTAATAGCGTAAGGAAAGCAAAAGAAATGGCTGAAAAAATATTGTAATTAACAAAACTAACTTAAAATATCATAAATTAGGCATAATAAGTTGTCATATTATTACATAAAGTGATAATTTTGCATCATAAACAATATGCAATTAATTTCAATAAAAATAGTTTATAACTATGAACGAAACAGTAAACATTAGAGAATTAAACGAACTTATTGCCAGCAAGAGCAATTTTGTAAATATGATAACAAAAGGTATGGATCAAACCATCGTAGGACAAAAACACTTGGTTGATTCATTACTTATCGCATTATTAGCCGATGGACATATACTTCTTGAAGGGGTACCGGGTCTTGCAAAAACACTTGCTATCAAAACACTTGCGACTTTAGTTGATGCTAAATATAGTCGTATTCAATTTACACCCGACCTATTGCCTGCCGACGTAGTGGGTACAATGGTTTATAGCATCAAAAATGAAAAATTTGAAGTAAAAAAAGGTCCTGTTTTTGCAAACTTCGTACTTGCCGACGAAATAAATCGTGCTCCTGCAAAAGTTCAGAGTGCATTGCTTGAAGCTATGCAAGAACGACAAGTTACAATCGGAGAAAACACATTCAAACTTGACACTCCATTCTTAGTAATGGCTACTCAAAACCCAATTGAACAAGAAGGTACATATCCACTGCCCGAAGCTCAAGTCGACCGTTTCTTAATGAAAGTCACAATAGGTTATCCGAATAAAGAAGAAGAAAAAATTATCATACGCCAAAACATAAATGAAGTAAAAAACAATATTCAAGCACTAATTAAACCGGAAGAAATTGTTGAAGTGCGTGAATTAGTAAATAAAATTTATGTTGATGAAAAGATTGAAAGATACATTGTTGATATTATATTTGCTACTCGTTTCCCAAGCGATTACGGTCTCAACGATTTGTCAAGCATCATTTCATTCGGTGCGTCGCCTCGTGCATCAATCAGCTTAGCTCGTGCAGCACGTGCATACGCATTCTTAAAGAATCGTGGATATGTGATTCCTGAAGACGTAAGAGCTGTAAGTCACGATGTATTACGCCACCGCATTGGTTTGTCTTATGAAGCAGAAGCAAACAACATAAGCGCAGATGAAGTAATCAGCGAAATTCTTGATAAGATCGCAGTACCTTAACATTATCTTTTATTGTTAGATGACTGATTCTAATGAATTGTTAAAGAAAGTCCGTAAAATAGAGATTAAAACTAAAGGACTTTCACAAAACATATTTGCCGGTGAATACCATTCAGCATTCAAAGGTCGTGGTATGACATTCTCCGAAGTGCGTGAATATCAATATGGTGACGATATTCGCGACATAGATTGGAATGTTACCGCACGACACAATCGTCCATACGTAAAAGTTTACGAAGAAGAACGTGAACTTACACTTATGCTTCTTGTTGATGTTTCAGGCAGTAGAATGTTTGGAGCTCAGGGAGTGCAAAAACGAGAAATGATTGCCGAAATCGCAGCCACTCTTGCATTCTCTGCAATACAGAATAATGACAAAGTGGGGCTAATGTTTTTTACCGACAAAATCGAAAAATTCATTCCACCCAAAAAAGGAAAGAAACACATCTTATTACTAATACGAGAAATGCTTGAATTTAAGCCGGAATCAAATGGAACCGATATTAATATGGCCCTTGAATACTTAACAAGCATTCTTAAAAAGAGATGTGCAACATTCATCGTTTCCGACTTTATCGACTCTAACGACTATTATAAGTCTATGTCAATAGCAAGTAGAAAGCACGACCTAACCGCTATTCAAGTTTACGACAAACGCGAAGCACAACTCCCCGATGTAGGTTTAATGAAATTGATTGATTCCGAAAATGGAGATGTAAAATGGGTTGATACAAGTTCCAAAAAAATACGCCAAGCGTACAATAAGTGGTGGTATGAACGTCAAGTAAATATGAACGTTACAATGCAACGTTGCAAAGTGGATATAGCTTCTATTGCTACCGATGAAGATTATGTAAAATCTTTAATGGGCTTATTTAAAAAACGCGGCGCAAAATAATACAAATAGGTTACAATGATAATATGAGAAAGTTTTCATATATACTTTTTGTTATAACGTTTTTTGTCTGTTGTGCTAATACTTTTGCCAATCAAACAATTGTTACAGCTAAGATGGATTCGGCTACCCTATTAATGGGTAAGAAAACCTCCATACATCTTGAAATCGTACAAGATAAAGGCTTAAAAGGATTTTTACAAGGAGAAAATGCGTTCCCCGACACATTAAACTCATACATTGAAGTTTCTAAACGACTTGATAGCGATACTATTGATTTAGGGAATAACCGAATGCAAATCAACAAAGAAATCATCATCCAATCTTTTGATTCAGGAATGTACGCTATTCCTCCTTTCAAATTTATCATTGGTGATGACACGTTCAAATCTGATATACTTTCTTTGAAAGTAATACCTGTTAAGGTTGATTCGTTGCAAACCATTCATGATTTCAAACCTGTTGAAGCTCCTGAATTTCATTTTAGCGATTTATTCCCGGAATTTTTACTTAAATATTGGTGGTTAATACTATTGATTCAGCTACTTCTCATAGGTGGATTATATTCATATTTCAGATGGTTCAGAAAAGGTGTTATTCCATTTATCAAAAAGCCGGAAATTTTCATACCACCATACGATGAAGCTATAATGAAACTCACTCAATTGAAGAGTGAGAAATTATGGGAAGCCGGACAAGACAAAGAATATTTCACTCGGTTGACCGATATTCTTCGTAATTATCTCGATCGTCGTTTTGGCATTAATGCTATGGAGATGACAACAAGCCAAATTATGTCTGTACTCCAAAAAAATGAGGAGACAATGCCTGTTAACGATCAATTAAATAAAATTCTTGATATGGCCGACTTTGTAAAATTTGCAAAAATGCGTCCATTACCCGAAGACAATGAAGTGGCATATCAACGTGCAGTAAATTTTGTCAATGAAACTAAACCGATTGAAGTTCCAACCGATGACAAGGAACAATCAATCAACAGTAAAAGAGAGGAGGTGAATAAAATATGTTAAAATTTGCTAACCCTCATTTACTATGGCTGTTTTTATTTTATATTCCGATTATTTTATGGTATATAAAAAAGCTACGTGTAGCAGAAGCCACTTTAAAAGTTTCTTCACTACAACCCTTTGCAAAGTTAGGTTCCTCTTGGAAGGCAAACCTTCGACACATTTTGTTTGCCGTTAGACTAATGGCTTTAGGATGTCTAATAATAATTTTATGCCGTCCTCAAACCTACGATCGTTGGTCTACTTCTGAAACTGAGGGGACTGATATTATGATAGCTCTCGACGTATCAACAAGTATGCTTGCTCGTGATTTCAAACCCGACCGTTTCGAGGCTGCTAAGGATGTTGCATCTCAATTTATCTCCGGACGAGAATGTGACAACATCGGTATGGTTATCTTTGCCGGAGAAAGTTTCACTCTTGTACCTATGACAACCGACAAAACAGTGTTGCTAAACTACATACAAGATGTAAATATGAATATGTTAGTAGATGGTACAGCCATTGGTGATGGTATTGCAACAGCCATTAATCGTATAAAGAATGGTAAAGCTAAATCAAAAAGTATCATTCTTCTTACCGATGGTTCAAACAATACTGGCCTTGTAGCCCCCTTAACTGCAGCCGAAATCGCTAAGAATCTTGGTATTAAGATTTACACTATTGGTGTAGGGAAAAATGGTGAAGCTGAATATCCTGTTGGGATAAACTTTTACGGAAAAATGGAATACCAAATGATGCCTGTAGTCATTGATGAAACAACACTCCGCTCAATCGCTCAAATGACTGGAGGGAAGTATTATCGAGCAACAAGCAAAAATGTGCTAAAAGAAGTATTCCAGGATATCGATCAATTGGAAAAGACCCAACTTGATGTGAGAAATTTCACTCACACTGAAGATGATTATATGAAATGGGCTATATTACTACTAATTTTCATTGTATGTGATTTTATTGCCCGTTACACAATATTAAGACATATCCCATAACAAAGATATATCTCAACTATATAAAAAACAGAAGAATATGTTCAGTTTTGGAAATCCAGAATATTTATATTTATTGTTTTTGCTTCCTATAACAATTGCACTATTTTGGCTTGCAAGGAGAGCTAGAGCAAAGAATCTAAAAAAATTCGGGCAACACATTATTGCCAATGAATTAATGCCGGATGTATCAAAGTACAAGCCTTGGATTAAATTATCATTGGAACTTGTAATATTAGCATTAATAGTCATCATTCTTGCACGACCTCGAGCTGGAGCAAGAACTGAAATTACAAAAGTACGCGGTATCGAGGCTATATTATGTATCGATGTATCCAATTCTATGTTGGCAAGTTCTACCGACAATCCCAAAGGAGTAAGCCGTATGCAACGCACAAAACTTGTTCTTGATCGTGTTATTGACAAACTGAGAGACGATAAAGTAGGACTCATCGTTTTTGCCGGTAATGCTTACACACAAATGCCTATTACGACTGATGGTGTATCAGCAAAAATGTTTCTTAATGAAATCAGCACAAATATGGTTCCCTCACAAGGTACTGCTATAGGTTCTGCAATAAAATTGGCAATGAATTCTTTTACGAAAAACGAAAAGACACAGAAGACAATTATAATTATCACCGATGGCGAAAATCACGAAGATGATGCTGTAGCAATGGCTAAAGAAGCTAAAGAAAAAGGCATACAAGTAAACGTTGTTGGTATGGGTACCGTAAGAGGTTCACAGATTCCCTTAGAGAATGGACAACTAATGAAAGACAATGAAGGAAACGTCATTACCACACGACTAAATGAAACAATGGCAAAAGACATTGCTCTTTCAGGTGGAGGACTTTACGTATCAGGCAACTCAAACGATGCTGTAAAAATCCTTGATGAGCAACTACAGAAATTAGCTAAAACAGAATTAGAAACAACCGTTTATAGTGCCCACAACGAACAATTCCCTATTTTTGCTTGGTTAACATTGATCTTCATTATAACTTACCTATTTGTTGATGATAGCAAGAATTCTTGGCTAAGAAAATATAACTTCTTCTCAAAGGACAATAACAAATGAAAATGACATACAAAATATTATTATTTCTTTATATGTTCACATATATACCATTATCAGCTATGGCTCAAGATGATAAGGTAGACCCTACCATACGTAAAGAACGTGAACATATAAAAGCCGGCAATCTATTATACAATGCCAAACGTTTTGCAGAGGCGGAAGTAGAATACAAAAAAGCATTGGAAGCCAACCCTAATTCACAATTAGGGAATTATAATCTTGCTCTTGCTCTAATACAACAAAGTGGAGCAAATAATGCAGAACAAGAAAATAATCCGCTCCAACAGGCTGTCGAATTATTAACATCAGTAGCTAAAAATTCAAATAGTTCAGATTTACGCTCAAAAGCATTCTACAACCTTGGCAATATTGCTTATGTCAGTGAGCAATATGATCAAAGTGTGGAATTATATAAAAACTCTCTACGACAGAATCCTAATGATGATCAAGCTCGTGATAACTTACGATTAGCTCAATTAAAACTACAACAGCAACAACAAAACAAAGATAAAAACAAAAATCAGGACAATAAGAATCAAGATAAAGAAAAACAAGAGGACAAAAAGAACGAAAAGAAAGAAGACAAACAACAACAGCAGCAACAGCAACAGCAGCAGACTCAACAACAAATGAGTAAAGATAATATGGAACAGATTCTACAAGCGATGCAGAATCAGGAAAAAGCAACTCAAGAAAAAGTAAAACTTCAACAGCCACAAACTATAAGAAAAACAGGTAACCAGTGGTAATTTATAACAATTTATTTTTCGAGTTCTATGAAACAAAACATCAAAATATATGTATGTTTAATATTTGTATTATTTTGCATTAATGCAATAGCACAAATATCCTTCACTGCACAAGCTCCTCGACAAGTTGTACAAGGAAATAAATTTGATATTAGATTTGTACTTCGTAATGCCGAAGGAGAAAACTTTCAAGAGCCCAAAGTAGAAGGTGCGACCAAAATATATGGTCCGGCACTATCTACATCATATAGTAGCCAATGGGTTAATGGAAAAAGTTCAAGTAGTTCATCTCAAGAATATACACTTATGTACCGCGCAGACAAGGCCGGCACATATACAATTCCACCGGCAACAATCGAAGCAGAAGGCAAAAAATACACTACATCATCTTTGACTATTGAAATACTCCCTCCCGACAAAAACTCTCAACAAAATGGGCAATCTCAAGGCGTAAGAGTCGATGATATAGATTCTCAATCAGCATCTAAACCGGTTAATGCTAACGACCTATTTATTCGTATAAGTATGTCAAAGCAAAAAGTATATGAACAGGAAGCAGTAGTTTGTACTATCAAATTATTTACAAAATACCAAATCAGTCAATTTATGACTACTCTCCAACCATCTTTCGATGGATTTTTGATTGAGGAATTGCCATTAGAACCTAGTTTAAATAATGTTGAGCATTATAACGGACAGAATTATATGGTAGCTGAGCTAAAAAAATGTATACTTTTCCCACAAAAATCAGGTAAGCTAACCATCACTTCAGGTAACTATGATGTAACTGCTGTACAATATGAACAAGTACGTAGTTTGTTTGGTATTATTCGTCAACCAGTAGAACGCAAATTGAAAGTGAAATCTAATTCAGCTACAGTAAACATATTGCCATTACCATCACCTAAACCGACTTCATTCAGTGGTGCCGTAGGTAAATTCAAAGTTAACACCGAAGTTAAATCCAAGAATTTTAAGACTTATGAAGCAGCTACATATTCTTACACCATCTCGGGTAGTGGTAATATAAAATATTTAAAAGCACCCGAAATCAACTTCCCATCACAATTTGATGTCTATGATCCCCAAAATGATGTAAACGCAAAAGTTTCTGGGCAATCTGTAAGTGGATCAAACAAATTTGAATACACTTTCATACCTCAATATGTTGGAGATTATGAAATACCTGCTAGCACATTCACCTATTTTGATCCAGCTTCAGCTAAATATGTAAATATAGAAGTCCCTGCTACTCCTATATCGGTAGCAAAAGGTATTGCTGTTTCTTCTGATGCAGTAATATCGAATGATTTGGAACTTAAAAACAAAGACATTTTACACATTAAAACAAGTAATCTCAAACTCAAAAAGGAACATAAATTATATTTAAATTCTTTTATTTATTGGTTATGGTACATATTACCTCTAATTGCTGTTTTGGGATTAATGTGGTATTATAGAAAAACCATAAAGGAACGTTCTAACATTCAGTTACTAAAAAACCGACGAGCTAATAAGGTTGCAAAAAAACGACTAAAACAAGCACAAGTATTCTTAAAAGCAAATGATAACACTAATTTCTATTCCGAAATACTTAAAGCTCTATGGGGATACCTAAGCGACAAACTAAGTATTCCTGTATCCGAGTTGAATAAAGAAAATATTTCAACTGAGCTTCAAACTTTTGGAACCGATGAAAATACTATTACAGATTTATTATCAATTTTAGATAAATGTGAATTTGCTCAATATGCCCCTGAACTCAGCGGTAATAATATGTCTGAAGTATACAATGAGGTAAGTGAAATTATGAACAAACTTGAAAACACTAAACGCAAATAATCACAATGAAAACAAAGTTATATATATTACTAATCACAACAACGTTATGTTTTACATCAGCTGCTCAAAGTTTAGTAGAAAAAGCTAATGCAGAGTATGTTGCCGATAAGTATGCTAACGCAATACAGTTATACCTACAAGCGGCACAAGAAGAAGGTATTTCAAGCGATCTCTATTACAATATTGGTAATACCTACTACAGAATGGGAGAATTAGGATACTCTGTCCTATATTTTGAACGTGCATTGATGCTTGACCCTCAAAATGATGATGCAAGAACCAATCTTGAGTTTGTAAATAGCAAAATTCAAACAAAGATTTCCCAAGAAAAATCTTTTGTGGTTCAACTTATTGACGATTTTATTGGCAGATTATCATCAAACACGTGGGCAACTATAGCAATATGTAGTTTTATATTACTATTGGGAGGTATTCTCTTATACATCTTTTCCTCAATTATTTTTTTAAGAAAAATAGGTTTCTTTGGGGGTGGAGTTATGCTGTTGTTCTTAATTATTTCTATTCTTTGTGCATTTTCTATGAAATCCAAATTAGAATCTCATAATAAGGCTATTATAATATCCCCCTCTGTAACATTAAGTACAGTTCCTCGTACTCCAAAAGACAAAAACGAAGAAGCTTTCATTCTAACCGCAGGAAATAAAGTAACAATCGTTGATTCGGTAGAAACGACAATTGGAGAACAACAAGTTAAATGGTACGATATTAAAGCCGATGATACTCACCGAGCATGGTTAAAATCTGAAAATATTGAAATCATATAAATGATGATTGAATATCTTGATAACCTTGACAAACAATTGCTTCTATATCTAAATGGAATGCATACACCTTTTTTTGACACACTTATGTGGTATGTGTCAAAGACAGCAACATGGTCATTAATGCTCATAACATTGATTTTCATTCTTTTTCGCGATAATTGGCGTAGAGCAATATTCGTTCTTCTTGGAATTGCATTCACAATTACTTTAGCCGACCAAATATCTTCAGGTATCATAAAAGATACAATAGAACGCTTACGCCCTACTCATAACCCTGAAATTGGGTTTCTCGTTCATATTGTGAATGGTTATAAAGGTGGATTATACGGATTCGTATCCAGCCATGCGGCAAACACTATTGGAGTAGCAACATTCATTTCATTATTATTTAAACACAAAATTCTTACTATATCTATTTTTTTATGGGCAATAATTATATCTTATAGTCGTATTTACCTTGGGGTACATTATGTAGGAGACATCATAGGTGGTATTTGTGTCGGTTTAATATCCGGATACATAGGTTTCCGCATATACCAATATGCCAAAAACATCAAAAATATAAAACAAAAATACGTTTTCACTGAAATATCAAAAAAAAATGCGCAAATAATGACTATCGGAATTTGGAGTAATATCCTTATCACTGTGGGAGTTTCAGCGATTTTATGTTTTTTAGCATAAAAAATATTTTCATTTTTATTTGGAAGATATATAATAATTGTCGTAATTTTATCCAATAAAATAAAAGTATTAACAATCTAAAACAATATTAACTATGCCTAAGACTATAACATTTAATGAACTTCGCCGTATCAAAGACAGTTTACCTGACGGCTCAATGCATAAAATTGCAGACACATTGAACCTAACAGTTCAAACAGTAAGAAACTATTTCGGTGGTTCTAACTATGAATATGGCAATAATTGTGGCTTGCACATTGAGCCGGGGCCAGAAGGTGGATATGTTATTTTGGACGACACTCAAATTTTAGATATGGCGCTTGAAATGCTTGAGCAAAAAAATAAGGAGTAACAAAAAAAACAAGAAACTTTAATGGTCTAAGACAACGAATATAATGATTGTTTTAGACCTTTTTTGTAAAATAATTGTTGACATAGTAACAACCTAATTATAGCGATTAAATAGTAAGAATAAATTAACTAAGAATTTTATATACGATGGAAAAGAGCGACAGACTTATCACAATAGCTATTCACACTTACGCAAAAGCTCTCATTCTTAAAACAATGCTTGAGAATGAAGGGATTCCTGTTGTAATCAATAATGTAAACTTGATTCAACCTGTTGTATCTTCGGGAGTAAGGGTACGTATTAAAGAGAAGGACCTACCTTTAGCTTTAAAACTTATCGAACAAATGGCCGACGATGAGTTACAAAAATCAGAAGACTCCAATATTCCGGTTGTCCTTATTCCTATTGACTTCTCGGATTATTCAATAAAAGCTTGTCAAATTGGTTTTGATTTTGCAAAACAAATGAAAGGACGTGTTGTTCTATTACATTCATATATTGAAATGCCCTATACTATGGCTATGATGCCATTTTCCGATGATGAATACAACGATAAACATGCTGGGCAAAAAGCTAATATAAAAATGAAGGATTTTGAAAATCAAATCAAAGAACATATTGAAAAAGGAATTCTGCCAAAAATAAAATTCACTTGTACAATTGTAGAAGGAGTTCCAGAAGTTTCTATAATTGAATGCGCAAAACACGAAAATGCGTCTCTGATCGTAATGGGGACACGTGGTAAAAGTAAAAAAGAAGAAGAATTGATTGGCAGTGTTACTGCTGAAGTCCTTGATGCTGGAAAATATCCGGTATTTTCTGTACCCGAAGGTATGGAAGCTCAAAAAATATCTGAATTGAAAAATGTTGCCTTTTTCAGTAATTTCATTCAACAAGACCTTTTATCATTCGACATTTTTGCACGACTATTTAAAGATCGAAAACTCAATATTTCTATCATTCCAATTGAAATACAAAAAAATGATGATAAATCACGAAAGTATCTTGACCAACTTGTGAAATATTGTCAAACACATTATACCAACTTTAATTTTAAAGCAGAAATTCTTTCATCTGACAATTATCTAAAAGATTTCGAAGAATATGCAAAAGATCAAAATATCGACTTAATGCTTATTCCTAATAAAAAACGCAATATTTTTGCACGACTATTTTCTCCAAGCGTAGCTCATCGTATGGTATTCCATTCCGACATTCCTCTTTTAGTTGTGCCAATATAGCATATTTCCATATAACAAAAATAGTCGGCATATACCGACTATTTTTTGTTATGTTACTGAATTTACTAAAATGCAATACCCACTCTTACACCCACATTATTTAGCTGATTGACATTACCATCAAGGACATGTGCTTTATTTGTAGAGAAGCTATAATAGACCGACATATTAAAGCCAAAACTTTTTTCACTATTCAACCAAAGATTAGTACCTACCTCTGGAGACATATAGAAGCCCCAACTATCATCATAAACTCGGAACGATGACATATAAGAAGATAGTTGTACATAACTTGTTCCTAACTTCAAACTCACATACGGGTCACAAATATCGCTTGTAGATTTTATTCTATATCGCATATTAACGCCAAAAGGCACTTGAAATAATGAACGTTCTTGTTTTGCTGTAAGAGCAGATGTTGATGTAGGGTGTAATGTTTCTGTTGGAAGACTCTTGTGATTTGAGCTATATGATACAAACAAACCTAAACCAATCTTTGGTGTAACAAAATAGCCTCCTTCAAAATTAGCTCCCCAACCACTTGCTCTATTTGTAAAATCATTGCTGAACGGAGCATTAAATTGCCAATCAACATTGCCAAAATATGGCTTATACACCTGCTGAGCCTTTGCTTCAGGAGTAGTTATTAGACTTATGACAAATAATATCATAAGTACCGCAAACGTTTTGAAATAATTAAATGTTTTCATATCTAATAATTTTTTGTTGATTCAATAATTAATACTTAACGTAAGGCGACTGTATAAATGATTGATCGACTGCTTTTACCAACTGAGGCAATATGCTACTATTTACATAATCAATTCCCGTTATGTAGTTGTTCCATATTACTGTTGGTTTTGACGAAGATGAAGTTTCACTAACAGTTGACAAGTCTATCATTTCACAAATCAATGAACCATTCGTATATTTATATATAAATGGATATGGATAGTACCAATCACCTGTATACCAAGGCCACCAATATGAAGGACTCCAATACCATGGATAATCCGACCACCAAGATGGACTATTTACATAATAAAAGGTGTTTTCAACGTAAGATATTTGCAAGCCATAATTTGCTTCTTCTTTATTGTTTGTCTTAACATATCCTCGTTTCTCCATCTGTATATTATAAGCATTTATAATATTATTGCTATTAGAAGCATCCAGATATGTCGCACCTTTTTCATTATCACCTACAACAAGAACACTATCTGGCACATAAAAATACTTTCCTTTATTAAAAGAAGCATCTTTATCATACTGAGTGTAAATCACATACTCATCCTGAATATTATCCAGGTTTGGTTCTTTTTCACACGACACAAATAATAGTGATGTAAAAAATAAGGGAATTAACTTTTTCATAATCATAATTAAAAATTTAATTAGTGAATTGTTTTATTTCCCTATTATAACAACACTTAATCAGTAATGTTTATTTCAGCACACCAAACACTCCTACTTTTTTCTATCTAAATCAGTTATTGACATTCCCGAATAAATTCTCAAAGTATTACTCTGTTTAGCAGTATATTCTTTCCTAGGCGACCACTTTTTATCTACACCTTGAGCACCAAGAATCAAGGTTCCTTTACCACAAACTCCATTAATCTTATCTAACACATTCATTAATCGTTTTTGCTTATTAGGGTCAATATCATCAAAAACGTTCAACTGTATTTCTGTATTTGGTTCTAAATGAGTCAACATTACTCCAGCTTTTTTATACTTATATCCATCTCGATAAATATTATTAAAAGCCTTCATCGCATATTGTGTTATATATGCCGTATCACATGATGGAGTTTCAAATCTTATATCACACGTATTTGAATAAAATGGCTCTTTTTCTTTATACACATCTCCTCTCACATACACACTAACCATCATTGCAACTGAATTCTGTGCTCTAAGACGTTCGGCACAACATGCCGCAAAATACGCTACCGCTTCCCATAACGTTTTTTTATCATCAATAAGCGTACCCAATGAGCGAGAAGCCATTATCGACTTATTGGGTTCATCTATTGCGCTTACTATGGCACAATTTTCTCCATTCAATTCTTTTACTATGCGCTCTTCATTCACTGTAAACATACTTTTTATCCACGACATTGGAGATTTACTCAAATCATAGGCAGTCTTAACATGATACCTCATAAATTTATCACTCAATTTCCTACCAATGCCCCAAACATCTCTCACCGAAATAGTTCTCAATATAGGCTCAAATTGGTCCTCTTTGGTAATCAAAAAAACATCCTCTTGACTCGACTTTTTTGCTATATGCGATGCAATCTTTGCCAAGGTTCTCGAAGGAGCCACACCAATACTTACCGGAATTCCTGTGTATCGCTTTATCTTGGCGGCAAGATTAGTAACAAAGTAATAATTAGCCTCATCATCTTCGTATGGTAACGTAAAAAAACACTCATCTACCGAATATATCTGTAAATATTCTACCTCCTCACTTATAATTGACATCACTCGGTCCGATATATCTCGATATATCACATGACGACACGACAAACTGACTACATTATTAGGATTAGTATATTCTTTTATTTTAAATGCGGGAAGTCCCATCGGAATTCCTAATGCTTTTGCTTCATTGCTACGTGAAATCACACAACCATCATTATTAGAGAGAACAACAACAGCTTTACCCTCAAGTAAAGGGTTGAACAATCGTTCACAAGAAACAAAGAAATTATTACAATCTACTAACCCTATCATATTTATATGGTTAGCTCTTAACCGACTTTATTATGTGTGTTACAATTCCCCAAACTTGAAAATTACTTTCCTCACTCACCTTAATAGGCTCATATCGTTTATTTTCCGGGACAAGATAAATTCCATTCTCTTTTATTGAAATGCGTTTCACAGTAAAATCACCATCAATATAGCACACAGCAATACTACCATCATGAGGAGTTAAAGCCTTGTCTATTATCAATATATCACCATCATCTATTCCACAATCAATCATTGAATCACCAGTTACCCTTGCACAAAAAGTTGAAGATGGACTACTTATTAATTCTCTATTTAAATCAAGGATATCGCTATCACTATCTTGTGCTGGTGAAGGAAAACCAGCAGGTACTTTACTCTCCAAAAAGGAAATATTTACATTTTCTCCTCTATTTAATTCCTTTATTTCTATTTTTTCTTCCATATCTGCAAATTTACTAATTATTCCGATTGTTTTTACATACTAAATAAGAATTAACATTATATCTTACAACAACTAATACAGAAATTATTTTTGTTATCACTTAAATACTCTAATCATTGCTTTTTCTTTCTTATGTTCTTTTGTCTAAAAAGAATTTCGTATATTTGCAAATTAATACGAAACTGCAAAACGATATATAACTATATGGCAGAAATTATAGAAAATACAGTAGAAGAAAAAAAAGGTCTTAATTTTATTCAGCAAATTATTGCCGATGACCTTGCAGCAGGCAAGAATGGAGGACGTCTAAGCACTCGTTTCCCACCGGAGCCTAACGGTTATCTACATATCGGTCACGCTAAGGCTATTTGTATGGACTTTGGTGCTGCCGAAATGTTTGGTGGCACATGCAACCTTCGTTTCGACGACACTAACCCAATTAAGGAAGATACAGAATACGTTGATGCAATCAAAGAAGATATCAAATGGCTTGGTTTCGATTGGGAAGATCGTGAATACTATGCTTCTGACTATTTCCCTCAATTATTCGATTTAGCTATTCGCCTTATCAAAGAAGGTAAAGCATATGTAGAAGAACAAACTTCAGAAGAAATAGCAGCACAAAAAGGCACACCCACTACTCCTGGTCAGGAAAGCCCGTTCCGTAATCGTCCGGTTGAAGAAAGTCTCGACCTTTTTATGCGAATGAATGCAGGTGAATTTGACGAAGGGACTCTTACTCTTCGTGCAAAAATCGATATGGCTTCGCCCAATATGCACTTCCGAGATCCTATTATGTATCGCATTCTTAAACATGCTCACCATCGCACAGGTACCAAGTGGAACGTGTATCCTATGTATGACTTTGCACATGGTCAAAGCGACTATTTCGAAGGCGTTACTCACTCTATTTGTACACTTGAATTTGTGCCTCATCGTCCTTTATATGACCTATTTGTCGATTGGGCTAAAGGAGGTGTAGATCTTGATGATAATCGTCCTCATCAATACGAATTCAACAAGCTAAATCTTAACTACACTCTTATGAGTAAGCGCAACTTGCTTATACTTGTAAAAGAAGGTTTAGTAAGTGGTTGGGACGATCCTCGTATGCCAACTCTTTGTGGTCTTCGCCGTCGTGGTTATTCTCCTGAATCTATTCGTAAGTTTGTCGATAAGATTGGTTACACTACCTACGAAGCTGTTAACGAACTTGCCCTACTCGAGAGTGTTGTTCGAGAAGACTTGAATTCGCGTGCTACTCGCGTATCAGCTATTCTTGACCCTGTAAAACTTATCATCACGAACTACCCGAAAGATAAGGTAGAAGTAATGGAAAGTGTAAATAATCCTGAAGACCCTGAATCAGGTAAACACTCTATCGAGTTTAGTCGTGAATTATGGATGGAACGAGAAGACTTCATGGAAGATGCACCAAAGAAGTATTTCCGTATGACACCTGGTCAAGAAGTTCGCTTAATGAACGCATATATCGTTAAGTGCACCGGATGTAAAAAAGATGAAAACGGCAAGATTGTAGAAGTTTATGCCGAATACGACCCAGAGACCAAGAGTGGTATGCCAGGAGCTAATCGCAAGGTTAAAGGTACTCTTCATTGGGTAAGTTGCGCACACTGTCTTAAGGCTGAAGTTCGTCTATACGATCGCCTATGGAAAGTTGAAAATCCTCGTCTTGAAATCCAAAACATTCGCGACGAAAGAGGATGCGAAGCGCTTGAAGCTATGCGAGAAGTAATCAATCCAGACTCATTAAAGGTTCTTGATGAATGCTATGTAGAACGCTATCTTGGCGAAGCTAAACCATACGACTACTTACAATTCCGTCGCCTTGGTTATTTTAATGTCGACAAAAACTCAACTCCTGAAAAGTTGATTTTCAATCGCACTATCACATTGAAAGATAGTTGGGCTAAAGAACAAAAAAAATAACAAGCTACTATAACGAAAAAACGGATAAGAAATTTCTTATCCGTTTTTTTATCCCTATAATTTCACAAAAATCTTTGTAATGTTCTCGCCTTTTCTGCAGTTTCTTGCCATTCTTTTTCCTTATCCGAATCCACAGTTAAGCCACCTCCTACATACAAGCTGTAATCACTACCTTTGAATTCTAACGAACGAAGATTTACAAAAAAGTCAAAATCACCATTCTCCGCCATCGGTCCTATATATCCTCCATAATAACGACGACTGTGTAATTCAGTATTTCTTATATATTCAACAGCCTTATTTGTTGGTGTTCCAGCTATAGCTGGTGTTGGATGTAAATGCTTTCTCAAATAATTAATTTGCTTATGTGAAACATTTATACCTTCAAAATCTGTGCAAATATGTTCCACATTCCCTGCATTACGAGTATACGTATCTGATTTTTTAAATTGAATTTTTGCCAAGTCCAAATATCTTTGTATATAATCGGCTACTATCTTCTGTTCTTCAAGTTCTTTCTCCCCCCATTCACCTTGTGTTCCTGCAATTCTCGTTCCTGCAAGAGCCATTGTTGATAATACCCCTTCATTATAACTTAAAAAACGTTCTGGGGATGCACCAAGCCATGCCCCCGTTTTTTGAGATTTAAAAATGAACACAAATGCTCTTGAATACTCACTAAGCAACGACTTGAAAACATCGCACCAAGATTTACCGTAATACTGACCGGAAATAATACGTGAGAGTACCACTTTCAGTATATGCCCTGCCTGTAATTCATTTATAAATTTTTCTGCATGAATCAAATAGTCTTCCTTACTTGTCGATAACTGAATGTTACGTGAACTATGCGTTGTAATTTCTTTAATTTCTGTATTTAAAAAACATTCTGCATCAAGACAATTTCTTATAAAACAAGGTTCTGCATCATCTTCCGTAAAAGGA
Organism: Bacteroidales bacterium; assembly: GCA_015061055.1. Classification (GTDB taxonomy): domain Bacteria; phylum Bacteroidota; class Bacteroidia; order Bacteroidales; family Muribaculaceae; genus RGIG4576. The sequence continues at coordinate 21,628 of SUXH01000008.1, forward strand.
TATACACAGAATCCTTTATTTGTATGCTTTTCCGAGGTATCTACACCAAATTCAAGAATTTCACTATTAGGCAAACGATAACAATAGAAATCCACATCACTAAGCAATGCCTTTTCTACTGCCTGCAACACTATTTCATTGTTGCTATTAGCCATTTCTCACCTCCCCTATCAGCTCAAATGGTAATGCTTCTTTAATAACCACATCATAAAATGAACCAACCTGCAACTCAACAGATTTCTCAATCAATACTTCGGGGTCAACTTCAGGTGAATCATATTCTGTACGTCCCACATAATAATCATCATCTTCTCGATCAATCACCACTCGTAGAGTTTTCCCTATTTTCTGTTCATTACATTCGAGCGACACAGTCTCTTGAATCTCCATCAATTCACTCAATCGAGCTTCTTTCACTTCTTGAGGTATGGTATCTTCATAATTCTTTTCGGCAAAAGTTCCTTCTTCCTCGCAATATGCAAATGCTCCCATTCTTTCAAATCGAGCGAGTTTTACAAATTCTATAAGTTCTTCATATTCTGCATCATCTTCACCGGGGAAGCCAACCATAAGAGTTGTCCTTATATGAATACCGGGAACTTCTTTTCGTATGCGTTCTATAAGCGAAAGTGTTTCTTCCTTATTAATATGGCGGCGCATATTTGTCAACACCTTATCACTTACGTGTTGCAATGCAATATCGAGGTATTTACACACATTGTTATGTTTTGCCATAATCGGCAATATATCATATGGGAATTGTGCCGGATAAGCATAATGCAAGCGAATCCACTCAACTCCCTCGATTTGAGCCATTTTATCGATTAGCTCAGGCAACATCATCTTTCCATAAAGATCAAGTCCGTACGATGACAAATCCTGAGCAATAATATTAAATTCCTTAACACCTTTTGCAACCAAATCCCTCACTTCATCAAGAAGTTGCTCCATAGATACCGACGTATGACGTCCTGTAATAAGTGGAATGGCACAAAATGCACAGAATCTATTACATCCTTCCGATATTTTTATATATGTATAATGTGCAGGGGTTGTTATGTAGCGTTCATATGGTTTTGTTGGAGGCACTACGTTTTGCAAGTCTAATATAAGTCTATCCCAATCAAATTTTCCATAATATTTATCAACTTCCGGAATTTCGTCTTCAAGTTCGGCAAGATAACGTTCCGATAAGCACCCCATAACATATAGGTACTTTATACGACCTTCCTGTTTTGCCTCCACATATTCCAATATAGTATTGATTGACTCCTCTTTTGCATCACCTATAAAGCCACATGTATTTATGACCACAACTTCTCCGCACACATCATCTGAATCGTGTGCTACTTCATATCCTAAATCCTGAAATCGCTTCAGCAATCGCTCTGAATCCACAAGATTTTTTGAGCAACCAAGAGTAATTACATCAATTCTATTTCTTTTCATACCTTACAACCTGATAACGAAAAAAATTGAGAAAGAAGACGTACGCAACTTCTAATTTCCTTACTTGAGAATCTTATTTACCAAAAAGCGACTTCACAAATTCCTCTTTACGGAACACTTGTAAATCCTCAATTCCCTCACCAAGCCCGATATATTTCACAGGAATCTGAAATTGATCACTGATACCAATTACCACACCGCCTTTGGCACTTCCATCAAGTTTAGTGATAGCCAATTCATTCACTTCAGTTGCAGCAACAAATTGCTTTGCTTGCTCAAAAGCATTCTGACCTGTAGATCCGTCAAGCACTAATAACACTTCATTTGGTGCACCGGGTACTACCTTTTGCATCACATTCTTAATTTTGGTTAGCTCATCCATCAAGCCTTTCTTATTGTGAAGACGACCGGCTGTGTCGATAATTACCACATCAGCATTATTTGCCTTTGCAGAAGAAACTGTGTCAAATGCAACCGATGCAGGATCGCTACCCATTTTCTGCTTAATTACCGGCACTCCCACACGTTCTCCCCATATATCAAGTTGTTCCACAGCTGCAGCGCGGAATGTATCGGCAGCACCGAGCACCACCTTGTTACCTGCTTTCTTGAATTGATAAGCAAGTTTGCCTATCGTTGTGGTTTTTCCCACACCATTTACACCCACTACCATTATCACGTATGGGCGTTTATCAACAGGCACCATAAAGTCCTCACCATTTTCTATATTATTTTCGGCAAGGAGTTCGGTGATTTCTTCGCATAGTAAATCATTCAACTCAGCAGAATCCACATATTTATCACGTACCACACGAGCCTGAATTCTATCTAGAATTTTCAATGTGGTTTCCACACCTACATCCGATGTGATAAACACCTCTTCAAGATTGTCAAGCACATCATCATCAATTTTTGATTTACCGGCTACCGCACGTTTAATTTTGTCAAAAAAACCCTCTTTGGTTTTCGACAATCCATTATCAAGAGTTTCCTTTTTCTCCTTCGAGAATAACTTACTGAAAAATCCCATTACGTTATCAATTTTTATTTAGACTACAAATTTAATACTTTTTTACCGATATATTGCAAACGCCACTTCAAATTCAGCCACCGTCAACTTCCAAAAGTTTTTCAATAAGTAGTTTTTGCTCTTACAATTTAATCCGCTTTTTCTCCTAGTATCTCTAACTTTCATTAATCACACACAGGACGCACTGTTTGCCCTCGGTAACGTTGCCCCATGCCTACTTCATACACAAAATCACCAACATAGCTAAGATAGAACGCATATTGATATGAATTCTCATATGCCGTTGACGACCAATAACGCGCACCCACTCCTTCATAAAGATGTCTGGTTTCGGTTTTCCAACCAGCAGCTGGTAGAAAGATACTATTACCATTTTTCCCTATTACTTTATATCCCTTTACGCCTCGTAAACTTGTCCATATCCATTCACAATCATTCACAAGTTCCTCACATTCGGCTTTTGTTGGTACACGCCAATTACCACCCCATTCCTTTTTAGCAACATCTGTAAATCTCATAATATCTTCTACCCAATAAACATCGACAAATCTTCTATTTGAGCTATAATTACTTTCAGTATATTCACTTTTAGGTTTTGTTTCATCCCAAGCAAAATATTCGCCATAGCATTCCGGACTATCTGCACCGATATTGCACGTAGCCCACATTACCGACAAACCTAAATCTACCCACTCACGCCCATTGTTACAACCATTCTCAGCCACTTTACCTTCATAATTTTGTTCCATATTCAAAAAATAGTTTTTAGATTATTCTTAGTTACAAAGATAACACACGCCAAGATAAGAACAAAATTTAAAACAAAATTATTAATTACTGAAAATGCACTATATAAGACTCATTTAGCAACTGTCCTATTTTAAATTATTGGTGTCCGATAAAAAAGAATAAAACTACCGAATATATATATTCCAACGCCAACCTCTCACCTATTTTAGTTAACAATCAAATATATTCACAAGGATTCTATAATGAGATAACAACATTCATCAATGATGTAGAAAATAATACCAACAACTCCCAATCAACTCTTGATAGTCTTATCAGCACATATAATCTCATAACTAAAATTCAGAATAAGTAACGCACATAACATATATATTGCAGATTTTTGCTAATTTTGGGGTAAAATTGATTATTTGAATGGAAACTGAAAATAACTCTGACGACATACTCACTACAACGCAAGAATCTTGCAATATATTAGTTGATTTACTTCGTGAATATGGAGTGAAACACGCAATAGTTTCACCCGGCTCACGCAATGCTCCTATTATAATTGCTTTAAACCGATGCAGGGAAATCAACAAATATATAATCGTTGATGAACGCAGTGCTGCTTTTGCTTCTATCGGTATAGCCCAACAAACAAATGAACCTGTAGCTATAGTGTGTACATCTGGCTCTGCAATCCTTAATTATGCTCCCGCTATTGCCGAAGCATTTTATCAACAATTACCCATAATCGTGATATCTGCCGACCGACCTCACGAATGGATCGATCAAAATGATAGTCAGACATTGAAACAATATGGTATCTTGAACAATATCGTCAAGCAAAGCTATGATATATCAGCCCAATGTGAACAGAGTGATGAAATATGGTATTGCAATCGCACCATTAACGATGCTCTGCAATGTGCTACATCTTTCCCCAAAGGACCTATTCACATCAACATTCAGCTCAAAGAACCTTTATACAAACGTCGAACAATCACAACAAGTTCTGCCAAGAAAATCAATAAATTTTCGCCAAAGTTGTCATCTGATTATTGCATAGAATTAGCCAACAAAATCAACTCATACAGAAAGGTACTGATTTTTGTATCTATGCACAACAAGTGCGAAGCTCTTACTCAAGCCTTACATAAGATTTCAGGAGGAAATATTGTTGTACTTAGCGAGATAATCGCTAACAACAATTCATCTAATAAGATATTTCATAATATAGATCGACTTTTTACTGAAATCGATGAAAAACAATGGGAAACTTTAAAACCTGACTTACTAATCACATTCGGGGGCGCTCCTGTTTCTCGATTGGCTAAAACTTTTTTACGCAACACCAACGATATTGAACATTGGAGAATTGGTATCGACAATCATATTATCGATACCATGCAAAACATTACACAAAAGATTGAGGTTACTCCAATTAATTTCCTATGCAACAACCACATATCTCCCAACACCAGCGGGAACTACTACAGACATTGGGAGGAAGTAAAACATCGGGCTACCGAAACCTATAACACATTTATTTCCAACAGCGAATGGAGCGATTTGACGGCGATGGACATAGTGATGAATAATCTACCCGACGATAATATAAACCTACAAATATCAAATGGAAGCTCGATACGATATGCCGATTTAATTGGTGTATCCAATAAATTCAACGGATCGGTATTCTGCAATCGTGGTGTTTCCGGTATTGACGGTTCTACATCTACTGCACTTGGAGCATCAATGACACATCTCGGTTCAACAATACTCATCACCGGAGATATGAGTTTCAGCTACGATATAAATGGATTAGCCTCTCAATACAACACCAAACGTTTTAAAATAATTGTATTACATAATGGAGGTGGTGGTATATTCCGTTTTATAAACGGACCGTCGGAGCTACCTGATTTTGAAGAATATTTCGAAGTAAATCGGCAACTTCCAATCGAGAAATTCGCCCATGTTTTTGGGTTTAACTACTACGAAGCTAACACTAAACAAAAACTACAAGATACGATAGGTAAATTCCTAAAGGATAATAAAGAAAGCATTCTGTGTATTCATACAAACAATAAAATAAGTGCCAATACATTAAGGGCATATTATGATCGAAATAAACAATAACAAAATACAATAAACACATTCAATTATGAGCAATAGAATTTGGACTCCAATCAAACAATATGAAGACATTTTGTTTGAGCAATACAAAAGCATAGCAAAAATAACAATCAATCGCCCTGAGGTATATAACGCATTTCGACCAACGACAAATTTTGAAATGCTTGATGCAATAGACTATTGTCGCGATCATGCCGATATTCGCACAATCATATTGACCGGCATAGGCGACAAAGCTTTCTGTGCAGGTGGCGACCAGAACTACAAAACACGTGGAGGCTATAACGACCCCAATGGCGTTCCACGTTTGAATGTACTTGATTTACACAAAGCTATTCGCTCTATCCCAAAACCGGTTATCGCAATGGTAAACGGATATGCTATTGGTGGCGGAAATGTTCTTCAAACAGTTTGTGATTTAACTATCGCATCCGAGAACGCAAGATTTGGGCAAACAGGTCCCAAAGTGGGCAGTTTTGACGGAGGTTTTGGCTCCTCATATCTTGCGCGTTGTGTTGGCCAAAAGAAAGTACGCGAAATATGGTATCTATGCCGACAATATACAGCTGAAGAAGCAGAAAAAATGGGTATGGTAAATAAAGTTGTGCCTTTCGACAGGCTTGAAGACGAGGTCGTTGAATGGTGCGAAACAATTGCTATGCGCAGCCCACTTGCAATACGTATGGTAAAACGCTGTCTTAATGCTGAACTAGACGGGCAGCGAGGTCTTATGGAGCTTGCCGGTGATGCTACAATGATGTACTACACCATGGATGAAGCGCAAGAAGGTAAAAATGCATTCCTCGAAAAAAGAGACCCCGATTTCGATCAATTCCCTCAGTTCCCCGGATAATGAAAGCTGCATACGCACCTTATACTCTTAATTTCATCACTCCCGGAGGAACTTCGCGTGGAGTAATGACAACAAAGGATACCTATTTCATCAAACTTTGGGACGAATCTTGTCCCGAAGTTTATGGAATAGGTGAATGTGCCCTTTTCAAAGGATTATCAGCTGAGGACAATGAAAGCTACGAAGCAAAGCTACAAGAACTTTGTCGTAATATAGAAAATGACATTCCTACCGACCTCTCTGCACATTCTTCGATAATGTTTGGATTTGAAAGTGCTATTTCAGATTATGCCAACGGAGGCAGACGTATCTATCATCCTTCTCCATTCACCGAAGGCAAATACAGAATTCCTATTAACGGACTTGTTTGGATGGGTACAAAAGAAGAAATGCTGAAACGTATTGATGAAAAAGTAAATGCAGGTTTCAATACCATCAAACTTAAAATCGGAGCTATCGATTTCAATCAAGAATGTGAAATGATTGAATATATGCGTAGAAGATATTCGGTCAACGATTTAGAGATTAGAGTTGATGCGAACGGTGGTTTTACTCCCGACATAGCTCTTCAAAGACTTAATATTCTTTCCAAATACCAAATTCACTCTATAGAACAACCTATCAAACCGGGACAATGGGAAGAAATGGCTGTACTATGCTCTAAATCACCCATCCCAATCGCTCTCGACGAAGAACTTATTGGAATCACCAACCCTATGATAATGATGGAATTGTTGCGCAACATTCACCCTCACTACATCATCCTCAAGCCCTCACTAATGGGAGGTTTTTCTGGATCACTCGAATGGCTTAGAATGGCTGCGCAGTTCCAAATTGGTGGATGGATTACATCTGCTCTCGAATCCAACATAGGATTGAACGCATTAGCTCAATGGGTAGCCACACTTCAACCAAAAATTCCACAAGGACTCGGCACAGGAATGGTGTTTTCAAACAATTTCCAATCACCGCTTTACCAATCAAAAGATTTCTTAGCTTATAATCCTCAATTTAAATGGGATATTCCTGATTTAAATTGGATTACAATATAAAACTTAGAGTATTTATGCAACTGACAATCAACAACCACATTTGCAAATCGCTTGAAGATATAAAACAATATGCGTCTCTCGAAACAGCTACATTTATTGAAGAATATCTCAATGAACAACAATATGTCATAGCACACACTTCAGGTTCAACAGGTACGCCTAAAGAAATACAACTGCTTAAAAGTGATATGCAAGCCTCAGCAAAGCTTACAAACGAGCATTTTGGGCTGAATAGCGACTCATTGTTTTATTTAAACCTATCGCCATCATATATTGCAGGTAAAATGATGATTGTACGTGCATTGGAACTTGGAGCAAAGCTTATCGAAGAAACGCCTTCAAACACCCCTCTTGCCAACTATAACAGCAACGAACGAATAAGTTTAGGAGCATTCGTTCCATCACAAATAAAGTACTTAATAAATAATCCCGAAAAATTAGTACTCTTTGACAATATAATCATTGGTGGAGGTAAAATACCTAATCGACTTGAGCGTTGGTTAGCCGAACAGGGCATTCGCGCATTCAGCACCTACGGAATGACCGAAACTTGCAGCCACGTAGCACTCGCTCCTATGGGAAGTACCCCACAACCTTTTATGAGTCTTGGCAATATAACATTCTCTACCGACGACAGAAGTTGCCTTATTATAAATACTCCCCACCTAAGCCATAAAGAAATCATTACCAACGACATTGTTAACTTACTATCTCCTACTGAGTTCCTTTGGTGTGGACGTTTTGACAATGTAATCAACACCGGAGGGATAAAAGTTTTTCCGGAAGAAATAGAGCCTATAATTGGAGAAATAATTACCAACGTACGTTTTTTCATAACTTCTCAACCTTCTGAGAAATGGGGGGAGGAACTTGTCTTGGCTCTCGAATATACAACGATGCAAGACAACGAAATAAAATCAGGTGAAGTTAGACCTGATTTTATCGAAAAACTTAAAAGCAAACTACCATCTTATGCAATACCACGCAAATACGTAGCTGTTAAACACTTTAAAGAAACATCTAGCGGAAAAATAATTCGAAAGCTATAAAATGGGAATATCTACACGTCAAAGCAATATAGAACTTTTACGTATCATAAGTATGATTATGATACTGATGGTGCATTTTACCGGCGCTACATTCCCTATACCAAACCAAATAACCATCAACAACTTTTTCAACATCAACACATCCACAAAAGTGATTATGGAGTCGTTCTCAATAATTGGAGTTAACTGTTTCATTCTCATATCCGGTTATTTCGGCATAAGACCTTCAGTGAAAGGCATAGTAAATTTCATTTTATGGTGTAGTTTCTATTCTATAAGCATTTATAGTTTATACACTTTAGCAAGACCTAATCAATACAATGTTCAAAACATAATTGAATCCTTTGCAATATTCTCACACACCGATCTATGGTTTATACCTGCCTATTTTTCATTATATATAATTGCTCCTATTATCAACAAAGGAACATCTTCTCTAAATCAAAAACAATTCATATTATTACTCTGTGGGCTTACATTCATCAACGTGTATCTCGGATGGTTTTGGGGCGAAAAAGTTAATCCCACAGGGTACAATGTAATGCAACTCATTTACATATATATTATTGGTCGTTATATCAAGACTAAAGCTAAAAGCATTTATCGTATAAAATGCAACAGATACATTATAGGATATCTTATTTCATTATTGCTAATAGTATTCAGCACTTTCATATGTAAAAGTTCAGCCGCATTTGCCTACAATTCACCATTTGTAATACTCTCATCTGTTTTCTTTTTCCTTATTTTTGCCTCTATGTATTTCCATAACACCACTATAAATTACATTGCATCAAGTGCTTTTGCGGTATATCTCATCCACAAAATGCCACCTGTATGGAATGACCTTAAAAATATTTTAATCGACAACACCAACGGAACCAACCCATTTATATTCGCAATTTTCTGGATTCTGTTTGTCGCATTAATTTTCACATCAAGTATAACCATCGACAAAATACGTGAATTAATTACAAATCCTGTCTCCGCGAAAATTACAAAGTTAATAAAACGCATAATTTAAGTTTTATTTATTTAATAATCCTAAAGGTTCACCCTATTAGCAAACAAATCACTATCTTTGTAAATTATTAAGAAAAAACAAGAAGTGATAAAATTAGCCGATTTAAAGACGGGAGAATCTGCAACTATTGTAAAGATTCTGGGACATGGCGCATTTCGTAAACGTGTTATGGAAATGGGGTTTGTTAGAGGTAAAAACATTAAGGTTTTACTTAATGCTCCTTTACAAGATCCTATAAAATACAATATACTTGGATATGAAGTTTCACTGCGACGAAGTGAAGCCGAATTAATTGAAGTTGTCCCATGTAATAGCAATGTCTATAACCATTCTTCTACAATCAACATCGATTCTATTAAGACAATCAATGACAACGATCCTGTTACAATTGCTAACAGAGAAGGTAAGAATATCAATGTAGCTCTTATCGGCAACCCTAATTGCGGAAAAACATCCCTTTTCAATTTCGTTAGTGGAGCACGTGAACGTGTGGGCAATTATAGCGGTGTTACAGTGGAAGCAAAAGAAGGTTATTTCGACTACAAAGGTTACCATATAACTATTATTGATCTACCGGGAACATATTCACTTTCAGCCTATTCACCTGAAGAACTATATGTTAGGCGGTATTTGAAGGAAGAAATTCCTGATATTATCCTCAATATGATTGTCGCTTCAAACATTGAACGAAATCTATATCTCACCACAGAACTTATCGATATGGATCGTAATATGGTAGTGGGATTGAATATGTATGATGAATTACAAAGTAGCGGAGCCAAACTCGATTACGAGGAGTTGGGTAAAATGATTGGAGTACCATTTGTTCCCATCATCACAAAAACGGGTGAAGGTATTCCTGAACTTCTCGATACCATAATAGAAGTATACGAGGATAGACACAAAACTGTGCGACACATACACGTCAGATTAGGCTCTGAAATTGAAGATGCTATAAAAGAAATAAAAGACTCAATAAAGGAAAGTTCGCAACCGGTGCAACAATTCTCTCCTCGTTATCTTGCAATAAAATTGCTCGAAGGAGATAAAGAAGTGGAGAATATGCTCAAAGAACAACTGGAATTCAAAAAGTGGAAAGGACTTAGAGATAAATGGGTTGCACACATCGAAGATGTAGGCACAGAAGATATTGGATCTGCTATTGCTAGCGAGAAATATGGTTTTATTTCCGGAGCATTACGTGAAACCTATATTCCCGGGGAAACTCCTCGTTTCATAAAAGACACCGAAATGATCGATAATATTGTCACTCACAAACTATTTGGATTCCCTATATTTTCGCTCATTATGTGGCTTATGTTTTGGGCGACATTTGAGATTGGTGCATATCCTATGCAATGGATTGAAATGGGAATAGAATGGTTAGCCGATTTAACACGTCAAGTTATGCCTGTAGGGCCTCTAAAGGATCTATTAATTGATGGCGTTATCGGAGGTGTAGGTGGGGTTATCGTATTTTTACCTAACATACTCATTTTGTACTTATTTATTTCTTTTATGGAAGATTCGGGATATATGTCACGAGCTGCTTTCATTATGGACAAAATAATGCACAAATTAGGCATACATGGTAAATCATTCATTCCTCTCGTTATGGGATTCGGCTGCAATGTGCCGGCCATTATGTCCACTCGTATTATTGAGAGCAAAAGCAGTCGTCTCATAACTATGCTCATCAACCCTTTTATGTCGTGTAGTGCAAGATTACCTATCTACATCTTATTTGTAGGTGTATTTTTCCCAAATCACGCTTCACTCGTACTTATGTGTTTGTATTTATTGGGGATAGTTGTTGCTATTATAACAGCAAGACTGCTTCGTCGCTTCCATTTCAAAAAAGAAGAAACTCCATTCGTTATGGAACTACCCCCATATCGTGTTCCAACACTTAAAGCCACTTTACACCATATGTGGGATAAAGGCGAACAATATTTACGTAAAATGGGAGGTGTAATCCTTGTTGCAAGCATTGTTATTTGGGCATTAAGTTATTTCCCAAGAAATTTAGAGAAGAGCAACGATCAAATGACACAACAAGAACTCATAGAGCAACAACAAAACTCTATACTTGCCGATATTGGACATTTTATAGAGCCAATAATGCAACCTCTCGGTTTTAATTGGAAAGCTTCAGTTGCCATTCTATCAGGTACTGGAGCTAAAGAAATCGTAGTATCCACTTTAGGCGTACTTTATTCTGCTGATAACGAAAATGAGAACACTCTTCGCGAACAACTATCTGCTACAAATCCACAAACAGGCAAATCTGATTTTAATGCAGCTATTGCACTCAGTTTTATGGTATTTTCTTTACTTTATTACCCTTGTATTGCCACTATAACTGCAATTTCAAAAGAATCGGGCAATTGGAAGTATGGAGCTTTCTCTATAATCTACAATACAATAGTAGCTTGGATTATGGCATTTATAGTATTCCAAATCAGTAATTTCATCATCAATTAAGAATATAACTAACATTACATATTTATCAAATTCATTATGTCTAAATACACTCGTGCTTTTTGGACTGCAAATACAGCAGAACTACTTGAAAGAATGGCATATTATGCCGTTTTTATCGTGATTACATTTTATCTGTCAAACACACTCGGTTTTTCCGACATCGAAGCCGGAATCATTTCGGGGCTATTCTCAGGAGGTTTATATCTTTTACCTCTTTTCACAGGAGCTTTTGCAGATAAGATGGGATACCGTAAATCAATCATCATTGCTTTTACTCTTTTGAGTGTAGGATATTTACTTCAAGGGCTACTTCCTATTATGCTTGAAAGTGCAGGACTTGTGCAATATGGAGAAAAAACCATATATACCGGTCTTATTGAAAGTTGGGAACGATATCTTATCGTGCCGGTACTCCTCATTCTAATGATTGGAGGAGCATTTATTAAATCTATCATATCAGCATCGGTGGCACGAGAAACCACATCTGAAACTCGTGCCAAAGGTTATTCAATATTTTATATGATGGTCAACATCGGGTCTTTCACCGGGAAAAGCGTGATCGACCCTCTACGCTCTGCTGTAGGAGAATCAGCCTATATCTATATTAATTATTTTTCAGCAACTCTTTGTGTTATTGCACTGATTGCTGTATTATTGTTCTATCACTCTGTACATCACTCTGGTGAAGGTAAGAGTATCAAAGAAGTGATGAACGGGCTCACAAAAGTATTCTCAAATGGACGTTTACTTTTATTGATACTTATTGTAACAGGTTTCTGGATTGTCCAACAACAACTTTATGCTACAATGCCCAAATACGTGATTCGCCTTGCAGGAGAGACAGCCAGACCAGGTTGGATTGCCAATGTAAACCCTTTTGTGGTAGTTATTTGTGTTAATTTTGTCACACAAATAATGGCAAAGCGAAAAGCCCTCACCTCAATCATTGTAGGTATGTTCCTAATTCCTCTTTCAGCATTGATTATGGCAACAGGTAATCTTTTTGAAGGTGAAATTATCGGACTTAACCCAATAACATTTATGATGATTATAGGTATTGCTTTTCAAGCTCTCGCCGAATGTTTCATTTCACCACGCTACCTTGAATATTTCTCTCTCCAAGCCCCAAAAGGTGAAGAAGGATTATATCTTGGTTTCAGCCACTTGCATTCGTTCCTTTCTTCAATACTCGGATTCGGACTGTCTGGTTTTTTGCTTGCAAAATATTGCCCCGACCCCACCTTATACGAATCTGTTGAACTATGGCAAGCAGCTACAATCAATGCACACTATATTTGGTATTGGTTTGCCGCTATTGGTATGATTTCTGCTATTTCACTAATCATCTACGCAAAGATTTACACAAAAAAGAACTAACATCAAAATAAACTATGGAATTCAACGCTGAAAACATATTGCTTCTCGGTGCAATACTTGTATTCTGTAGCATTCTTATCAGTAAAACAGGTTATCGTTTCGGTATTCCTTCATTATTGGTATTTCTATTGGTTGGTATGCTATTCGGTAGCGACGGACTCGGATTGCAATTCGGTAATTCTGGTCAAGCTCAATTCATCGGTATGATGGCATTAAGTATCATTTTGTTCTCTGGTGGTGTTGACACAAAGATCAAAGAGATTCGTCCGGTTTTCACTCCGGGAATTCTACTCGCAACCGTAGGCGTTTTTCTAACCGCCATACTTACAGGTCTTTTCATTTTCTACATATCTCAGTGGACCAACTTGAGCATTAAAATGTCTTTGGTTGTGTCTCTTCTGCTTGCTGCCACTATGTCTTCAACCGATTCAGCATCAGTCTTTAGTATTTTACGATCACAAAAGCTGAATCTAAAATACAATCTACGACCAATGCTTGAACTTGAAAGCGGTAGTAACGACCCTATGGCATATATGCTCACAATTGTCCTAATACAATTAGCTACTGCCAACGACACAAGTATAACTGATATCATAACTCATTTTTTATTTCAATTTATCTTTGGTGGACTTGCCGGTTTTGGTATTGGTAAATTAATGGTGTGGATAAACAATCGCATCAACCTATCTAACACATCTCTCTACCCTATTCTAATTCTTAGCATTGTGTTTTTCACATTTACCGTTACCGACCTTATGAAAGGTAATGGTTACTTAGCTGTATACATTGCCGGTATTGTCCTCGGAAATGCAAAAATAGTGAACCGTAAAGAAACCCAAACATTCTTCGATGGTTTAACATGGTTAGTACAGATTGTAATGTTCCTCGCACTGGGTTTACTCGTCAATCCTCACGAACTAATTTCTGTTGCACCTTTATCACTTCTAATAGGTCTGTTTATGATGATTATAGCTCGCCCATTGAGTGTACTTATCTGTCTATTGCCGTTCCGTTACCTACCAAAACAAGCTTGCGTATTTACCTCATGGGTTGGACTTAGAGGTGCTGTACCAATAATATTCGCCACATATCCTGTGGTAGCAAACGTAGAAGGAGCCGATCAGATTTTCAATATTGTATTCTTCATCACACTATTATCACTCATACTTCAAGGTTCAACTATAGCCTCATTTGCGCGCAAACTTCACCTTGACCTTCCTATCGAGAAAACAGGTAACGATTTCGGGGTAGAATTACCCGATGAAATTGACTCATCATTAAAAGACCTCACAGTTACCGAAGAAATGCTTGAAAATGGAGAACGACTTGCCGATATGCAATTGCCTAAAGGCACTCTTGTTATGATTATCAAGCGTGGCGATGAATACATTGTACCAAACGGATCAGTTTCACTACATATTGGAGACAAACTCCTTCTAATATCGAAAAATCCCACCTAACTCATTTTAAATACAATTGAACACCCGGAATTGACGAATAAACTAATTCCGGGTGTTCTTATCATAAAGAAACGAGCTTAACTATTTGTTCCGAGAACAGCCACCTATAATCCTCTTCCTATAAAGTTTTTATTGGTGTCCGATAAACAGTTATTTAGAACGTTCTATTTTATCGTTGGATATATTTTTTACCATTATTGATATAAATTTGTCCTTTTTGTGGAGAACATATGCGTTGCCCTTTAAGGTTATAAATGGTATTATCAATAGATGATTTATCAATACCTACATTCTCTACTCCTGTATATAGTTCTATTGTCTTAATATTACCCATTTTGCCCCAAGTGTCATGAGTCTTATAAACATCTAATGAAACTTCAGGAACATATAATGTGGTTTCAGTCAATAGACTCAAATCTTCGCCACTATATTCAGGTGTTTCTTCGGCATATAGAATAATCGATTTTAAACTGCTACATTGAACAAATATACCGAAACCGAAATAGTTCACAGTTGATGGCAATATCACAGTTTCAAGTGAATTCATTGCTCTGATTGCTTGGCTAGGTATTTCTGTAACACCTTCAGGTATAGTCAATGACTTAATATAATAAGCCCCATAAAATGCATATTCGGCAAGTTCAGTTACATTGTTTCCCACAACAACCTCTGTATCTGTCTTGCCATTAGGATATAGAATCAATTTGGTTTGCTCTTTATTATATAATATTCCATCAACAGCACTAAAATAATTATTTCCTGCTGCTACAGTAAATTGTTTAATATTAGCGCAACAATCAAACGCCTCATTTTCAACAACTTCAAGTGATGCAGGGAGATTAATTTCTGTAAGACCAAGAAAATATTCAAAAGCATCGTAATTAATATATTTCAACCCCTCATTCAATACAATATTTTTCACATAAGAATAATTTGTATAATTTATTCTTATGGCAAAATTATCACAAATACCGATTGTATTATTAGGGAATATCAACGTTTCAGGAATATCACCTACATATCCTATTACCCAACCTCCAACTAAATAAAGGCCTTCGGGTGCACTGTCTTTGAGGGAGCTCAACCATTTTGTGTTATTAAAAACAGCATGACCCATATAATCAAGTTTTTCGGGGATTCCCTTGACTTCTGCCAAATTTGTACATTGAGAGAACGCATAATTATCAATGTATTTCAATCCTGCCGGAAGCGTTACCGATGTAACTATGGTATTGTAAGCAAATGCTGAACGATGAATGCGTGTCACCACACACTCTTTTCCATTGATTGTCACTTTTTCGGGAATTACGACCTCAGCGGGAATAGTCCCTTGATTGATACTTGATATAATGGCTTCTCCATCACCTATTCCAAAGCCACTATCATCATAGCATACCCCATCAATTTCCACTACGGTAGCATTAACATTACCGATTGACATCACGCTCATCAACAATGCAATTAGCAGTGTTGATGAAAATCTGAATTTAGACATAACGTTCATAATAATTAATTTTTAAGTTCGTATAATATTTATTTTATGTTAGTTATATTAGTTTTTCTTTACTATTTCACCTTTAATGAAGATGCGAGTGAAGGAACGCGGGTCGTTAGTATAGACTGTAATAGACTTTCGGAAATATCCAAAAGGTTGCCCATGTCCACGATATCCCACTGTAACTATACCGGAATCACCTGGCATTATGGGTTCCTTTGTATATGTAGGTAGAGTACATCCACAACTACTTACGGCTCGGAGTATCACCAATGGTTTCTGTCCTGTATTGGTAAATCTAAAGGTATATACCTTCAATGTGTCATTCCCAATAGGTTCAAACCTCCCAAAATCATATTCTCGCTCGGCAAATTCTATTCTCGGCGTCTGTATAGTTTTATTTTGTATTGAGTCGGGAATATCAATCTTCACTCCTTGTGCTATGACAAGAAGTGAAGAAATATATAGAAGAACAAATATTCCCAACCTCATAATGTTATATAACACTCATTAAAAATCTTGAAATTCTGATTTACCTACAACATAAGGACCACCATCACGCTCATATGGATAATAAAAATTTATGTACTTAGAACGTGAGAAAAATTTCTTATCACCATCGTAGCTACAATAAGGCTGAGCTGTTATAGATAAAGCATCTATACCCGAATCTGGCTCCTTAGGCTTATATTCCGAAATAAAAGTTGTGATAATCGTGTATTTACCGGCAGGACAAAGTCCATCAAACTTTATTGGAAATTCTCGATTGAGAATTGCCTTTCCATCGGGATTTTCCAATCGGAACTTTATACCCCATTCTTTGATACGTGTAGAATTCTTAAGTTCTACTACTGTAGTAAAACCATAACTCGCGAAATCGGTCCTCTTTTTCCCTTTAAAATACGCCTCACCATATTCTTCAAGATAGTATTCCCAATCTTCTTCGGAGAGTTCTCGTCCATACCATTGATAACACTTAGGCTGTGTAATTGTGGGAACACCTGGTGTAACTATCATTGTATTATTGCGATATTCAGTAACAAATTTGGAATCGGTGTCATAAATACAAGGAACAACTTCATAAATTCCAACCATTTCATCAAGACCTGCTTTATTAAGGTTAGTGCTAAAATCATAGGTTTTATTGGCCTTCAACACTTCATCTATTATCACTTGCTTATATTTACCACTACCACTCTTTATTTCACCTTCATATATACGCAATGCAGGTCGTTGATTGGCTGTATTAAAATGTGGAAATAAAAAGAAAGTTTCAAGTTTACTAAATGTCAATGAGGTATTTATAGTTAATTCATTTCGGGTATCCATAATCAATCCGCCTGTTACAGGATCTATGATGGGATTTCCTTTTTCATCTTCCAATATGTACTCTTTTTCCACAACCTCCAACTTGGACTTTGTTTTTTTATCGTTTACTTCTGCTTTCAGATTGAGCATCGCTGTTTTTTCAACCGTATTAAAATTGAAATCCCCCAAACTGCCTGTCCAAGGACCCACTTTTACTAAACCTTCACCAAATCCGCTGAATGAAGCATAAAAACCGGCATTAAAGTTTTGACGATCCACTACCATTAAGTCGGTTAACGACTCTGTTTCCAATGAGGCTCTGAAACCGACTTTGCCTTCTATACCTAACACTCCACCAACACCTCCGGCTTGACTCCCAACTAAAATTCCGGCTCCTACTCTACCACGGAGCCATAAATCGGCACTACCACCGAAATTAATCTTGGAAAACTTGAAATAAGGTTCTTTCTGAGGATTACTTATATCACGATCTATCTCCCTTTTATTTCCTCTGTCATAGATATATCCCACTCTATGTGTTTCTGAACGATAATTAGCCTCTAAGTTTCCATACCCCATAATGGTGTATCCTAACGAGACATCAAAACGGAACATCACGCCAAAAGGGAAAGAAGGGAGACTTACCACGGGATTAATCGTTTTCACATAATGCCTTTTACTCATTCCCTGTCTTATTTCGTGTAAGGCATCCTTAATCCCTCTAATATCATCTACTGACTTAGGAAAGCTCGCCAATCCCCGAGTAGCATTCTCAGGATTATTACCATATCCGACTAGTAAATTGACATTACGCTCGGTATAAGTATCATTCCATTCTTCTTTATAGTCATTGACAAGATCCTCGTATTGATGCACAGTAACAACTTCTATCGACTGGTAGGAAAGACTTAAGTATATTTGTCTTCCGCTTTTAAGGTCGAACGCTTTATTGAACTGAAAATCTGTAGTATCGGTTTCAGTGTCCTTGGGCTTATCACGTGCAACCTGCGTGTCATACAATGACATATCAACAAATTTCGTATCGTCCAACCAAAAACCTTTGCGTTTAATCGTGGCTCGTGATTCTCCAATACTATCGTCTTCGAAATCACTTTGTCCCGGCATAATATATTCAAAATCAAGTCTCATCTCCAATGATTTAAATATATCATTCTTGTCGGCAACTTCATGCTCCACACGAATCATTCCACCCTCGCGAATAATGGAGCGAACCTTGGCACAAATACCAAGAGGAAAAGTTTCCGAACAATTGGCTGCGATAAAATTTCCTTCCTGCGGCACCCATTTATCGGGAATATTATCCATAAACCATATTACAGAATCGTTTGTCATAGCTACATACTCTTGTGGCTCACCATTAAGTGAAATCACATTATCATGATACTGATATGTTACCTCACCATACGAACTTACTTCAGTATATGGTTCATCTTTCCCTTTTTGATCTTCAGGAACGATATATTCGTCCATATTCAATGTGCAAGACGTCATCAACACCAATGATATGATGAAAAGCGTATGTCTGATTATATTTTTCATATCTTGTACAATTTTTGATTCCTATTTCTGTAACATTTAACTATTCTTTAACGACTCCTTAACTCCAATGGTATAGATGGGCTACCGTGAGTTTCCCCATCAAAAGAAATACTCAAGGATAAATTCGTCTTCATCATTTTCTCCTTGTCGTAGCACACAAAACGCACTAACTCGGGACGAGTAGGCTCGCCGTCTCCCAATTCATAGTGCCCATATATGCGAATTTGTAGTATTTTCTTATCATTCAATTCGATAAGCTCTCCTATTCCACGTAGCTCTCCTCCGACATAAGCCCCGATTTTCTGTGTTTCAAGATTCAGCGGCTCACCATCTATAGAGGCTGTAACATAGGCTACCATATCATTCGAATATTTATATATATCAACCTTCCAAGGAGCCATCACATATACCTGACAGAATGCCATCTTTTCATTTGCCACAGATATTGCATTAATGACCGTTTCACCCTCACTTACAGCCACAATAGTGTCGTTATTGACATAAGCAACATTGTCATCAGCCGATAGAAATAGTACTTCGCGATTGATTACTGAATCTGGAGTAAACAGAGGCTGTAGAACAAAAGAATCTCCTTCTTCCACATAGACTGTGTCATGATCCAAACGCATATCAAAATCTATCTGCACATTCTCATCAAATTCCATATCAATGAGTCCGCATGACGTTATGAGTGGTGCCAATGTCACTACACATAAAAATGCTGTTATATGTCTAAGTATCTTCATTATGAGTATAATTTTCTTTTTTACTATTCGCTGTGCTCAACCTCATTGGTCTCACTTGCGATTTGTATCATTTTTTTTAGGGGCAGTCACTACGATGATATTGGAGTCGGTTGTTGATCGTCCATCTTTATACCTTATTCTCACAAAATATTCTGCCGATTCACCGGGCGAAAGTAAATAGTCTTGGAACATCATATCATTAGCACTTACCGACATTAGGAATTTATGTCGTTTGTCTTTCGAACCTTTTCGATAAACACAGAAATACCATTCTCCCTTATAAGGTAAATTCTTGTCTGTTTCCCAAGCTATCTTGGTCTTTTTATTTTTTTCATCGTAGACACCTACCAATTTTATTGGCCATTCAAAAACACGTTCTCCTTCAAAACGAGTTGAATAAATAAGACTCAACCCACTTGAAATTCCAGCATAAGAGAACGATTCCATAGCATATTCATAGCGAGAGCGACGCACGTACTCCGGTATATCCACCACTTCTATTATATTACCGGCTTTACGTAACGAATCTCCATTATAAACTCCTACAATTTTCCACTCCTTGGCACCTGCAAGTTTACGCATCAATATATGGTGTGATATTTGTTGTTCGTTACTGCACACCCATCGCATATGTATGCCTTTCAATTGGTCAACCCATACCGAATCGATATGAGCCACTGCCGGTTTGAGCATACTCGGGCGTAATACTTCTAATGGAGTGGTATATGCACCCTCATTGGAAGCATAGTCTATTGCTCGCACCTTATAATATATGTATTTCTGATTGACATCTACTGCCAATGTATCTATAAAGGTAGTGTCGCGCAATAATTCATTTCTCGAGATATTGCGTAACATAAATTTATGTGTGGTATCATTGGCATACGCCAGTTCATAATAATCTACGTCAAATGATGGTGCACTCCACGAGAGTTTAACAGCACCGGCTTCATTATCTAATATTTCATAACGGAAATTAGCCGGAGCCTCAGGAGCCTTCAAGTCGGTTACACGCATAATGTGCGTCATGGAGTAACTTACATTTTGAGCTGAGTCGTATGCAGCCACTGCAACTTGACTTGTGGTAATAGCAGATACATCCACAGTCCACACAGTATCATTTACAGGTATCAAATTGGGAGTTAATTCTATCCATTTGGCTTTACGATCGTCGCGAGAGCGTTGATAATAAAGAATTTTATAACCGATA
This sequence comes from Bacteroidales bacterium, assembly GCA_015061055.1. Taxonomy (GTDB): domain Bacteria; phylum Bacteroidota; class Bacteroidia; order Bacteroidales; family Muribaculaceae; genus RGIG4576. The sequence continues at coordinate 42,596 of SUXH01000008.1, forward strand.
AAGTCAGCTTCAATGGTATCTTTGTAGAAGTAAAAGTCGGCATATACATCTTTAGATGGGTCGTCGGGATTGCGACGGTCTATAACGATTGATTTTAACTTAGGTGGACGTGGTGCTTCCAAGTCGGGCATTGATGCCACATGGTAGTTTTTAGCTGCCACCAAGTCACCATAAATGTCATATCCCGATATGCGATACTCATAAGTACCGGGACGCACATTATCATTAATGAAATTATCTAATTTTTCATCATGTATGTCACGCATCATTATGAACGGATTACTGTTTATCTTTGTCCAATCATTTTCACCCATTGCACGACGATGAATATCAAATGACGAGAATCTATCAGTAGGTTCCCACCAGATGCGTAGTTGATTGATGCCCACCACCGAGTCGCCCATAACAGCTTCGTAAGGTTCGGGAACGTATGGATTGTTTTCTATTTCATCAATAAATCCCACCCGGAATTGTAAATTCTGAGTAGAGTCAAATTCTGCCGGACGCACGATATAACGATACTTTTCACCCTTTTTAACTTTTTTATCCACGAAACGCATTGCCAAATTTTCAGCCACATCTCTACGCCACTCACTTGCCAATACAGCCATACCGAAACGGAACTGCTGGTCACTATATACATCAAGCAAAGCACCCATCTCGCCTGTGCCGTGGCGTGACTGGTCTTGGGTAAAACCACCCTCGCTATAGAGTGTACCCATACCTACCATAGCCACTGAGTCACTTTCGGGATATAATGCCCGCCATTGCTCTAATGTAGCAGGCTTTAATCGATAAGCAAGAGTGTCGATGTGGAACTCAAAATCCTTCTTTTTGCCGTCGGGTATAGGCATACGATAGATATTTACACCAACAGCATTGAGATATTGCCAGCTCACATAGTCGTCGGGGGCCCAACGAAGAACAATACTGTCGCCGTAGGTACGTGCAAGCAGATGAATCACACTTTCTACATTGCGACGCTCTAGATTCGTTTTATTGAATTCGGCAGTATCACGCACCTCTCTCGGCAAATATTCACGAGTACTATCGGTGTGCCACACATATATTGTGTCTTCTTCGACAGCAAGGTCCTCAGGGTCGATATCCCCTGTGGTAATTGCTTGGTCGCTATCAGAGAATGTCAACCCATGCGATGCAACCGAAGTACCCAAGATACCGGCAATAAACAGGAATATTATATGTCTGCTATTTTTCATATATTTTTATTTATCTTCTAATTGTTTCTATATAGATAATTATTCACATTCTTCTTGCTACTGTTAGACAATACATCCGACGGATTGTTGATAGTGTAGCTATAACGTGCATTACAAGGTCCCATATTCAAATAAACACGATCACTAACCGTATATTCAGTTTTCTTGAAGTTGTAGGCATTCACACGATAATAGGTAACCTTGATTTGTGTGATATTGCCCCAACGAGGAATGAAATCGAGATAGCCACCACGAGTGCCATAGGTGTACTTACCTTGGCTGTTCTTTCCGGTGATTACCTGGTTATATTCTATATCGACAAGACGAGTTGGGTAATTTCCGACAAGTCCCAACAATATATCTTCGCTTCGTTCCTCTTGAGGACGAGACCAACTTTTGGGCAAATCGTCGTAGCTCGACCACATTGTGGCTTGCTTGCGATCTCCCTTATTATTAAATTGAGAGCCCCAAAGGATCCCTAACTGATAATATGGCATCTCGATACGAACATCTGAGTTTAGGTCTGATGTCGAAGTAAAATATACTCCTGTGTTGGTTTCCATCAGATACTCAATTTGGTTTGCAGCCCAATTGCTATAGTCACCTCCACTTAAAGCCATGAAACATTGCAATTCATATCGTAATTTTGAGTCAAATTTATCCACTGCGCTATATACTGCATAAATATCTTGGATAAGATATTTAGCACGAGACTTGTCATCTTTCCCTGACAAATTTAACTTGTATGCTCGTTCGCGGCCACCAATTGCATAGTTATATTTCGAGTCGGTCATCACAGGTAGCGGATACAAACAATCTTTTTTCCACTGACTACCATCATAGATGGATAGTGCCTTTACCTTATTATAGTCACTCACAGAACCATAGCTTGTCTTATAGGCTCCTTCATAAACACCGCCACGATCGTGATAGATGAGCGACTGAGCCGTAGTGGCATTAACAGCCAATCGTTTGTTTGATAGAGTCCAACCACCCACAAGCCCATAATTACTCATATATGCAATATAGGTGTATGGGTCTTGATAACGCAACGGATTCACTCCATCGGTTGCCATATATTTTCTGTAGTAAGATAGACCGCGAGCATTAACATTCGGGGCACTGGTCTTCATCGTTACACTATTCAAGCGTATGCCTACAAACGGCTTTTCATAGTTAACTTGGCTACCGCGATAACCTGTGTGATAATATCCGTCGTATGCAGTTAGTTTCCAATCTGCTATATTGGTTGTTTCGGTAATAATTTCTTTAGTAAGTACTCGTTCGGGTTTCCCGGTCTTCGGATTGTCTTGATATTTATAAGTGAGATTGGTTTTAGTCACTACATAGTTAAGTTGCAGACGATAGTCAGATTGATTGTATATTTTTGAGTCAAACTGTCCGCCTGAAATGGTAAGATTACAAGTACTATCGGTTACTATCCAATAGGCATCTTTTTCTTCCACTGATCTCCAATCTCCGCTCATATACTCTTCTAATTTCCAACGTAATTTACCCTTTTTGAAGGCATATTTGGAAATATCAGAGAAGAATGCAATATTTGGAGACCTAACGTCATAAGTATAAGCCTCAAAATCTTTCTCAGGTTTCAACTGATTGCAATATGAAGGATAAGCTATCGCAACATACTTCTGTATATCTTCGGGACAATCCTCTATGGTTTCAGACGGTCCTGTGCAGAAGAAAAAGGTCTTAGTCTGTTGCCAAGCCACATTTTCATATTTTTTCTTCTTTTCGTTCCATTTCAACGGATCAACTTCTTGTCCGCGTTCAATCTCCTTAGCCCAACCCACTACACGCATACGGTAGTACTTGTTAGGATTAAGTTGAGGCATATCTACTTGATGTTGGAAACGATTATTTCCCTTGTATGAGAATCCAAAACTACGGTCGGGATATTTCAAATTTTGAGTTGACATAGAATATTCATCTATTAACACAACATTATTCATGTTAAATACAAATGTGCGACTCGCTTGGGCTTTAAGTTTTTCCTTGTCACCATTGAAATCGGCTGCTAAGCGGTTGAGCTCGGTTTCGTCAAGCACACGGAAGTGTTCCTTGATAGGAGCTTCGGTATTTACAGTAACCGGTATGTAGAACTTCGGATTAATCTGATTATCTCGGTTCCAGCCTTTTGACTGAATGGTGTCACCCACAGAGCAATCGCCAAATAGTTTAAAATTGTCAAGAGCATTTCCGTAGAAGATATCACAACGGTCACCACATTCAAACTCAAACTTTCGGTTAATCTTGACAAGGCCAGCCAATAAATTCAATTTCACTCGTGCTTCACCGGTGAAATAGGTAGGATTTGGAAGTCCTAATCTTAGCACTCCTCCTATACCGGCATCAATGATGTCTATCTTCTTATCCCAGAATCCGAGGTTAATATATATACCAAACTTAGCATATAAGTAAGCATACAACTGACCTTCGGCATACCAGCCGTTGAAACCCGGAGTTCGTGGTAAATTCATACATTGAGTGTTGCCAATCTTGCGAAGGCTGACATCAAATCCTGCTAAAGCACCCATATTGCCATAGAACAGACCAAGGTCGATATCAATATATCCCCAAGCCGAAGCACCCATCATAACACCGCCATAGACTTGTGCTTGGAAATCTTTGAGTGCAGCTGTACGAGCATTGTTTGCCTTGCTGATGTCGGCACTTTCCACTCCGCTACCTTTGGTTGAACCATCGAGGAAATTGCGAATCGTGGCAGGTATCGGAGGAAGTTCTCCATTATTTGGCAATTCATTACCTACACAAAGATAAGCATTGGCACCTACGTTCACACTGACAATCTTGGACTTGAAGTCAACCAATATAAACTTACAACGCAAGTCTTCATCGGGTTGTCCTAAATAAAGATGCCATTTCACTTTGTCTAATTTCTTCCCTTTCTCTTTCATGGTAATACGTAAGTCAAGCGAAATAGAAGCTTCCCCCACCTTGGGTTTTTCGGGCGTTTTGGCGTTAGTATTTTTATCAGCTTTTGATTTAGATTGGTCGTCAAAAGCACCAGCTAAACCTCCGGAGGCATTGCTGACCACTTTTTCCATCTTAGCATTGAGTGTAGTTTGCATTTCGCTCAGTTCATTAGACAAGGCGGTCATTTTTTCACTGATTCCTCCAATACCATCAGCTTTGGCATCGGCTGTAATATTCAGTGCAAAATATTTATCAATATCATCTTCTTGATATACGATGGTCGCTTTTGAATTAATCATACCCGATACCGCACTCAATTTACCTGTCAGCATAAAGGTAGTCAAGCGCTTATTTTTTTTGTCATAAACAATAGTCATTTCAAAATTGCCACCCATTACATCTTTACCTGCCGATGACGCAATACCCATTCCGGCTACCACACCTATGATACCATTTTGTGGCTCAACTTCGGTCGCCGACTTGCGGATACAATTGAAATAGAACCCTGCACTAATATCGGTGATAGCAATAGGTGGAATCTGAATACCCGTAGCACTACCTACCGATGCAAGGAAATAGCCCCAACGATAATCTTCAAGTTTATAATATCCTCCGGTAGCAGTTGCAGTAAAGAGGTCACCCGGCATAGTGAAATCTATTGAGCCCTTATAACCCTTGCCATACTTGGCATCATCGCTGGCTACCAATTCGCCATTCAATTTCATTCCGGCAAATGAACTTGTGAATGCAGCCTTGTCAAATTGAGTGCCTTCGTACTTGAATGATATTTTTGAGAAATCAAAATTCTTGGCTACTGCTGTCACTCCACTCAATCGTGCTTTTATAGTCAATCCTGCTGTGGCACTGATGTCAACACCTTCAAGCAGTTTGACCGTACCTTCAACCGACGCACTCAGCACCTCGCTCTTGTAGTCAAAGTCATACTTGTCAATTGAAAATTCAAACGGACCTAATTTCTTTGCCATTGAAGCCAAAGACCATCGCCCTGTGTTGAAATATAATTGATTCTTTACGACAAACTCTTTGCCTTCGTAGAGTGTTACCAGAGTTTTTTTAGTATCCTTTTTAGCTTGTAACTCCTTTATATCATCAAACTGTGACTCCCACACCGGACAGTTGGCGAGACGCATCTTAGAGAAATGGATGCCGGGTAAGTCAAAATCAAGAGGCAAACTACTCATCTTGCTCTTCATAGCATCGCCACCGATGCTAAGGTCGCCGGTCAAAAGCAATTCAACGCGAGTCTTTAACTCTGTCTTCTCGGGAACTGCTTCAACAAGCATATATGTCAAATTCTCGTCAAATTCGGCAGTACCCAATAGGAAGTCAAGGTTCAACTTATTTACCTGTTGCACTTTGAACACATAAGCATAGTTTCCTGCCGCACTATTCTTCAAGTCGTTGACTTTAAATATCTGACAAGCATACCCTAACTGACCATCAAGTAATGGCACATCAAATTTTCCACTGAATCCACATTCATTGAAATCGTTTTGGATAAAGGTTGCGTGTACTTTGTCGAGTGAGAAAGCCCAACCACCGGCTTTACCGGTCTTGGCTGAAAGAATACTTTCGGCTCCGATTTCAAGTGTAGCACCTGAATCGTCAAAGAACATATTTTTGGCAGCAATCGATAATCGTTTGTCACCCGAAGTGCCAAATTCCAACGATTTAGGCATTTTCACGCCTATTTCTTTGATGTAAAGCCCTTGCCAAGTGTTTATTTGACCACTGATGAGTGTTCTTGTCTTGTCATATTTAGCCGGGAATTTTCCCATGTGAGCCGAGTTGCGATAAAGCGAGTGGTCATACACTATGTTTTGAGCAGTGAATGTCCAACCCGGAAGGTCTTCGGCTTGGAATGGATCAATTGAGATATTATCAACCATCCAGTCTTCCCAATCACTGATGCTTGTTTTGATATTAAATACCGGACATTCATCTTGAACTACACCATCAACATCTTTTTTCAGACCGGGTATCTTCATATCAACATCGATACCCAACATTTCAAACTTGTCGGCATGCCAAGAAACATAACAACCATCTGCGGGATAAATTACATCCTTGGGAGCTTTAAATTTGCATTCAAAATCTGAATCGGGGTCGGTCAATGTCAAATCAGACAACAATGCCAATGTACCTGATTCCGGCAAAATGCGATCGGGTGAGATACAAATGCGTGGAGCACCGAACACCAAAATTTGGTCTTGTAACACATCACAATCCGGTAAGACAAATTCACCAATAAGGTCCATTGTGGCATGTGTTGCAGCAAATTTCATAGTTGTGATCTGAACGTTTACCGGACTTTCACTTGTCATTGATTCGGGTAACGCAATAGGCATATAAAGCTCGTCAATATCTTGATTGCCGATTGCATTCCAAACATTTTGTCCTAAAACTACATATTCATAATATTTGCTGAGGTCGATTTTTTCGGCTATACTCTTCACTCCGTTGGTAGCAGCAGATTGCAATTCGTTGGCATACGGGATACCGGTATCACCAATAAGGTTGTCAATACCCCAATCACTAAATAATCCTTCTACTATATCGTTATTACTCTTTGGATCATTGGAATAAGATTGTGCTGTACCTCCGAAAACAACCAAATCGGTGTTGATTTTCAAGTCCTCAAACTTGACACACACCATTACTGTTGTACCAAGTGGATTCCACTCAACTTTTCCTTTTCCTTCCCAAGTATCGGCTTTCTTGCCTGCTTTGATTTCATCAATGGTCAATTGATATTCGCCGATAGCAATCGTCTTGCCTTTTAAATCGTCGGCTTTAGCAGTGGTGGGAGTTTCGTTCTCAATATCCACCATATTTGAACATTGGAAGTATTTCTTTGTAAGTGACTCTACAAGCGCAAAGTCAACCACATTGAGAGAGTCCATGTGGAATGTTACCGAATCATGGTTTGTACAAATAGGCTTGACACGAAGAACCAAATAATCCTTTTCTTGAACTTTATCCTTTACCAAGTCCCAATGAATGGTATCGATTAATTCTTCAGTTCCCTTAACCAATTTGGTATAGATGGGTTCCGATTCAAGAGCGGCTTTCTTGTCAATAGTACTCTTACCATTGAACAATTGGACTTCGTAGTCGAATTTCAGTGTGTCAGGTTCAAGACCTAATCCCCCTATATGCCACACTTCACGCCAAGCTATAGCCATATCGCTACGCAAGAACTTCTTACGTGCGGCAAGTTCAGAGAATGTAGGTGTTGTTATTGTAGGATTACGGAAATTGTACAAGCCACTCAAATCAAGACTATCTCGTACCGATTCTTTCCCCCAAAGAGTCAACAATTCTTCATTTTCTTCCTTCTCCTTCTCTTTTTCAGGTTCCTTCTCTTGCTCTACTTGTTCAACAGGTTCAGGTTCTTCCTCTCCTCCTATGTCTGTCTTAAATTTGAAAGGTAGGTACGTACTCTTTCCATTGTTTTCTATCATCACATAAGATAGAGTTCCTGTTGCTTTGGGAAGAGCTGTAACCTGAGCTAAATATGTTCTATCGGCATAGAAATTACTTGTAACCACCTGTGTAGGTATAACACACATATTGGCCAACAGACCTTTGGACTGATAAACTATAGGGTTGCGATCCATAGCCACATCAGGTTGCTGACTTGGTAACAACTCTACTATTTTAATATCGTAAGTATAGCTCGCAGATGCACCACAAGCAATAAGAGGCATTGTCCACGTGAATTGAGCGTTCAGCGGGTCAACTTGAGCCACCGATCCCTCGCCCATCACATTTAACATTGGAGTCAGAAATTGAGGTGCCTGTGCCTTGTAACACACTTGGAATGTACACATTCCACCCTCAGGATTACTTACCACCACAGGCGTAGATAGTGGCGGATTGTTCCAACGATAAGCAGTAACTTTACTACGATATGTACCTTCGGGAAGTAATCCGAAAGAACCACTTTTGTAATCATCAAAAAGATTTGGCGGACACTGGATTTCACTCGCTGGTATATGATCGAAAAGTTTCTTCATCTCCACCGAATTGAGCGTATAAGCCGAATTCGCTTGGATAACAAAAGGAGCTTTAGGCTGATATTTGGCAGGTGTAGATATTGCCAAATCGGATGAAGGAGATATTTGCTCCAACTGAATTCCTAAATACACCTGTTGCACATCGGGCGTAGTATTAGTCAATGTGATGGTAAAATATTTGCCAGGGTCAGACAAATACAACAACACTTGCGGTGGTAACACCTGTTGTGTCGGGGTCAATGTTACAATTACTTCCTGAGCCAAAGCACAGAAAATACCGACGAACCACGTTGCTAAGAATGCTATTGATCTATATTTTTTCATATCTGACTGCTTTAATATTTTAACTCTTCATTTTTTACTTTGCGTTTGATAGCAAGCAAGGTGAATGTATATGTATAGTTGAGACTGACCGTTATATCGGTACAATCAAGTCCACTTTGGGTTTGAGTAATGTTCACATCTCCATACTTGTTGAATGCTGCACTGGCTGAGAACAAATGCACTTTTTTAAGATTAAAACTAGCTGAAAAATCAGCTCCAAGAGAGAGGCTTTTCGATTGTCTTTCTACTTCATTGTAGCAAAGAGAAACTGTTGCAGAAAGACTTAGATTCTTTTCTTTCAAAAAAGAACGGCTTGTACCAAGAGATGCTACATCACTTATGTATTTACTATTGAATCCTTTGGATTCTTGATGGCTATATGTTAAGGTAAAATCAGTTTCAATGGGTTTTACATCAATATTATAAGAAAGGCCAAATGCTGAGGTTTTAACATCACTCTCTCCGGCAGAAAACTTGTTAAGGTCTTTATTCTGAGTAAGGTTGGCCGAAAGACTGATATTATGTCCTAAATTTTCAGTTTCATGAAAATAAGAAGGAGTTAAGCTATAACTCGACATAATACGATGGACTCGTGTTGTGTCATTAATCACACGCGTTCCGTCTTTTTGAGTTTGTAGATATCCATTATATCCTGCTGTTATATTGAATTGTTTGCCTAAACGCATACTTGCATTGGCAGCATAAATATAACCACAAGTTGTATAGAGTTGCTTCTTGGATAAATTATCTTCCTGTCCTGAGAATGTACCAGAAAATGACACCTTATTAAATAGAGTGGTACCAAGGGTAATACCCAAGCTATGATAGTTATTTGACATATAATAGGTTCCAAGTGACGTGTAATCGGGCTGTATCATACGGTAGCTGATAGAAGCATTCACTCCCTTTATATTTATATTGGCATTAAGGTCTCCTGCAAATCGCATTAACGAACTGTATTTAACATCAAAGACGTCATCAAAATCTGTCTTAACAGGAACATTATTGGCACGTGTGTCGGTATTAAAAACTGAAGTGGCTGCATTAGCTGTTAATGACAACCAATTGAAAGGAGTTACACAGCCCTTTATTCCCACCACAAGATTTTCTTGAGGCGAAACTTGTTGCTGCCACAACTCATCGATAGAATTTATGCAGTCGTAAGCACGAAGCATATATAGGTCTACGTAATTCTTTCCTGAACCATAACCAACCTTAAATCCCCATCCCATACGTTTATATTGTGGAGTACGAGCGTATGGATCGGTAGGATCAGCATTGATAGCATTGCGTAAACGTCCGTAGAATAAGCCCGCACGTACTTTGTCACTCGAGTACTCAAGCCCAATCCCATTGAACGACATATTCATTACATAGGTACTCATAGCCATTGATGATTCGCCAAAATACCCTGTCCAATTCTTATAACTCGGATTGAGATTGAAAGAAATCTGCGGATAATTAAAACTTAGATTATCGTTGCTATAATATAAGGAGAACGGCATATTGAATCCATACAAACTGATATTCAGATTTGCATATACTGTATTGCTGAGAGGCGATCCATAACTGTTCCCTACTGATGAATAACGATAGGTATTTTGAGTCCCTATTGCCCCCGATATAATCAAAGGATCACTTTTTGCTATCTCTGAAATGTTTTGAGAAAACATTATATTGGACAACAAAACAGAAACAATTAATGCTGCTAGCTTTTTTTTAGAACTCATAAACATATCGAATTAATGTTTAAAATTGTGTATTGTGCAACTTGTTGCACAATACACATAAATACATATGACTATTTTTTAATCACTTTCTTTACAACAACTTGACCATTTTCAATAGTTTTAACGATGTAAACTCCGCTTGAAACATTACCTTCCACAATGCGTCCGTTCAAGTCATAATAAGTTTCATCACTATTTTCATCTTGTGAAACTATTGAGATGCTTGAAATTGCACCACTTGCAAATGAGACAGGCGACTTCAATGAACCAAGCTTTTGTGTATACGTTACTTTCGTATCTAATTCAATAAATTCGTTAGTAAGCTCATTATGTAAACGGAATGTAACTATTTCTCCGGCTTTACCGGCTACATTAATCATCATTTTACCATCTTTCACAACTCTACCCATACCACGACATTCTCCGTCAACAAATGCTCCAATAGTATAATCTTCAGGATTATCAAGATCGGCTATTTGTGCTACAATAGCCATATTATCAGCAAATTGTCGTGCATCATATTGCCATACACTATTATTTTTGTTCACTGACATTTCCTTAGTTGAAAGAGATTTTAAACCGTATAGATTATATGTTTGGTTACTGAAATCCGGCATAAAATCAAATGAGAATGTATTTGGCGCATCAGAACTATTATAATAGAGGTAGCCTTTACCTGCTTCTAGAACAAAGTCAGCTCCAACCCAAACACCTTCGTTATATTCTGCAAAATTTGTTTTACCTATGATTAAGTCACCTTCATTTGGAGTATTCATTACAGAGTTAAGATCTTCAAGTGTCATATCCCACTCGTTGGTATAGCCAATCCAAGTATAACCGGGTTGCAATTGTTTACTTTGATTACGATCCCAATATGGTTTTGCTGATGCAAATATGCAATTTGAAGCATCTTCATAGGTGGCTTTAATCTTATACATACCAGTACTTGGAGATAGAGATGTTATGCGTCCTAAGAATCCATATACCGGATCGTTGTATAGAAGGTCGGTTTGAGAACGAACCTCAATCACACGATTATTTTCATCAATATTTAGATTATCAAGATAGCCGCCTCCATTATTCAACAAGCTGATTTCTGATGGTGCATAAATCCAGTCCCAACCATTGTTATTGAAAGTGATTTCAGCAGGAATTTCAATGTAGCAAACAGTCTCGCCTTCACGTGGCATATATTGACCATTGTAAAGCACACGTAATTCAGCCGATCCTGTACCGGTACCACGAATGTTCCAAACGAAACCTTTTCCTCCATCAGCCGATGAATAAGTTGGTACACCAAAACCAATAGGTTCTTGGTGACTGATAAATTCAAGTTCTACTAGACTTGGATCAAAATCGTCGCCTGTCACTGTTAGCTCAAACTCTGTATCTTTATATTTAGATATTGTTAATTGATCTGGGAAGGTAATATTTACTGGAGTTGTTACAATGACCTTTACTTCAACAGAAACATCCTTATTTAATACAGATGTTACTATCAAAGTAAACGTTCCATTTTTTATAGCATATTCGTTAACAATTGCATTTGCTGTTTCTTCATCGGCGGGAGTGATTGTATAGCTTTCTCCTTCGTCGTTTTCTGGTCTAATCTCAATTTGTGAACGAAGTACATCGTAGGCATTTGTGTTTATTTCCACATAAATTTCTTCAGGTGCAATAATTTCGGTAATAACAATAGTTACTTCACTCTTAACTTCCTCATTATCAGCAGACACCACAAATACAGTGTATTTTCCTGCCATACAAGCAACGTTTTCAACGATAGCATCAGAAGCCTCGGCAGGAATTTCAAGGTAGAACGCCTTATTATTAGCATCTTCCGGACCAACAGTTACATAAGGAGTTACCAAATCCAAAATATTATCCTCTATTTTGGCTTGGAATGTTTGTTGTGAAACTCGTAAATATTCAACCGGAGCATATACCTCTACTTGAATTGTAGTGAATATTTCAGGGTCATACTCCGATACGATTTTAACTGTGAAAGTACCACCTTTTAACGCAACACCATCATTATCAAAAATTTCGTCCTCTTCAGTTTCAAATGTGTAATTCTTGTTTGAAGCGTCAGCTGGTTCTATTACAATTGCATTACGAAGTTCTTCAATTTCGTATATGTTTTCACCTTTGTTCATTTTTACAGTTTGCAATGAACATGATATGCCTGTAACAGGAGTAATTTCTTCTTCTATTATAATAACAGTCTCTCCTGAACATAATTGACCATAATCTGTAACACTGATTGACAACATCGCGTTTTCACCGGTATTTTCTAATGAACCTGGTAACAATGTAGTTTGTGTTGCGGTCAAAATATTGTTACTGTCAATAGTAAATGTACTAAAACCTCCACCTGTTGGAGCCATCCATTCATAATTTAAGATTGTTTCAATCGTTGATTCGCCCAATGGTTCATATTCAACAGGTGAATCATTTCCTCCATAAGTAAAGCTGATATGCTCACTCAAATCAATCTTATTTGGGAATTTTGTAACAATGTTAATTGGATTTGTGATACTAACTCCTGTAGGTTTGTCAATATTAAGCACAAAAGGCACTTCATTTACTGTTTCACCAGTAAATGTAGCTTGTTTTGTACAACTAAAAACAATGCCTGAGTTACGATCAAATACCTTGAATGTGATTTCTTTATTAACATCGTCATCATTACCCCACACACGCAATTGGTATAAATTGCCATTTTGTGTGTAAATTGTGGCTTCTGTCGCAGTTCCACGACAATCGCCATCAATAAAGGCAGCTACCTCAACCGAAGTTGAAGGCTGTCCATTAACTTTAACTTGCACATAAATCGGAGTTTCTGAAGGATATTCACTTTCCGATGGTGCAGTCCAATTCTGCGCTTGTATTGCCACTGTTGACAATAAGACAAACATTGAAAGTAACGCTTTTTTCATAAGTAAATTCTTTTGATTTATGTTGATATTTTGATTTTACTTGTTTTATGCAAAATTATATCAATCACTAAGGTATAGAATTATCCTATTCAGCCTTTTATTTATCATTTTTTGACATTTTCACAATAGTATTTTTATCTTAAACAGACATTTCATAAATTTAATTAACTGATATACAAGTTATTTAAATGATAAATAACAATCTTATACTATTGTAAAAATAGTATGCAAAGTATTTCTTATTAATATATTTTTGTGCTAAATTTGTCTACGAAATTCAATGGAACAATAAGTATCACAATATATACAATACATTAATGTCTAAATTTTCTAAAAAAATTACCCTTACGGTAATATGTGTATTGAGTTTCTCAACTTTGTTCCTTTCTTGTCGAGAGTCTTTGAACAGAAATGATTTTTCAGAAGAAAAAAATCAAGTTGATAGCCTTGCTCGACAATATCAGTTTTCCATTGATAGTCTAGTAAACTTACGTTCTCAGTTTCAACAATCAGAAAATAAGGTTGGCGAAATGAGAGTATTAAGCTACATAGGTAAATCTTATCGTGAGCAAAATAAATTCATTGAAGCGATTGAAGCTCATAATGCCGAATTAGATTTAGCAACAGAATTGTGCGATACTTTTGAAATGATTCAAGCTTTAAATAATCTTGGCACAAACCATCGACGAATGGGTATTCTTGACGAAGCAACGAAATATCATTTCTCTGCACTCAATTTGTGCGAAAATTTTAGTGATAAAGACTCTTATAAGTCAAAAAAGAATCGAGTGATCTCACTAAATGGAATTGGGAATATTAGTCTGAGAATTGGCGACAATGAAACAGCCGATTCTGTTTTTCGCCAAGCTCTTGCAGGAGAAAAAGAATTAGGCAGTGCGTTAGGTCACGCTATAAATTATGCCAATATAGGAGCAATCTTTGAAGATAAGAATATGCTTGATTCGGCTTGGGTTTATTACAAATCTTCAATGGATAAAAATATTGAAGCAAAATCTGAATTAGGCATTTCATTGTGCTATACTCATTTTGGTAATCTCTATGAAAAAGAAGGTAAAATCGATGAAGCAATCAAAGAATATGAGAAAGCATATAAGTTGGAAGACAAAATCGACACATGGCATTGGCTTAATTCTTGTTTATCATTAGTTAATACTCATATAAGTAAAGGGAACTACAATGTAGCCATTCGATTACTAAATAAAGCAAAAAACAAAGCAACAGAAGGTCATTCGATTGATCATTTGGCTTCTATCCATTCATTATATTATGAAATTTACAATAGTCTTGGAAATACAGCTAAAGCCTTGGAGGAATATCGTTTAAGCGATATGTATAACGACAGTGTTATTAACCAGCAAAATCTAATATCAGTTCAAAACGAAAGAGTTAAATATGAATATCAACGCCGTCAACAAGAAATTGATGCTATAAATTCAGAATATAATAAAGAACGTGAGATACGTAAAATTATGATTACCTCGCTTATTGTGATTTTGCTATTGATGATTGTCGGAATTGTTCTATTATTCTATTCATTAAAAGTTAAAAAGCGAGAACAACAAGCTATGGCTCAACTTGATAACGTTCGAACATCGTTTTTCACCAATATTACCCACGAATTTCGTACACCTCTCACTGTAATTATCGGTTTAGGAGAGCGATTGGCCACAAGTGATAAACAAGATAACTTGGTGTCAATAGGTAACACCATCGCACGACAAGGAAAGAATTTATTATTGCTTATAAATCAGATTTTAGATGTTGCCAAATTGAAATCCAATACTGCTCATAAGGAATATCGACATGGCAACATTATAGGATTTATAAATGTAATTTTTGAGGGGGCTATAGAACTTGCAAATCGAAAAAGCATTAACTTCTCGTTTATCCCCCATTCTAAATCGGTGAAAATGGATTTTATTCCGGATCATATCGTGAAAATAATGAGTAATCTCATCTCAAATGCTATAAAATTCACCCCCAATAATGGTATTGTAAAAATAACAACTGAATGCTTAAACAATAAACTTTTGTTGATAGTTGAAGATAATGGCTGCGGAATTTCAAAAGAAGACTTACCTTATATATTTGATGCGTTTTATCAAGGATATTCACAACATCGTTCAGCTGGAACAGGTATAGGTTTGTCGCTTGTAAAGCAACTTGTAGAATCAATGAATGGTACTATTCAAGTAGAAAGCGAAATAAATTCAGGAACAAAATTCATAATAACATTACCATTGGAGCAAGTAGACCAAAAAGTCTGTAACCTTGAAGAAAATCCTATCGTTGAAGAATTGTTTATTAATGATGGAAATGAAAACTCTTCAATCGAAAGTGATGATTCTAAAACTCGTATTCTCATAGTAGAAGATAATAACGATATATCTTCATTCATAGGTTCTGTGATTGATAATGCAAACATCAGCTATGCTGCAAATGGTAAAATTGGGTTAGAAAAGGCACTACAAATTGTACCCGACATTATTATTACCGATATTATGATGCCCGAAATGGACGGAATAGAGATGTGTAACCAAATTAGGGAATCTGAAATCTTAAGCCATATTCCTATTATCATAATATCAGCAAAAGCTACTGATGCTGACAAAATAGAAGGTATTAAATCGGGTGTCGATGCTTATCTATACAAACCATTTAATGCTGATGAGCTGAACGCTACTATTTTATCACTTCTTGAAAGACGTAAGACTTTGCAAATGAATCTTTCAAGGAACTATTCGCTCGTTGAAAATTCTAATGAGAAAATGTCTTCAACCGATCAAGCATTTCTTAACAAAGTTATTGATTTAATTTATGCACAGATGGCTGACCTTAAAGTGAATATCAACGACATAGCAGAATCTCTAAATATGACGGCACGCCAACTTAATAGAAAAATAAATGCAATAACAGGTGAGAATGCTTCAAAATATGTTCTTCAAGTGAGAATGACAAGAGCAAAACAACTGCTCGACTCCAATAATGGATATACAATAGCCGAAGTTGCCTATAAGTGTGGATATGAAGAAAATGCTAATTTCACACGCGCTTTCAAGTCATTATATAATATAACTCCGACTCAATATCGCAAAATGCCAGATTAAGCAACACCACACACACATTAAACCTTTACATAATACTAACAAGGCTAATTAAATATGGTAAGGATATAATTTCCTTATTTAATTATTCATATCTCTAAGTTTTAATACTACACAATAATTCACTCCATTCCCAACCTATATATATATCATAATGCATTGATCCGCCAGTTGGAGCAATAACGTGACCAGTAGCATAAATAGACAAACATACGTTTATTATAATATACAGTAGGCATAGTGTCAAACAACTATTTGCTAAAAATTTACATTTATTTCCAGTCATAAATGAAATCTGTTCTTTTTTTTATATAAGGTAATTCTGATACATTACACAATTAAAATGGATAGCCAATCGCTATGTGAAAAGCAAGGCTGTTTTTAAACGATTTCATATTATAATATCCATTCTTTCCTGTATCGTATGGTGCGTGTATTCCTATACCTAAATCAGCTCGCAACACAAGCATTTCCATATCAAAACGCAACCCGGCTCCTGTACCAAGGGCTAACTGCTTAAAAAAGGCGCCCTCTCCAAGTGCTCCTCCTGGTCGCAATGGGTCTTTTTCAAGAAGCCACACATTTCCAGAATCAAGGAACAAAGCTCCATGCAGAAAACCCATTAAAGGGAAACGATATTCTACATTAAACTCAAACTTAAATGTACCTGTCTGATCATAATACCCATTCTTAACATCAGCACTTGGGCGATAACTACCCGGTCCTACACCGCGCACGCCAAAAGAACGCAACGAATTAGCACCTCCTATATAAAACTGCTCACTATAAGGAACTTGACTTGAGTTACCATAAGCATGAGCAGCTCCTGCAAACACTCGGAATACCAACCAATGTTTTGACATTGGGTGATGAAACAACCTACACGAAAACACAAGTTGAGATTGTGCTTTAACAAATTGCGAGAATGGAGTACCAAACAATTTTTTCTCTCCATGACTACCCGCCAAACTCCATATCCCCGAGAAGATATTACCGGCTTCCATTATACTTGAAGACCACAACAATTTATTATTCTGGTCTATTTTCTTGTCATAAGTATATGAATAACTCATAAGAGGAATAAATTGATCAAGAAAGCTCAATGCAACTGCAGGATTCTCTGCCATTGCCTCATCAAATGCTTCAGTTGTACTGAGCATCTTTGTATATGTAAGTTTAAATGGAGTAAATTCATTTGCAGAATGACGATTAGCATGCCACTCCCAGCTAAAACCTGTACCAAACTGAATCATTTTGAAGAAAGTAGGACGATTGAGCAAATCGGCTGACAGCGACACTCGAGTCCAATTTATATATCTCCTGCTTTGATCAATAAATTTTGGTGCGAGCAAACGAGGAAACGATAACGTTGTATTCATACCAAACTCATATGAATTCATAGAACCGGTAGTGTTTTCTCTACTCGCCTTTCCTATTTGCCATTCATATCCTGCAGTCAATTGAGTTGTAAGTTGCTCTCCTCCGCCAAAAAGATTCTTATTAGTGAGTGATGCCACAATAGCCGGTCCAATATAACTATTCGACTTGGATGTAGCCTGAAATTCTATTGCAGCTTCCATTGGTTGGTCTAATGTACAATTCACCTTATAATCAATGATATTACTATCACCCAATGAATCAAGCGGGGTAACATCAATATTTACAGAACTGAAAATACCCATTCTAGACAAGTTTAGTTGTGATTGGTCAATATCCCTCACTCTCACTATTCGACCACTACGAAAACGCAAACAAGACGGCACAAGATTGTCTCTCAATCTCATAGGTTGCATTCTTATCAAATTTACATTACGAGTAATTAATGTATCGGGAGTACCTCTACCGTATGGTCGATTTACAACCGCCTCAACATTTCCCACGTAATATTTTCTCAATGCAGCCGGCTTAACATTCTGAGCAAGTGTTAATCTTAATGCTACTTTACCTTTAATCTCAGTAGTATCGGCAAGATATTCAATAAAATCAGGTTGAAAATAATAGTATCCCAAATTGCGAACTTTAGTTGATATAACCTCACGAACCGCACTTAGTGAATCAGTAATATACCGTTGACCAGCTTTTAAATATTCGCTACGTCTTGCAATAGAATCAATTATTTGTTCAAGTTCAGTATCACCATTTATATACTCAATTCGAGAAAACAAATAAGGCTTACCTAGTTCAATAAAATAAGATAACTCAGCCTTTTTAGGATTTTTCTTGTTATTAATCAATTCATAACGAGCAGTTCCTGAAAAATAACCATGATTATCGAGTACCGATTTCATCATTCCCACTCGCAAAGTAGGATTAACGTCATCTATTACTACAGGTTGTTCCACCAATGTTTCATATAGCCATCCCTTCAAGCCCTTACTATTTGGACTCCAATGATTATACACCCATAATCCTATCGGAAACGGACTGCGAATATATGGTGAATACAAACTATTGTTTGGCTTTACATTTATTACATCAAAAAGATAGGTATCCACTTCATCGGGAACTTTCTCACCTTTTGCCGGAGTAACTTCAAACTTATCTACACCTGTATATAGTTGTTCTCCTTCTACAAGGCTACTTGTTGTGGAGCACGATGCTACAACTATAGCGAACAACCACAAAAATATTAATCTTATTCCTATTTCAGAGTCTTTTCTCATTACTAATCCTTTTTATGTTGTATAACAGGTGATTCTTCCAATAATATCACAGTATCTTTGGATGATATTACATCTTTTGACATAACCGGTTTTTTACGGCTAAAACGGAACAAATTCTTCAATGTTGATAATTTACGTTTTATTACAAATGCTCCACCGGTTTCGGTTACTTCGCCCTCGAGCACACTTTCATAACCAGTTTGGCGGAATAATTTAATCGACATTGTTCCACTTTGATTAAGCATATATACAAATGATATATCATTCAACAAACTATTCGCTAAATTATCATCGGCACCGCTATCTGAATTATAATTACCACCCACAACTATTTTAAATCGATCGTTAAATAACGATTTAGATATTTTATATGAATATGTGGTTGATTTCGATTTAGTATCACCCGTTGTACTATTATACTGATTCATACCAAGTGTCAAATCCACACCTTTTATCGTATTAGCTGCCCAACGATTAATTTGTGAATTCAAGAATGAATATAACGGATTACCACTCATATTGGCTGTTGTACCAAGTCCTGTATATGTTCCATAAAGTAGCATATTGATTGCTTGACTTGAACGTTGTGATGGCGACATCGACAGCAACTCATTTTGTACCGTAACATCTTCATTCGTACTCAAATCAAAATTAAGATCCATATTATTGAGCGTATTACCCACATCTACTGTTACAAGGAAATTAATCACACGTGAATCCTGTCCCTCTTGTTGTACATTAGCTTTCATCTCATCAACGGCTTTTATGCTCAAAGTAGGATTGAGTACATCACCATTCCATGAGATATAACTACCATCTACAAAATCAAATTTCTTTTCCGACATCAATGGTGGAGTATAACGCACAAATCCTTCTTTAAGAGTATATTGCCCCACCAAACGCATATCACCAAGAGAACTTTGAGTGTAGTTTAGGATACCACTTCCAGCCAACTCCAATCGATCATTACCACTATTAGACAGATAGACACTGAATTTAGAACCTTGTTGTATATTTAGTTTAGCATTTAGTTTGAAATTAGACCTAGTAAGTTCAATATTGGTCAATGAATCCACTTCCTCTTTAACTGTATCTGCAAAATTCACAAACTTGACCATATTTTCATCAGTCTGCGTCGATAGAGTGCTAACATCAGTCTGGAATACATACGTTAAATTAGTTGTAGGTAATAACGTAAGCGATGCATTTACATTCATATCATTCATTGTACCTTTCACCGAAGCATCAACATTAGCATATCCTTTTCCGAAAAGCTCCATCTTACGGCGTTGCTTACTATTTACAAACTCTACATTATTTCCTTTCAGTGTCAAATTCATTTTCATTTCACTGATAGGTATTATGTTTATATTACCATTTATAGCAACAGCATTATCATTGCTACCATATATATTATATTGATTGAAACGTATCACATTTGACTCCACAGGAATTTTATCATCCGAAAGTTTTAGATTTGAACCAAACAATGGCAAACTAATCAACGCATTATGTCCACATAGATAACCATTCACAATCGGTTCAGAAAAACTTCCTTTAACATTCATCTCTCCATTCAGTGCTCCATCTAACTTTGCCACATCACCTGGAACAAACGGATTTATTATATCCATAGGGAAACTATCTACTTTCACAGTAATATTATACGGATTTTGAGATGTAGTATCATTTAGCGAACCCCTTGCAACAACAGTTTTACGTCCATTCACGTCGAATGAAGATATCAACCTTATATAATTCTTAATAGGATCCAATTCGAGACCCAATTTGAATGCAAAATCGCCCACACTCTTTCGGCTATACTTAAAGTTTTTCAAGCGAGTTATCCCTCCTCCAAGAATATTCTTCCGATCAAGTATCAATCTTATATCTGCACTCAATTCTCCACTCATCGGAGGTATAAACGGCGACACTTTAAGCCATTCCGAAATTTCAACTCCTCCAAGACTCAATTTTACATCATCTTGTCCTGTATGTCCTTCTTTTTCCACAGTCATAAGCGTCACAAAACTTGAATCGCTCCGCAAATTCAAATTCGCTTCAAACTGACGCTTTATATAATTATAATTAATATTATTTCCTTCGTTCACATTCCATTTACGATAACCTATAATAGGTACTTTAGGGAAGAAATTAACATTAACCGCTGTATCAGATAGGCGTGCGTTCATCCCCAATCGGAAACCTTGCTCTCCATTTATGTTATACTGCTCAAGAAGCATACCTAACATACTCCCGCGCACACCACCACGCAATGTAACCTGAGCAAATTCGTCATTAGTTCCTCTCTTGTTTCCAACATGCAAATTATATGTAAGATATTTATTCTTTTGATTGGCATATAATGATACCGTATCAAGCCTCATTGTCCCCGATTCTATTCCAAATGCCTTACCATTCATATATATGGTGGAGTCATTAACAATATTCATCGACAATTCTTCCATTTTTACATCGTAAGTTCTCAATACCTGCTTCAACAGATTTCGTTCTCCAACTTTAAAGTCGCATGCAAAAGGAGGCAATGCTTGTTGCAACGTATCAAGATCAAGGTTCTTCACACTTATTTCGTAATCTACAATCTTCATACTACGTTCAAAACGAGATAAAAGCGTATCAATCCCACACGAAGCATTAAAGTCCACTATCATATCTCCTTCGTGAGCCGACAATGTTATACTCTCATCTGAGCTCTCAAATGTAGCATTCATTTCATCAGTAGAATATGTAGCATCGGGCAATGTCCATTTAAAATTGCTCAAACTCATATCTACATCATATCTATTGTGTGCGACATCTGCAGAACCGAATGCGATAACCGCACCTTTGCCACGAGATGTAGTTTCAGAAAGTTTCAATGCCTTTAAATCCACATTATTTATATCTCCATTGACTGCAAATTCATAACGTGCTGTATCTAATCGACAGAACAAGTCCATATTCATATCGCAATCAGGGTTCTTTGTATTGAATTTCAATTTAGCATTCAAGTCTGCTATATTTGCTTTAACTTCAACATCACGATACACATTGCTAGCATACACCAATTCATCTACTTTAAGTGCAGCATCTATCTTCGTACGTTGATTAAATGGGTCATATCCCGTCCCTTTCACCATCACTCCTGCTGAAACAACATCACACTGAGCAAATGGTAATATACTCCTCACAGGAAATGAATCCAAACTAAGTATAACCTCATAACTTTCCTTATTTCCATTCCAATCACCGCCCAACACCATTTCTCCACTTGTCAAGCGCACATCAAGTTTGCCTCGAGCTATATTCGGTGCATACTCCACTTCGCCTTTCAACGTCATATCAGGCACTTCTATCTGTTGTTGCATCGCACTATCTTCAAGCGCAATTTGCTTCACAAAATTTAAGTTATTGAAATTACCGCTAAAGTCTAATTTTGCACTAAGATTCTCTGGTGTCATCACATTTTCAGCATATCCTTCAACATCTACATTTAGATATTGGTTCATACCGAGATTAGCTTCTTTTACATCCACGTGACGAGAAGTTCCATCTATCAACACATTCATTTCCACCGGTGCTTGATTAGGCATTTTATCAATTATCGCCGATAATGCCGGATAGAGCAATGTTGCATCTACCAAACCAAATTTGGCTTGCGCATCAACTTTTATTGGCGACATTGGATTTTCCGCTATATCAATACCAACCACCGCATCAAGTGCTAATCGAGAATGGTCCGTTTCCAAATACATTTTTTCAGCCTTCATCAGTTTGCTATCTAAAGCAAAAACACCTCTACCCGATTTTACATTCAACCCACTTCGTTCATAAGCTTCAAGAGCAAGCAAATCCAATTTTATTTCGGTCCCTTTGTTATATAAGCTGTCAATAGCAATATTGATATTACCTAACTCAATATAATTCATATCCAAACCTTCTAGAGGCTTCTCATCACTAACAGCATATAAAACATTTGAATCGCGAAGGCGTATTGAATCAGCATTTACAATCCACTCTTTTTCTACATTATTCGATTGCAATACAACCGGCTCAGCCACTGAATCGACAACTAACGGATACAAATATTTAACATCGGTATTATCCACACCCAAATACCCTATTTGCACATTCTGTGTTGCCAAATTCACCATACTCCGCATCAATACAGCTTGTCCCACTTTCGCATCAAGGTTGTCGATAAGTGGTAACATCTGCATATTATAAGCAAAATCTACTATTTTAACTCTTCCAATATTCAACACCCAAGGTAAAGATGTCGTATCAACAGGCTCATCGGCTTGATTACTTTCACCGAGTTTCATAACAACTCGACCTCCATTCAAACTGATATTTCTCAAATTCACTTCATTCTTGTCGAGCTTTATATCACTTCGTCTTAATCCAAAATGATCAATTTCGACTCTTAATACCATTGAGCTATCTTCGCTAACCATCTTATACAAAGTGTTTTTCAACAAAATACTCTGTATATCTACCTTTTGACGTAATATCGGCAAAATCTTAACATCAGCTTCCAATTTCTTGGTATATAGTATTGTATCTTGGCTCACATCAAGAATCAACACATCATCAACACTCAATTTCAATGGAAATCTAAGCATAATACGCCCAATATCCATTTTCATATCTGTACTATTATTTACATAATAACTTGCAACATTCTTCACTCCATTTTGAATAAATGGAATATATAACAAGCAAGGTACTATTATAATTACAAAAAACATTACACCTGTTATCCACGCAAATATTTTCCGTAATTTATTGCCTTTAGGCTTTGACTTTATATTTGAATCATTATTTTTACTAATATCAGCCATTCTATTTTCTGCAATAATTATACCTAATTAACATTTATCTCTTGTTTATGTCGTATAACCATTTAAAAAAAATAAATTTCATAAACAAAAAACCTAATAATGCTCCTATCAGATTGGCAATTACATCATAGACCGAAGCAGTACGTCCCAATTGCATTGCATCTTGCATATACTCCATCAACAAACTATATACAAAAGAAATTGCAACACACACCCACATCGACAATATCGTTATATTTTGGGGATATCTAATTTTAGCCCAATCAACCATAAAAATTAACGTCATTACACAATACACAATACAATGTATTACTTTGTCCGCACCTTCAAATAAGCTTATCTTATTTGTATCAAAAGGATTCTTATCAAGTGATATATATGCAACAATCATCACTATCAGTATTGACATTAGGCCTTTAGGTATTCTATTTATGATTACATTTATTTTCATTCTATTAAACATATTATGCAAAGATAACATTTATATCTATATTCTACAAAATAACATTAACAGTTTAGTTTATCACACAAATAATTTCTAACTTTGCAAATATTATTCAAATTAATCTACTATTTATAAGCAATCTATAGTATGACAAAAGATACAACATTCAGTTCTAAATTCGGACTTATAGCAGCCACAGTAGGTTCTGCTGTAGGATTAGGAAATGTATGGAGATTTCCAAGTTTAGCTCAAGAAAATGGAGGTGGAGCATTCCTTTTAGTATATATATGTTGCATTTTCATACTCGGTATACCTGTAATGCTTGCTGAATTTTCACTTGGCAGAGCCGGTCGGTCTGGCTCTGTAGGGTCATTCAAGAATCTCACTCCCGGCAAGAAATGGTGGATTGCAGGCTGGTTTGGTCTACTTGCATCTTATCTCATATTGGCGTTTTATATGGTAGTAGCCGGGTGGACCATTGAATACTTATGGAAATCCCTCACAGGCGAATTATTCGAAGGATTTGCCACAGCTACCAATCAAAGCACATTCTTTACCGACAAAATGAAGGACCTTATTATCACAGGTTCGGCTCCAATATTTTGGACGTTCATTATGATTATTCTTAATCTTATTATACTTATTAAAGGCGTAAAGAAAGGAATAGAAAAGTTTTCCAATATTTTAATGCCTATATTATTTCTTATTCTACTCATTTTTTGTGC
Organism: Bacteroidales bacterium; assembly: GCA_015061055.1. Classification (GTDB taxonomy): domain Bacteria; phylum Bacteroidota; class Bacteroidia; order Bacteroidales; family Muribaculaceae; genus RGIG4576. The sequence goes on from SUXH01000008.1 coordinate 67,609, forward strand.
TGTTTCACTTTCTTTGCCTAATGCAAGTGAAGGTCTAAAGTTTTTCTTTATGCCCGACTTTGATAAAATTAATAGCCAAGTCATTATTTCCGCATTAGGTCAAGCATTCTTCTCACTAAGTCTTGGTATGGGAATTCTTGTCACCTATTCATCATATTTTCCAAAAACCACCAAAATGGTACGCACTTCAATAACCATAACACTATTAGATTTCAGCGTATCAGTTCTTATGGGGATTATTATTTTCCCCGCAGTTGTAAGTTTTGGAATTAATGGAAGTGAAGATGTTGCAGGTATGACATTGGTATTCGTCACTTTACCCGAGATATTTGCTCAAATGATTGGTTCTCAATGGTGGTCGGCTCTATTTTTCCTATTACTTAGTGTAGCTGCCATCACTTCTACTATATCAATTGCCGAAGTATCAATCGCATTTGTTCACGACCATTTTAAAGTAACTCGAAAGAAAGCTTGCTACATAATACTCTTACCTATGTTCTTGTTCAGCACACTATGCTCTATATCATTAAATGGAGTTGAATGGCTACAAATAGCAAATATGCCTTTATTTGATGCTCTCGACAAGTTCACTGCAAATATCATTCTGCCTGCAAGCGCATTTTTGATTTGTCTTTATGTTGGTTGGGTTCTCCCAAAAAATTTCTTAAAAAACGAACTTACCAATTACGGAACATTCCGTTCGTTTGTTACACCAACCATATTATTCTTGATAAGATTTGTATGTCCAATCCTTATCACAATGATCTTCATCACTAATTTCATTAAGATATAAAAGTGAAAAAACTCTTAAACGAAATCTTTTCTATCTCGCGTAATGAGCGAATAGGATTACTATGCTTGATTATTATTTTGCTAATTGTTATTGCTTATACAGCATTTTCATCTCACATCTATGAAAATACTGAATATATCAAGCAAACAACATACAATTTTCAAGCATCGATCGATTCATCTCGTATCGATACAATAACGAAAAAGAAAAAGAAAAAAAAGAAAACCAAACTAAAAAAATCAGAGAACAGCAAACATCACACTCTCACTGCTACTGATCTTGAAGAAACTAAAACATACTAAAACAATTTATAATAACATTCTACTCACACTTTTGAATTTAAAACTATGTCAGAAAGAGCTCAATTCGCAACTAAAATGGGTGTAATAGCCACTTCAGTAGGTTCAGCTGTTGGATTAGGAAATATTTGGAGATTTCCTTATGAAGCTGGTGTGCATGGCGGTGGAGCATTCATCCTCATTTATATTTTATGTGTTCTATTACTCGGAATTCCTGTTATTATAGCCGAATTTGTTATTGGACGATCAACACACAAAAATGCTAATAGTGCAATCAAGCTACTCGCTCCAGGTAGCAAATTCCGCTATGTTTCTTATATAGGCATCATTGCTTCAGTAATGATTCTAAGTTTCTATTCTGTAGTTGCAGGATGGATTTTAGAGTATTTATTCCAATCAATAATAGGTAATCTTAACGGACATACATCACAAGAATACTCTGAGATGTTCAATTCGCTTACAGGTTCTCCTTGGCGCTCTGTTTTATGGACAACTTTGTTCCTTGGAGCAAACTTTTTCATTCTTCGAAAAGGTGTACAAAAAGGTATTGAACGCATATCAAATCTACTGATGCCAATACTATTCCTTTTACTTCTATTATTCTGTGTCAACTCTCTATTATTGCCAAATGCTCAAAAAGGGATTGAATTTATGTTCCGCCCCGATTTCACACAAATATCACCAAGTATGATTGTCGGCGCTATGGGACAGGCTTTTTTCTCACTTAGTCTTGGATTGACATGTTTACTCACTTATGCATCTTATTTCAACGACAAAACACCACTTGTAAAAAGTGCCACTATAATCGCTATTCTTGACACTTTTGTAGCTATTTTGGCAGGTATAATTATTTTCCCGGCAGTTTTCTCTTTTGGAGCCGAACCTACTGCAGGACCCAAATTAGTATTTGAAATCTTGCCAAACATATTCCAACAGATGCCCGGAGGATACTTGTGGTCAATTGCTTTCTTTATTTTACTTTTCTTTGCTTCCATCACCTCTACAATATCGATGAGCGAAATTTTTATCACATTCTGTACTGAAGAGTATCGAATGAGCCGCAAGAAAGCAACTCGTATCAACATAGCCATTGCTCTTGTTCTCGGTACATTATGTGCATTATCATTCAATTCTCTTAGTCATATCACACTATTTGACAAGACTGTTTTCGATCTTTTCGACTATATATCATCCAACATTATGCTCCCTGCTGGAGGATTTATTCTTGCGGTTTTCGTTGGTTGGGTAATGAACAAGAACATTGTAAAAAAACAACTCACCAACAATGGGGAACTTAACGTTCGCACTATGAGACCAATCCTATTTTGCATCAAATATGTTGCGCCTATTGCAATTGTCGTCATATTCTTATACGTTATAGGTTTTTTTGACTACGTCTCAACTTTGTTATTTTAGAATAATTCACTAATTTAGCGATGAATTTGTTATTGTGCTAACAAAATGTATAATTTCACCCCATATAGTATCACATTAAGAGGCTCAATTGTTAACATCAATGAGCCTTGGGTGATGGGCATACTCAATCTTACACCCGATTCGTTCTATGGTAATAGCCGTTGCAACGAATCGGATAAAATAGAGAAGCGAGTGATTCAGATTATACAGGAAGGTGCTAAAATCATCGATATTGGAGGATATTCCTCTCGTCCCGGTGCAATCGACATCTCTCTTGAAGAAGAATATTCTCGCTTAGCCAAAGGATTAGATATTATCAAGCGAGTAGCTCCTGATGCTCTCATTTCGGTCGACACGTTTCGCTCCGAGATTGTACGCCTATGTGTCAATGAATGGGGCATTGACATCATCAACGACATTTCAGGTGGCAATCTCGATTGCAAGATGTTTAGCACTGTTGCTTCTTTGGGTATCCCCTATATTCTTATGCATATGCGTGGTACACCTGTCTCTATGTCACAGTTCACTCAATATAACGATGTTACAATAGATGTTATAGATGAACTTGCACAGAAAACAAAGGTATTAGAAGAAAAAGGAGTACAAAATATAATAATTGATCCGGGGTTTGGATTTAGTAAAACCCTGAATCAGAACTTTGAAATGATGAAGAACCTTGATGCTTTCCACAAGTTGCACAAACCTATTCTTGTGGGAATTTCTCGTAAATCAATGATTTACAGGACACTTGAAGGTTATCCGGAAACTACTCTTAATGGCACTACAGTTCTCAACACAATAGCACTGACCAAAGGTGCTCACATTCTTCGTGTACACGACGTAAAAGAAGCCGTCGAAGCAATAAAACTAATTAACAAAACCACTAAAAGCTAACACATTTATAAAGCTACCATATTATGGAATTTGGAATAAAAGACATTATCGACATTCTCATTACAGCAACAGTTCTTTTCTACACATATAAAACGATGAAAGAATCAGGAACACTGAATATTTTCCTCGGAGTATTGGCATTCATCGTTTTATGGATTGTAGTTTCTAAGATACTTGATATGCAACTCATTGGTAGCATTATGGATAAGTTCATCAACATCGGGCTTATTATCATCGTAATCCTATTCCAAGAGCAAATCAAAAAATTCCTTGTCGAATTGGGTTCTAAAAAACGATGGAGTTTCTTCCGAAAAATCTTCTCTCGCAAGAACGATAGCACACCTGATACAGAATGGATAATACCTGTTGTTTATGCTTGTATGAGTATGTCAAAAAGCAAAACCGGAGCACTCATTGTTATCGAGCAGAAAGTCCCTCTCGAAAACTATGAACGAACAGGAGACAGAATAGATGCTAAAATCAATACACGACTTATCGAAAATATCTTCTTTAAAAACAGTCCTTTGCACGATGGAGCATTGATTATCTCAAATGACAAGCTCGCCGCAGCCGGTTGCATTATGCCTGTGTCGCACGACACAAGCCTTCCTCGTTATCTCGGTCTACGTCATCGTGCCGCTCTTGGCATAGCTCAAGCAACCGATGCAATAGCTGTCATTGTTTCCGAAGAGACCGGTAATATTTCTCTTGCTTATAAAGGACAGCTCTATGCTAAGCTCAATAGTACTGATCTCGAAAAACGCTTGTCTCAAATCTCGATATAACAATAAGATTCTTGAAATCTGATTAAGATTCACCCTTAATATGTTAATAAATACTAAAAATGGGGGGGGTAAAATATTATATGTATTTATTTTACCTTTGCTAATAATTCTTAATTTCAACCTAAATTGTGCAACGAATTATATCATCGACACGTCTAATAGGTAAATTTTCTAAAACTAAAACAACAAACATTATGCAAAGGAACTTTTTACTTTTTTGTACACTCTTAATTTCAATAACTCACTCATACGCACAATATATCGTTAAAGGTTGTGTTACCGACTCCACTAACACCGGTGAACCTTATGCCACTGTGCGCATATTCTATCAATCAAGCACAGACAAAGCTATAAAAATAGGCACTACCGATATCAACGGTAATTTCAAACAGGAAATTCCTACTGCAGGTAAATATACACTCAACATCACATCGGTTGGTAAGTCGCCTATCAACAAAGAATTCGAACTTTCCGCCACAAAGAAAACCTTCGATTTCGGCACTTTAATCATAAAAGCCGATGCAACTATGCTTGCCGGAGTGGAAGTAGTAGCACAAAAACCTCTTATTACCACCGAGATTGACCGATTAAGTTACGATATTCAAGCCGACGAAGAAAGCAAAACAAGCAACATTTTTGATATGCTTCGCAAAGTACCTATGGTTACAATCGACGGTGAAGACAAAATTCTCGTGAATGGCAGTAGCAATTTCAAGATTTACAAGAACGGACGACCTAACACCAGTTGGAGCAACAATCCTAAGGAAGTACTTAAATCTATACCCGCAAGTATGATTAAGCGTATTGAGGTTATTACAGAACCCGGGGCGAAATACGACGCCGAAGGTGTAAGTGGTATACTAAACATCATTACCGATGAAAATAGCATCATAAATGGTATTGTGGGAAGTGTGAGTGCAAATGCAAACACCAATGAAATGTGTGGTGCAAATACTTATCTCACCACACAATTCGGCAAACTTACTACTTCCATAAACTATAATTTCAGCACACTTGGTAAAGCGAATACTACGCCATATCAAGAAGGTGAGTATTATTATACTGAGTCAGGTAACCATTTAACCTATACCGGTGAAAATAAAATCAATAACGGAGGATTTCACTATGGTAACATAGAAGCAAGTTACGAGATTGACACACTAAACCTCATCACACTCTCTTTTGGTGGATATTTGTTTGATCTCAACTCTACTAACAATCAAAATATAACAATGAGCAATCAGTTTGGTGATTTGATATATAGATATAATTTGATTTCAAGCAGCCCCAAATATAACTATTTTGATTTCAATGGGAAACTCGACTACCAACATCTAACTCATCGAAAAGGTGAAGCACTAACATTTTCATATCTATTGTCCACAACTAATCAAGAGAATATATCAAATGTAACATACGATGACACTGAAAATTTCCCTCTTAACTATGATAGCGTTTACAATCGTAGCAACTTAAAATTCTATGAACATACGTTCCAATTCGACTGGACTCGACCATTTGCCGAAAAGCACAAGGTGGAAATGGGATTGAAATATATATTACGACAAAACTTTAGTAATACTTTATATCAATATAATAACGGAATTAACGATAATACAGATTTCGACCATATCACAAATATCGGCGCTGCTTACACTGAATATTCATATAATAGCAAGCGTTGGGGAGCAAGAGCTGGATTACGTTACGAAATAGCGCATATTAAAGGTAAATATCCTAATAGCGACAAAGCATCTTTCAGTAGTTATATACCAGATCTTGTGCCTACTCTTAGTCTTAGCTATAAAATTAATGATGCAAACACATTGAAGCTAAACTACTCTACTCGCATCAATCGCCCGGGTATCAGTTACCTAAACCCTGCTATTAACGAGAGTCCTACTACTATTTCTTTCGGTAATCCCGATCTTGAAAGTACTCGCCGCAACAATGCACGAATATCATACTCATTAATGAAGCAAAAAATTGTAATCTCCACTTCACTTGGATTTGCGTGGGCAAACAATGCTCTTTCAGGATTAGAATACGTAGAAGATAACATAAAATATTACACCTATGCCAACAACGGTAAAACTTGCTCTCTCGGTTGTGATCTGTATGCTCAATGGACTGCAACAAAATCTACACAATTAGTTTTTAATGGTAACGTTTCTCGAAAACGATACTCAAATACTCAGAATTTAGTAAATGAAGGTTGGGGAGGTTATTTCTATGCTAATGTAAAGCAAAATTTACCTTGGAAATTAATCCTAAATGCAAATGTCAATTACTGGAATAGTGGAATTAGCGATACTTATTCTTCGGGAATGTCATTCTTTCAATATGGTTTTAATCTTAGCCGTTCTTTCCTAAAAGAAGACAGATTGACAGTGAAACTTGGAGCGCAAAACCCATTCTCTGGTAAATATCATCAAATCACACAAAACACTACCAATGGCGACCGCATCGGCTACAACACTTCTCATAGCATTAATAGAGCTTTTGGAATCAACATTTCTTATCGTTTCGGTTCACTTAAAGCAAGTGTAAAGAAAACTAACAAAACAATCACTAACGACGACCTCGAAGGACGTAAATAAAAATATCGTTTTAACAAGTATATTAAAAAAACATCACTTACTCAATGACTGCGCACTATTTTGTACACAGTCATTTTTTTTCAAAAGCAACTTTTTTGTGTAAAATTTATGTATCTTTGTACTCAATGAGAATAGGCCACATCATATTATACGTTATCGTTTTTGTTCTGTTTTTTCCTTTTAAATCACAAGCAACCGAAAAGGCTGATACCCTTAACGAACAAAGAGCTATAAACAATTGTAAATTCAATGCTAAGCATTTGATTTTACCAGGTACACTTATAGCTGTAGGAGCAAGTAGCCTATTCTTTTCTCCTATGGAAGACCTCGACCATTCTTTGCAGAAAGATTTTCAAGAACTAAGAAGTAATCATCATTCTATTGAATTAGACGAATATTTGCGTTTCCTACCGATTGCCACCAATTACGCATTACATTTCACAGGCGTGAAGAGCGGTTACGACACAAGGGAGCAACTGCTGCTTACTGCAACTTCATTTGTAACTATGTATGCGCTCACGCAAGGACTTAAACACACAATCGACAGAAAACGTCCTGATGGCTCCGACAACCACTCATTCCCTTCGGGACACGTAGCCACAGCATTCCTTGGTGCAGAACAATTACGAATGAACTATGGTACTTGGTGGGGATTGGCAGGCTACAGCGTAGCCACAGGTACTGCATTTCTCCGACTCTACAACAATCGCCATTGGTTTAGCGATGTAATCGGTGCAGCCGGTATTGGTATACTCAGCGCACGCATTGGCTATTGGCTGCTTCCTTGGGAAAAATGCGTATTTGGGCTCAACAAGAACAAATCAAGCGTAAATATTTTTGCAATGCCCACATTCGATACATACAATAGTAGCTATGGGCTTGCTATGACAATCCAATTCTAATTATACTTTAAGCAACAAAATCAATTTTATGGAATTTCTTATTCAACACAATTTATTAGGACTTGTAATCGGAATCAGTACATTCTTAATTATCGGATTATTCCACCCAATAGTAATTAAAGGAGAATATCACTTTGGTACACACTGTTGGTGGGCTTTTCTTGTTCTCGGCATCATCTGCACAATATTTACAATTATCGTCAAGAACGTTCTATTTTCTGCTCTTCTTGGCGTTACTGCTTTCTCATCATTTTGGAGCATTTTGGAAGTTTTCCAACAACAAGAACGTGTACGTAAAGGTTGGTTCCCCAAAAACCCAAAACGCAAATACCCTTTCGACAACGAAAAATAACCGAAATAAACGGCAAAAAAACGCAAATATTGTTTCTCGCTTGAATATTTTGCTGTATATTTGTAAAAATATTCTGGAAATAAATGAAAAGTTTAATTACATCGGTTGGATTGTTTCTCGCTTCAATATGTTTTGCGGGCAACGTTGTTGCGCAATCTCAATGGAGGGAAATAGCTACCGAAACAGCAATCAACAATAATGCTGAATCCAGAATAAGCATCGAAAGTGTAGAAATCTACAGCAAAGATGGACACATCATCGTTCAGTTACCTCACAAGGCACAAGTGAAAGTATTCACAATACTTGGTCAACTTGTCTCACAAGCCGAGCTCAATTCCGGTACATCTATGCTAAAGATGAATTCCCGAGGAATCTATATCGTAAAGGTGGGTAATGTAACGCAAAAAGTTGCTATCTAATTCTCTAAATAAAAACTATATTTTTTCATTTATGGAAAATAACGTAAATATTGATTGGGGTAACCTTTCTTTTGGTTATATGAAAACAGATTATAATGTGCGATGCACTTATAAAGATGGTAAATGGGGAGAAATTGAAGTCTCTGAATCAGAACACCTAAATATACATATAGCTGCAACATGTCTTCACTACGGACAAGAAATTTTTGAAGGTATGAAAGCCTTTCGTGGAAAAGATGGGGAAATACGTATCTTCCGTATGGACGAAAATGCTAAGCGCATACAACGCAGTGCAAATGGTATTATGATGGCACCTATTCCTGAAGATCTATTCTGCGAAATGGTGAAAAAAGTAGTAAAACTGAATGAACGTTTCATTCCACCTTATGGAAGTGGAGCATCTCTATATATTCGCCCACTTGAGATAGGTATGACTGCACAAGTAGGCGTAAAACCTGCAACTGAATACACTTTCATTATATTTGTAACACCGGTAGGGCCTTATTTTAAAGAAGGTTTTAAGCCCACAAAAGTGGCTATTTATCGCGAATATGATCGTGCTGCTCCTTGTGGAACTGGCCGCTGGAAAGTAGGTGGAAACTATGCAGCAAGTCTTTCGGCTGGTGAACGCGCAAAAGCCGAAGGTTACTCAGCTGTACTATACCTTGACCCCAAAGAAAAGAAATATATCGATGAATGTGGTCCTGCCAATTTCTTTGCAATCAAAGATAGTGTATACATCACACCTAAGTCTGGTTCAATCTTGCCATCTGTAACAAATATGAGTCTACAACAAATAGCCCAAGATCTTGGTTATAAGGTTGAATGTCGTCCTGTTCTTCTTGAAGAACTGTCCGAATGTCAAGAAGCAGCCGAATGTGGTACTGCAGCAGTAGCAACTCCTATTTCTCGCATCGACGATGTAGAAGAAGGTAAAACATACACTTTCGGTACCGACAACGAAGCAGGTCCTGTTACCACTCAACTATACAACCGCCTTCGCGGTATCCAACTTGGTGATGAACCTGACACTCACAATTGGGTAACAATTGTAGAATAAAGCTATGCTTGATTACATTAAGATATTAGACAAATACTACACACGTGGTAGCGAACTTTACAACCTGCTGATTGCACATAGTCAGCAGGTTGCTAATTTTGCAATGGATATTATTGAACGGAACTCAAATCTTTGTATTGACAGGGATTTTGTATACGAAGCTGCTATGCTTCACGATATCGGTATATTCAAATGCCACGCACCATCAATATTTTGCACCGGCAATATGCCTTACATCTGCCATGGATATATCGGTCGTGAACTCCTCGAAGCAGAAGGATTACATCGCCACGCTCTTGTGTGCGAACATCACACCGGTAGCGGACTCTCGCTCGATGACATTGTCACACAATGCCTTCCCCTACCTCATCGCGATATGTTGCCCACCACTATCGAAGAAAAACTCGTTTGCTATGCCGATAAGTTTTTCTCCAAATCGCGCATCGAACCTGCCAAATCCATAGAGCAAGTTCAAGCAGAAATGGCTCGTTTCGGAACACAGTCACTCAATCGCTTCACAGCCCTCCACACACTTTTCTCCTCATAGAGCACATCGTCTTCAACATCCACCTTGCTTTAATAGTATCTCAATCGTTTCAAAGATTACAACCCTAAGCATAAAACAACAATGAGAATTCCGACATCGAAATTCTCATTGTTATTAATTATATAGTATCTACAAAATTACTTTGCAGCCAAAACGTCTTTCACTTGATCGTTTGGAACCATTTGTTCTTTAAATACATAAGCGCCAGTCTTTGGCGATTTCACCATCTTGATGACCTTACTATAAGTACGGCCTTCACCTTTTTGCAACGTTGCAACTACTTTCTTTGCCATATCGTGACCTTATTATTTAATTTCTTTATGAACTGTTACTTTCTTAAGATATGGATTGTACTTCTTCAATTCCATACGTTCTGTGGTGTTCTTTCTATTTTTTGTGGTAATATAACGAGATATTCCTGGCACACCACTAGCTCTTTGCTCAGTACATTCGAGGATGACTTGAACTCTATTACCTTTTGCTTTCTTTGCCATCTTAATTTTACTTTTCTACGATTCTAATTTCAGTTAAATTACCATCTTTTGCAGCTTTCTTCAATGCTGCATCCAAACCAAGCTTGTTGATGATACGCAAACCATTTGCTGATACAACTAAGCTAATCCATTGACCTTCTTCTACCCAGAAGAATTTTCTCTTGAACAAATTCACGTTAAATTTACGCTTTGTTCTTCTTTTAGAGTGCGATACATTATTACCTGTAATCGCCTTCTTGCCTGTAATTTGACAAATTTTTGACATGGCTTTTTCTCAATATTATGTTTTAAATTATTTTATTCCAAAACAGAGTCCTTTTGTAGAGTATGTCAGCTTTTCAGCCAATTTACTGCCACCTCTTTCTTCTCAGTAGCACACAATATTCTAAATAAAACACAGTCGGCAACGTATCTGATAGGTTGTTAACTGTAAAATTTTTTATGTACAATATCGTCCTACGCTTTATGTAAGACTATTAATATCATTATCTTACATCGAAGTTTCAACGATTAAAGTCACAGAACCGGACTAAAGGAATAGTCGTTGTACTGCTGTTTTGAAATTTTTCGACTGCAAAGGTAGTATTTTTTTTATTACTACACAACACCTTTTCATCTATTTTTCAGCAAAAAAGCTCCAAAATCCACTTTTACTCTTCCTTTTTCATATATCAACAAATCTCGTTGTGCCACAAATGCCGGGAACCACCTCTTAAACAACCATATCATCACCGGCATAACTAATAACACCGCTATAACCAGAATCCACAAATTATGTATAATTCCACTATACACCAATGCCCCTAATAGCGGAACGTGCGTGAGATACACTATAATCGAATATCGCCCCATATAATTCACATAACCTCGCAACAAGTATTTACGTAGAGAATAACACACACACCACACCATCGTTATTGCAGAAAATGATGCTAAATAGAACTTTATTGGGGTATTTTCCACTTTGGCATACATAAGATAAACCCCACCCTCGGACGATAAATAACAGACTGTTGTCGATACAACAAATACCACCAATATTCTACTCCATTTAATATTACCCGCCCTCTGTAACACATTTTTTATATTAGATGCCACGAAAAAGAATGGTAACACCAACAATGACGCAACAATACTAAAAATCATTCCATAATCACGACGAATTACATCATCCTGTGGTAATAACTGATTCAAGCCCCACCCAATAGCTACCAAAACACATAGCGACAATACTTGGATTTTAATATTATAGCGATTAACAACCTTATTATATATATAATAGAGTATATTAGCAACAAATAGTGTACGTAAGAACCATAAATACCCCGCATATTTCAGCATCCAAGTAATATGATGCTTTATCGACATAAATCCAAATTGTTCTTCACCCGAAATCAAAGCCGGCACAACAGATATTACAGCAAAAAACAAAAAGGGGACTATCAACCTATTAAATTTCTTCACCACAAACTCGACAGCACTACTATATTCCTTGAAGAACATTCCAGATAGAAAAAAATAAAGAGGCATACGAAGATGTTCAAGCATTGACCATAGATGCACGTTATCGATCTTTATTCCTAACTTATCATAACAATGCCCTATTACGACTAAGACTATACACACGCCTTTCATCAAGTCAAAATATACTATGCGTTCTTTCTCTTCAATCATAAAATCATTCAGATAGCATTTTTAGAAGCATAATTTGCACTTCGGTTGTGGCTCTATCAATCACCCTATCGCGCGAGCCTGGAAAATGTTTGCACTGCGACTCAAGCCTATCACCACATTTCGCCGCAAGCCACACAGTTCCAACGGGTTTTGTAGCAGTCGCACCTCCAGGACCGGCTATACCTGAAGTGGCCATAGCACAATCTGCACCAAGCAACTCACACACTCCTTGCGCCATCTGCCTTACAGTTGGCTCACTCACCGCACCATATTCTTTTAACACATCGGCAGAGACGTTCAACAGCTCTTGTTTAATTTCGTTTGTATACGACACCACCGAGCCCAAGAAATACGCCGAACTGCCTGCAATTGCAGTTATTTGATGTGCAACATTTCCTCCTGTACAACTTTCAGCCGTAGCAAGAGTCAATCCACGCTCTTTTAGTTTCTCTCCGATTATCTCCGACAATGGTTTGTCGTCATAACTCACAATGGCACTCCCGAGAATATTATGCAATTTATCCGAAAGAGTTTTCATATCTTGAGTTATAGCCTCTTTGTTTTTCGACTCGCCGGTTAATCTTAATCTAACTATACCAGGCACAGGAAGATACGCTAAATGAATATATGAAGGTAATTCATTTTCAAATTGTTCCAATTTTATGGCTAATGCCGACTCAGCATATCCCACCACTATAAATGTGCGATGTTCTATGTAGCTGTCTACACAAAAACGATTCAACAATTGTGGTATTACTTCACGCTCCATCATAGTTTCCATTTCAAATGGAACTCCAGGCATCGACACTAGCACCTTCCCATCTTTCTCAAACCACATTATAGGAGCAGTACCAACTTGATTTTGGATTACACGACAAGATGTAGGAACTATTGCTTGAGCTTCATTAAGAGGATTCATTGACAAATGACGTTTCTTGATCACATCCTCAACATTCTTTAGTACTTCTTTATCAAGCACCATTTCTCCGCCAAAATATTGGCACAAAGTCATTTTTGTTATATCATCTTTTGTCGGACCAAGTCCTCCCGTTGTCAGTACTATGTCAGTCTCATTGAAAGCATCATTAACAGCATTCAATATCTTATCGGACGAATCACCTATCACTCTCACTGTCCTAACATTCCATCCCAATAGGTTCAAATGTCGAGCAATCCACCCCGAATTTGTATCAATAACTTGACCTATTAGCAGTTCATCTCCAATTACTATAACCGATACGTCCATATTCAAATCAATTATTTTACACTCACACAGTTACTCTTGCAAATGGTGGCAAATTAATATCGCAAAAATCCTTATCAAGATACTTAAAATACCCGGCTATTGCTATCATTGCAGCATTATCTGTAGTAAACGAACGCTTGGGTATAAATGCTTTAATTCCCCTACGTTCACAATATTCAGCGACAGCATTGCGAACACCCGAATTTGCAGAAACTCCACCACCTATAGCTACAGTCTTTATTCCTGTTTGCTTGATTGCCTTCGAAAATTTATCCATTAATATGTCGATGATTGTTTTTTGCAACGATGCAGCCAAATCTGGCATATTTTTTTCAACAAAATTTGGATTCAATTTTTTCTCATCACGTAATGTGTACAAAAACGACGTTTTTAGTCCACTGAAACTATAATCTAATCCGGCAATATGAGGTTTACTAAACTTAAATCGAGTGGCATCACCTTCGGCCGCAAGACGATCGATATAAGGACCACCTGGATAAGGCAAGCCCATCACCTTGGCACATTTATCGAAGGCTTCGCCCGCTGCATCATCAATAGTCTGTCCAAGCACCTCCATATCACTCGGAGAGTTTACTTTTATTATTTGAGAATTTCCTCCTGATACAAGTAAACAAAGATAAGGAAATTCCGGCACCTCTGTCGTTTCATCTTCTTTTATAAAATGCGAAAGAACGTGTCCGTGAAGATGATTAACATCAAGTAATGGAATATTCAAGGCCAATGACAGCCCCTTTGAAAATGATGTACCCACCAATAAAGAGCCGAGCAAACCAGGTCCTCTTGTAAATGCAATACCATCTATATCCTCCTTTTTTATTCCAGCTTGCCTAATTGCCTCCGACACCACTGGCACTATGTTTTGCTGGTGAGCTCGTGATGCTAGTTCTGGCACTACACCTCCATAAGCCTCATGAACCTTTTGACTTGCTATAACATTTGACAACATTATGCCATCCTTGATTACAGATGCCGACGTATCGTCGCAAGATGATTCTATACCTAATATTATTATGCTCATAATATTCCTTCTTTTTTCAAACTAAATATGATTAAAACCTAAATCCAGCCAAAACAGCTAAATTAGTATACGAATTTATAAACTGATAATTATTGGAACTATAAAAGTGTCCATCATATCGTCCATTTATACTATAATAAAAATTATTGTGATTATATACCAATGCCATTTTAGTTTTTACATTAATCGAGAATTTATCTTTACTATATGATTCTACATTAGATGTGCTAAGACTATGATTGAATCCAAAACAAGGAATAATAGTTATATTAAAGAGCCAATTCTTCTTAAACACCCAATTATAACCATATCCCATCATCAAACAATAATCATTATAATACACATGATATTTCATATCAAGTCCTTCCAATTTATCTTTTATCGATTGTGGAAGATCTGAAAAGTCTATCGACACATCTTGATGCGACACTGTTATACCACCTATCACTGATCCGGCACTTTTTTTCTGATATTTCGAATATGAATATGCAGCTCCTTGCGAATATTTTTTATTATTAAAGAAATAATACGCATCAAGTCCATACGACTCTAATGTTAATCCCGAAAATTCATAATCCGATTTAAATATATTATAATTTCTATAGTCATTAAGTTTGTTTATATTCGTATTCCCTGTATTCTTTAAATAATAAGCATCAAAAGCAACTAACGAACAACTAAAATTAAAATCAAATCGCTTATGTGTTACCGGTTTACCTCCTATAAGGTTGTCAATATTCATCGAATATCCCAAACTCACTGCCATATATGAGATAGAGGCACCTATATTGGATGCAACATCCGAAGCCATCCCTATACGTAAGTTCTCGGGCTGTTTTAGATGATAGAAGTCCAGCAAATTATCATTTTTAATCTGTAATTTCCACTTTTTGCCTGTTCCTACAACATAAGTTGTATCATAGCTATTAAATGTGCGATCACCCCAATTGTATAAATCAACACACCATTTCACAAACTTTGGATACTTGATCGTTTCATCACTCAAATCAAGTTTCCCACTTAATGCAGCTATTTTCCAAAATTCATTTTCATATTCTGTGCGAAATGAATCCATAGCAACCGTATCCTTTGAGATACTTCGATAATAACGCACCTTATCATAGAGACTTTTCATCTTGCGATCACTCAACGTATCTCCTATGATATCATCTGTTCCATACATATTCATTGGAATTATTAATATCATTATAGCTATAATATGTCGAAACGTTGCATTCATCATCACCACATTTATTTTATTGAGTCATATTACTCTTATTTTGCATCAATAGGTACACTATCCGGCGACAACTCTAATTTAAATTTCTTTTTTCGCTTAAAGAATTCAAACGGCTTATCAAAATCATATTTAAACACGATACCTACACCCTGTGTGGTCAACGCATTCTTAACATAGTAGTTTTGATCATTGAAGTGATTATATGCTTTCAATCTCACATTTCCCGATTTATTTAACAAATATTCAATATCAAAATCGCCAATAAAATTACTATTATTTGCCGACACCATTTTATCACGATAGCCAAAATTACCATTAAGCAACAATCTATTATTCAGCAACTGACTCGACAAAGCCAAATTAACCTCCACATCAGAGAAGTCACCTTTATCACTCTTAAAGTTAGGAGAAATACGCCAATTATCGCTTATTTGCCCAAGCATACTTGTCAATTGCGACGATATTGT
Organism: Bacteroidales bacterium; assembly: GCA_015061055.1. Taxonomy (GTDB): domain Bacteria; phylum Bacteroidota; class Bacteroidia; order Bacteroidales; family Muribaculaceae; genus RGIG4576. Next base: position 83,836 of record SUXH01000008.1, read on the forward strand.
TGACGAAGCTACCGATGTTAGCTCATTATTATTTTTTGTGCCTCCCATATATTCAGGTGTATAGAATCGGTTCAATGCAAGCAGATAAATAATTTGTCTATTCATCATATCATCAGTACTGATAATACTTTTCACTTTGCGATAAGCATCACTCGTCAATGTTGGAAAATTCAAGTCAAACACAACATTTGGTTCTGCAATCTTACCCGTTACTTTCAACAATGCTTGCACAGGCACATTTGTTCTATTAAATTCTTTATCGGTTGCAAACGATTCATCTAAGTCAAGCAAATTAGCATTTAACGGATATACAGCCTCTATGTTTATATCAGCATCATACGGATTACCATCAAATGAAATGCTACTTCCTTCGTTAATCAAGAAGTCCTTTACTATAATATCTTGAAGTGTAAAATTATATGTTCCTTTATCTATCGTATACTTACCTTGCAAGAACAAATCGGCCGATGAATCGTATTTCATCGTCAATGATCCCGAGCCTGTTGCCTTAACTTTATCTCCACCCACAGGGTCCATTATAAGAATCAATTGCCCCAACGGATTTATTTCGGCATTTATTTCAACAAGTATTTTACTACTTGAAGTTGTAGCATTATTCTTCTTTTGTAGAGCCAAATATTTTTCCAAATCTTTTCTTTTGCTGTTTTCTCGCTCTATTCGCTCTCGTTCAGCTTTTCTCTTGTCGGTAAATGTAACAAAATCATATTCATAAGCAGTCTGTTCATCAGACAATTCAAAGTAAAACTTACTACCTGCTGCGGTCGACATATTAACTTCTATTTCTACCAACCCTGGTTCACCTACTACGGTTGCTCCACCATTTCCAAATATAGTTCCATACCAAGGATCTATCTTCTTTGAAGGATAATCATAGCACAACAAATCCTGTGCTTCCGTTACATCAAATCGGAATGACGCATTATGAAAATCTTCGTGCGCCACATATCCCGACAAGTTTGCAGTTTTCCCAAATCGGTCCTTTAATTGTACATTATCAAATGTGATAAGTCCGGGGACTATTTTTATCGAATCAGTTGCCCAATAATATACATTAGTATAATCTACCTTCACCTTTAAGTCTTCTGCAAAAATATCTCCTTTCAGATTTAAAGTACTGAATTTACCATATAACTGAGCATATCCCGAAGCATAACCATCAAGATCACTCGTGATAGCCGACATAAATGGTTTCATAAATCCCACCTTCAGTTTTTCGGCTTCAAAATCAAAACGCATTGAATCTTTCAATACATATATTTCGCCATCAACCATACTCTCACATCCATTAGGTTGAGAGATATCGGCTTTTATTGCCACAAACTTATTCTCATTATTCCAAAAACTCTTTATATTGGCATCACCAAGAAGTGTATTATTATATTCTAATCCATCTACAAAAAAATGGTCCGTTTCCAATCGAGGCTCTTTACCTAACAATTCAGACGCAACAATTTTACCCGTTGCATATCCCCCAAAAGTTACATTATTGATTTGCAATGTTTCAAATATATAATCAAGATTAATATCTTTAAGTTCAACTTCTAATTTATCATCAGGCTCACTCGACGTACGACCATTTATACTTACAAATTGCTTATCGCATGTTACTTTGAAATTCTTTACCCTTATATTATTATCATATATTCCAATCTTTGAATCATGCACATACCAAGCAGTGTCATTAAACACCAATGTGGTAGGATTCACATCAATCGTTGCCATTAGTTTATCGCTCTCTTTCACTCGAGTGATATTCATTGTCAAGTCTATATTTCCATGAAAATCTTCTTCCCGGTCTACTACCCATGACACATCTGTATTAAACATATTTTTTCCGCCATTCCCTTCAACATCAAGTGTCATTTTACCCTTCTTGAGAGGCATTGTTGTTTTAACATTCATCGACAAATAGCCATCTACCGGATTGGTTCCCACATATACACTGCTGTTTTCAATAAGTTTGTTCTTTTGTGCGATATATGGAGCATCAACATATAACGAGAAATGCTTACCTGTTTCATCCAGATTACCCGATAACTCAATAGGTGAAACTAAAGCAATCGGCGACTTAACGAGACTTAACAATGAATTCATAGTTTCATTATTTTTAATAGTGAAACTATATTTAAAATCATTTGCCTTTCCGGCTGTTTTATTTGCAACAATACCTTCATTGGAAAACAATGCCGGGAATTCTTGTGATAAGATCTGTTTCAATGTTGGTACTATCGTACTAAAATTATAATATCCTGTTACACTTCCATCTATCAAGTCCGATGTCAGTATTATCTCATATGGCGATTTTGTATTATCAGCCAACAGTTCTAAATTATCAATTAAGATTCCATCGCCGGCCTCATCAACAAATTTAACATCGAACAATCTCACCTCACCATTCAAATTATCAATTTGATTGCCATCGGCATACGCATTGACCTTAAATGACAAATCGTGTTCGGGGTATTTATTAGAAATATTTATATTTGCAAGATTACAATGGCTTACGGACAATGCTGCATCAAGATGAGATTTTTCACCATCGAGCAGAGCAAAACCATCTAATTTCATCACAAGATTCTCATCATTAACCGACAATGCTCCATTAAACTTATTTCTTGCTACTTCAAGATTAGCCGAAATATCGTGGTAACGATACCCTTTCAATTCCACATACGAAATATTCCCTTTCACATCGGCCGAAACAGACCTATTTATCTTCACTCCATCTACAACCAAATCAAATGCTGTTTCACCCACAATTTCCGGAATCGATAACAATGATCCGACATTAAATTTCTCGGTTCTCGCATGTCCTTTAAATCCCACCGACAAATTACTCTTGGAAAAATATCCATCAAGATTCAATATTCCTTTAGCTGTAGCAACATTTCCCTTAAAAAATGTATTTCTATTTGTACCTTTTAAAGTACCCTCAATTTTCACTCGATTGCTATTTCTTAATATATTTTCAGCCTTTTTCGATGGCTTACCAAGAAGTGTAACTATTTCTGCTATCTCATGTGAATTTGCATTTACATAAATTTTAGGTAAATCCACTCTTAAAGAATCCATATTTACAAGATTCTCTAATTTACCATTAATCCGCATTACTATTTGCTCGCTTGCAGTAGCGACCTCCAATTTAGACACATCAAGTTTTTTTGTCGATCCTTTGGCAAGAAGATTTATGCTTATCGGTTCATTCATTTTTCCTAATACAGGCGCAAAACATCTAAGATCATTAGGCGTAATATAGGTTCCTATGGTATTTATATCCCAATTTAAGTCCTTTAAATCTTTTCCAAGAGTTTTCAAACTATTAATTCTCAAATTGAAATCAGCTACATCTATATTTGAACGAGGCAACTCAGCTTTGAAACCTTCCACTGAAATAAGGCTATCACAAATATACGTATTTAACGATAATTTCAGCAATTGCAATCCACTTTCTTCTTCAAATGACAATCGCTTCAACTTCACATTAAAGGCATTATTCTGAATACGTGGCAATGCTATATCAGCCTTCAAATTCTTAATTCGAATATGATTCTTATCAAATTTCTCGCTATTCTGAGGTTCACTCAGTACATCATACGACAATTTACTATTTCTAAGTACGATATTATATATTGTCAAATCAAATCTCTTTGGAGGATTCTTTTTGTCCTTTGGAGCTAAAATATCTATCAAGAATTGAATATTTGGCTGAGAATCCGGTGTAGCCTTACTTACTCTTGCATCAAGACCCATAATTTCAGCATAAGTAAACACTAAACGCTTGCGCACAACCATATTATACAAACTGAGTCCTGCCCCGAGTTTATCTATTTTAAGCAATGGGGCATCGGTTGTATCATTAACCACCACATTTTCCAAAATCACTTGATTGAACGGCATAATTTTTACTTTTTCTAATCGCACATCAGTATCAAGGATTGCCGACAACTCTTGTTCAGTTGTCTTTCTTACTTCATTTTGGAATTCAGGGAATAATAATAACAAATACACCGACACAAAAATAGCGACAGCACCCACTATCCCTATAATTATCAGCGCACGAAATACTTTGTATATATTGTATAAAATCGATTTCATAAATACTCTACAAAGGTAAACATAAAGAACCAATTCCCCAACTTATTCAGCGAATTGATTCTTTAATATTTTTCATTTCGTTCTTACAGAGAACAATATATTGAATTTCCTTATAACTTATCACATTCAGCAAGCCATAATTTCGCTGATGCATCACTCGGCATCTGCCAAGCACCTCGCGGAGACAGACTCACACTTACCACTTTAGGACCATCAGGTAAACAGGAACGTTTGAATTGTTGTACGAAGAAACGTCGATAGAATACACGCAGCCATTTCTTTATTGTTTCATCATCATACATTCCTTTAAAAGCTGTTCTAGCCAAGTTATATATTTTTTTAGGTGAGAATCCATAATAAATCACATTATATACATAAAAGTCATGCAATTCATATGGTCCCACCAAATCTTCAGTCTTCTGTTTTATATTACCCTTATCGTCAGCCGGCATTAATTCCGGACTTATAGGCGTGTCGACTATATCAATCAAAATACTTTTTACACTTTCATCCTTTGAATTATAAGCAAACCAACGCACCAATTCCTGTACCAATGTTTTTGGCACACCGGAATTAACTCCATACATCGACATATGATCGCCATTATAAGTAGCCCATCCAAGTACAAGTTCCGACAAATCTCCTGTTCCAAGTACCAAACCATTACATTCATTAGCATAGTCCATTAATATTTGTGTACGTTCACGAGCTTGGCTGTTTTCGTATGTAACATCTTTAATATTAGCATCATGGCCAATATCTTCAAAGTGCTGTAGTACAGACTTCTTAATTGATATTTCTTTCTGCGTTATCCCCAATTCGGTCATTAATTTCAACGCATTATTATAAGTTCTACCAGTAGTACCAAATCCCGGCATTGTAATTCCAACTATGCCCTTATAATCATAACCCAATTTTTCAAAAGCCTTATGACACACAAGTAATGCCAAAGTAGAATCCAGACCTCCCGATACGCCCAATACCACATTCTTAATACCGGTAAATTGAAGTCTGCGCACTAAGCCTGCAACCTGTATCTCTACACATTCAGCACACAACTTACTCTTATCTTCATTGCCAGGTAAAAATGGCGACTTTTCAACATATCGTTTTAATTCATAATCACATTCACATTTTAAGCTAAAGCCATCAATCTCTATTTCAATAAAATTTTGTGAATACTCAGCCTTAGAATCCACAAATACACTATATCTTCTACGTTCTGCCTCAATCAATTCTATATCTAAATCGGCAAACACAATATCACCGGTTTCTCTAAATGGAACTGACTCTGCCAATATTTTTCCTGTTTCGGCTACATATGCTCGTCCTCCATACACTAAGTCGGTTGTAGATTCTCCGTAACCTGAAGACACATAAACGTATCCTGCAAGATTTTTTAAAGACATATTCTTTACAATATCTTTAACTCGCTTATTTCCACCCAATTCCTCACTTGTTGCCGACAAATTCAGTATCACATTAGCACCACTCAACGAAGCATTCACACTTGGTGCTATAGGAGCCAACATATCAGCACCTATTTCAATGGCTATTTTGATACCATTTTGCACAAACATCAAGTCATTGCCAAAAACGACTTCATCAACTCCTATTTTCACTATCCTCCTCTCACTACTTACACCGCAAGAGAACCATTTTTTATCATCTGATGTGATATATGTTCTTGGAACTACTCCTAAAAATTGGCCTTTTGAAATAACAACAGCACAATCATACAATGCAACATCCAACTTAATTGGAGCTCCCACAACAATTATGCAATCTAGATCTGCCGAAACCTTCTTAATTTCGCATAGTCCTTCTACGGCTTTACGCTGAAGTATCGATTGCGCAAACAAATCCCCACACGTATATGCTGTAACACACAATTCCGGATACACAAGAATCTTTGCACCTTCTGCACTTGCTTTTTGCGCGCTTTCAATTATACTATTTACATTATACTCACAATCAGCAACATTCACTTGTGGAACTATTGCCGCCACCCTCAAATAGTCTGAATCCATTGTATTTGGTTTATACATTAATATATTAACAACTTATCCTTAGTTCTACAAATTTAATGACTAATCATAAATTCCACAACATTTTATTATCTATTCTTAGATTTTATGTCAATTTAAATAACATAATTACAATTTGCTTTTTTACACAACTCTCACTATATTTGTATTTTAAATCTTAAAAACCTTTTTTTACGTGTTCAAATACAAATTAATATTATCTCTATTACTTTTTTTTATTAGTGTAACTTGCTACGCTGAAAGAGTTGTTACACTTAGAGTAAACGATTCATATGCTCCTTTTGAATACATCAATAAAGATGATAAACCGGTAGGATTCACAATAGAGATTTTTGATGCAATAAACCATATCAACAGAATCAACTATACAACTAAATCAAATAAAGAGATTTTCAACTTCTATTCTACAGTTCTCGATAGCTCAGAAATTGCTACTTCGATGGACTCTATTCCTTCTCATAGTGAGTTCATTGCATCACAGCCATTTGGATATATCGACCACGATATTGTAGCACGTGTTTTCTCTGGCATCCATTCTTGGAAAGATTTAGATGGTAGAACGGTCCTTATCGTAAAGCACTCTCCTATTATAGATTATTTAAAAGAATACAATATCAAAGTCGACTTTGTTTTCATTAAAAATGTTTCTGATGGATTAAGATTATTATCATCAGGGAAATATGATGCTATGATTACAAGCAATGACGCTGCTTATTTCTACATCAACAAGCATAATCTTACAAATCTATCTGTTAGACGATTATTTTGCCAACCGCTTTCTATAAAGTTTGTGATGCTAAACACACCACAGAACCAACTTATAATCGACAAAATCAATAGTTCACTTAGAACCATACGATCTAATGGTACTTACGACTCAATATATTTCAAAAGATTCTACCCTATTAATGAAGACTCTATTCAACCTTTTGAAATCACATTTTTGATTATTGGTGTCGTGATTACTATGATTCTTATCTTTTACGTTCTTTATGTTCATTGGTTATACCAAGCAGAAAAGAAGAAAAAGTCTCCTGTCATCATTGATGACACCCCACTAATTACAAATATGCAGAAGATTTATGACTCTATTCCTACTATTACTGTTTATTTTGACAATTTAGGCAAACTAAAATTCATCAATAAAGCAGGATATGAGCTTGTAAATTCTTCTCGACGCACAAAACTTTATTTTAATGAGAATTCTATTTTCGAACATACAATTCTCAACAACGAAATGATTGATAAATTAAAAAATAAAACTGCAATTCATTTCACATATAATCTCATAAGCAAAGATAGTATTTTCAATCATCTCGGTGATTTTGTATTACCTAAAGATAAAATTTACAGCATATACATTATTCCTATAGCAAACTACGGAACGGCTCTAACCGGATATATTTCATATATATACGACATTACTGAGCTACACACTCTAAGCCAAAAGAATCTGCAATATGTAACTTCATTATCTCAAATTTCAGAGAACCATCTACTTAACATCTGTTATTATGATAGCGAAGAAGATAGATTCTACTCATTCTCGGATAACAAAGCTCACAACACAGGTTTTTCGTACGAACAAGTTTTATCATATATTCACCCGCTTTCTCGTTCTCTATTCATCGAAGAATTCCTTTCCATACTTAATGGCGAAAAACGAAGCGCTCATATTTCAATAAAAGTAGCTCTTGGCAATTCCAACATATATGAATCGCGTGAAATAATTCTAAATGCTATCCGAGTTGACAGCAACACTACTATTGGTATATCACTCGCATCTTCTATCTCGGATAATTCAAATGTCGCACTTTCAAAACATAAAGAATTGCAAAACAAACTTGACTTCTTAATGAAATCAAGCGAATATCAATTCCTTGAATTTAACCCACAGAGTCAAATATTCAACATCACAACACTCGATAATTCTCACCGAATACTCGACTATGAAAAAATGAATAATTCAATACACCCCGACGATCGAGGCAAATCAGAAGAAATTATTCAAGAAATGCTCTCTAACCAAAAAGAGAATGCATACTTAGTGCTACGCATCAAAACCGGACTTTCCGACAAATATCAATATTATCGGATTAATCTGCATTCATATTACGACCCCAACACTGCCAACCAATATATTATTGGTGTTTATCACAATATTTCCGATAATGTTCTTCGACTTCACGATCTTGAAGAGTTTAAAGAATCGGTTACCGAGCTTTGTAAAGCGAATTCCATTGGCGTTTTTGAATTCATTCCTTACGAAATCGAACATTATATCGTACCAGATTATTTCTATGATAAATATGGAGTCAACGATGATAATTTTACTTCACTTATGGACAATGAGTCACAAGATAAATTCGACGAACTATTATCGAAACTAAACAACAAAACCGAACACATCGACAAAACAATAGTCAAATTAAAATCTCCTATTACAAACAATTGGGTTGCATTCGAATTCACTATCAAATCTCTGTATGACGAAACCACCCAAGATATAAATAAATATTTAGGGGTAATCAAAGACTTATCAGTATAACCCTATTACAATATTTATGAAAAATAGGTTGCTAAATAATTGTAATACAAAAGTAAGTATCATCGTGCCGGTGTACAATGTAGAAAAATATATCGAGAAGTGTGCAATATCACTCCTCGAACAATCATATTCCAACATTGAATACATCTTCATCAATGACGCTTCCTCCGACAACAGCTTAAATATTCTGAAATCAATAGTAGAAAAATATCCACAACGACAAACAACGATATTAGAGAATAAATACAACTTAGGATCATCTGCCACGCGTAATATTGCCATCGACAAAGCCACCGGAGAATATATCACCTTCTGTGATAGCGACGATTGGGTGGAACTAAATGCCATCGAAGAAATGTTGACTGAAATGATTGTACAAGATGCCGACGTTGTAGCCACACCTTTTTACACCAACACATTCCAAAAAGAAAAAATACTACATTTCAACGTTAGCGACATTGCCAACCTTAACAATATACCATTAAATTTTCTCCACTTTTCATTATGTAACAAGCTTATAAAAACAAGCCTCATAAAAGATAATAAATCAGTGCCACACATCGATTGTTGGGAAGATTTATCTGTAATATCACGCATATACGCGATGAGTCCTAAAGTTATATTGCTCAACAAGCCATTCTACCATTATCGTAAATACGAATATCATTCACTTACTTCCAATTCACACGAACAACAACTTAACGATAGGCTAAAATACGCCGAATTCCTCGAAAAATGGTTTATTGAACGCAACTTGCATATAAAATACTCTCAATTTCTAAATCACTTGAAATTCACATCTAAAATAAAGATGTTGCGCACTTCTCCTCGTCAGTTCCGACGTTGGAAAAGTACATATCCCGAATCAAACAAGCACATAATGCAATACTCCGATATACCCCTACACTATCGCATCGCATTCTACATAGCCGACATTATAATTCCTCTTTTACCGAAATAAGTACTTTGCCTTTTAAAACATACTTGATCTATTTTTAACCATAAAAGCCAATTTACCTCCTTTGGAGTTGAATTGGCTTTTATATTTATCTAACAATTAACAACTTAAAAAATTCTATAAGAAATCAATTTATTATAACGTTATTAATTTTCTTTTCAGATTGATTTCCATTATGTTCAGATCTCTTGAATTTAGCTGGAAATCCAAATATAGTTATACGAAGTACGCTATTACCATTTGTCAAATTAGTGTATTGTGGATTCACGAGCATAGTACAATTATACTTTATTACTGCTTCAATAAGTGCAAGTTCTTCAGCTTCTCTTAATGATAATTTTTTGAGTTTCATTCTTCCTTCCGGTGTTGAAATATCAATCGTATATGTTACACCTTCTGGCGATACATCCAAATCATAATCATTAAAACTTTTTATATGCGTTACAGGTGTTTTGTAAGCGTTATTTGTACGTACTCCACTTTTTGATGAACTGCAAGAACTAATAGAGAATATTGCAAACAACAGAGCCGTAAGTAATATTAATTTTAATTTCATCTTATATAATAGTATTAAAAGTTATAACGTAAACCAACTCCAAGAATATGCTGATGTTTGATATCATCTTTTATTACATCAACACTACCTATGAGCGATGAGCCCTTACTTAATGTAAATTCATTTTGCAATAGAGGACTATTCTGCACCATTGAGTTTGCCTTTTTGGGTTGTTTATTGGCAGCTATAAGGAATCCCGAAGTCCAAGCTATACCGGCAACTCCACTTGCAATACCACAAGGTAGCAAGACATCATCATCATACCCATTAGCAATCAAGATTACACTTCCTGCAATCAAAATTCCTCCACTATCCAACCTGCTATCCTCAGTTTTTTTGCTTTTTGAGCATAGTTATTCAAGCCTAAATCAAGTTGTAATAATGCATTGTCATTAAGAGTCTGTTTACCACTATTTTGATTACCTGGAGCAAACTCATTTATAGAAGAGTTTGATAACGATTCTTTTCTTCCATTTTCATAATTAATAGCAGTAATATCATTGCGGTCCATAACATAATTAGAACCATTTAAGTTACCCCATTTCTTATAAACAATCTCCGTTGAATTCTCTTCAACAACACGACACACAACAGTGGATCCATTTTTCTTCACAATTACATCCTGTGCATAAGAAAAAAATGAACACAATAACATTGATAATAAAAATATCTGTTTCATAGATAGAAATATTGTGTCCCTCATCTCCCAATGGAATGATTAATAGGTATACAAAAAAGGTGTGGAGATTGTATCTCTGTCTTATCCTAAAGTCAGGTCTTCGCTACCTATGGAATAGATAAGACAACAGCTCCCACACCGATACGACTATATAAATGTTACAAATTAGTAACGTTGATATAGGCATCCAATGCAGGTGCTATTGCTAACCTTATCTTCATTCCATTATCAAAGTTGCGAAGTTTGACCTTAGAAGATAAAATTTCAATAACACCTTTTGTTTACATCAAAAGAAACATCTGCCAACTCTTTAGCTGATGTATCCATTACAAAGTTAACAAAAATATGTTATAGTTAAGCTATACTAAGAAATAAATATTTTGTATTGCCCCAATATTTAATATTTCCATTACATATATATTATTTCTTAAAAACTCTTCTATAATGTATACTCAAGTATCACATAAAAAACTATCACCATATTTAATTAGGAATCCTCAATCCTCAAAAAAAAATTGTCCCTGGAAGGAGTTCCTCCAGGGACAGCAAGCTGTGAGTTAGGATTTTAATATATACTATTTACCACCTTTTTCGTAGTAAAGAGTTCTTGATGGTTGGTCACACACTTCAGCTGGACCGAAGTATTGAATTGGACCTGGATATGTGTAGCTTGTCTTTTCAGCCCATTCTGCACGATGCTTAGCAAAGTATTTGAATGGCTTGCCTTCCAAGTCTACAAGAGCCTTTTGAATTACCGGTTTCATTGCACCATGGCGACGTTCCATATTCATCATCATTGTGATTGGAATACCACCTGCAATCCATTGTACTGAAGGACAAGTCAAGTTGCGAACCGATGACATATATCCTGTTACACCGCACTTAATCAATTGAGCTGCATTGTAGCCAAGAGCATAGCAGTAGTCGGCATCGAAGTTTGATGGATCGGCACAACGACCTTCATATCCAAAGAAGTGATGCAATGCAGAGAATTTACCAACAAATTCACCGGCAGCCTTCATTTCTTTCAAGCGCTTACCTACCATTTCGCTAAGTAGCTTTTCTGTTTCGATAAGCGATACTTGCACATTACCATGAGGATCACGATCAAGTGTAAGCTGACGAGCAACACCTTCCGGAAGACTTGCAAATGTAGCTGCATTTTCCGGACTCAAATTATTCAATACAAATTCGCGTTGAGCAGCCGGAGTCTGTTCAGCGAAGTCAGGAGTCTTAGCCAATAGGTCGTTAAGTTCAGCGATAAGTGCCTTCATAGCTGGGATGAACTCGATCAAACCTTCTGGGATAAGAACAATACCATAGTTATTACCGTTTTCAGCACGCTTAGCTACTACCTTAGCGATATCGTCAACGATTTCGTTCAAAGTCATCTTCTTAGCTTCAACTTCCTCTGAAATCACACAGTAGTTAGGTTGAGTTTGAAGAGCACATTCAAGAGCGATGTGAGAAGCTGAACGACCCATCAACTTAATGAAGTGCCAATATTTCTTCGCTGAGTTACAGTCGCGTTCAATGTTACCGATAACTTCTGAATACACCTTAGTAGCTGTATCGAAACCAAATGAAGTTTCAATCATTTCGTTCTTCAAGTCACCATCGATAGTCTTAGGACAACCGATTACTTGTACACCTGCATTGATTGACTTATAGTATTCGGCAAGCACACAAGCATTTGTATTAGAGTCGTCACCACCGATGATTACCAATGCTGAAATATTCAATTCCTTAAGAATGATAAGACCCTTGTCAAATTGTTCTTTAGTTTCAAGTTTTGTACGACCTGAACCAATTATATCAAAACCGCCTGTGTTGCGATATTCATCAATAATATCAGCTGTAAGTTCCATATAGTTATGGTCAACAAGACCACCGGGACCCATTAAGAATCCATATAGACGACTTTCTTTGTTAATAGCCTTAATACCATCAAACAAACCGCTGATTACGTTGTGTCCTCCAGGAGCTTGACCACCCGATAGAATAACACCTACATTAACTGCGTCATGAGATTTTGCACTCTTTGAAGTCTTTTCAAAAGTAAGAACAGGAAGACCGTATGTATTTGGGAACAACGCCTTTATTTCTTCCTGATCAGCTACTGATTGAGTTGGTTCACCCTCTACTGCCGATACACCGCCCCACAATGCTGAAGGCAATTTAGGCTGATAAGCAGCACGAGCTGTTTGTAAAGCACTTTTTTTAGCCATTTGTTATTATTTTTAATAAATTTCTTATTTTCCAATTATTTTGCAAATTTCGCAAAAAAAAATCATTAACGCAATAAATTCACGTTATTCTTTTGATTATATTGCTAATTGTCTCTCATTACCTGCCACCGACACATAAAATTTATTCACATCCAGATGTTTATTTGCCACCTCAAGTAATTTTTGAGCAGTTATATTTTTTATATCTCTGACCTGGCGATTAAAATAATCCTCTCCTGTGTTATATATTAAATTTGTGCTTACACACGAAGCCATAGAAAAAGGTGAATCAAGTGTCTTTGCCAAATCGCTTAACATATTATTTCTCACTATTTCAAGTTCTTCCTCACACATTAATTCACTCTGCAAACGCAATATTTCTTTATGAGTTTCTTCTATCAACGGCTCTACATAAGCATTATCACACTCACTCACTATAACCACTTTTGAACCGATTCTGCGACCTATAAGCATCGAATTTATTCCATACGTATAACCTTTGTCCTCGCGTATGTTTTGCATCAATCTACTACCAAAGTAACCTCCTAGAGCCGTAATCAAGAACCTCAAATAAATATAATCGGGATGGCTTCGTGGCACAGCTTCTTGTAGCATATACACAGCCGACTGCAAAGCTCCTTCTTTATTAACCACTACACGTTTCCGAGTTGAGGGTTCTCTCTCCACCATACTGAATTCACTTGGCTTTCCCGATAGTCTATATTTCCCGAAATTTTCATCGACACAGCGAATTTCTTCATCACCCACTTTACCCGACAATACAAATATCATATTTTCGGGGCGTAAATATTCCTTGTGAAAGTCAAGAATATCTTCTCGTGTGATACTATCCACATCATTATCAGTAATAGCGTGAGCTATAGGATGATTTTCTCCAAAATATAGTTGTCGCCCTGCTACTTGAGCAAGATATTTCACCTTCTCACGAGCAGTTTGATATGCACTCTTTACTTGCGTCTTTAGTACCTCAAACTCGCGCTCCGGTATTGCCGGACACTCTACTAATGACCTCAACACCGGCAACACTTCATCAAAATTCTTGTTCAAAGAATTCAGACTGATGTGCATAAAGTTATCAGTATTTGTCGCACTCATATACGTGCCATTGTAATCAAGAATCTCAGCCACATCATTTGATGATAACTCTGCTGTTCCATGCACAAGCATAGATGACAAAGCAAAAGATTGTAATGCCTTACGTTCTTCAAGCAATCCCCCACGACAAATAATCTCAAATTTATTAACTTCTTGATCTCCATTATTCACCACATATAATTTCAAGCCATTGCTTAAAGTTACATAATGTGGATAATCGAATCTCAAATCATCAAATGACTTTAATTCCGGAGCTACACTTCTGTCAAGCATTAGTCTTCAATTTTATCTTTTAGCAACAATGCCTCTGCCTTTTCCAAATCTTCCGGCGTATCAATTCCGATTGTGGGACATTCTGTCACACCTACTTTTATCTTGTATCCATTCTGCAACCAACGAAGCTGCTCCAACGACTCAGCTACTTCAAGAGATGATTGCGGTAACTTTGTAATCTCATCAAGAACATTGGCTCTATAAGCATACATACCCACATGTGTATAATACTGATGTATTCTTGCCCATTCTTCACGCTCTTTTCCTCGAACAAAAGGTATTACCGAACGTGAAAAATATAAAGCACTCATATCTTCACCAACAACTACTTTTGGTGTAGTCCAATCCTCAAGTTCAGAGTATGCTCGTTCAGAAGAGAATGGTCGCACTAAGGTTGCAATCTCTGTTTGCTCATCATCAAAACATTCCATTACACCTTTTATTTGCTCAGCCATTATAAATGGTTCATCTCCTTGTATATTTATAATAATATCTTCACCATTTCCAGCTAACTTATATGCTTCATTACAACGGTCAGTTCCACTTTTATGATTTTTACTTGTCATCACGACTTTTCCGCCAAATGACTCAACAGCTTTCACTATTCGTTCATCATCTGTCGCCACAACAACATTGTCAAGTACGCAACTCACACGTTCCCACACTCGCTGTATCATCATTTTGCCACCTATCATTGCAAGCGGTTTACCGGGGAAGCGAGTAGAATCATATCTCGCCGGAATTATTCCTATATACTTCAATTTACTCATATCTTGTTTTATTTCTTACATTTACTAATTTCTCTCCAAAGTTATACAATTATTCTCAACACTGCTTCAACTTATTAATAAAATATTAATAAAAGAATTCATATTGAAGCGACTTTCTTAAAAGTCTTATTTAGGTTAAAAAAAATGTGGTTTGTATAATGTTGGTTTATAATGCAAACTTTCCACTTTCCATTGTGTTTTATTTGCAAACACTTATATATATTACTATGGCAACACTTGCAACTGCAACCATTCAAAAACAACTTATCGACCTACAAGATAATATGTTTAACTTTGCTTATATTCTTACTTCCAATCGTGAGGAAGCACGCGATTTGTTGCAAGACACAACGTTAAAAGTTCTCGACAATCAAGATAAATTTTCCGAAGACACCAATTTCAAAGGATGGGTTTTCACCATTATGCGCAACATATTCATCAACAACTATCGACGTCTTGTACGAAATCAGACTATCGTTGACCAAACCGAAGATCTGTATCATCTCAACCTACCACAGGAATCCGGTTTTTCAACACCTGAAGGAGCGTTCAATGTAAAAGAAATCACAAAAGTCATCAATAGTTTTGCCGATGAGTATCGCATTCCTTTCACAATGCACGTAGCTGGTTATAAATACAATGAAATTGCCGAAAAAATGAATCTTCCTCTCGGCACTGTCAAAAGCCGCATATATTTTGCACGTCAAAAACTACAAGCAATGCTAAAAGACTATCGATAAATACAATTAATCTTTTTCAGCTATTAATTTTAGAGCTTGTGCTAGTTGATCAGGACAAGATGTTGGTTTAAATCCGCATTTTATACCTTCAAGTCGTGCAACCGCATCTTCACTTCTCATACCTTTTACAAGACGAGATATTCCTTGAAGATTTCCGTTACAACCGCCCAAAAACTCAACATCAATAATCACACCATTTTCTACTTCTATATTAATCTGCGACGAACAAGTACCCTGCGTCTTATAACTATATTTAGCCATCTCGTTTTTTAGTTTTAATTTTCGTCAGAATGTAATATTTTGAACAATTCTTCGCGACTGTTCACGCTTATTTCCGATAAAGTATAATCAACAATACCTTCTTTACTCAAGCGGTCGAGCGCACTCATCAGCGACGAACGTTGTACACCCAATATGCAACACAAATCCTTCTGCTTATATATAAGCTTTATATTTTTACTGCCTCTCTGCGTTAGTGATGTTATAATGAACGCCAGCCTTTCCTCTATCGAACCCGATGATAATGCCATTATACCAAACGTTAACTTCTGTGAATTGCGAGAAAGCACATTAAGCATATTGAACAAAAACACCTTATCACTCATCAATATATTTATAAAATCGCTCTTAACGATTTGCAAAATACCACAATCCGTAAGTGCTGTTGCTTTAAATGGGTAGAACGTATTTCTTCCAAAAAGATAATCGGGACCTATCACATTAGGACCTGAAAGAGTTTCCGACACCACTACCTTACGATTTATACACGACAAATCAACCCGAACATCACCGGTTATTATAAATCGAATGTGCGTACATTCATCACTCACATCTACGATTTGCTCTCCTACTGTATATTTAACGAAATGAAATGGAGTCTTTTCGATAAGTTCCGACAACTTATCTCTGCTTACGCCTTGAAACAAAGGCAACTCCATTAATTTCTCATACATACTTTCCATATTTGATATTATTTTATTTTATCGTTGTAGAATGGGCATTTACCCGTTCACAAAGATAACACTTTCAACTTAATACCACTACTATATTAATGTTTTTTTAGTAAAATATCAATCTGTTTTCACAATTCGCCATATTTGGCTTTTCGGTATAATTGTGCCGAATTTATGATATTTTGCCATGCTATATATGCAGCAGGTGCTATTGAGATTATAGGATTCAAATATGTAAGCGACACCCACAATGCTAAAATCGTATTTTTTTGCCCGAGTCCTTGTGCGCCTGCCACTTTATCATCAAAGTGTGTTCCAATCTTCCTCCCACAATAAAATTGCAACACGCACACCATAAGCGATATCATCGCTAATGCTATCATAACTCCCAATTCTGCAATATGCTGTTTCATCACAAAACTTACAGCATTCCCGATTACGACAAACAAGGCTACTGCCCACAACCAAAACGAAACCGACTGATGTGAAGCAATGGTTTTATGTAATCTTGGAATAAATCTACGCATCAGTAATGCCAACAAAAACGGAACTATAATCATTGGTACCACTTGTGTCCCTATTCTCATAAACGAATCGACAAAAGCAATATCACGCCCCACCGAGATCCACGACAAATACATAGGAGCAGTGAGAGCAAACGCAATATTACTCAGCATTGAGTATGTTGCCATCATCGACACACTGCCTCCCAACATTCCCGTCACAACCGGAGCTGCTGTTGCCGTTGACATAAACACACACATAAATGCACCTTCAGCCACCACCTGATTAATCGGATACAGCAAATAATACACAGCCCAACAACCTATAAGTTGCACACACAGCAAGGTCCAGTGGAATTTTGTGATTTTAAGTTCCCTCACCTTCAACTTTGTGAATGTTATTGTGAGCATACAGAAAATCAAGAACGGCGACACCCATGCAATACTTTCCATATAATTATGAAATATCACACCACCCACCATTGATATGGGTAACATCCAAGTTTTTAGAAATTTCTTCATTTCAACAAAAAAGTTCCCACATAATATGGGAACTTAATATAAAGTATTGTTTTTATTTCAACTTTTCAATTACTGCACCTATTTCAAGCATTTTTTGCTCTCCGGTAGCCATATTTTTCAACGTTAGCTTTCCTTCATTCAATTCAGTTTCACCCACCATAGCTACAAACGGTACTGCTTTCCCATTTGCATAAGCCATTTGCTTCTTCATCTTGGATGCCTCTGGATAAAGTTCTGCCGACACGCCTTCTTTGCGCAATTGCATCACATACTTCAATGACTGCTTTGCTTCAGCTTCTCCAAAGTTCATAAATATCACCTTTGTTGTCGCACATGTATCTGCAGGATATAAATTGAGCATATTCAACACATCAAATATACGATCGGCACCAAAACTGATACCCACTCCACTCACGCCATCCATTCCAAACACACCTGTAAGATTGTCATATCTGCCTCCGCCGGTAATACTACCCATTTCCACGTCGTTGGCTTTCACCTCAAGAATAGAACCCGTATAATAGTTCAATCCTCGAGCAAGAGATACATCAAGCTCAAGTACCGAACGCAATCCCATTTCACGAGCATTCGAAATCACATAACGCAACTCCTCGATACCCTTCATTCCCACTTCACTTTGAGCCAACAGACCTTCAAGGGTGGCAAGTTTCTCATCATTTGAACCACTTAGCTCAAGCAATGGACGCAAAGTTGCAATAGCCTCTTCATTCAACCCTTTTTCTCGCAGTTCAGCATTTACATTATCAATACCAATCTTGTCGATTTTA
Source organism: Bacteroidales bacterium (assembly GCA_015061055.1). GTDB lineage: Bacteria > Bacteroidota > Bacteroidia > Bacteroidales > Muribaculaceae > RGIG4576. The sequence continues at coordinate 102,634 of SUXH01000008.1, forward strand.
TCAATCGCTACAGTTATATCTATAATCTTTTCGGGTGCTCCTATCACTTCGGCTATACCACTAAGCACCTTTCGATTATTCAACTTAATAGTGATATTAATTCCAAAACGAGCAAACACCTCATCGATAAGCGAAATCAGTTCCACTTCGTTAACAAGTGAATCACTTCCTACGACATCGGCATCACATTGATAAAATTCGCGATAACGTCCTTTCTGTGGACGATCGGCACGCCATACAGGTTGAATTTGATAGCGTTTGAAAGGGAATTGCAATTCATTGCGATGTTGTACCACATAACGCGCAAATGGCACAGTTAAGTCATAACGCAACCCCTTTTCGCACAACTTTGAAGTAAGATGTACACAATCTCTTGCAACAAGCATTTCATCACTTGCATCGCGCAAGAAATCGCCACTATTCAATATTTTAAACAACAATTTATCACCTTCCTCACCATATTTACCCATCAGTGTAGATAGATTTTCCATTGCCGGTGTTTCTATCTGCTGAAAACCATATAGCAAGAACACGTCCTTGATTGTATTGAATATATAATTACGTTTCGCCATTTCTTCGGGCGAAAAATCTCTTGTTCCCTTTGG